>NZ_BOMW01000070.1 GCF_016862395.1 Actinoplanes siamensis | reverse complement strand
CGTGCTCGACGGAGCGACGCCGAGTCAGGTGGTGAGGCTGTTCCGAAAGATCGTCGAGGCGGCCGAGGAGATCATCGGTCGAGACCGGCGCGATCCGGTGCCGGCCATCGCGGCGATGTCGGTGAGCGCGTTCATGAACTGGGACAGTGAACTGGCGGCTTGGTTCAGGAAGTACACCGATCCGCGTACCCGTTTGTTCCTGATCGCCCTGGCCTTTCTGGAGGGTGAACCGGCTGCGGATGTCCTGGACCGCTCCGAACGCCTCGGGGCGACGCTCGGCGAGGCTCGTGACTTCCGGGGCGGGATCGGGACCCCGGGTATTCGCCAGCTCGCCCAGGATGTCGTGGCCGAGGTGGACGAGCTGTGGCAGATCCGGTTCACCCGGGCCGCCTACGCGGCATCCGTGCTGGCCTTCGTGCACGGCGACCAGTCCCGGGAGTTCCGGCGACGGCTCTGGGAATGGGCCGCGGTGCTGCCGATGCGGAACGGACCGCCCAACCTGCGGATCGCCGGGCGGGTCGCCGCCGCGATGCTGGACATGCACCTCGCAATGCCCAGCCCGAACACACCGGAGCTGCGGTTCCTGGTCCAGTCCTGGTGGCCTCACCCGGCACTGCGCCCGGTGGTCACCAATCTGATCACCGCGCTGGCGCTGAGCCCGGAGGCGGGATCGATCATGCGGCGGCGGCTGCTCCAGTGGGCCGCCGAAGCGGCGGATTCCCGGGTGCTCGGTGCTGTCGCGGCGGTTTCCGCGGGGTCGTTCGCTGATGCCTATCCGCAGGCGGCGTTCACCCGGATGAACTGGCTAGCGGCTCGCGGGATCGTCAACGACGAGGTGATCGGCGCGGTCACAGCCCTGTGGCAACGCCCGGCACACCGCACGGCAGTCCTCCGGCAGGTCGTCAGCTGGACGGGTGAGGACGGTCCGAGGCGGATGGCCGGTCTCCGTGCGCTGGCAGCGATCAGCGAGGAACCGTCCGACGTCCGAGCGGTGTTCGGCGAGCTGGCCGGCGACGACGAGTTGCGCGCCGACCTGGCCCGAATGCTCGCTGATCTCTTCCGCCAGCGCGGAGAGCCGAGCGGAGAGTTCCGGCAGGCGCTCAAAGCCTGGTTGGAGATCGCGGGGGAGCGGCCGGAAGATCGCGATCTGATCGCGCATCTGCTGATCCACGGCCGCCCGGCGGGGCTGGACGACGGCATGAGCACCCACTGTGCGGCCGTGCACTCGTTGCTGTTCGAGTGGCGGCCGGTCCTCGGCCAGGACGAGAACTCACAGGCGCGGAAATTCCGGACCCAGCTTGTCAGGCAACTGACCCAGATCGATCCGTTGACCCGGCACCGAGCCGACCCGCTGGCGGTGGCCGGATGACCGTCCCGGAGAGCCGCTGGTATCAGCGGTGGTTCGCCGGCGGGGACGATTCCGGTGCCGGGAACCAGCCAGCGGTCGTGGTCCCGCCCCGGATTCGGCAGGACAGGTTCACGACAGAGTTGGGCAGCCGGAATCGGAATCTTCCGTTCTTGGCGACGTTCGACCTGCGCTGGCACGGCGCGGAGGCAGTGTTCCAGTCGGCTAAGCGCGACCTCCACAGGCGCGCGGCAGAGCTCTCCTCCCGGGTCTACGTCGCGCACGCCGCGTACCTCGAATCTGAACTGAACCTGCTGCTCGACCGGCAGTGGGTACGCCGGTTCGACGGCGATATGTCGATCGTCGGGGCGGACGTCGAGTTGGAGGTGAGTCCGGACGTCCTGGCCGCGTACAACGAGATGCAGGCGATTCGGCGGCAGGCCGCCGTCGAGAGACTGCGCTGGGAGACCGACCTCGTCGAGCTCGAGTTCCTCCGGGAGCAGGTTTTCTCCCGCCCCGAGGTGGCCCGCAGCTACTGGCTGAAACACCACCTCGACAAGCCGGGTGACTTCGCGGCGGTCCCGTTCGACCAGATCGCCGAGTCCTTCGCCGCGGACCGTGGTCCCGACACGCCCACGCGGATCGCCGAGATCATCGGGGACTTCCTCGGCCGGCTCGACGAGGGGCAGCGTGACTATCTCATCGGGCAACTCGGGAGAGTGTTCTCGTCCTACAGCCGGCCCGACCTCGCCGAGCGGCTCAACGAAGCGCGGCTGGACTGATCGGGAAAGGCATCGCCACGGGGTCCGGCGGGCGGCAACCCGCCGGACCCAGAGCTCAGGCCGGTCGCCTCAGCCAGCTCTAACCGCGGGCGGCTGGAGTCTGAGAGGTCTGTCGGGTGGTGAGGGCCTTCGGGTGCGCCGAGGCGTAGCCGAAGTCGCCGTAGAAGCCGCCGGCGTACTGCTGGATCAGCATGATCAGCGACTGGTCTTCGCCGCCGGTCAGGACATCATCGTGAGTAGCTAAATCGATATAGCCAACAATAGTGGCGCACTTTATTGAGCGGTGTGTTTCGCTGGCTAAACGCTATAGCGGGAGTAGGGTGCCCGCCGTGGGTAACAGGCCGACCATCGCGGACATCGCCAAACGCGTAGGGGTGTCGCCGGGCGCCGTGTCGTTCGCGCTCAACGGCCGTCCGGGCGTCAGCGAGCAGACCCGCGCGCGCATCCTCGAGGTGGCCCGCGAGATGAACTGGCGGCCGCACCGGGCCGCCCGCGCGCTCGGCGGCGCGCAGGCCGGCGCGGTCGGCCTGGTGCTCGCCCGCGATCCGCGCACGCTGGGCTCCGAGCAGTTCTACACCCAGATTCTGTACGGCATGCAGGACGTGCTCTCCGCGCGCTCGTCCGCGGTGCAGATCCAGCTCGTCCGCGACCTCGCCGCCGAGATCGACCTCTACCGCGACTGGGCCTCCGAGCACCGCGTCGACGGCCTGGTCCTGGTCGACCTGCGGCTCGACGACCCGCGCATCGACGTGGTCCGCGAGCTGGGCCTGCCCGCGGTGGCGCTGGGCCTGCCCGGCGAGCCCGGCCGGCTGCCCAGCGTCTGGGCCGACGACGCCGAGGCGATGACCACCATCGTGGACTATCTGGCCGCCCTCGACCACCGGCGGATCGCGCACATCGCCGGGCCGCCTGTCTACCAGCACACCGCCCGGCGGACTGCGGCGCTGCGCGAGCAGGCCGCGGCCCGCGGGCTGCGCGCCGCCGAGTCGGTGCCCACCGACTTCAGCGACGCCGAGGGGGCCACCGCCACCCGGGCGCTGCTGTCCCGCGCCGACCGGCCCACCGCGATCGTCTACGACAGCGACCTGATGGCCGCCGCGGGGCTCGGGGTCGCGCTGGAGATGGGCATCGAGGTGCCGCGGGCGCTCTCCATCGTCTCGTTCGACGACTCGGTACTGACCCGGATCGTGCACCCGGCGCTGACCTGCCTGTCCCGGGACACCTACGCGCTGGGCGCCCAGGTGGCGACCACGCTGTTGCAGGCGATCGCCGACCCGGGCTCCCGGGAGAGCGTCCGCACCGAGACGCCGCGCCTGGTGGTGCGGGGCAGCACGGCGCGGGCCGCGACGGCGACGGCGGGAACCGTCGCGGACTGAACGAGCGCGAGCGCGGGCTGCCCCCGACCTCGGCGGGCACTCGCCCCGGCCGCCGGAACGCGACGCCGGCAGGTTGATGATCTTTGATACCCTGCGTCCCCCTACCCCAAGGAGGGACCCTGAAGTGAAGAAATCATCAAGCGTCGCGTCCGTGCTCGCGATCTCGGTCGGGATCGCCCTCGCCACGACGGCACCCGCCGACGCCGCCACGGACCGCAGCGGGGCGGAACGGCTGAACATCCCGAACAGCAGCGCGTGCCGGGCCGGTCGCACGGTGCTGGAGGGGATGGTGGCGGGTCCGGGCGGCCAGCTCTACATCATCTTCTCGAAGGGCAGCGCCGGGGAGCCGGTCCTGTCCCGGTGGACGCGTGACGGCTCCACCTGGGACGGCGCGAGCTGGGTCTGCTCCGGGGCGCCGGTCTCCATGCCCGAGCTCGGCCACGGCAACGACCTCGCCTACAACGCGAACTACCTGGGCCAGGGCCCGGCCCTGATCGCCACCCAGGGAAGCCAGTCCGCGTTTCCCAGCGACGATGTGACGATCGTGCACCTGAGCTCCGGTGGAGCCATCGGCGCGACGGAGGTGGTCGATCTGCCGATCGGCAACATCAGCGGCCTCTGCTACAGCGCGACGGCGGCCGGCGGAGCCGGCAAATATGCGGCCCGGCGCCTGGGCAGCCTGTGGACCCACCCCGGCTCGGGTTCGCTGACCAGCGGATGGACGCTCGTGGAGAGCAGCCTGACGAGTCACGACAACCGTTCCGACCAGGGCATCGACTGCTCCGAGAACTACATCTGGAACACCAAGTCGATCAACGACTCGACGCCGGAGACCGGGTGGAACTGGATCTACCAGTACAACTGGTCCGGCGGCGATGTGGAGACCGACATCGGGATCCCGGGGAACAACCTGACCGACGAGATCGAGGACGTCACCCACATCGGCGGCGACTTCTTCGTCGCGATCAACCGCAACGGCGGCAGCCCCGACTCCGTGAAGGTGCTCACCGAGTAACGCTGTTGGTTCAGCGGCGAGGGCGCACCGACACCGGCGCGTGCTGACGGTGCCCGGTGGCGGCTTTCCAGCGGATCTCCGGCTGGAGCCGTCCGTCGCCGTCAGCGCGCGCCGCCCCACAACGCCTCGACGGTCACGCCCAGCACCGCGTCAGTCAAGACTGCTTGACGTCGAGTCCACCTGACATTGCCGAATGCCGCCGGGAACCCCCGCGCTACCGGCGGGCGGTGGACGCCGCGGCGCCGAGCGCCGCCGACACGTCGCGGGCCGCGGCGACGACCTGGGGCGCCCGCGCTTGCAAGCCGGGCAGGTCCAGGTCCATGGCCAGCGCGGAGACCGAGATGCCGCCGAGCACCCGCCCGGTGTGGTCGAAGACCGCGACCCCCAGGCAGCGGATGCCCGGCTCGTTCTCCTCGTCGTCGATCGCGTAGCCCAGGGCCCGGACCCGGGCCAGGTGGGCCAGCAGCTCCTCCTCGCTGGTCAGCGTGCGCGGGGTGCGCGGCGCCAGGCCGGTGCGGCGGCAGATCGCCAGCACCTGCTCGTCGCCGAGCTCCGCCAGGATCGCCTTGCCGATGGCCGTGGTGTGCAGGTTGACGCTCATGCCGATCCGGGACGGCATCTGGTACGGCCGGCGGCCCTCCTGCTTGTCCACGTACACCGCCTCGTCGGCGTTGCGGATCGCGAAGTGGGTGGTGAAGCCGGTGGCCTCGCAGAGCGCGCGCAGCGCCCCGGACGCCTGCCGGGCCGGGTCGAAACGGTGCATGACCCGGCCGGCCAGGGCGAGGATCCGCGGCCCCGGCTCGTAGCTGCCCAGCCCAGCCACCTTTCAAAAGAGGGGTCGGTCCCGATGCCGATCCCGATGGTCAGGGCCCACCAGACGCACATGGCCAGGCCGTAGTTGTAGGCGACGGCCGCGAAGGCCACGAACATGACGGCGTTGTGGACGCGGCTCTCGGCCCAGAGGCCGATGCCGACCATCACCAGGAGGTAGCCGCCGATGACGAACCAGTCGAGCGTGGTCACGTGCGCTCCCTCCGGTGTATGACGTGGAGTACCCGCGTGTTTCGTTACATGAAACGACTTGTCAATGCACGGAACACAGTGAGGGTGATCCATGTCAAGACCTTGACCATGTTCCGTGTGCCGGGGCAATGTTTCTGCCTACGGAAATAGGAGGGGTCATGCCCAACATCACTGTGGAACTGCTGTCCGGTCGCACCCTCGACCAGCGGCGGGAGTTCGCCGAGGCGGTCACCGCCGCGGCTGTCGACATCCTCAAGGCGCCGCGGGCCTCGGTGCGCATCCGCTTCGACGAGATCGAGCGCGAGGACGTCGCCAACGGCGGCACGCTGGAGTCCGACCAGATGTGAGATTGCGACATATCTCATGCAACCTGCCGGTGATCTCGCGAAACCGCAGGCCACCGTACCCGCGTGAGGGAGTGACGGCGCGGTCACGGAAGATCATGGTCCACGTACCGGCGTCCGGTCCCGTCTAGATCAATGTGCAGCGGGAATCCACCGAGAAACGAAGCCGGCGCCGGATCCTGGCCGTCGCCGCCGCAGTCCTGACGTTCTGGACCGGCGCCGGAGTGGGCGCGGCCGAGGCGTACGTCGAGTCCGTGCCGGTCCCCGGCGCCGCGCCGCAACCGCAGGCGTCGGTGCTGTACTACCGGGACGGCCGCTCCATCCTGGCCCGGGTGGGCGCCACCGACCACAACGACGTGCCACTGTCGGCGATCTCGCCGGAGCTGCGCCGGGCCGTGCTGATCGCCGAGGACCGGGACTTCTACGACCACGCCGGGGTGTCGCTGCGAGGCGTGGCGCGGGCGATGGTGGCCGACGCCGGCGGGCAGCGGCAGGGCGCCTCCACCATCACCCAGCAGTACGCTCGCAACGCCTTCCTCAGCCAGGCGGTAACCGTCGACCGGAAGATGCGGGAGCTGGCGCTCGCGGTGAACCTGGAACGCGAGCATTCCAAGGACGAGATCCTGGAGGCCTACCTCAACACGATCTACTACGGCCGCGGCGCGTACGGGATCGCCGCGGCGGCCGGCGCCTACTTCGGAGTCACGCCGGACCGGCTGGACTTCGGGCAGAGCGCCGTGCTGGCCGCGGTCATCAAGGACCCGTGGGGCTTCGACCCGGACCACGACCCCACCGCCGCCCGGCGGCGCTGGAACTGGATCGTGGCGACCGCCCGGGACAGCGGCTGGGTGGACCCGTCCACGTTCACCTACCCGACGACCAAGCCGGCGGTCTCGCCGATCGGCGGCCCCCTCGGCCTGGTCGTCGACCAGGTGGAGCGGGAGCTCGCCGGGCACGGCATCACCTCCCGGCAGCTGCACACCCAGGGCCTGAAGGTGGTCACCACGCTGGACAAGGCGGCCGAGCAGGCCGCGCTGAGCTCGGTGCAGGCCCAGCTGCGCGGCCAGCCGGCCGGACTGCAGGCGGCCCTGGTCGCCCTCGACCCGGCGACCGGCGGCGTGCGGGCGTACTACGGCGGCGAGCGCGGCAGCGGCTACTTCGACAACGCGGCAGCCCCGCACCCGGCCGCCTCGACGTTCAAGCCGATCGTGCTGGCCGCCGCGCTGGGTCGGGGCATCGCCTACCAGTCCCGCTGGGACGGCAGCTCACCGCGGCTGTTCCCGGACCGCGGCGTGCCGCTGCGCAACCACGACAACCTGCAGTGCCCCGAGTGCACGCTGCAGCACGCGATGGTGGACTCGCTGAACACCCCCTTCTACGCGGTGACCGCGCAGATCGGTCCGGACCGGGTGCGTGACACGGCGGTGCGGCTGGGCATCCCGGAGAAGTACGACGGCCGGAAGTCGATGGTGGACGTCAAGGGCGACCCGGCGCCCGGCCGCACCCGCGGTGACATCTCGATGGGCCGCTACCCGGTCGTCCCGGGCGACCTGGCCACCGTCTACGCCACCCTGGCCGGCGGCGGCGTCCGGCACCAGCGCCACTTCGTGCAGTCGGTGACCGGCTCGGACGGCGCCGGGTACACCACGCCGGACAGCGCGGCGACCGTGCTGGACCCGCGGATCGCCGCCGACGTCACCACCGTGCTGCAGAGCGTGGTGCGCGAGCACGACATCACCCCGGGCCGCCCGGCGGCCGGCAAGACCGGCACCCAGCAGTATCTCGACACGCCGGACAACCAGGACGCCTGGATGGCCGGGTACACGCCCGAACTGGCGAGCGTGGTCTGGGTGGGCAAGGCGAAGCCGGGGCCGCTGCGCGACGCGCGCAACAAGCCGATCGAGGGCGACACCATGCCGTCGTACATCTGGCGGGATTTCACGAAGTCGGCCCTGCAGGGGCGGCCGGTGACGCCGTTGCCGGCCCCGGCGCACGTCGGCAGCGCCGCCGCCGGCGACTTCGGAAAAACCGGCCACGACGTCAAGAGCCCGGACACGGTCGCCACCATCCACGCCGCCGCGGCCGGGTACGAGCCGGTGGTGCGCACCGAGCACGCCGGCAAGCGGCTCGCGCTGACCTTCGACGACGGCCCGTCCGACTTCACCCCGCAGATGCTGGACCTGCTGGACCAGTACCAGATCAAGGCGACCTTCTGTGTGGTCGGCGAGAACGCCGGATGGTACCCCCAACTGGTGCGCCGGATCATCGCCGACGGCCACCGGCTGTGCAACCACTCGATGCGCCACGACGATCTGGGCGTCATCCCGGAGGCGGCGAGCCGGGCGGACATCGACGCGGCCGACGCGGCCATCGCCGAGGCCGCCCCGGGCGCGACGGTGGCTTACTACCGCGCCCCGTACGGCGACTTCGGTCCCTCGGCGAAGGCCGGCGCGAAGGCCGGGCACACCCCGCTGGGCTGGGTGGTTGACCCGGACGACTGGCTGCTGCCCGGCGCCGCCACGATCGCCGCGCGGATCGAGCAGCAACTGACCCCGCGCGCGGTGGTCCTGGTGCACGACGGCGGCGGCGAGCGGCGGCAGACCGTGGAGGCGCTGCGCACGCTGATCCCGGACCTGCTCGCCGACGGCTGGACCTTCGACTTCCCGGAGACCACGATCGCCGCGAAACCGCTGCCCGGCCCGCAGGCGCAGCCGAAGCCCGGCGCGAGCGCCACCGCTGCGCCGCCGTCCCCGCCGGCCTCGGCGCCGCCGTCCTTGCCGGCGCCGTCGCAGTCCACCACCGCCGCGCCCGATCCGGCGGCCAGTGAGGCGCCGTCGCAGGTCCCGCCCGCGGCGGACGCGCCCTGAGGCGATCCGCCCGCAAAGTCCGATCCGCCGGTACGGCCCGAGCCCTCTCCCAAGACGTGGGAGAGGGCTCCTGCCGTGTCCCCGGCCGGGCTTTGGTGGAATCGGGCCGTACGCCGCAAAGGCCGCCTCCGGGCAGCCCGGGCGAGATCGGTAAGCAGTATTTCCAGCTTGTTTCTTGACAACGTTGTCAGACGGGGGCGAGGCTGACGATCTCTGACCGAGTCCACCTGATTCCGCTTCCTTTTGGGGTACGCGTGAGAGCTTCGTCCCTCCTTTCTCGACGGTGGATGGCCGTCGCCGGCGCCATGCTGCTGCCGGCCGGCCTGCTCGCCGTCCCGTCGATCGCGAACGCCGCGCCCGCGCCCGGCGACTTCAGCTCCTCGTTCGAGGCCACCGACCAGCAGCCCGCGCCCAGCACCGCCGAGCTCGGCCCGGACGGCAAGCCGCTGCAGGGCAACCTGACCGGCTCGATCCGCACCGGCCTGCCCGGCAGCGTGCTCGGCCAGGTCACGACGGTGACCGCGAGCGCCGAGAACCCGCCGAACGAGGTCGCCGCCAAGCTCAAGGACGGCGACTCGTCCACCAAGTGGCTGGCGTTCAGCCGGACCGGCTGGGCCGCCTACCAGCTCGCCCAGCCGGTGGCCGTGGTGAAGTACTCGCTGACCTCGGCGAACGACGCGCCCGGCCGGGACCCCAAGGACTTCGTCCTGCAGGGGTCGGCCGACGGGTCCACCTGGACCGACCTGGACAAGCGGACCGGCCAGACGTTCGGCGGCCGCTACGCCACCAACACCTACACGTTCAGCAACACCACCGCGTACGCCCGGTACCGGCTGAACATCACCGCCAACTCGGGCGACTCGCTGATCCAGCTGGCCGACTTCGACATCAGCGACGGTTCGGACGTCCGCCCGCCGTCCACCCCGATGGTCGGCGTCGTCGGCGCCGGCCCGGTGCGCGGCTCCAACCAGAAGTCCGGCGCCGGCTTCACCGGCGTGGCCTCGTTGCGGTATGCCGGCAGCGCCGAGGGCGACGGGCGGTCGTACGCGACCGACAAGCTCTTCGACGTCGCCATCCCGGTCGGGCCGAAGACGCGGCTGAGCTACCGGATCTTCCCCGAGCTCACCGGCGAGGACCTGCAGTACCCGTCCACCTTCGCGGCGATCGACCTGCACTTCACCGACGGCACCTACCTGAGCGGGCGGTCCCCGCTCGACCAGCACGGCAACCCGCTCACCGCGGTCGGCCAGGGCACCTCGAAGGTGCTCTTCGCCGACGAGTGGAACGCGGTGCAGTCGGACCTCGGCGCGGTCGCGAACGGCAAGACGATCGACCGCATCCTGCTCGCCTACGACAACCCCGGCGCGAAGGCGGCCACCCGCTTCCAGGGCTGGGTCGACGACGTGACGGTCACCGGCACGCCTGCCGCGATCGACGGCTCGGCGCTCACCGGCTACGTCGACACGCGGCGCGGGACCAACGCGTCCGGCGGGTTCTCCCGCGGCAACAACCTGCCGCTGACGGCGCTGCCGAACGGCTTCAACTTCCTCACGCCGGTCACCAACGCCACCTCCGACTCCTGGGAGTACGTCTACCACCGGGACAACAACGCGGCGAACCTCCCCACGTTGCAGGGCCTCGCGATCTCGCACGAGCCCAGCCCGTGGATGGGGGACCGCAACCGGATGTCGGTCATGCCGGTGCCGGCCGGTGGCAACCTCACCGGGCAGCCCAGCACCAGGGCGCTCGCCTTCAGCCACGACGACGAGATCGCCCGGCCCGACCTCTACCGGGTGAAGCTGCAGAACGGCCTGGTCGCGGAGATGACGCCGACCGACCACGGCGGCGTCGCGCGGTTCACCTTCCCGGCCGGGCCGGCCACCGGCAGCCTGGTCTTCCAGAACGGCACGTTCACCATCGGGACGGGCGGGACCGTGACCGGCTGGGTGGACAACGGCAGCGGGCTGTCCGCGGGCCGGAGCCGGATGTTCTACGCCGGCACGTTCGACCGGGCGCCGGCCGCCTCGGCGGCCGCCTCGGCCACCTTCGACATCGCCGGCGGCACGCCCGTCACCCTGCGGTTCGCGACCTCGTTCATCTCGCTGGACCAGGCCCGCAAGAACCTCGACCTGGAGGTCACCGGCAAGAGCTTCGACCAGGTCCACCAGGCCGCCACCGCGGCGTGGCAGGAGCGCCTGGCCCGGGTCGAGGTCCAGGGCGCGACCGAGACACAGCTGGTCACGCTCTACTCGAACCTGTACCGGCTGAACCTCTACCCGAACTCGCAGTCGGAGAACACCGGCACCGCGGAGAAGCCGCGCTGGCAGTACGCCAGCCCGGTGTCCGCGGCGACCGGCACGTCCACCGCGACCACCACCGGCGCGAAGATCGTCGACGGCCAGATCTACGTCAACAACGGGTTCTGGGACACCTACCGCACGGTGTGGCCGGCCTACTCGCTGCTCTACCCGGATGTCGCCGCCAGGATCGCCGACGGCTTCGTCCAGCAGTACCGTGACGGCGGCTGGGTCGCCCGCTGGTCCTCGCCGGGCTACGCCGACCTGATGACCGGCACCAGCTCGGACGCCGCGCTGGCCGAGGCGTACCTGAACGGGGTCGAGCTCCCCGACCCGCTCGCCGCCTACGACTCGGCGGTCAAGAACGCCACGGTCGCCTCCGGGCGCGGCGCGGTCGGCCGCAAGGGCATCGAGACCTCGCTGTTCCTGGGTTACACGCCGACCTCCACCGGCGAGTCGGTGTCCTGGGCCCTCGAGGGCTACATCAACGACTACGCCATCGGCAACATGGCCGCCGCGCTGGCCAAGGACGAGGCCACCCCGAAGGACCGGCGCGACCAGCTCGTGCAGGAGTCGGCGTACTTCCTCGACCGGGCCCGCAACTACGTCAACCTGTTCGACCCGAGGACGAAGTTCTTCCAGGGGCGCAAGGCCAACGGCGACTTCCTCAACGGCAACCCGCTGGACTGGGGCGGTGTCTACACCGAGACCAACGGCTGGAACTTCGCGTTCACCGCGCAGCAGGACGGCCAGGGCCTGGCCAACCTGTACGGCGGCCGCGAGGAGCTGGCGAAGAAGCTCGACGAGTTCTTCGCCACCCCGGAGAAGGCCGACCACCCGGGCGGGTACGGCGGCATCATCCACGAGATGACCGAGGCGCGCGCGGTACGCCTGGGCCAGCTCGGCATGAGCAACCAGCCCTCGCACCACATCCCGTACATGTACGAGTACGCCGGCGCCCCCGCCAAGACGCAGGCCATCGTGCGGGAGATCCTGCAGCGGCTCTACGTCGGCGGCGAGATCGGCCAGGGTTACCTCGGCGACGAGGACAACGGTGAGATGTCGTCCTGGTACATCCTCAGCTCGCTGGGCCTCTACCCGCTGCAGGTCGGCTCGTCCGGCTGGGTGATCGGCTCCCCGCAGTTCACCAGGATGACGGTGCACCGCGCGGCCGGCGACATCGTGGTCAACGCCCCGAAGAACAACACGAAGAACGTCTACGTGCAGAAGGTGTCGGTCAACGGGGACAAGCACCAGGAGACCTCGATCGACGCGTCCGAGCTGACGCACGGCGCGACCATCGACTTCGAGATGGGGCCGAACCCGTCGACCTGGGGGACCAGCAAGCACGACCTGCCGCCGTCGCTGACCAAGGAACGCGACATGCCGCAGCCGCTGCAGGACCTCACCGGCCCGGGCCTGGGCGCCGCCACCACGACCGGCGGCGTCGACGCGGCCAAGCTGTTCGACGACTCGTCGTCCACGCAGCTGACCCTCACCACCGCGACGCCGCAGATCACCTGGGTGGCCCGCGGCGGCAAGCAGAAGCCGGAGTACTACACGATCACCTCGGGCGCCGCCGCCGGCGACCCCACCGACTGGCAGCTGCAGGGTTCCCTGGACGGGATCAGCTGGACCACCCTCGACTCCCGCAAGGGCGAGGTGTTCCGGTGGCGGAACCAGACGCGTCCGTTCAGGATCGAGAAGCCGGGCCGGTTCACGCGGTTCCGCCTGGACGTCACGAGGATCACCGGGGCGGCGCAGCCGAACCTGGCCGAGATCGAGCTGCTCTCGGCCGACGAGGACGTCGTGATCGGCGGCGGTGACGTCACCGTCACCGCGGCGCCCACCGTGCAGGCCCGCTCCGGCGCCGCGGCGTCGGTCTCGCTGGCCACCGTCACCGGCGGCGACACGAGCAAGTACCAGGCCACCGTCAACTGGGGTGACGGCACGCCGGTCACCGCCGGGACGACGGCCCTGAGCTCGCGCGCCGTGTACGGCGTCACCGGCTCGCACACGTACGCCAAGCCCGGTTTCTACCAGGCGTCGGTCACCGTGAGCGACGGGACGAACCAGAGCTCCGCGACGGTCGGCGTCCAGGTGTCCTACGCGCCGGAGTCCGGGCTCACCTCGGCGTTCGACACCGTCTGTATCGGTGACGACGGCGCGCTCGCGGCCAACTGCGACGCCAAGAACTGGGCGTACTCCCGGACCGCGCTGGCCGCGGCCGGTGTCACCCAGGGCAAGCGGGTGAGCGTGCCCGGCACCGCGCTGGGCTTCACCCTGCCGGCCACCCCGGCCGGCCAGCCGGACAACGCGACGGGCAACGGCCGGACCATCGCGCTGGACCTGCCCTCCGACGCCACCGCCATCTCGTTCATCGGCGCCGGGACCCAGGGGAACCAGAGCACCACCGGCACCGCGCGGTTCAGCGACGGCAGCACCGCGAGCATCCCGATCCAGATGAGCGACTGGACGCTGGGCGGCAACCCGAACGGCACGCCGTCGTACGGCAACGTGGTGGTCGCCAAGTCCGCGTACCGGCTGCTCGGCACGGACCGGGACAGCGCGCAGCCGTTCCTGTTCGCCACCGCGCCGTACCGCATCCCGGAGGGCAAGACCCTGGTCTCGGTGACCCTGCCCACGCAGACCGGCGACCCCGGTTCCGCGGGCCGGATCCACCTGTTCGCGGTCGCCGACGACGGCACTCCCCCCGCGGAGCTGGCGTTCACCGCGGCCGCGAACCAGAAGGCGACCGCCGGGGAGGAGCTCTCCGCCCAGCTCGGCTCGGTGACCGGCGGCACCGGCGGCACCCACGCCAGCGTCCAGTGGGGCGACGGCACGGTTCCGCAGGACGCCCCGATCGGCGAGGCCGGCGCGATCACCGGAACGCACGCCTACGCCCAGCCGGGCACCTACACCGTGCACGTCACGGCGTGGGACTCGCGGTCCACCGGCACCGGCACGTTCACCGTGACGGTCGCCAAGAGCTCCGGCAAGGCGGCGACGGCCAGGACCGTCGACCTGACCGCTGAGGAGGCCGAGCCGGTCTACCAGCCGGAGGCGCACCTGTCGGCCACGTCGGGCCCGCGTGGCACGGCGATCACCGTCGACGGCTCCGGCTTCGCGCCGAACGAGACCGTCCGCGCCGAGTTCGGCGCCGGGCTCGCGGTCACCACACTGCACGCCAACGCGGACGGCGTCGTGTCCGGCGCGACCGTGAGCGTGCCGGACGCCGCCCGGCCGGGCGCGGCGAGCGTCACCCTGACCGGCGCGGACTCGGATTCCGGGATCGTACTGCCGTTCACCGTCACCACGGCCGACTGAGCTGGGGTGATCCGAGGCCCGCCGGTGGGCCGGCCGGAACATGGCCGGCTCACCGGCGGGCCTTTTTCGGGACCGCCGTCCGGCGACGCGGTCCCGGAGCCACCGGCCGGCGATCTCGTCGCGGGCCGGTACGGCTCGTCCCGGGCGCCCCGCTACGCCCGGCCGGCGTCCAGCATGGCCTGGTAGGCCTCCGGACGCACGATCGGAACGCCGTACCGCCGGGCCTTCTCCGCCTTGCCGGACATGGAGTCCGGGTCGGCCGCGACCACCAGGCGCGTGCGCCTGGTGACGTCGCGGTTGACCGTCAGGCCGTGCGCCACCGCGCCGGCCGCCCAGACCTCGCGGGCGGGCGTCATGCTGCCGGTGAAGACGACCTCGTCGCCGGCGTTGAGCCGGAACCGCGGGCGGGCCGTGGCCGGTGCGACGCGGGCGGCCTGCAGCGCGCGGTCCACGTCGGCCCCGGCCAGCCCCAGCAGCTCGGCGACCTCGTCGAGGTCGCGGCGCTCGGCGGGGGTGAGGATGCCGTCCTCCAGCGCCACCGTGACCATGCTGTCCAGGTAGCCGCGGTGCAGCTCCTCCACGTCGACGCGGGCGAGGCCGAACTGCTCGGCGGTCGCCACCAGCTGGTCCGCCTCGCTCGCCGAGATGTGCCGGTCCAGCAGCGCCCGGTCGAGCAGGTCGAGGTAGGCATCGCCCTTCGGGTCGTTGAGCCGGGGCAGGCGGTCCACCAGCCGGGTGAGGAAGTGCGGCTCGCGCTCCTCGGGCCGGCGGCGGGTCACCGGGGCCAGGTCGTTGTCGATCAGAGCCGGCCAGGCGATTCGCCGGGCCTCGTGCACGAGCGGGGCCCACCGCGGCGGGTCACCGGCCCGCCGGAGATAGAACGCGAGCAGCTCGGCCGCCGCGCGGGCGTCGTGCAGGGCGGAGTGCGCCTGGTGCGGCGGCAGCCCGGCCGCCTCCCGGCAGCTGCCCAGGCCGCGCCCGACACCGGGGAGGAACTGCCCGGCCAGCTGCATGGTGCACAGTCCGCGGCCGGCCGCGACCGGCACCTGGTGGCCCAGCCTGGCGAACTCCGCGGTGAGGAAGCCGGCGTCGAACATCAGATTGTGCGCGACCAGCGTGTGCCCGATCAGGCGGGCGACGATCTGCCCGGCGAGATCGGCGAAGCGCGGCGCCCGGCGGGCCTCCGCCGCGGTGATCCGGTGGATGTCCTGCGGCCCGAGATCCCGGTCCGGATTGACCAGGGTGCACCACTCGTCGACGGTCCGGCCGGACTCGTCGAGACGCACCACGGCGATCTCCACGACCCGGTCGTGCCAGCTGGTCTTGCGACCGGTCGTCTCCAGGTCCACGACGGCGTACACGCTCAGCCCTCCCGACCGGACTCGGCGGCCCGCAGATGGGCCAGCCACCGGGGCGGCAGATGCTGCTGCGGGGTCCCGCGCAGATAGTGACGCCGGTACCGGGTCTCCTCGGTCCCCTGCCACAGTTCGACGGCCTGGCCCAGCGCCTTGGCCAGGGTCAGCGCGGCGGCCGCCGCCGGGCTGGCCGCGTGGAACGGCCGCGGGGTGAGCGCGGCGGCCTCCGCGCCCGCCTCCGGCAGCTCGCGCGGCCAGGCCAGCGGCGCGACCTTGGAGGTGGCGGTGGCGCGGTACGCGGCCAGCGCCTCCACGTGGCGGGCCCGGTGTTCCCGGGTCTCGGCGACCAGCTCGGGGATCGCCAGGCTCCCGGCACGCAGCCTTGCGACGAGCTCGGCCGGCAGCACGCCCGGCACCGCGCCGAGGGCCTCGGTCGCCGACTCCCGCGTCCAGCCGACCGGGCACCGCCCGCGCACCATGCCCATGATCTCCAGCAGCCGGGCGCCGTCCAGGTCGGCCAGCGGCAGCACCCAGGCCCCGGTCGGAGTGCCGAACGGGTCGAGGATCCAGACGGCCAGGGACTCGGCGCCGTCCGGGTTCGCGCCGGTGACGATCACGGCGTGGCCGCGCACACCCGGCGGATAATCCAGCGCCGCGCCGGAGACGGCAGGCAGGCTGTCGATCGTCATCGCACACTCCAATGTCCGGTAAGGAGCAAAACGTTAACGGCGCGTGACGTCGCCGGGACCCGTGCTGACCGACAGGACTTCGTGGACGACACGCCGACTCCGCAGAGTTGCGGAACGCTTCCGTCGGGGAACGTTGTCCTGCTCATCGAGCGGTCGCGGCGATACGGAAGCGTCGCAACGTAGACGTATGTGCGCGTACGCCCTACAGTGTGCGCACCCATACGTCTAGGAGGGCGCCGTGGCCGAGTCGACACCAGAGCAGAGAAACCCGACGGACCCGGCGCCGCCCGCGCCGGTGCCGCAACTGTTGGTCATGCCGCCGGTCGACGGAATCCCGTCGATCGCCTGGCCCGGGGCGGACGGGGCGCCGGCCTGGGCGATCCCGGTGCAGGTGCCGCCCGGCACCCGTGGGTACGCGCTGTTCCTCCCGCTGGTGCCGGCGCCGGATGCCGCCGGCCCGGTGGCGACCGCGCCGGCCGCCCCCGCCGGTGCGGTGAGCGCGACCACCCCGGCCGCTCCTGCGGTCGCCCCGCCGGCCGCCACCGTGGCGGCGTCTCCTCCGCCGGCTGCCGCTCCCTCACCGGCTGTCACCGTGGCTGCCGCTCCCGCTCCGGCCGCTGCCGGTCGCAGCGCCGCCCCCGACAGCGCGGCGGGCACAGCGACGTCCGATCTGGATCGTCCCGCCGAGAGCGCCGCGCCACCCGCCACGGCGGTCCACCGCGAGCCGCCCGCCGGGTACGCCCCGCGGCCCCGGCCCGACGGGCCGGTCCCGTTCCGGGTGTACCAGCCGGAGCCGTCCGCCTGGCAGCGGTTCCGGGAGAAGCACTGGCCCGGCCCGGTCGGCGCCCGGGGCCGGGCGGTGCCGGCCGGCGTGCTGGCCGGCGCGCTCGGCGTCGCCTGCTTCGTGCCGCTGGACCGGGTCGGCGTCGGCTGGTTCATCGGCTGGCTGGTGCTGGCCGCGGGCGTCGTCCTCGGGGTACGCCGCTCCGCCGACCTGCCGCACTCCGAACGGTGGATCCGCTCCGGCTGGGCGGTGGCGGCGCTCGCCCTGCTCGCCGTCCCGGCCGTGCGCAACGCCTGGTGGCTGGTGACGTTCAGCGTGCTCGGCGCCCTGGGCTGCACGGCCCTGGCCATCGTGGGCGGGCGCCAGGTCCGGTCCATCCTGTTCAGCCTGGTGGCCACCCCGTACGCCGCGTTCCAGGGCATCCCCTGGGTCCGCCGGCACCTGTCGGCGAGCCGCAGCCCCGGGATGGCCCGGCGGATCGGCTTCTCGGCCGGTCTCACCATCGTGGTCCTGCTGCTCTTCGGCGCGCTCCTGTCCTCGGCCGACGTCGCGTTCTCGACGTTGCTCGACCAGGCCGTGCCCGACCTCGCCATCGGCCCGGTGTTCCGCTGGGTCTTCCTGGCGGCCGTCGGCGGCCTGATCGCGGTGGCCGGCATTTACACGCTGTCGGCGCCGCCCTCGACGTCCAGCCTGGACACCGAGGGGCGGGGCCGGTTCGGGCTGATCGAGTGGGCGCCCGCCTGCGCCGCGCTGGTGGTGCTCTTCGGCGGGTTCGTGGCGGTGCAGTTCGCCGTGCTCTTCGGCGGCAGCCGGCACGTGCTGAAGACGGCCGGCCTCAGCTACGCGGAGTACGCCCGGAGCGGCTTCTGGCAACTGGTCGCCGTCACGCTGCTGACCCTCGCGGTGCTCGCCGGGCTGGCCCGGTGGGCCAAGCGGGACCTGCCGGTCGAGCGGCTCCTGCTGCGGGTCCTGCTCGGGCTGCTCTGCGTGCTGAGCGTCGTCATCGTCGCCTCGGCGCTCTCCCGGATGCTGGCCTACCAGCGGGTCTACAGCTTCACCGGCGAGCGCATCTTCGTGATGTCGTTCGAGCTGCTGCTCGGCACGGTCTTCGTGATGATCGCGCTGGCCGGTGTCCGCTGGAAGGGCCGCTGGATCCCGCGGGCCACCGTCGCCCTCGCCGTGCTCATGCTGCTCGGCCTCGCGGCAGTCGACCCCGAGGGCTACGCGGCCAACCGCAACGCCAAGCGCTACGAGCAGTCCGGCAAGATCGACGCCTGGTACCTGCGGGCGCTGTCCGCGGACGCCACCCCGGCGCTGACCCGCCTGCCCGACCCGGTGCGCCGGTGCACGCTGAGCTGGATCGCCGAGGATCTCAAGGAGCCCGATCCCTGGTACGCCTGGAACCTCGGCCGGTCACGGGCCCGGAAGGCGCTCGCCCGGGTCGGCCCGGCCGCGATCGGTGACCCCGGCGACTGCCGCGACGCCGACCAGTACGACCTGCCGAAGACCCGCCGCTGAGTCCGCCCGGCGCCCGCCCGGCGGGCGCCGGGCGCCACGCATACCAAACATATGGCGTACGGATGCCTTGCGTGACAAAGCCGTGGCGCAGGATCGAGCCACCGCCGCCGCAGCGGCGGCTCGACCGACGCGGGGGCGGCGGACAGCGACGATGAAGCGCAATCACCGGGACGCACTGGCCGTGCTCGCCGCGACCTCGATCGAGCATGGCGGCCGGGTGCGGAGCGCGGACCGCGGGGCGCCGGTGGGGGAGCCGCTGATTCCCGGTGAGCCGGCCGCGCGGGACGTCGCCCGCCGGGAGCGGTCGCCCCCGGCGCGGGCCGGGGCGGGCGGCTCGTCGCGGTGAGGCACGGGGCTTATCCGCGGCCGGGAGGCGCGCCGGTGTGTCCGATGCGATCGGCGATCCAACAGAAGATCGACTTTGGGCGGCCTCGAAGATAGCCTGAACTCGATGCCATCCGAGAGTGTGCGATTCCGCATCCTGGGCAGTCTCGAGGTGTGGCTCGGCGACGTGCCGGTGGCCGTCGCCCGGCCCCGGCACCGGGCCGTCCTGGGTTATCTCCTGCTCAACGCCAACCGGGTGGTCACCGTCGAGGCGCTGGCCGAGGCGATGTGGGGCGGGGCCGAACCGGCCACCGCGCGTTCTCAGCTGCAGGCCGACGTCTCGGCCATCCGCCGGGCCGGCCACGGCCGGCTCCCGCTGCTCAGCCAGAGCGGTGGCTACCTGCTGCGGGCCGGGCCGGACGAGCTCGACCACCTGCGTTTCGGCGCGCTCACCGCGGGCGCGCGTGACCTTGCTCCGGCCGGGCGTGCCATCCGGCTGCGGGAGGCGCTGGCGTTGTGGCGGGGCCCGGCGCTCGCGAACGCCTCCGGGGCGTACGTGGCCGGGATGCGCCGGCGGCTGGACGAGGAGCGGCTGGCCGCCTGGGAGGACCTCTTCGACGCCGAGCTGCAGGCGGGCCGGCACCGCGAGATCGTGCCCGAGCTGGCCGGGATGGCCCGCGACGAGCCGACCCGGGAACGGCTGTGGATCGCGTTCATGCTGGCGCTGCACCGCTGCGGCCGGCAGGCCGACGCGCTGGCCGCCGGCCGCGAGCTGCGCCGGTTCCTCGCCGACGGGCACGGGCTGGAACCGGGCCAGGCGTTCGTGGCCGCGGAACGGGCGATCCTGCGCGCCGACGCGGCCCCCGGCGAGCGTGACGTCCCGCGAGTCGTCCCGGCGTTGCTGCCACCCGACATCGCCGACTTCACCGGCCGCGCGAGCGAGGTGGCCCGGCTGGACGAGGTGCTGGCCCGGGGCGGCCCGCCGGGCCCGGTCGTGACGATCACCGGAATGGGCGGGGTCGGCAAGAGCACGCTGGCGGTGCACGCGGCACACCGGGCCGCGCACGCCTACCCGGACGGCCGGCTCTACGCGCGCCTGCACGGGACCGAGGCGCACCCGGCCGAGCCGGGCGACGTGCTGGCCCGGTTCCTGCGCGCGCTGGGCGTGGACGAGCGGGCCATCCCGATCGACCTGACCGAACGTGCGGACGCGTACCGGTCCAGGACGGCCGGCCGCCGGGTGCTGGTGGTGCTGGACGACGCCGCGGACGAGGCGCAGATCCGGCCGTTGCTGCCCGGCGACGGCGCCTGCGCGGCGCTGGTCACCAGCCGGTCCGGCCTGGACGGTCTGGCGGGCGCCGAGCGCCTGCAGCTGGGCGTCTTCTCCGACGAGGAGGCCGTGACGCTGCTCGGCCGGGTCGCCGCCGCCCACCGGGTGAGCGGCGAGCCCACCGAGAGCGCCGCGATCCTGCGGCTGGTCGGGCGCCTGCCGCTGGCCGTCCGCATCGTCGGCGCCCGCCTGCGGTCCCGGCCGGCCTGGCCGATGTCCCGGCTCACCCGGGCGCTGCGCGACGAGCAGGGCCGCCTCGACCACCTGGTCGCGGGCGATCTGGCGGTACGCACGTCCATCGCGTCCAGCTACCACGCGATCGGCGAGCCGGGCCGCAGCCTCGCCCGCCGGCTCAGCCTGTTCGCGATGCCGGACTTCCCGTCCTGGCTGGCCGCGGCCGTGACCGGCACGCCGGTCGCCGAGGCCGAGGAGCTCCTCGAACGGCTGGTCGACGCGCACCTGCTGCTCGACGCGGGCACCGACGCCACCGGTGGCGGGCGATACCACTTCCACGATCTGGTCCTGCTCTATCTGCGCGAACGCGCACGCGAGGAAGAATCCGGCGGGGGTACGGAGGTGGTGCGGGCCGGACTCGGCGCGTACCTGTGGCTGGCCCGCCGGATGAGCGAGCGGATCCCGGGCCCGTGCTACGCCGCCGTCCGGGGCACCGCTCCGGAGACCGCCGTGGCGGATCTTCCCGGCCCGCCCGAGCCGCTCGCCTGGTTCGCGGCCGAACGTGTCTCGCTGGTGGCCGCGGTCCGGCAGGCCTGCGACACCGGCGCCGTCGAGCTCGCCTTCGACCTGGCCGGCTGCCTGGAGAAGTACTTCGACATCCGGGGCGTCTACATCGACTGGCGGTCCACCAACGACTACGTGCTGGCCGCGTGCCGCGCCGCCGGCCACCGCCTCGGCGAGGCGGTCATGCTCCGCGGCCTGATCGAGCTCGCCACCTGGCACGAGGCGGATCACCCGGGCGCCGCCATGGAGCGGATGCTGCGCGACGCCGACCGGCTCTTCGCGCTGTTCACCGAGGCCGGGCACGGCCCCGGCACCGCCGACGCGGCGGTCGACCAGGCGTGGGCGCTGGCCGCGGCCGGCGATTACCAGCGGGCCGCCGAGCGCGCCGAAACCGCCATCCGGCTCGCCGGCCAGCACGCGCACCTCGGCGGCCAGGCCCGCGCGCACGTGGCCCGCGCGGTCGTGCACGGCGAGTCACTGGAGCCGGCCGGGGCGGAGCACCACCTCACCGTGGCCCTGCGGCTCGCCCGCCAGCTGGGCAACCAGCGGTATGTGGCGACCACGCTGCAGTTCATCGGCATGCTGCACACGCGGGCGGGCCGCCGTGCCGAGGCGATCACCGCGCTCGACGAGTCGCTCCGGATCCTGCGCCGCTACCAGGACCGGTACGCCGAGGTCCTGACGCTGCTCACGCTGGCCCGGGCCCACCTGCCGGACCCGGCGGCGCGCGGTTTCGCCAGCCGGGCGCTGACCATCGCCCGCGAGTACAACCTGCCGCACCACACCGCGGACGCGCTCGGCGTGCTCGGCACGATCGAACTGGCCGACGGCAACCACGCGGGCGCGGTCGGCCACCTCGCGGCGTCGGTGCGGCTGTGGCGCGAGCGGGGCTGGCCGGCGTTCCTCGCCGAGGCGCTGCGCAAGCTCGGCGACGCCCACTCCCAGGCCGACCCGGACGCGGCCCGGCGTGCCTTCCGCGAGGCCCGCGACATCCACGAGCGGCTCGGCCACAGCACGGAGGTGGCGGAGCTGGACGCGCTGATCAGCGATCTCGACCGGATCGCCCGCCGCTGAGCCGGCCGGCGCGGGCGCGCCCCGACCGTCGCCCGGACACCCGGGCGGCTTCGCCCGCACCGACCGGGCTCGTCGCCACCATGAGTGTCGGCTTCGCTCGCCGGGCCGGTGCTCATGGTTGCCACCCAGCGGCTTTGGCCGCCATGAGCCCGGCGCGGCCTTGCGAGCTGGCTCTCATAGCGGTTGTCGCAGGCCCGTCACAACGATGAACCCTCTCCTCCTCGCTGCCGGCGGGAAGGCGCGCCGTGCTCACGCGACGGCCGTTCAGGAAAGTGCGTCCGCGGAGATCTTTCGGGCATCGCTGCTGTTCCAGAGCCGCTCGAAATATAGCCGGGTGACCGACTCGGCAAGTCTTTTGCTCCGCATGCAGATTCCGATCGCCTCGTTTTCCTGGCGATGCGTGAATATCACGGTGTCATCGAAGATCCCGACGTTGAACGCCTTGGCCAGGTGGATGTGGTCGGTAAGTACCTTCACGGCATAGTTCGGCTCCTCCCCGTTGGCGGCGAGTTCGGCTATGAACTTCAACTCCTGCTCGCAGAAATCCCGCAGATCGGCACTGTCGCCACGGATGATGATCCGGCGGAAGCTGCGGGTGCTGCCATCGTCGTTGGACCCGCGCGCCCAGTCCCGGCATGCCTGAAAATGTTGGGCCGCGGGAGCGCCCGGCAACGGGCCCTCGTTCCGGAGATAGGTGACCCAGACGCGATGACGTGCCGTGCGGATCGCGGACAGCGTCTCGGTGTAGACCTCGTTCCGTCCTTCGCGGAAGAAGACTTTGACCTCATCGGCCTCGGCGAGTGCGGACACCTCGCCTCTGAGCAACCCTATCTCGCTGGTTATGCGCTCCAGATTGTCGCGGCTGCGCGCCAGCCCCGCGGAATGGGCGATGGCCGAGACGACGAGAATCAGGAGCGATGAGCCGAGGAACGCCTTCTCGAGCTTCTCCAGGCCCAACTCCCTGTTCAGATAGGCGACGAAGAAGTATATCGGCACCAGCGCGATGGCGATATAGGCGAAGGAGCGGTCTGCTATCGCCGCGAGCTTCTTCGCGAGCCCGGCACCTGTCGACAACGCTTCACTCCCCAGACTCGAGAAAGGCGGTTTTTCCTGTCCGAGGATGTCCGACAGGGCGCAACCCCGCACTGTCCGACATCCGACCACCGGTGTGGAGGAACAAGATGGTCGGTCGATTGACGCGGGCTCCCCTGATACCGGACCGCTGACGGGCGACCCGGCCGCGCTCGCCGGATTGACGTGGATGCCGCCGCGATGACGTGCTCCCGGCCTTGACACGAGCCCACGGCGGACGGCTGGCCGCGAGTCCCGCCGGCGCCTATTCTCCCGGATCGGTTTTATCGGGATTTGCCGATTCAGCATTCTTTGGCCGGGCTTTTTATGGATGCCGATGTCGCGTGGCTGGTCCGGTTCGTCCCTTCCGGCGTGGTCCGGTCGGCGGTATGTCCGGTTCAGTCGGTGAAGAATCCACTTCCAAGATGCGGTGTTCCCGCTGGTCCGTGAGCGCGGTCGCCGAACCGCGGCACTGAGCGCGGCGGGAAATCAATGCGGATGGTAAATGACGGCGGACGCATTGGGCCGCCGAACGGCGCCACGCGGTGGGCGGTCGCATTCATTCGCCGTAGGCGGGACGTTGCCGCCGGTCGTGCGCCGGGTCCGGCCGGCAGGCGGGCCGGGTGCGCGGCGGCCCGACGGGCAGTGCCTGCGGTTCGCCGGTGGCCGGCCGCGGCCGGGGTTCGGCAAGCGTCTCGGTTCGCAGGTCGGCGGGGATGCGATGGTGGCGAGCCGGTACGCGGCGGGCCGGATCGCCCGCCGTGCTGTGGGGTCGGGTCCGTCCACGTGGAGCCGGGGGCGGGGCGCCCGGGGTCGCCGGCCGGGGAGTTCCGGCGGAAAACGCGAAACGCATTTCCGACAATTAGCCACCCGGGCCGGAGTGTTCCTTTATCTGATTATGTTCGCTGTCGCAAGACCGCATGCGGCCCGATGTGCGACTCGCTGAAAAACCGACAGTCGTACACGTGCGGTTATCGATAGATGGCGGTAAGTTGCAGACTTGTAAACACGTGCGGCCTGCCCGCGCCGTCGCATGACGGGCGCCGACTTGGCAACGGTCGACATCGACGGTGAAGCTCGGTTCCGGAGGTGTATGCGGTTGCCCGCGTCGAATGTGACGGTCACCGCCAGAGTTGTTCCCGATCCCGATCTCGGAGAGAGTCCAGTGATCCGCGTCATTGTTGCGCACAGAGGGGTGCTCATCCGCCGCCTCCTCGCTCACGTTCTGGAGGAGGAGAGCGACATACGCGTCGTCGCTGAACTGGGAAGCTGTGACGAGATCACCCCGGCGGCCCTGCGGGAGGATCCGCATGTCGCCATTCTTGATTATGCGATGCAAGAGAAGTCCGAAATATACGACACCTGGGAAAGGCTGAGCGAGGCCGTCCCCGAATGCCGGCTCCTGGTCGTCATGGACCGGGCGACGCCGAGCCTCGCGGGCGCGGCCCTGGCCCGCATGGTGCCCCGCGTCGGACTGCTCACCACCGACGCGTCCCCGGGCCAATTCATCGACAGCGTGCGCCGGCTGTCCCGGGGTCAGAGCGTGCTGGACACCGACATCGCCGTCGCCGCCCTGACCGCGCCCACTCACCCCCTGACCGACCGGGAGCGCGACGTGCTGCTCCTGGCCGCCGACGGTGTGCCGGCCAAGGACATCGCGGCCCGGCTCTTCCTCACCGACGGCACCGTGCGCAACTATCTGTCACGCATCACGGCGAAGACCGGCGGGCGGACGCTGGTCGAGGCGATCCGGCGGGCCGAAGAGGCCGGCTGGGTCTGACCGGCCGGCACGCCACCGCGCGCCCGACGGGGTGAGCAGGTCGCGGTAGAGCGCGGACGCCCGGACCACCTCCTCGTGCGTGCCGAGCACGGCCGACCTGCCGTCGAGAACCAGCACCCGGCGGGCCCGCAGAGCGGAGCTGGTGCGGTGCGCGATCACGACGAGTGTTCCGCCCCGCGCCGCGAACGCCTCCTCGGCCTGCCGCTCCGCGGCCGGGTCCAGGTGGCAGGTCGCCTCGTCGAGGACGGTCACCGGCGCCGCGGCCAGATACGCGCGGGCGAGCGCGAGCAGCTGCCGCTCACCGGCGGACAGCCGATCCGGGCTGACCGGCGCGTCCGGGCCGCCCAGCCGGGCCGTCAGCCGATCGGCGCCCACGGCCCGCAGCGCGGCCGCGACGTCGGCCGGCTCGGCGTCCGGGCGCAGGTAGGTGACGTTCTCCCGGACTGTGCCGGTGAAGATGTACGCCTCCTGCGGGATCAGCACCCGGGCGCGGGACAGGTCCCGGCGGGACGCCCGGCGCACCGGCACGCCACCGAGCGTGATCTCGCCCGAGTCCGGGTCCAGCAGGCCGCAGACGAGACTGGCGAGAGTCGACTTGCCGACCCCGCTGGGCCCGACCACGGCCAGGTGGTCGCCGGGCGGCACCCGCAGGTCGAGGCCGCGCAGGACCGGTTCGGCGTGCGGCCCGTAGGCGAACGTGACGCCGCGCAGGACGATGTCGTGTCCGGCGGGAGGCGGGGAGACGGCCGGCGCGGCGGAAGCCGGCGCGGCGCCGTCCAGGATCCGGCCGAGCGTGATGACCAGTCGCAGACCGCTGCCGCCGACCCCCTGCACCAGGGTGCCCAGCGCCGGTTGGAGTCCGCGCAGCACGTAGGTCAGGCCGCCGACCACGGTCCCCGCGGTGAGACCGTGCGCGACCAGCGTGGGAGCGGCGGCCAGCAGCGCCACGAGCGGCAGCCAGCCCCCGAGCGCGTACGCGACGGTGCGTACCGCGGCCACCCGGGCCAGGGCGCGTTCGGCCGCGGCCTGTTCCCGGACCGGCGTGTCCACCAGGGCGGCGCCGTGCGCCTCGCCGCCGAGCGAGCCGAGGTCGCGGACGCCGGCCAGCACCATGCCGGAGACGGTCGCCAGCCGTTCGTCGGCGGCCAGGTAGGCCCGCTGGCGGGACGCGGCCAGGCCCAGTGTGCCGGCGAAGGCCGCGACGCCGAGCAGGAACAGCGGCAGGATCAGGGCGACGATGACGGGCGCCAGGACGAGCACCCCCATGATCGCCGCCAGCGTGGTGACCAGGAACGTGCGGATCACCACGATCAGCCCGGCGTACGAGTCACGGACGATCTCCACTTGATGGGTGACCCGGGCCACCGCCCCGTCCTCCGTGCCGCCGGCCGTCCGGCGGCTCAGCGCCCCGCGCACGACCAGCCGGACCAGCCGGTCACGGAACGGCTCGACCAGGTCGCCGAGGTGCCGGTACACCTGGCGCGCGCCCACCGCGCCGATCCCGGCGGCCAGCATCAGCGTCGCCAGCCAGGCCAGGCCGGTCCCCGGTCGCCCGGCCAGGAACCCGTCGTCCAGGGCCCGGGCCACGGCCAGCCCGCTGAGCGCGGTCGGCAGGGCCTCCGGCACCGACCAGGCGGCCAGCGCGGCCAGCGGCCGGCGGGACAGGGACGACACGCACAGACGCAGCTCGCGTCTCATCCGAACACCTCCCGGTAGGCCGGGTCGGCCCAGAGCGACAGGTGCGGGCCCACGGCGCGTACCCGGCCGGCGTCGAGCCAGACCACGACGTCGGCCCGGGCCGCCACGGAGCCGCGGTGGGTGACGATCAGGCGGGTACGGCGGCCGTCGTCCCCGTCGAGCGCCTGCTGGATCCGCATCTCGGTGACGGCGTCCAGGCTGGACGTGGCGTCGTCGAGGACCAGCAGCCGCTGTGCGCCCCAGGCGCGGGCCAGGCCCAGCCGCTGCGCCTCGCCACCGGACATGGGCGCCTGTGACAGGGGCGTGGCGTACCCCTCGGGCAGGCGGCTGATGAAGTCGTGCGCCTGGGTCGCCCGGGCGGCCGACTCGGCGTACCGGGGACCGCGGCCCAGTCCGATCGTGTCGCCGAGGGTCGTCCCCACCAGTACCGGGCGCTCGAACGCGCAGCCGATGGCGTCGCGTTTGGCGGCGTGTTCCAGCGCCGGCAGCGGCACCCCGTCCAGCGACACCGTTCCGGCGTCGGGGTCGCGCAGGCGGCAGGCGAGCGCGGCGAGAACCGACTTGCCCGAGCCGGAGCGGCCCACCACCGCGACCGACGTGCCACCGGGGATGCTGAGGTCGACACCGTCCAGCACGGTGCGTTCCGCGTCCGCGACGGTGACCGCCTCGAACCGCAGCGTGCCCGGCCCGGGGGGCAGCTGGCCGGCGCCGTGCTCCAGCGGATCGACGGCGAAGACCTCGGCCAGCCGGCCGACCCCGGCGCGGGCCCGGGCCAACCGGCTCAGCACCCCGGTCAGGGTGCCCAGCCCCGCCCCGAGCATGGCGTACTGGCTGGCCGCGAAGAGCTCGCCCGCGCTGATCCGGCCGGCGTTCAGGGCCAGGCCGCCAGCGGTGAGCACGGCGACCAGCACCAGGGGCCCGACGATGCCCGCCTGTGCGCTGGCCCGGGCAAGGGCGCGCCAGGTGAGCAGGCCTTGGGCGTGCAGCTCGGGCAGCGGGTCGAGGATGCGCCGGCATTCCCGGTCCAGAGTGCCGGCGGCCGCGATGGTGCGGGCGCCGGTCAGTGACTCGGCCAGCCGGGCGGCGATGGTGCCCTGGACGCGTTGGTAGCCGGACAGCAACCGGGAGGTGCGCCGGGTGAAGAGCACCAGCACGACCGCCACCAGCGTCACCCCGCCGACGAAGGCGGCCGCCAGCCAGGGATCGATGACGAACAGCAGGACGAGGCTGCCCACCGGTGGCAGCAGGGCGGTGGCCACCAGCACGGCGCCCGGGCCGGCCTGCGCGGCGTCCGGCGCGTTCCCGGACACGCGGCTGACCAGGTCGCCGACCTCGAACCGGCCGGCGCCCCGCGCGTCCAGCCGGAGCATGTGGCCCACCAGGCGCCTGCGCAGCCACGCCGTGGTGTCCGCGACACAGGCGCCGGCGATGAACGCGTCGGCCACGTCGACGAGCACCCCCACCGCGATCAGCGCGCCCGCCCACAGCAGCCAGCGCTGGTCGTCGTCGCCGCCGATCACCGCGTCGACCGCGCGGCCGAGCACGGTGGGCAGCGCCAGCGTGCTGGCCGAGCCGGCCAGCGCGGTCAGCGCGATCAGCGGGAGCCAGAGCCGGCTCCGCCGGACCACGGCGCCGAACGTCAGCATGTCCGTTCCTTCCCCGGGGACGACGCGTGCACCGCGGAGGCCGGGTGCCCGCGGATACGGCGGGGCGGCCGCGAACGGGAAGGTCCCGTTCGCGGCCGCTGCCTGCCGGGAGCGTCAGTGGCAGGTGACCAGGCTCAGCGAGCTGGCGGCGCAGACGACGAGGCTCGCCGTGCTTTCGACGCCGCAGCCGGTGCTGCTGCTGCTTCCGCCGCCGGTCTCCGGGCCGCCGGTCATCTCCAGGCCCTGCAGGTCGAGAAGTGCCATGTGTTCCTCCTTCAGAGGATCGGGGATACCAACCCGTGCCGTCCGGACACGGGAACTCGGGGCCGCGCCGCCTTGGCGGGCGGGATCAGCGGCAGGTGGACCGGGGTGTCCGAGCGCGCCGCGCCGACGGCGAGCAACACCCCGGCGGTGCCGGTGGCGACGTCCATCGACAGGCGCAGCAGCTGGTCGCCCGGGAAGGCGAGACCACCGGCGTACGGCATCGCGTGCCAGCCCAGGCCGCGCACCTGGGCGGCCACCGCGGGGTCGGTACGCGGGTCCGCGGAACGGCCGGCCAGGTAGAGCACGATGCCCGCGCGCCCGGCGAACAGGCCGGACTGGACGTACATCCGCGCCTGTGCGGCCTGGTGGATGGACTCGCCGGCGGCGGCGAACTCGTCGTCGGACCGGCGGTCCAGGTACTGGTCCAGGGCGATGCCGATGCCGATGCTGCCGGCGGCCAGGTACGGCATGGTGCGCCAGCCCTCGTCGACCTCCATCGCACCGTTGTCGCGGGTGACGCAGCGCCGCAGGTCCTGCCGGAGGGCGACAGCGGCCCGGTCGAGATAGTCCGGCGAGCCGGTGAGGTCGTAGGCCCGCATCAGCAGCAGGGCCGGTCCGGACGAGCCGCGGAACAGCCCGGCGTAGGGGTTGGCCAGCCCGCTGGTGGTGGGAACCGACTCCACGTCACCGAGCCGCTCGCCGACCAGCTGCGCCGCCCGCAGGGCCAGCTCCCGCAGGCCGGCGTCGCCGGTGCGGTCGGCGAAGTGGGCCAGGTTCAGGCCGATGCCGGCGAGGCCGCCCAGCAGGTCCAGGCCGAGGCTCTGCCAGTCGTCGCTGAGGCACATGTCGAGCAGATCCAGGGCCTGCTGGCGGTGGCCGAGGTGGTCGAGGGTGAAGGCGACCCCGTGCAGGCCGTCGTAGAGCCCCAGCATGGTGCCGTGCGGTGGCTTCTTCACCCGGTTCAGCAGCCATTCCTCCAGCTCGGGCTGCCGGGGTGCGCCGGTCACCGACAGGGCGTGCAGCACACCGGCGGCGCCGTAGGCCAGGCCGAGGCCGTTCAGCCGGAACTGCTCGATGTCGCCCGGGAACAGCCGGTCCTCGCGTTCCGGGGAGGCGCTGGCCAGGATGCCGCGCACCATGCGGTCGCGCAGGCTCGGCCAGTCGCCGTCGAGGGTCATCGGCGGCAGCGGTTCCGGCTGCGGCGACGCCGCCGGCGGGGGAGCGATGACCCGCACCGCCTCGGCGAGGAACCCGTCGGGCACCGGGAAGTGCTCGGCGATGATCTCGGCGAAGTGGTGCACCTTGGCCCGGGAGAGCCACAACAGCTGTGTCATCGGCAGGAACAGCGCCAGCCGCAGGCACGCCAGGGCGTACCGGTCGACGTCGGCGCCGGTGGTCCCGGACGGCGCGGCGAATCCCTGGTTCCCCAGGCCCGGCCGGGCGTTGTCGGTGACCAGCGAGGTCACCTCGAAGTCCAGCAGGGTCACCGTGTCGTCATCGTCGATCATGATGTTGAACAGGTGCAGGTCGCCGTAGACGACGCCACGCTCGTGGATGCCGTGCAGGGTTTTCTCGATCTGCCCGTGGACCTTCGTCGCCCACTCGGCGTACGCCGCGAAGTCCTCCGGCACGGCGCCCACGTCGATCAGCGGGTAACGCCGCACCAGGGCGCGGTGCAGGGGCCGGCCCGCCACGTGCTGCATCGCCATGAACCGGTGGTCGCCGACGTCGAACAGGTCGTACACCTCCGGCACACCCGGCACCCCGGCGAGCCGCCGCAGCACCTCGTGCTCCCGGTCGATCCGGGCGACCGCGTCGGCGCCGGTGCTGTCCAGGCCGGCGTGCGGGCGACCCTCCTTGAGCACCACCTGCCGGCCGGTGCGGGTGTCGCGGCCCAGGTACACCCCGCCGCCGTTGGAGAAGTGCAGCACGCTCTCGACGGTGTAGGGCAGGTCGGCGACCGTGACGGCGTTGCGCGCGGCCAGGTGCGGAGCGAGGAAGTCGGGCAGACTCACCCAGGGCGGCACGTAGAAGACCGGATCGCGGCGGTCGGGCACCAGCTCACCCTTGTCGTCGGCGATCGCCAGCACCACCTGGCCGCCGTCGGCGACGCAGTACCGGGAGGCGAAGCCGCCGTACCGCACGTACAGGGGCCCCTCGCCCCAGCGCAGATCACTGAGGATGTACGGGCCGGGCTCGCCCCGCAGCAGTTCGCCCAGCTCGGTCAGGACGCGCTCACAGGCGTCCTCGTCCGGCGGGTAGATGGTGACCAGTTTGCCGCTGTAGCCGCGCGGGGCGTACTTGGAGCTGCGCAACCACAGCGCCGGGCTGGAGCGCAGGAACTTGAACTCCAGGCCGCGCGGCACGCAGTAGTCCCACACCTTGTCCAGCACGCGTTCCGCGTTGTCCAGGCAGGCCGACACGTGGATCTTCCAACCCTGCATCGGCAGGTCCAGGTTCTCCGGAAGGAAGACCAGCCAGTCGTCCTGCTCCTCGCGGCGCCAGCCGTCCGGCAGCGCGCGGTTCGCGGTGGAGAACGACACCCCGGCGTTGGTCGCGGACCGGAGCGCGTCGTAGAACAGCGGGCTGGCCATGCAGAACGCCTCGTAACGGCTATCCATCGCGTTGGCCTCCTCGGTCCGCCGGTTGCTGCCAATGACGATGCGGCAGCGCGGAGATCATCGCTAGACGTCTATCTCACGTCCTGTATCCGGATTCCGCACCGGCCGGGCTGGGATTCGGGTGAGCAAAACGTGCGCTTCGCGCGTTTATCTTGGGTACGGGCAGGTCAGCCCCCCGATTCCGGTGGCCGTCCGGTCACCCGGGGCGGTGAGCGCGAATCTGGGAACACGGTGGATCGTCTTGCCGCGGCGCGACAGGATCGACCCATGAAGGTGCATGAACGAATCGACGGGCGGCTGCGGACATTCATCGAGGCGCAGCCGATGTTCTTCGTGGCCACCGCGCCGGCCGGGCCCGGCGGGCACGTCAACGTCTCGCCCAAGGGGATGGGCGGCACATTCGCGGTCCTCGGCGAGCACCGCGTCGCCTACCTCGATTACCACGGCAGCGGCGCCGAGACGATCGCCCACCTGGACGAAAACGGGCGGATCACCCTGATGTTCTGCGCCTTCCAGGGCGCGCCGAACATCGTCCGGCTGCACGGACGCGGGCGCGCCGTGCCGGTCACCGAACCGGAGTTCGCCGGCCTGCTGCGCCTGTTCCCCGCGCCGCCGGACACCCACGGCGTCCGCTCGGTGATCGACGTCGCCGTCGAGCGGGTCAGCGACTCGTGCGGCTACGCGGTGCCGCTGATGTCCTACGAGGGCGACCGCGATCTGCTCCTGCGCTCCCACTCGCGGCGGACCGGCGCGGACCTCGCGGAGTACCGCCGGGTGAAGAACGCGGCAAGCATCGACGGCCGGCCGATCTTCGCGGAGACCGACTGACCACGCCGGCCACTCGGGTGGGTCGCCGTGATCGTCGGAATGATCAGGCCGCCGACATCCGGATACACCATGAGCCAGAACATCCACCGGTCCTGCTCCACGTCATAGAGAGCCGCAGCTCGGAATGACGGCTGTGCTGAACGGTCTCGAGTCGCGCTGTTCGGTAACCGACGGGGCGACGCTTCCAGGCGAGGTCGGGATCCGCCGTCATTCCGGTCCCGGTTCGGCGATGTCCAGGGTGACCTTCGACAGTGGGCAGCCGATGCACGCCAGCACGTAGCCGGCGGCCCGCTGCTGCGGGGTCAGGCAGTTGGGCTCGTTCTGCGCGACATCGCCGTCGCGCAGCCGCACCATGCATTCTCCGCAACTACCGACGGTGCACGAATGCGGCATCGGCAGGCCGGCCGCCAGGCCCGCGTCGAGCAGGGTCTGCCCGGGATCGACAACCACCGTGCCGAGAGGTCGTCCGCCCTGTTCGACGGTCATCTCCTGTGGCACGGTCGCCGTCTTCCCGCCGTTGCCCGCACTGGTGTATCGCTCACGGTGCACCCGTTCGCCGGTCACGGCGAGTTCGGTCAGCACGGCGTGGACCACGTCCATCAGCGGTTCCGGTCCGCAGAGATAGTAGTGGGCGCCGTCGGTCGGGACGAGGTGGTCGAGCCAGCGGCGTACGCCCTCCGCGCCGAGTCGCCCGTCCCGCTCGGTCAGCACATGGGTCACGGACAGCCGGCCGGGGTTCTCCCGCTCCAGCTGGCTCAACTCGCTCGCGAAGATGATTTCCTCGGCGCGGCGACTGCTGTAGAGCAGGTCGATCCGACCGCCCTCGGCACGGTCGGCGAGCCGCGTGCGGATCATGCTCATCATCGGGGTGACGCCGCTCCCCGCGGCGACCAGCACGAGCGGGTGCGGTCCGGCGTGGAACGATCCGGACGGTCCGCGTACGGCGAGCCGGTCACCGGCTCGCAGACCGTGATGCACGTGGCCGGAGAAGTGTCCGCCGTCCACGTGCTTGACGGTGACCTCGAGGCGAGGTGAGCCGGGAGCCGACGAAGCCGAGTACGCCCTCCGCACCGGCCGGCCATCGATGTCGGCGATGAGTGTGAAGAACTGGCCAGGCCGGAAGTCGAAGGAGCCCGGCGTCGGGCCGACGTCCGCCAGCACGAGAGTGACCGTGCCCGGTGTCTCCCGGCGCACCTCGACCACGCGTACCGGTCGCTCGGAAAGGCCGCCAGCGGCCGGTTCCTCACCGCCCGGCTCGATGTCCGCATAGCCTTCCCTGCCCAGCCCCGACCGGTACGCCCGGTTCATCGCCCGCCGCAGCAGGCGGCTCATCCCGGGAATCGCCTTGATGACCTTGACAAGGCGGCTCGCGGCGGCCGATTCGCCGGCGAGGTGCGCGCCGGCGATCGCCACCAGATCGGGAGCGGTATCCCGGTCCAGGTGTGTGCCGGGCGACCACAGTTGGGCGCGGGCCACGGCGTCGCTGCCGCTCACCTCGGCGTGCTCGACGTCGATCACCAGCGCCAGGTGTGGCGGCATCCCGCGCAGCGCCATCGTCGCCAGCAACGCGGCGTCGTCGGTGATCGCGCCGCGTCCGCGGACGTGCAGCACCCCGCTGCGCCCCGGCACGAGCGCGGCGAACGAGAGCCGGTCGTCGTCCACCAGGTTGTGCAGCGCGTCGGCGCGTTTGTTGCCCCTACGGTCGGCGATGACCAGGGTCCGGCCGTCCAGGATGCGCGTCACCGCGGGTTGGTCGCCGCGCGGGCTGGTATCGCTGCCGCCGACGGAGTCCCAGGTGGACAGGGCGAGGAACGGCGCTGCGGCCAGGAACTGGCCCACCCCTGGCCCGTGCAGGGGACCGTCGTCGCCGGCGAGCGCCACCGGCCCGGGGCCGGGCGCAGGCGGCGGTTGCCACAGCCGCGACCGCATGATGGCTTGCGCGCAGTGCACGTAGGCCTGCTCGACGCCAACGGTGACGCACGTGCCTTTGCGTCCGGTTACCGAGCCGTTGACCCGCAGGACCTCGCCGACGCCCGGCAAGAGAAAGAAGAACGACACCGGACCGTACGGCTCGCCCGGCTCGGTCAGGAAGAACGAGATCCGGGTGGCGGAGAGGACCCGGACGAATCCTGGCGCGCCGCCGATGAACGTGGTGCGGCTCGTGCCGCCGACGTCGCGGTAGCCGAAGGCCGCGGCCGGGCACCGGTCCAGGATCGCCCGGCAGCCCGCGTCGAGGGCGCTGATCTCCTTCCGCGCGATCATCGGTGCCGGCCGTCCCACGACGGCCTCCACCTCGGCCGCCGTCGACAGTCGGTTAAGAGTCTTGTTATCCCAGCTCACAGCAGTATTGTGAGCAATAGTTCAACTCTTTGGCTACTCGCTTTTCGCGTCCCGGAAGGACCACCGCATGCCGCCGGCCGACCGCCGTCTACAGCCACGTCGCAAGCCCCGCCAGGTGCGCGCCGAGCTGACCCGGCAACGCATCCTGACCGCCGCTGCTCACGTTTTCGCCGAGCACGGCTACGCCGCCGGCACCACCAACCGCATCGCCGAACGGGCCCGGATCTCGATCGGCTCGCTGTATCAGTACTTCCCGAACAAGGACGCGATCCTGGCCGCGCTGCTGGTGCGGCACCTCGACCGCGGTGAATGGACCGATGCCGGCGACGTCGATTTGTCCCCCGGCTCGCTGCCCGTGGCGATCCGAGCGCTGGTCCGCGACGCGATCGACAACCACCGCGATGACCCGGCCCTGTTGCGCATGATGATCGAGGAGGCCCGGGTCTCGCCCGAACTTGTCGAGGCGATGGAACGCCACGGCCGCAGCCGAGTCGCCCAGGTACGCGACCTGCTGGCGCGCCACCCCGACGTCTCGGTGACCGACCTGGACACCGCGGCCGAGCTGATCGTGACCACGGTGGAGCTGAACACACATAAGCTGATGGCCGCGCCGCGGACCATCCCGGAGGAGGTCTTCGCCGCCGAACTGGTCGACATGGTGACCCGCTACCTGCACGGTGACCGATGAGCTACGCGGATGGGCAAGGCCCGGCGGCGACCGCTCGACGACCTCCCCGGTCTCGCGCTCAAGTGGGACGGGTTCAACGCCCTGGAGGTCACCCGCGGCTGCGTCTACGCATGCCCGTAGCAATGTGAACGACTACATGTCCGTCCTGATGGCGACGTGACCTTGCGGCGCTGGCTACAGGGGCTCGATGACGTGGCCGAACTGCGCGATCGATCCGGCTCGGTCGATCTCGTCGAGAACTTCGGGAGTGAAGGCGAGCATCGGAGGCGCGTCTGCTCGCTTGCGCCAACCCGACGTCGGGACGGAGAGCCACTCGAGGTTGACCTCGCCGTGCTCGGTGTGGAAGCCTCCGCCGCGTTCGAACAACAGAACTATGGGTTCGAAGGGATCCTCCAGTTCTGGAGGAAGGGCGATGTCTGGCGTGGCGCGCAGAGCAGCCCAATGCAGGATGAAGGGTGCCATCTGCTTGGCGTTCCAGCCCCCGCGCCCGGCCACGATCTTCTCCAGCAAATGGTCTATCTCATTCTGATCGGCTCGAATGCTGGAATTGACGCATGCGGCGATGTCGAAGAACGGCACGCGGGTGTCGCAGCCGTACGCGATCGCCCAACGCGCCGCCCGACGGAAGTACTCTTTGAGAAGGGCTGCCTTCGACCAGGCTTTGTCGCCTCGGCGCTCCCAGTCGACGAGACTCAGGCGGACGGCCATCGCGTGTACGGCTTCGTCGGGTGTCATCGTCCCAATCCTCGCAGAACGGCACCGACAATCTCATCCAGGTTCGAAAGGTCGTCGGCGATGTGGACCCCGGATCTGTCCAGGCCGAACAGGCGCCAATGGTCGAGTGGTGCGTCGGCCCGCCAGGCGTTGGGCGCCAACTCGTGTGCTCCCGGGTGGTCACGGTTGATGATGCGGTCACCGTCCGCGTTGAAGGCGTCGGGATGCGAGGCCGGGCGGGTGCTGGCAGAGTCGGGCATGGCCGGTCTGGAGCTCGTTCTGGTGCTGCGTCACCGCAAGGCGGTGACCTACGGCTTTCCATGCGCTCCTCGACGCCCTCGGCCATCACGACACCGAGACCGGCTACGAGGTCCGCTTTGGCGAGTCCGTCGAGGAGACCGCTCGACACATCCGCGAGGCCGGCAATGTCCGTACCCTCGTGCTCTGGTCTTTCTATTCTCCTGACGCGGCCGCGCTGGCCGAGGAGTTGAAGCAGATCAGGGGCTTGGCGGACGGGCCCAATGTCGCGCAACTGGCCGGGGCGCGCACGCCACCGCCGAGCCGGTGCAGACGCTCAACGCCGGCTGGGACACGGCGGCGACCGGTGAGGGTCAGTCCACGCTGATCAGACCGGTGGACGCGAAGGGCGACCCGGCAGGGATCGCCGGCCTGGCCTACCGGGATGCGACCGGCGCGGTGAAGAGGACCGGCGAGGCCAAGCAGCGGCCCCTCGACGACTTCCCGGGGTTCGCGCTGAAGTTTGGCAAGATCAACGCCCTGGAGATCATCCGCGGCTCCATCTACGCGTGCCGGTACAAGCGCCAACTACCACCTGTCCAGGCGTGTCTTTGAAAGCGCTGACCACCCCCTTCCCTGCCGAGGTCACCCGGTCCAGTGGAGGAAGCGTTCGAACAAGTCCTTTGCTGGGGTGCGCGGCATGTCTCGGGCGGCCTCCTCCAGTAGGTCCCACATCAGGATGCGCAGTGCCGTCGGGTCCTCCAGCGGCCGACAGTTCAGCCCTGGCCGTTTCGCAGGGCCGCGGAGCGCCGCAGGCCCGGCAGTTCCAGCTCGGGTGCCCCTCGGTGTGCTCGCTGCTCACCGGCTGCCTTATCCCCGGCACTCGCGTTCCCTCAGGGCGTAGATCGCCGAGGTGCCCTTACCGTCGTCCATGTCGGCCACCGCGAGGTCACGAGCGGGGACCGAGATCTCGTACCCGCTCCTGCTGCCCGTGTCCAGCCACACCCGGACCTCGCCCTCGCTCGGCAGCTCACGCGGACCCACCACCAGAATCGCCTTCACGGCCCCTGCCCTCCGTCCGGCCCAGGTGCAGTAGCTTCGAGCCCGCACCTTCGATCTATCTGAGCTGGAAGGGCTGTGAACACTAAAGGACTGTTCACTCTGAACACGGGTAGTGTGAACACATGGGTGAACCGGCTTACCGAGACGTGGCGAACGCGATCCGTGCCGACATCGAAGAGCGGCGGCTGGTCGAGGGCGACCGCCTGCCGACCGTTCGGGACCTCGCCCAGCGCTTCGGGGTCCCCACCGGCACCGTCGCCAAAGCTGTTGACCTCCTCCGTGCTGACGGTGTGATCGTCTCCCGGCACGGCAAGGGCCTCTACGTCCGCACCTTTGGGCGCGTCCTCCGCTCGTCCCCGAAGCGGCTCGCGAAGTCCTGGTGGGCTGAGGGAAAGTCGATTCAGGACCACGACACCAACGGGCGGCTCCGCGTTGTCAACGTGATCGTGGAGGAGGCCCCGGCCTCCGAGGGGATCGCGGAGGCGCTCGGCGTGCCGCCTGGGGCGGCTGTGCTGACTCGTGCCCGCCGCTTCGCCATCGAAGACCGCATCGTCCAGACCGCAACGAGCTATATCCCGCTGGACGTGGTGGCCGTTGCTCCCGCCGTGGGCTACACCGGCCCTGGACCGGGCGGCATGTACGCGCGGATGGCGGAGGCCGGGCTGGGGCCGGAGACGTTCCGGGAGACACTGCTGTGTCGGATGCCGACGGACGGCGAGGCGGAGGCGCTGAGCCTGCCCCGAGGCACCCCGGTCATCGCGGTGACCCGGCACGCCTACACCAGCACCCGGCGGTGCGTGGAGGTCAACGAGATGGTGCTGGACGCCAGCGCCTACACGCTGGAGTACGTCTTCAACGCCTGACCGGCAAGCCTCAGGGAGCCACGTCCGTGAAACTCAGGCTAACCACGACATCGATTCAGGTCGAGGCTTAATGTGCTCAGTTCAACGCTCTCCGTAAGCGGGGCGCCTCCACCCAATGATGTTCTGCCCACCGTTGCCCGGACCGCGATGGCCACACGGCGAACAGGCGCCATGGGAAGCGCCTTGTGCGGGCGTCGGGTTCACATGCCGCCCGGATCACGGCTGCTGTCGAGGTCTCGGGCGGTTCGGCGTCGGATCTCCTTGATGCGGACCACGTCGCCGCTGATCGAGTCGGTGGTGTGCCAGAAGTCGAGCCCATCGGTTGAGATCTTCGACTCGGGTGCGTCAAATCCAAGAGTCTCCAGCTTGGCCGCGCGACCCGCTGCGGACAGCGTCGAGTAGATCTGTCCGTTGTAGCGGACTCGGCCGTCGGCGAGTAGTTCACCGTGATGGGTGATACCGCGATAGTCACCGTGGAGGGCGGCTCCTGGCCGGAGGCGCCCGGTGGCGATCATGTCGGTCACCTTGATCAGTCGTTCCTGCGAGGTCACCGCCTGCCGGGCTCGGCGGCCGACGGCGGGCCTGTCGTTACTCGGCAGGGCGGACGGTGTGGTGATCGTGGGGTGCGGCGGCGGGTTCTCCGCGGTGCCGGAAAGTAGGACGGGCTGGCCGACCGGTGTCGGGAAATCGAAGGTGGCGCGGGCCCGCATGAGACTCGTGCGGATCTCGTCGGTGGTCAGCCGGGGCAAGCGCCGGTCGAGAAAGGCGACAAGCTCGGGCGCCGGCTCGGTCCCGCTGAACATGCTGGTCAGCTCGGCGTGAACCTGACGGTCGACGAAAAAGCCGTTCCACAGCTCGCCGATCCGGTTGTCTCGCATGTTGTCCTTGCTCAGCAGGCTGAGCAGTTCGATGGCCCGCTCGGGGTCGTCGATGCGGACGGCCTTGAATAGTTTCTGCTCGATGGGTACGGGGGCGTGCGCATTGTAGATCCGCCACTGCATGCCGTCGGTGAGCGCGACCCACTCGACTCCGGCGGCTGTCGCGTACGCGATCGTCTGGTTGGCCCAGCGCGGTACGTCCAAGTTCTCGCCGAGGCCTTTCGCCTCAATGAACAGCTTTGGTGTGCGCAGGAGCAGGAGGGCGTAGTCGACCGGGTTGTCGGTGCCTCTGCGCCGGTATTCGTGGGAGACCTCGTCGGGATCTCGCAGATCCCAGCCGAGCGCTTCGATGATCGGGCTGATCAGGCTCGCCTTGGTGTTCTGCTCCCCGAGCCGGTGCGGATTCCGCTGGAAACGCTCCAGCCGTTCAGCGCATTGCTTGACGACATCTCGCAGGTCGAGCATTTTCACCCCCGTCTGTCACCTCGGCCGCCGGATCCGTCGCGCCGTCGCTCGTGAAACTGGTGGTCGCGGCGGATCAGCGCGACGATTCTCTCGCATGACTGCGAGTCGAGGGCGACGGCATGCCGGTCGATCGCTGCGAGTAGATGTGCGGGATGGGTGCCGATGGCGTGCACCGTCGGGTTCCCGAATCGGCCGAGGGTCGCCTGCTCGTGCATGATCATGACGGCGGTGCGGATCGGCACGGGCAGGTCGTTGCGGGCCAGCCAGGCGCGGAGGTCGGCCGCGACGTCGTTGACCTGCCGTGCCCAACTGCGCCCGCCACCGTCTACGGCCAAGCCTTTGTCGACGAGGTTGCCATAGGAGTCGAACTTCTCGTACCACCACTGCTCACCCGCGGCGTGCAATCGGATCCGGCGCCGTTTGACCTCGACGACCCACACCCCACCAGGGCCGACCAGCACATGATCGGTCTCACCCCGACGGTTGCGATAGCCGCGAATCATCACCCATGAATCGTCCAGAACGGACAACCCGCGTTGGAGGGCTTCCTCGCCCGACACACCGGCCGCCTGCTGCCGCGCCCGCCCATCGAGACGCTGCCGGCCCGCATCGGCCGCGGCCACGCCCTGCCACGCCTGCCGGATCCGGGCCGACGCCGGCCGCTCCTCGGCCGTGGATACCTCCAGCAGCCGCCGCCACCACGACTTGCGGCGGCGGCTCGCGTCGAGATCCTGGCGGGCCCGCGAGTACGAGTCGTGCCAGGCGGCCACGGTTGTCTCGGCGTCGCGCAACTGGGCAATGGTCTGACCCGACTGCTTACCACCATGGTCGGAGAGAACCAGAATCCGCATCGACAGCCTCCCCAGTGAGGAACTTCGCCACGAATATCACGAGAAGTAACTGAATGGCTACCTTTGGCTTCCGTTCGGTTGGGTTCGGCCACATGAATCGCGTCAGCTTCCGGGTCAGCGGAAGCTTGCGGTGGGAAGGTGGTCACCGACGTAGCCGATATGGATGCGTCCAGTCCGGCCTCCGGTGTCGTCGTGGAAGTGGATCCGCGGACACGGCGTACCGCCCTGCTGGATCTTGATGTGGGCCTGCATATAGGCCCGACCCGACGCCTCCACGTGGACCGGCACCGCGAAGGTGCGCGCTTCCCGCAACCTCGGCGTGGTCGTGGTCGTCTCGGATTCGTTCAGCGCAACCCACGTCGCCGGGACCGCGGCGCCGCCCGACGGAGGCGCTTTGCACCAGGCCAGGAACGAATTGGTCCAGGTGCCGGTCGCCCGCCCCTCGGCGTAGGCATTCAGCGCCGCGAGCGCCTGCCAGATCTTGATTGCCCACCGCTCCGCCTGGGGATGCACGTCCAGTCCGGCCGCCGCGTCCGAGGTGGCCCCGATGGACAGGAACGGCAACCGGGCCGCCAGTTCGAGCGTCTCGACCACGTTGCCGGGCAGAATCATCTGACCGGGAGTCTCCTGGCCGGCGACGTGCACGTGATGGGCGGTCAGCTCGGATTCGAGCCAGCGGATCCGGGCACGCAGCCGCTCGTTGTCCCGTTCCAGGTCGGTCAGCTCGATCTCGCCGAGCTCCGAGCCCAGCCGCAGGTCCTCGACCTCCCCGCGCACCTTCTGCTCCTCGGTGAGCTGAACGGTCAGGTCGTCGATCTCGGCGTACAGCATCGTGATTTCCGCACCGGCCTCCGCGAGTTTCTCGCCGGCCTCGGCGTTCGCCGCCATCGATCGCAGCAGCAGGTCCTGCAGGGCGAGACGCTCCGCGGTCAGGGCCTCGACGTCGGTTGGCTCGCCGACCAGCGCGATCGCGCTCGGATCAACGCCGGCCAGCGTGAGCGTGGCCCGCAGCAGCCGGTTCCCCTCGGCGGTCTCGGCTGGCGCCGGCGTCTCGGGAAAGTTGACACTCCTGGTGATGCCGGGGAGTACGGTCGGTTCGCCGGGGGTCGGGAACAACGCCGGATGCGCGGCTGGCGGCCGCCGATCCGGCATGGTCCGCGCTGCGGACCCGCGCGACAGAGCGCGGCGGACCAGCACGTAGGACGCGGGCGGCGGGCGGCGGGTGGACAGGGTCAGAACCTGGTCCCGTACGGCGTTGGCCGACCGCTGCCCGAGCGCACGCATGCTGGTGGCGGACAGGATGCGGTGCCGCCTTGGAAACGGCTCGTTCGGCGTCAGCCCCGGCAGATATGTCCGCATCGCGCCGCCGTACACCTGCAGATGCGTACCGGCCCGGCGGTTGAAGACCGCCGCCGCGGCGACATTGTGCAACCGAACCACCACGGCCACCCCGGTGACATCCCGGGCGAGACGTCTGGCGAAGCGCGCCTGGTCCTCCGGTTGTTGCTGATCAGGACTGAAGACGATCACCGGAACCCGGCGGCGGGGGTCGAACAGCCAGCCGCGGAGCTCATCGACGTGGCTCTCGGTGATGTCGAGAACCTCCGATGTCAACGGCAGCGATGCGTCCGTGCCCTCGACCTCGGCGAGCAGGTCACGGATCAGCCGCGGACTGCCCGGCCGCACCGGTGCGGTCTCCGGAGCCCGGTGGTGCTCCAGGTCCAGCCACACCCAGGACCGTTGCGGCCACGGCGGTTCGGCGCCGAACAACGTCGCCGGCGCGTCCGTCTCCGGGAAAAGAGCGGCCTGCTCGGCCTGATGGGGCACTGCGAGGCGCAGCGAGGTGGTCCACCGGTTTCCATCGGCCAGCCGCTCCTCGAGTCGGAACACCGCCGCCTGCAGCCGTCGGCCGGTCGACCGGTCGGTGTACGCCCCGACGCTGCCCCGTACGAAACGGTGCGTGTCGTCCGCCTCCGCTTCCGCAGCACCGCCGGTCAGCAGTTCTGCCGCGCTGACCGGCACGTTCTTGCCCGTAGCCCAGGCGGCGAAGAGTTCCGCCGCCCGCGACCGTAGATCGGGCTCGGCCGAGCTGAACAGGCTCCGGTAAACCAGCTCGGCCGGCACCTCCCGGCTCTGCTGCCAGCTGCCGCTCATCGCGGCCCGGCCACGGCGGCGTCCTGCAGGCGCTCGGCCACCACGACCAGTTCGGCGCGCAACCGCAGCAGTTCGCCGATCGTCAGTCCCAGCTCGTACCGGTGATGGTGCCCGGCCCGGGACAGCGCCCACCACAGATAACCCGCCCGTCGGGCGATCTCCTCACCCGCGTACGCCGGCAGCATCAGCAACTTGGGCCGCTGTGCGCGGACCGCGCCGATCTCCGGCCGAACCCGTGCCCAGAACCGGTCGAGCGCCGCCTCCAGTTCCAGCCGCAGCAGCCAGGCACAGGCCCGCGGCCACGTCCCCCGGGCACCCGGCACGGTGGAGGTCAACAGCCGGTCCGCAGTCGCCAGGTATGTGCTCATCGGAGCCTCTCCACCAGGTCGGAAGTGCTCTTGACCAACGTCGTCATACTGGCGCGCCGGGTGCCGTGCGCACCCTCGGCCACCGCGCGCAAGGTGTCGGCGGCCCAACTACCGTATGTCTGGTCGAGGTATGGATAAAGTTCATCGCCTCGTTTGAGATCGCCGAGCAGCGTCAGGGTGAGCCGCTGATGCGCGGTGTTAGCCGCGGCCAGCTTCCGCTCCACCTGCCGATGCGTGGCGCCCTCCCGGTAACGCCGTGCCCGGTAGGCGTCCATGGATGCAGCCTCCAGCGCCGACCGGCAGAAACCAGCCACCACCGGATACCGTGCGTCGTCCGGCAGCGACTGCGCCGCGGCCAAGGCGAACGCGTCGGCCAGGTACCGGTCGGCCGGGTCGTCGGCCATCCGCAGGTCGACCACCGACCGGGCCCGCCGGCTCACCTCCCAGACTGTCGCCTCCAGCCCGAGCCGCCGGATCGCCTCCGGCAGCCGATCGTCGTGGGTGAAAACCACGACTTGCCGGCTCTTCGCGATCTCGCCGAGGACCTCGGCCAGCCCGTCCACCTTTGCCGGGTCCATGCTTTGGACCGGGTCGTCCACGATTACGAACCGGTACGGGCTGGCCTCGGCCGCCGCCCGCGGCAGGAACACCGACAGGCCGAGGGCGTGCAGCTCGCCCTGGCTCATCACGGCCAGCGCATTCGCCTCGGAGCCGTCGACGGCCACCGGGAACCGCACCCGCCGTTGTGTGTTGGCCCCCTCCATCCGCATCTCTCGGAGTTCGACGTTGCTCTCTTGGCGCAGCCGCCGCCAGATGTGCTCCGACTGCCCGACGAACGCCGCCAGTCGCTCACCGCGGATCCCGCCGAGCGCGGCGCCGAGCGCGGCTCGTGCCGCCACCAGCCGACTCAGTTCTCCTGCCTCGGTCTGGACCACCTCGGCGGCGGCCAACCACCGGCGCAGCGCCGCGGCCGGTTCCTGCCAGACATTCTGCCGCCGGACCAGCCAGCGGGTCGCGGCCTCGACTAGTTCCGCGTAGGCCGTCACGACACGTTCCCAGGCCACCCGTACGGCCGCCACCCCTGCGGCCGTTCCGGGCAGCTCCGACAGCACTTCGCGCAGCCGGTCGGCCGGCTCCGGCAACACGCCGGCCAGCGCGTTCCCGGCCCGGCTGAGCTCCCGGCGTACCAGCGCGAGGTTTTCCTCAACCGCCCGCCGGGCGGTCTCGACCCGGCCGGTCGCCGACCGCGACTCCGCGGCGGCGGCCTCCAGCCGTACCGCCGCCGCCTGCGCCTCGGCCCGCCACACCGCATCGAGATGCCCGGTACGGCACACCGGGCACCGTTGATCCCCTTCCGCCGCGTGGTGCTCGAGCGCCCTGCGCAACAGATCCGCGGTACGCCCGGCCGTCGCCGACCGGCTGCCGCCGAGCCGATCCGCGTCCTCCTGCGCCACCGCCAGTGAGTCCAGTGTGGACGCGAGATCCGGCAGATCGTCGTCGAGCAACCGGCGTGCGGCGGCCGCAACCGCCGCGTCGGTGCCTTCCCCGTCACCGGCCGCCAACCGTGTCAACGCGGTCAGATCAGCCCTGCCGGCCCGGCTGCCGAGCGCCTTGAGCGCCTGCCCTGCACGGTCGTCACCGACCTCGGCGAGTTGGACCTTCAGCTGGCTGAAACCGGCTTTGACCGCCTTCACGCGGTCCTCGCGCTCCTTGCGCCGTGCCTGCAGCCGGGTGTCGGCGGCGGCCAACGGGCCGAGACCGAGGATCGGAGCGAGCGAGTCGTAGAGTTCGGCCGGCTTCGCGGTGATCACCCGCTCCAGGTCCCGGGCCGAGAGGAACGGCCGGTAGAGGCCGACTTTTCCGAGCCAGGCCGGCGCCACCGCGGGCTGCCGGGTGGCATCCTCCGGGTTCTTCGCCGAGGCGTCCCAGTGCCGGCGGATGGTCACCGGCGGGTGTTCACCGCCGAGGCGTAGCCGGACCGTGATCTCGGTGTCGCCGTCGTGATGCAGGTTGCGCCAGCCTTCCCGGAACACCACCGGCCGACCGGCCCAGCGCATCGAGTCGTCGGTCAGCGCCAGCTCGGCCGCCTCGGCGAAACTCGACTTGCCGGAACCGTTGCGTCCGATCACCAGGGTGAGTCCCGGCCGTGGCCGCAACGGCAAGGTGGCTGCCCGGCCGACTCCACGGAAGCCGGCGACCTCGATCGACTCCAGGAAGACGTCCGGCGATTCCGTCGCACCGGGTTCGGCGTCGCCGTCCTTCGTCAGCGGTTGCGGGGCCGTACCGGTGGCCAGTGTCGCGTCCAGTTCCTCGTCGCCGTGGAAGGCTGCCAGGACCAAGCCGGCCACCACCGGATCGGTGCCCGCCAACCGTGTTCTCAGTTCGGTCTCGTCATCCATCACTTCCCCGATCCGTGGTCAGCGGCCCCGGCCGCCGGGCCACCTGCAGGCAGGCTTGCATGGTCTCCACCGGTACGCGCATCGCCTCGGCGAGCACCGAGAGCACGCCGACCCGACCACCGCTACGTTCGGTCACGTCGTTATACAGGCCGAGTAGCGATCGATGAAAGGCGTCGCCGCTGTCGGGCATCTCGGCCAGGCGATCCTCCACGTATCGGCGGACCATCGTCCGGTAGCCGCCGACCATCGGCATCTCGTGGAACTCGGCCGTCATGTCACTGACGTGCCGACCGACCCGCCGTAGCGTCTCCGCGGTCACCTCGTCCGCTTCAGCCGTGCTTGAAGCCCAAGGCGATGCCGTCGGCGGCGACGTGAAGGCCTGCGCGACGGCGTTGAACAGCGCCGAAGCGATCTTCGACAAGGCTGACCGGACCAGTGAACCGCAGTGGATCGGCACGCCACCGCGGAGCCGGTGCAGACCCTCGATGCGGGCTGGGATATGGCGGCGATCGGAGAGGGTCAGTCAACGCTGCTCAGCCTGGTCGACGCGAAGGGGGACCCGGCTGGGATCACCGGGCTGGCCTACCGGGACGCCGCCGGCAACGTGAAGCGGACCGGGAAGGCGAAGCAGCGGGATCTCGACGACTTCCCCGGCTTCGCGCTCACGTGGGACAGGTTCAACGCCCTGGAGATCACCCGCGGCTGCGTCTACGCGTGCCGGTTCAAGCGGCAACTACTACCTGTGTGCCCGATCGACGAGGCACGATCGGGTGCCTGTCGAGTCGATGATCAGGTTTCTGCGGCTTCCTGCGTGGCCAAGCCGGAGGCAAGGTTGTACGGTATAGCGTACAACCTAGGGGGGGTCATGAAGGTCATAACCGCGTCCGACCTGCGCGCCAACCTTGCCAACGTGTTCGACGCCATCGAGGACGACGCCGAAGATCTTGTCGTTACCCGAAGCGGGCACGAGCCGCTGGTGGTCATGCGTAAGAGTGAGTACGACGCCTGGCGGGAAACCGAGTACCTGTCTCGGGGCGCCAACGGCCGCGAGTTGCGGCGCCGGATGGCGGAGATGGAAGCGGGCGAAGGTGTTGTGCGCGAGTTGATCGGGGATGACGCGGAGCCTCGTAGGTGAAACTCGTATGGCACCCGAGCGCGTGGGACGAGTACGTCAGCTGGCAGACGGCTGACCGAAAGGTCCTCAAGCGGACCAACACGTTGATCAAGGATATTCAGCGCGGCGAGGATGGCGGTATCGGCAAGCCCGAACTCCTCAAAGGCGACCTCTCGGGATGGGCATCCCGGCGGATCAACGAAGAACATCGGCTGGTGTACCGAATCGCAGGAGCTTCGGACCAGTTGGAGATCCTGTCCTGCCGGTACCACTACGTGGAAAAATAGCGGCGGGTGTCCGGCTTCAACCGCGGGGTGCCGCTGGAGGACGAGGGGGGTGTATCTACGCCTGCCAGTAGAAGCTTGAACTACTACGTGTCTGACGATCGAGCGGCTGGTCATATCGGTGCTCGAAGCTTTCACCACGATCGGGTCGGCGCCCAGCCGTGAGGCGAGCCTCGTTCTGTCCTTTGTCGGATCGACGTTCGGACGTCTACCGCCCGGCCGGGCAAACGGGCGGCGTGCCCGGCGCCATGGCAGCGCCGGACACGCCCGAGCGGTCAGCAGGTGGACTTGTTCCGGTCGCTACCGCTGCAGTGTCAACACACCCGGCCGCCACGGCAGCAGGTTGTAGTCGCCTCCCGCGCTGGGGTTCTTGCCCTGGTACAGGAACTGGAGGTTGCACGGATCGATTGTTTTGGTCTGGTCGGGGTTGGTGCGGACCAGGTCACCGTGGCTGATGTCGTTGGTCCAGGTGGCACCGCTGTTGGCCTTGCCGGCGAAGGGGTTGCTCTCGCTGGCGGCCTGCGGGGTCCACGAGCCGCTGAGGCTGTTGGAGGTGAAGGAGCGGAAGTAGCGCCCCTGGCTCCCGATCGCCTCGACGATCATCAGGTACTGGTTCTGGCCCTGGACCTTGTAGACCTCGACCGCCTCGAACAGGTTGTTGGTCGAGTCGCTCATGATCGTCGTGTAGTTCGAGCCGAAGCTGCCCGGGAAGTTACCGAGCGGCATGCTGGACCGGTAGATCTTGCCGTTGTCCCCGGCGAAGAAGAGGTACATGTTCTGGTCGTCGCCGATGAGGGTCTGGTCGATCACGCCGTACGGGGCGTCGGGGAGGCTGGCGGTGGAGAGCGTCTGTGCCGAGGACCAACCGTTGGCGTTGGTCGGATCGCTCGACGTCTTGTAGCTGAACGAGGTCGGTCCCCACTGGTATGCCAGCACCCAGATGTTCTTCGGGGCGAAGTACAGCAGCGTGGGCGCCACGGTGCCCTGGCTCATCCCGGTCTGGCTGGCCGAGGCCATGTCGGACCAGTTCGTGAACAGGCTGAAGTTCATCGAGCCGTACGAGCCGCTGCTGTTGACGTTGGACGCGTAGACCAGGTGCTTGCCGTTGTAGACCACGTTGGTGAAGTCCTTGAGCGAGACCCAGCCGTTCTGCGGGTTCGCCAGGGCACCGGTCGACGACCAGCGGTAGGTCGACGGGAGCGAGCACGACCCACCCGGGGATTGCGACGGCGAGGCCGAGGGCGATGAGGTGGGACCGCTGCCGAAGTTCGTCCGCCACTGCTGGTTGGACTGGCCGTGGCAGTCGTACAGCTGGATCTGCTGCCCGTTGGCCGTGCCCCACACGTCCAGGCACCGGCCGGACTGCACGCCGCTGATGGTGCCGTTGGAGTTGACGTTCCACTGCTGGTTCGTCTGGCCGTTGCAGTCCCAGATGATCACCGCGGTGCCGTTGGCCGTGGCCTGCCCGTTCGCGTCGAGGCACTTGTTCCCGTACACCTGCAGTTGCTTGCCGCCGGTGTAGGTCCACTGCTGGTTGGTCTGGCCGTTGCAGTCGTAGAGCTGTACTCGGGTGCCGTTGGTCTGCGACGAGTTCGGCACGTCGATGCACCGGCCGGACTGTGCCCCGACGATCGTGCCCGAGCCACCGGGCGTGCCCGGGTCCGACGGTCCCGGCGACGACGGGGTCGGGCCGG
>NZ_BOMW01000069.1 GCF_016862395.1 Actinoplanes siamensis | reverse complement strand
TTATATAACACCCTTCGGCCACGCTAAGTGATGTTCTATAACACCGTCTACGGGGCGCCGGCATGGTCGTTTGCCGAATGGCGCGCAAAGCCGCTGACCCCCAGCGCCAGCAGCCCGGCCGGCGCGAGCCCCCTCTCTGGACCCAGGCCGCAGCACTGGCGCCTGAGCCGCGATGCGTCGCCCCGCCGCCGCCGGGGACACGCCCGAGCCCCAGGCGGGAACGTCCGACCGGGTGCGGCTACCGGGCCCCTGAGACGTCACAGGGCCAGAGATTGTCGTACGTGGATGCGAGGATGACGGCCGTCCGTGATGACCCGATCACCGTGGTTGACTTCGTGGGGGGAGCGCCATGCGTGCTGAACAATCCCACAGCGGGCTCAACGATCGTCGGCAGACAGCAGCCGCAATTCGCCCCGGACCAGGCCAGCACGAGGACCCGCTGTGAGGCAGTTACCGATCGGATGCCCGCCCATAGCCATCGACAGGCAGTAATGTGGCGGTGACTTCAGGCACGGGGAGGGCTCGCCGATGACCAAGCCGCCGCTCACGGTGCACAACGCCGCGATCAGCACCGCCCGCGTGGAGATCAAGACGCTGACAGTCTCCGGTAGACAGGTGACCCTGGCCGTCTTCCGGCAGTTGCGGGAGGCGCCAGTCATCGAGGACGACGGGGTGCTGGCCGGTCAGCTGTGGGGCGTGGTGAATTACCACCCCGACAAGTGCGCCGATCTGCCCGAGCACTGGCACGTAGTGTGGCAGCGCGACGCTGACCTACTGCGCAGCTTGGTCTACCGCACCATCGATCATGGCGAGTTCTGGCCCGAGTCCGGCGACCGGCTCGTCACCGCGGCCGTCTACGAGTACGCCGTGCACGGGACCACCGGCCCGTTCAAGGACCTGCCGCTTCGTGATCTCGTCCGAGAGTATTTCGAGTCCAGCGCCGACTCCCGGCCCGGCATCGTGGAGAAGTGGTCCGGTCTGCCGGTGCGCATGACGCCGACCGACGGCGGCCAACGCGTGGTGCTTGCATTGCTGGATCACCAGCGGGCGCACAAGCTCGCCCAGCAGCGCGCAGACGACCCGTGGCATCAAGACCAACGGCAGGCGGCGGAGCGGGCCCTGGCCGCTCAGATCACCCTGCTCGGCGAGGAGATCGCCGAGTACGGCGCCGATATGGAGCAGCTGCTCGCCGAGTGCCGGGCCGACGTCGCGGCCGAAGCCGCCCGGCGCGAGCGGCACGCCCAGGCCCGCCAGGCGATCACCGAGCTGCCACAACTGTTCATCGCGGTCTGACCAGAATTTCGGCGCCTTCGTGATTTCTACCAGCTCCTGAGCGGATCCAGCCGACGGCTGCCAGCACGACCGGGGGCCGATCGCGTTTCACAAGCGACACCACCCTATGAAACAGGTCCGCTGCACCCGAAGGGGGCTGTCTCGCTCAAGGTCGAAGTGGCCGCCAGCTCCCGGGCCGCGTACCAGGTTTTGTCGTACCGAGACGAGACCATGTTCGGATGACTGCAGAACACGGTGTGCCGATCCCCTATCGCGCGGCCTGGGTGCCGGACGACGATCCGGAACGGGACTGGGACACCGCCTCAGCGCTGGCCCTGCAATGGCTGGACGCGGAAGCGTCCCACTCGGGCGGCACCGTCGTGCTGGTGACCCACTCGTTCGACAATGGCGCGGGCAGCCAGGTGCTCAGCCGGTTCACCCGCGGCCGCAACCACCTGACCACACGGTCCTCCTCGTTGCCCGGCGTCCGCGGCCCGGTCCTGGCATACGTCCCGACCGGCGAGGTGCTCGCCCTGGCGATCGCCAGGGCGCGGGAGTCGGCGCTGTGCGTGGTGGAGAGCGCCGCCCATCCCATGCGCGGCTGGGCGATGGTCACCGGTGCCGTCAACCTGCTCACCGGGCAGACCGAGGTACTCGACGAACGGCTGCGCACGCACCTGGACCGCTTGAAGTTCTACGGCAACAACGGCTACGGCCCGAAGTTCGACCAGGATCGCGCCCGCAACGTGCTGGACGACCTCCGCACCGAGGGCCTGCTCGACGTCGATGTCATCGTGAGCGCGCTCGCCGCGCTGAACGTCTCCGTACGAGGGCAGGACAAGATCCGCAAACTGGCGAAGCGGTAGCGCGCGGGTGAGGTCCTGGGCGGGCGCGACGGCGCACCGGACGCCCAGACCTCGCTCATGAGGTGGGCCTCACTCATGAGGTGGTCGAGTCACAGGCCTTCCGATCAGAAGCGCGGCGGGCGCCCGGCCTTCCCTCCGAGATCATCGCAACCGCCAGTTTTCGTTCCGATGTTCCTCAACAGCCGGGTTGGTCGAGCCGGCACCCGAGTTCTGCGGTGCTCCGGAGCGGCACCGGCTCGGCGCCGGCACCGTGCAGTTGGGCTGGCGGGCTTGCTCGTGCCCGCCCACTGCCAGCGGCCCGGGCGAGCAACGGCCAGCGATCCCCGGCAGTCTGATGAACCAGCGCCGGCACCGTGATGGTCACCCAGGAACCACCACCCAGAATGTGGCGCAGGTCACATATTCGGGGTAGGGGTTTTCAGTACATGAAACGCATAGGCGAGGGACATGCCCTCGTATAACTGGCCCAACCCGGAGGGCAGGGCGGAACTTTGTGTTCACCCTGCCGAAGTCAGCCTTTTCGACCCTGAGATCGCAGCTGCCGACCCGATCGGCGACCTGCTGGAGCTAGTTTCCGGAGCGGTCGAACGCGAGTCGTCACCCGAGCGTCAGCGTGCTGAGTCCCGACTCGCTGATCACAAGTTGGTCGAACAGGTCCGCTTCGAGATGCTGCAGGAGCGTCCGCAGCGAATCGTCCGTGTTGACGGCCAGCAGGATGCCGTCATCACGTGGGACGGCTTCGCGTACCACCAGCTTTTTGACGACCTGTGGCTGTACGCCCTGCCGGTGGTCAAGGCGTTCCTGAAGAAGAACCAGATGGGCCGGGTGCTGGAGCGCTACGCCCCCGAGCGTCCGTTCACCATGCGCTCCGAAGACATGGTCGTGCTGGCCAACTCTCACGACGAGCGCACCGAGCTGGCGTTGGACATCATCAGCCAGGCGGTCGAGGACTTCCGCAAGAAAGCCATCGCCCCGGGCAAAAGACAGTGGAAGCCCTCGATGAAGGGCGCCTCGCTGCGCACGTACTTCATCGGCACCTGCGCCCTGGTCTACCCGCGGGCGTACGAGAAGTGGTCCAAGACCCGCAAGGGCAAGCTCGAGCTGGTGGCCAGCCAGCACGACATCAACTTCGAGAGCATCGGCGGCATCATCTCCCGCGACCTGGCCGATCCCGCCGCGATGGCCGGCATCCGGGTCGACCTCAAAAGGCTCATCGACGTGGCCACGCCCACCACCAAGGCCATCCTTGGGCTGCTCGCCCAGGACATGTCCCAGGTGCAGATAGCCGCCGAGCTGGGCCTGACGGTCAAATCCGTCAACAGCCGGCTGGCGCACTTCCGCGCGAGGGTCAGGAACCCGGTCCGTCCCGAGTCCGGACGCCGGCCCATCGGCTCGAACCGGAAGGCCACGGCATGAAATCCACACTCGTTGGCGGGCCCGTCCTCACCAGCCTGATCAGCGGCATGTCTCACCTGGCCGGAGCACCCTGGGGAGCCGTGATGGCGATCGCCATCATCGGCCTGCTGGCCACGGTGCTCCTGGGCCTCGCCCAGCTCGCCATGCCACAGGAATCGCACGACAAGGTGCTGTTCTGGGAGAAGTTCTTCGCGTACCGAGAACTCCGCCGCACCGCCGTTCCCGCGAAGAAGACCCACCCGCGCCGAGCCGTCCGAGCCTCGCCCGAGGATGACGTCCCTGTCGTCACACTGCCGCATCCAGCGACGCCGAACGAGCAAATTCCAGCACGCACTCCGGCGCGCTCGCCCTGAGCAGGCAGACCTTCCTTGGGGAGGTGGAGCCTTCTGCTGTTCCACACGCTCATCGGAGGGTGACAGGCGGCCGCCTTCCGGCGTCGTACCGGCCGGCACCGGAAGGCGGACGCCTGCTCAGCACAGCGAGGCCTCGCTCTCTCACAGAGCGAGGCCTCGGCGTGTGTGGAACTCATCGACGTCGCTGGACGATCAGCGGAGCGCCGTCTTCGGCTTCTGCTGTCCCACCGGACGCAGGTGCGTCACTGAGGCGATGGGGAACTGCTCCTGCCCCAGCGAGGTGTGCCACTCGATGTGACCAGGTGCGTCGATGAGCCTGATCCACCCCTTGCAGGCCGCGCAGACGAAGCATTCCGACGCCGGCGGCGGCTCGGCCGGCCCTTCCGTCTGTGCCACCGCCGGCTTGGGCTTGGCGGGCTTGCGATTCGCGGCTTCCCACAGCGGCAGCCAGACCGTGGTGAAGGTGCTCATATCCACGTCGAGCTGCTCGGCGAGGGCCTCGAGTTTGTCGCGGGTGGGCAGCAGCCGTCCGTTGAAGACCCGCGACAGCATCGACTCGGAGTAGGTCACCGCCCGGGCCAGTGTCCGAAGTTTCGGCTTGCCGGCCTTCACCCTGGCTTCGGCGAGGACCTGGCTCAGCTTCTGTTGGGCCAGGTCCGGCTCCAGCGCGTCCTTCGTGGCCGCGATCGCGGCCACGAAGGACGGCAGCTGAGCTTTCTCCGCGCCACCGTTGATTGTGATGTTGTAGATGTCGCCGGGCGAACGATTAGCCGCGATGGAATTCTGGTACTGCCGCGCGAGCTGTGACGTGGCGAAATCGCCGGGGTCGACGGGGACGGTCCTTCGCACGAATGCCACCGTTACACCTGCCCCGGGGCGGCGGCGAGGATCCGGTACAGCGTGGTGAAGTCGACCGCGGTGCGGGCGCCGTCCACGACGCGGTCGATGATGACGCTGGCGGCCAGGCCGACCGCCAGCAGGATCCCGGCGGCTTCAAGCAGAGCCGTCCGGGTGAAGGCGATAAGCCCCCCGTAGAAGGCCAGAACGATCACGAGCACGACCGTGCGGCGCTTCGCGCGCTGGTCGGCCCACCACTTCTCGGGCGCCAGGCACCCCATGACGATGTTCACCATGTCCTCCCGGACTTGGATAGCGCTGGACTGCGGCCAGTGCGGGAGAAGGGCTCACCGGGCAAATGCCCGGGTGGTGTGAGTCGGTTCTCTCCCGCGCAAATATGGTGACCGGCCGCCGCCATGTCTGGCCACCGTGGACGACCGACGGCGGGATGGGGCGCGTGAAAGTTTCCGGTGATCTCCGGTGGCGGTACGTCTTCTGGCGCCGGATACAACGAAAGGCCCGCCACAGGGCGGGCCCAACGTGTCCTGAAGACGTCACCACAACGCCTCTACCAGGTTTTACTGTCCTGCTCCGGTCCAGCGCTATCCAGCCGGGGCATCGATACTCGGCGACGTCCGCTCAGGAATCACGTTCCGTCTGGGGGCGTCACTGATATCGAGTCTGCGGGCACACACGTCACGAGCACGAGCGACTCTGCAATTTCGTGGAAGTCCGGGAGACCCCAGAGATGGGCCTTCAGCCTGGTCAGACCGCCTGGCTGGATGCTTCTGACCCGGTGAATGTTCATGAAAAATCTGAAAGAACTGCGGCCTCTGAGCGCTCCGGAGAGGACCGGCAGGGCTTCCCCACCCCGCTAAGGCATGGCAGTCTGCCTATCTGTAACTGTCTTGTCGCTTGGAGTGATGGGCGGTGGTTCGGGGTGACGCAGCTGTCGTTGTTCGGCCCGCGCGAGGACGGCCCTGATCCGAAGCCGGTATCGGACCAGACTGTCAGTTTGCATCTGCTGATCACGGTGAAGGCGGCGCCGAACCCGTCGGAACGCTACGGCGAGACGGTGTGCGTGGCCGGGCTCAGCGTCGATCTGCAACGGCGGGGCTGGATCCGGCTGTACCCGATCAACTTCCGAGAGCTGGCCAGCGACGACAAGTTCCGCAAGTACGACCTGGTCACCGTGACGGCGAAACCGGCCCGGCAGGATCAACGGCGGGAGAGCTTCCGGCCGCTGATGGACACGATGGTCACCAAACGGCACCTGGCCCCGTGGAAGCCGCGCCGGGCATTGCTCGATCCGTACGTCGAGGACTCGATGTGCCGGCTCAACCGGGCGGCCCGCGCGGATGCCAACGCTCCGTCGCTGGCGCTGGTGCGCCCGCGCGCGGTCGACGGCTTGGACGTGGAGGCACATCCGGGTTGGACGCCGGAGGAACAGCGCAAGATCGACGCGTACATCCGGCAGCCGGACCTGTTCAGCGGCCAGGACCGCACGGCGCTGGAACCGCCGCGGTTCCGCGCCTATTACCGCTACCGCTGCCACGACACCGGCTGCAGCGGTCACCGCCAGGGCGTGCTGGACTGGGAACTGGTGGCCTTCCAGCGGCGGCTGGCCCGATCCGGCGACGACGAACTGCGCGCAGCGATCCGCGACAAGTTTCTCGGCGAACTGTGCGGGCCAGGCCGGGACGTCGCCTTCTACGTCGGTAACCAGGCCAAGCGGGCGCACGTGTTCAGCGTGCTGGGCGTTTACTGGCCGCCGCGCGTGTCGGTGCCCAGGCCCAGGCGTCGCTGAACCTCCTGGATTACCACCTGGCGGTGGCAGCGGTCCTCGTCGGCCTCGAAGCACAGCACGGCGACGCGTTCCTGCCGGCCTGCCGCGGCGACCGCCTGCAGCGCCTGGTCGGCCTGCGGCTCGCGCAGCAGTTCGGCGTAGTAGGCGCGGGCGTCGTCGCGGGCCGGCCCGGTGGTGGCGAACCCTGGCCGGTTCGCCTTCGGATTGCCCAGCTCCCGGTGGTGCTCGTAGACGATGCCGGCCTGGCTCAGCGCCTGCCCGAGCGCGGTCTTGCTCAGCCCCGGCTTGCGCGACAGCGGGGTCAGCCGGACGTCGACCAGCCGCGAGACACCCAGCGCGTGCAGCTGCGCGATGAGTTCCTCGATCGTGCGGCCCTCGTAGCCGACACCGACCAGGCCGGCGGAATCTGGTTGTCTCGATATCACGCGATCACCCTTTCACCCTCGGCCCGGTCGGGACAGGAGCGGTCACCCGGCCGGTACCGCGGCCGCCGCCGGGGTGGTGCGCAAGTAGCCGTAGAGGGTCTCCCGGCTGATCTCGAACTCGCGGGCCAGGGCGGCCTTCTTCTCGCCGGCGGCGGCCCGCCGGCGTACCTCGGCCACCTGGTCGGCGTTGAGCGCTGGCTTGCGGCCGGTGTAGGCGCCGCGCTGCTTGGCCGCGGCGATGCCCTCGCGCTGGCGTTCCAGGATCAGGGCGCGCTCGAACTCGGCGAACGCGCCCATCACCGACAGCAGCAGGTTGGCCATGGGCGAGTCCTCGCCGGTGAACGTCAGCCCTTCCTTGACGAACTCCACCCGCACCCCCTTGCTGGTCAGTGTCCGGACGAGGCGGCGCAGGTCGTCGAGGTTGCGGGCGAGCCGGTCCATCGAGTGCACGAGCACAGTGTCGCCGTCGCGGACGAACGCGATCAGCTCGTCGAGCTTCGGTCGGGCGGTGTCCTTGCCGGAGGCCTTGTCGGTGAAGACGCGCTCCACCGCGACGCCGTCGAGCTGCCGGACGGTGTTCTGGTCGACGGAGCTGACCCTGATGTAGCCCACTCGCATCGCCGGACTCCTTCCTGACCAAATGTGTCAGGTTGAACCCTAAGATTCCAACCAGAAAGTGTCAAGAAATGCCAGAACCGGCTCTATCCTGACGATCTTCGGGCGGGACTGAGATGTCAGGTTGGGGTGTACCCCACATAGGCACCCCAATCGCCCTTGTTCGTGGCCCTGGTTGAATGCATGGTCACCGAACTCGTTGGAGGACGTGGTGTCCGACTCTCATAGCCGTCGCATCCAAGCACTTGAGCTTCTCTACGATCACGCTCCAGAGAACGCTGGGGAGATCCCGCACTTTGTTGATCTTCTCGGGGAAACTCTCGACGACCACGCCGAGGATCTATGGCGCGGCACGTTGCGCCTCCTCGACGGCCAGGGATTGATCAAGCTCGCCGAGACGATGGGTTTCGGTGGGAACGCCGCCTACCTGACCGATGCCGGCAGGGCTGAGGTGGAGGAGCGTCGCCGTCGGCGCGCGAACCCGGCAGAGATGCGCAGCGCCGCTGAGCGCGGCATCCTGCAGTACCTCTACCAGGAGGACCCCCACGGGACGGCGTGGACGCAGCTTCGAGGCGATGACGGGATCAAGATCCACCTTGAAGGATCAATCCTGCCGGACAGCCTCGTGGGGCGTGTCGCCGAGCAGCTCAAGGAGGCCGGCCTCATCGAGGGCGGCAGCTATGTCGCGGAGTTCGAGGGCCCGCTCACGGCACGGCTGACAGGACTGGGTCAAAGGTGCATCGAGTCAGGGGTGAGCGTGGAGGAGTTCCTGAACAAGCAGAGGCAGGCCCAGCCTGGCCACGTCTTTCACATCGGCACCATCAGCGGCAGCAACCTGAACTGGGGTGACCACGTCACCCAGAACGCCACCACGTCGTCCGGGCTCGTCGGTGACGAGTTGCGCCAGCTGGTGCAGGCGATCGTGCAGGCGCTCCCCGTGCTCGGGCTGCCGGACGAAGACGCGGAGGCAATCCGCCGGGACTCAGAGGTGATCGAGGGAGAACTCCAGCATCAGACGCCGGAGTCGAAGGGGATCGTCCGGGCAATGTTGAACCGGAACCTGAACCGGATCCTTGCCGAGGGCGAGAACCAACTCGCGTTGTACCTGGTCGCATCGGCGAAGGTACTCCTGCGCAACATCGGCTGGGACGTCGAGTAAGCAGCGGGTCAACCGGCCGCACCGCGTCCCGGATCCAACCGGCGCACCAGCTCCCCGCCGGCCATGTGGCCGTGCAGGCACTTCGCAAGATCGGCCAGGGTGACACCCGGGTCCGCCGGCCGGGCCGGCTTCTTCTCCTCCCACCAGTACGACCTGCGTACCCGCTTCTGTGTCGGTGCCGGTCCGCGGCGCTTCACCGGCCGCCCCACCGCCTTCGCGTGCAGCCGCTTGATCTCGTCGTCGATCGCGTGGATGCCCGTCGCGGCGGGCAGGGTCAGCGGTGGCTCGTCCCAGGCGTCGGTGTCGTCCGGGCCCTGCATGACGGCCACCGGGTCCGCGCCGCTCACCACGGCGTGGAAGCCGGCCAGCGTCGCGACCGCGTACGCGCGGGCAGCGTGCACGGCCCGCTGGTGGACATCCGCGGTGTGCCCGGCGGCGAGTTCGGCGCGTTGCTTCCCCGTGTCCTGCCACAGCCGGTGCCGGGCCGCTTCCTGGTCGGCGACCGCGTCCGGCAGTCCCGGGACTGGCTCGGGCGGCTCGGTGCTCGCTTCGCTCTCGGCCATCTGCTGCATGTCGTAGGCGGCCCGCCATGCTCTCACCAGCGCGCCGTACCGCTGGGCGTGCTCGGTCAGGAGTTCCTCGGCGCGGGCGGGCCACGGCTCGGCGTCGGCGCCGTCCGGATGCGGAGCCCGCACGTCCGGGTGCGCCGCGCTCCGATCGTACCGGAATTCGGCATCGTACTATGATTTCGGAACGGTGATTGTGGACCGATTTCCGGAACGATTCATGATCTTGGGACGGGCCTGTGGCCTGGGGATCTTGCACGGGCCTACTGCGGCCGTCCGGGCCGTTCCACAACCATGGAAGCGGAACAACAAAAATCAGCCAGGCGCCCCGTACACCAACTGGCACCAGCCGCTAGGCGGACCTGGCGCAATTCGCCACCCTGATGGCCACACATCCCGCCGGTCCTCGCGCAGTTCCACCCGTGCGCGGACCATCATCAGTCGGCCGTCGGTGAAGGTCGCCTTCTCGAACCACGCATCGCCGGAGAAGATCGCCCCGTTGAACCAGGCGCCGCCGGTGAAGGTCGCCTTCTCGAACCTCGCGTGGCGGGTGAAGGCCGCCTCACGGAACCACGCGTGGCCGGTGAAGGCCGCCTCACGGAACCACGCGCCGCCGGAGAAGGTCGCCCCGTTGAACCACGCGTCGCCGGAGAAGATCGCCCCTCCGAACCCCGCGACGCCGGCGAAGGTCACCTTCTCGAACCACGCATCGCCGGAGAAGATCGCCCCGTTGAACCACGCGCCGTCGGAGAAGATCGCCTCACGGAACCACGCGACACCGGGAAAGGTCACCTTCTCGAACCACGCGCCGCCGGAGAAAGTCGTCCCGCTGAACCTCGCGTCGCCGGTGAAGGTCGCCCCGTTGAACCACGCGCCGCCGGTGAAGGCCGCCTTCTCGAACCACGCGACACCGGGAAAGGTCACCTTCTCGAACCACGCATCGCCGGTGAAGGTCGCCTCGTGGAACCCCGCGCTGCCGGTGAACGTGGCGCTGGTGAAGTCAGCGTGGCGCAGGTGGCCACGGGGCAGGTTCCAGTCGATGAGTTGAGCGCCGGTCAGATCGAGGTCGAGGCCGTGCCAGAACGGTTGGACGGCGTCGGGTGTCAGAGTGTTTGCTTGCTCGCTGGTGACATCCGCCGGCAAGGTCAGGTGGGTAGTCAGGATGCGTTGGGCGGTGAGCCTGACTTGCAGTTCTTGCCGAGGGTCGCGGCTGGCGGTCGGCTCGGTGCGGGGCAGGGGCAGTTCGGTGATTGGTCCGGCCGTCGTCGGTGTGGTGGTAGCGGACGGGGCGTAGGGCATGCGCAGATAGGCGCAGAACACGTTGACGATGGTTTGCCGCTGGGCGGGGTTGTTCTGCGCGACGCGCTCCAGGGCGTACAGGCCGCCGAGGCGTACGGCGGCGTCGGCGGAGCCGAGTTGCTCGACAGCTTTGGCGTACAGATCGGTGACGCGTCGTTCGGCGGCGTCGGTCTCGGTATGCGCCTGTGCCTGCAGCGCGAGCCGGTGGTTGCGTTCGGACAAATCATGGGCGTTCTCGGCAAGCAGCTGGCGGCGGACTGCCACGAGGAGCGCGGCGACCGCGCCAGCGGCGGCAAAAAAGCCCAGCCCGTACTTCAGTGCCTCGATCAGCAGCTTCGCCCGCTCCGTATCCGGAGCGTCGCCGGCGATCAGCAGCATCACCACCAGCGCGGTGATCCCGAGCCCGGCGACGATCACAGTGACGGTCAGGATGCCGGCGTTGGACAGCAGCCACGGCCAACGCCGCCGAGGATCGATGCGCTGATCTGTCATGCACGCATGGTCGCCGCCCCGAGCTACATCGGGCAGCCGTCTCTGTGCGTCGACCCCACCGACGACCGCCGGCGCCTGCTCAGAAGGCGCGGCCGTTCCACTTCCCGGCACTGGAACGTTCCGGTAGGTCCCCAGCCGGGGCGGGAGTGGATCAGTTCTCCGGGGGCAGGGCGAGGTCGAAGAACTCGTTGTAGGCGTTCTCGCCGGGCAACTTGCCGTCGAGGGCCAGGGCCTGGCGCAGGGAGAAGCCGGTGATTGCGGGCGGGATGCCGAGGTCGCGTTCGGCTTCGCCGACGATCTCGGCGACGGCGGCCCGGGCGTACTCGGGTTGGTGCTGGATGAGCCAGTCGAGCATCCGGGCGATAGCGTGGTTGATCGGGTAACTGAACTCTTCGGCCTCTTGGGTGCGCTGCCAGTCGGCGAACTCGAAGAGCACCGCGGCGCGAATCGTCGCGCTGAGGTCACCGGGGGGCACGATCCGGTCAAGGCTGGCGGCGGCGGTCCAGGCGACGTCGTGGGCGACGTCGCGGACGGCGGCCTTGGTCCGCCAGCGCAGCGCGAACCGCTTGCGGTTGGTGTCGCGGTCCCACAGGTCGAAGGTGAAGGCGTTGGTGAAGTACTCCCAGAGCCGGACCACGCCGATCGACAAATTCTCGTGATCGCGGTCGGCCATGGTGCGGGCGACGCCGTCGCGGGAGCGCCGCCGGCTTTCGGCCCAGTCCTCGGCGACAGGGCGCGACCACATGGGTCGGCCGCCCATCAAAGTCTGGGGCAGCGGGACCTCGTTCTCGTCGCGGGCCCGGTAGGCGCGCAGGGTGCTGGCGCCGATCCCGGCGACCTCGGCCAGCTCGGCCACGTCGAGCAGCTGGTCGGCGGCGAGCTCGGGAGCGGTCAGGCGCACGACGCAGTCGGCCAGCCGGCGGCCGTCCTCGTGGCGTAGCGCCCACAGCGCGAAGTCGTCGCGCCAGCGGCTCGACGCGTTCGGTTTCACGGTGTCGATGTCGAGGTCGGTGATCGCCCACAGCACGGCCTTCTTCGGGTCGCCTTGCGCCTCGTCGGCGGCGCTGATGCTCAGCGCGGCCGGGACGGGCCGGTTGACGTAGGTCTCTCGGGCCTGATCGAACACCTGCGACGGGCGGTGCCAGGTCGTGCCGTCCCACCAGTAGCCGCCGTAGCGGAACAGCAGCGCCTCGTCCTGGTACGACATGTACGCGCTGACCACGTCGGCGTCGCGGTAGAGCACCACGGACCGGCCGTGTTCGGGGTGCCAGCGCACCACCCAGCCCAGATCCGTCCGCAGCGCGTCGGTGGTGAAGGCGACCCAGCCGCCGTCCTTGCACCGGTCCGTGCGACCCCAGGTCCCACCCTCCTTGCGCCCGATTGCCTCGATCGCGTCCGGGTCGTCCAGCGGCAGATGGGAGTCGTCGACGAACGGCAGGTCCGGGATCGGATGGTCGGTGCGCATCCCGTTGCCCACCGCCATGTATTTGTATGACAGCGCCAAAGCTCACCCCTCCAAGCGAACATGCTGTACCTATCTACAGCGTAGTCGCCGAGAATTATGCAGCCATGCTGCTGAATGAATCGACAAAAAGGACAGCGCCTCCCGGGGAAAGGCTGCCAAGATCGGCGAGGTTCCCGCGACTCAGCGCCGGTACAGCCGGGTCCCGGCGCCGTTCGCCCCTTCCGGCTCATGATTCCTGTCGTACTCAGTAGTCGTGCTCGCCGGCGTCTGCCGCTCGAGGACGCCCTGAGCGACCGGCAGCACCGTGCGACCGGCGACTGGTAGCCCTGGCTAGTTCGGTCCGGTGATCGGCTGACAGCAGACTCGTGGCCACCGGGCCGCAGGTACACGACGGTGGTCACGCCCTCGCCGGGCAGGCCTGGTCCGGGTGTGGGCGTGCTGGCTGCACGTTGGCAAGCCGACGGCCCCCGAGCTGATTGTTCGGGGGCCGTCGGGCAGATAGGTGGGTAGGGAGAAGGCCTCGGGCTACGAGTCTTCGGGCAGTTGGAAGATCTCTTTGAGCAGGGTGAGCTCGGCGGTGTTGGCGTGGCCGGCGCCAGTGGATTCGGCCTCGGGGGCGGGCTGTCCGGCGGGGTCGCGCTTCATGTGCCAGTTGGTGTGCTGGGCGGTGTTGACGACCCAGCTGCCGCACTGGGGGCAGGCGTAGCCGGTTTCCTCGGTGAGCGCGTCGGTACGCGGTGCCGTACCGGTGCGCAGATCGATAGGGGCCGGCGGCTGCTCGGGCCGGGTGTGCACGGTCGCGGTGCCGCGGGCGACCTGCTTCATGGCGTTCTTCTCCTGGGCCTCCTTCTCGGCGGCCTTGATGGACTCGCGATGCTCGTCGGCGGCGATCCACAGCGGGAGCCATTCCTGGGTGACGTGGTGCGGCGGGACGCGTAGGTACTCGCCGAGCTTGCGCACCAGTGCCCAGGTCGGGGCCATCTTGCCGTTGAGCACCTTGGAGAGGGTGCCCTTGCTGTAGCCGACCTTCATGCTGAGCATCGCCAGGGACGGTTTGCCGGCGTGCCGGTGCGCGAACGCGAGGCGGCGGGCGAGGTCTTCACCGGCGGTCGTGCCGTCGATGTGGGCGGCCCGGGCTCGCGCCAACTCGTGTTCGCGGGCGAGCAACGCGCCGTTGGTGAGGCGGGCCGGTTCGGCCGGCTGCCGGCGCAGGTCGTTACGCAAGGTTTCTTCCCGGGCGGTCGTCTCAGGCGCAGCCGGGCGCCTACGCCTGGCGGTGGAGGGCTCGCTGATGTTCGCCGGGTCGGGGACCGCCGAAGGGTGGACGGCACCGTGGAAGGGCACGGGTCCGGTTCCTCCGAAGTCGCCGCGGCCGGAGCGGTAGACGTTGCTCATCGAGGGCCTCCGGCGGAGTTGTCGGCCTGGCCGAGGATGCGGGCGATGCTGGGCAGGGGCGCGTCGTCGCATACCCAGCGGGCCACGACGGCGCCGGCCAGGCCGACGCCGAGCACGGTCAGCAGTACGGTCTGCAGGTCGGCTCCGGTGGCGAGTTCGACGGCGGCGAACGCGACGATCACCGAGAAGACGAACACCCGCCGGCCGCGGCGGTGGTGCGCGCCGCCGGGCGAGGGGTCGTTCTGCCGGTACGCCGTGTCCGGCGCGTTCTTCTTAGACATGGGTCATCCCATCCTCAGATCGGTGGGGGTAGGGAGAAAACGATCTCCCCACCCCCTGCGGTTTGGTCCTGGGCCGCAAAAGTGGGTATTTCATGCATCGGCGGGCCTTGGTGGTGACAAGGCCCGCCGGGTTGTCGCCCGCTTAGTGTGCAGCACTCCACTGACGGTTTCCAGCAGAGGCCTCAAGGGGCCTTGACGGTGCCCGGATGGATCATGCAACTTGCATGTTGGGGGATCTTGACAGAGGAATATCCCGTCAATTGGAATGATCATTTTCCCCGGCGCGGGTAAGGCCGACAAAAATCAAGGGGCCGGAAGGCCTCCCCGCGCGGGTAGCCTGCCGACCCCTCAATCGTCCCGGCGTTTGCCACCACAGCGCCCACCGGGGTGTTGCTAGATCCGAATAGCGGCCCAGGACCAACCGGACGCGATCTTCGGAGCGGAAATGCGATTCCCGCTTGGATCATGATACTCGCCAACTGACAGTGAGAGCGAGATCCCCAACCGGTCAAGATCAGAGGCTTTCTCTTCTCACCTACCGGCTGACAACGAGCAGGGTGGGGGAAGGAGTTCAACCACGGCCATGCCCACTCAAACTCCGGGCAACACCCATCGAGTGACGGACGCAACTTCGCCGAGGTCAGAGCAGCAGGACGGCCGTACCGTTAGAAAACGTAGCGAAAATCCGCGAAACAATGCGAAACAGTGACGCAGGCTACAACGTGAATCTTACACACGTTCGGCCCGTGATTATCGAACAGAAGGCCTAATCCTGCCCCTCCGAAAGGCCTACATCACGGCTCCACCAAAAGGCGCCGGGGGCGCCAGCCTCCAAGCCGGACTAATCATGCGGATCACCCGCACGAGATGAGCGGCCGGAATGATTGCGATCATTTTCATTCACGATCGCAAGATATGTCACCGTGATCCCGTAGGAAATTCACATCCAACAGACAGTGCACTTCAGGGATGAATAGATGAGGATCATTTAAACATTGCCGGTCTGCTTTCGATCACCATCGCTACATGCGCAGACAAATAGGATTAAAGACCTAAAAGTTTCTTAAGTATCTTAACCCTCACACAAGACCAATACGGACATAACTCGTTACCGTGGGTAGCCTGGCAAAGAAGCCTGCGTGACCGTCGCTTCCTCAGAAAAACTGTTGAATGGCGTTGTGCGCCCCTGCGTGTCGGCTCGCCACGTCTTCACGCCTACATGACGTGCTGAGCGGACCCCCACCCATTCGATGGCGGGACTCATCGATCAGCCGTCCGCCGCGGCCGCCGGGGCGGTGAGGTACCGGTGCAACGACGTCTTCGGGATGCCGGTCTTCCTGGCGATCTCCGCGAGGCTGTCGCCCTGGGCCTTGAGTAGCCGGGCATGCTCGATCTTCTCCGGCAAGTGCGCGGCCGGGCCGCCCGGACGTGCCGGCCGGCTTTCTCGGCAACGGCGCGGACGTGCGCGGCCCCGCTCGGCGGTGAAGGTGCGTTCCCCCTCGGCGAACAGTGCCAGCAGCAGAACGCGATCTGGCCCATACCCGCCGTCGCCGGTGGTGTCGATCCGGATCGGGTCGGCAGCGACCGAACCCCGATCCCTGCCGTTACCCCAGGCGCGGGGCATCGTCGCGCACGGGACGAGACCGGCGAGCACGTCGCGGCGACTGGGCCTATCCCGAGTCGCCGCGAGCCTGGTCACCGTCGCGGATGGCAACGTCTTCTTGGTGGTTGTCCTGGCTGGCGGGGAAGCTCTCCGCAGAGTTCAGGATGGCTCCGCTGATCAGCAGGACGAAGGCCATGGGCAGGCCGCCGGCGCCCGCCAGGACCCAGAGGGTGGTGCTGCCCGCGTCGGCGATGTCGCCGTTGTGTTTGAGGAACAACGCACCGGCGCAGCTGGCGAGCAGCAGAAGCAGCCCAGCGATCAACAGGAGCCGGCCACCCCGCGGCTGGCGGGTGCGGCGCGGCCGTCTCGTCAAACCGAATTCGATGTCGGCGCGCCGGCACTTGCGACACCACCGCAGGCTGCACATGCACAACGGAGACCGGCCGGCCGGAGACTCGTGCAGGTGCCCATTTATCCGGCTGACCCCGGCCCTAGGTCGGCGGACGGCTTCGGCATGTTCACGCGCGGAGTAGAGCCGTAGCTCCGGGTCCGGGCATCGGCGTAGCGCCATCTCGGCCCGTTTTGCCTGGGCACAGCGGTTCTGATCGCCGACGATCAGCATCCGGTCGAGGCACCGCATCCATCGGCCGGGTCCCCGGCGCTGGGCGTACAACCGGTTCAGGCGACGGCACATCCCGCCGGAGTCCATGACCTCAGCAAGCTGCAGGGGTGGGCGGCTGCCAGCTTCCGCCCTGCTCAAGGGCGCGGGGACGAAGGGCGCTGCGGGGCTGGCGGGGGTGTTTCCCGGGCCGGGAAGTGTGGCCGCCCCCGGCGGTGTGGCGACGGCGACGACGGCCGCCGGTTTCGTCGCCTCGTATCTGGCCAGCCGCTCGCTGAGCGCCGTGACCTGGGCGACGAGCTCGGCGACGTAGGCCTCGGCCTGGTCGGCTCGGGCGCGTTCGGTGGCCGCTTGCTGCTGGTCGCGTTGCCGGGCTGCCTGTTGCTCGCGTCGCAGTGCGACTTCCTCGCTGGCTGCCTGGTTCGCCGCCTCGACGCGCGCTTGCGCCTGATCGGCGCGGGCCCGCTCAGCGGTGGCCTGGTCTTCGGCGCGTTGCCGAGCCGCCTGCTCCGCGCGCCGCAGGTCCGCTTCCCGCTGCGCGGTGGCACGCTCGGCGGCGGCCTGCTGTTCGGCGTGCAGCAGGCGCTCTACCGTCTGGGCCAACTCGATAGCCAGCGCTTCCCGCTGTCGCTCGAGTTCCGCCCGGTCCTGATCGCTGTCGGCCAATTGCTGATCGCGATGGTCGAGTTCAGTACGCAGACGGGCCAGGGCCTGCCCGGCGATGGCCAACTGTTCGCTGGTGACGCCGAGCCGGCTCTGCACGGTGAGCAGCTGGGCTTGAAGTTCGTCGACCTGGGCCTGCAGTCGTTGCTGCGGGGACAGCTCTGCCGGCACCACGTGCCCGTCGAGTCCTTCGATAGGGCCCCAGTAGCCGGGAGGCCGCCGCAGGCCCCCTTTCCACGCCAGCCATAAACCGGCCAGCGGGGGTAGACGGTGCTCCCGCTCGTCGGGCACGCAGTACGCGACGATCCCCTCGATGTCCGGCCAGTCGTAGCGCTGGGAGCTGAGCTTCCTGTCCAGCGTGCTGTTGGACATCTTCAGCCCCCGGGAAAGAGCCGACACCGATCCGTAGGGCAGATCGGGATCCTTACGCCCGCCGCTGCGAGGCTTCCGCGGAAGTGAGTCCTGCCGGGCCCACCAGACGGCGATGACGTCGAGAACCGCTCGGTGAATCTGGGCCGCGATCTGCGGATCTCCGGTGCTCAACGTCGGCCCTCCCTGGCGTGACGACGAGGTACCGGATCCTATTCCCAGGGCGAGAAGCCCGCCTCCCCACCCTGAGCGACATCGCCGCACCCTTTCTGACCACGGGAAACCCAGCTTTACCTCTGCTGTAAGTCCGCCTTGGACCGTCAGTGTTGACGGTGCCGCAGCGATCCGGCTGCACGGCACCTCACCCTTTCAGGAAGGTGATCTACCCATGGTTCAAATTGCCAAGGAGGTGATGCGGACGGTCCGATACGCCCTGGCAGGTAACTCTCGGACCGCCCGCCTCTGCGTGATCCTCATGGTCGGTGCACTGTCATACCTGACCGTCACGCTCTTCTAGAACCTCACACGCAGGCCCCGAGCACAGTGTGCCCGGGGCCTGCTTCTTCGTGCAGCACCACCGATTTTCATGAGGGTCAAGAAGATCCACTCCGAGAAGCTCACCCTTGGGGCTACACCCCGCACGTCGGTCAGCCGGTCCGAGGCGAGGCCGCCGATGAGGCGGCCGCTTCGGCTGGCTCCTGAGCGTCAACGGCCGGCCCCCAGCACATCCTCATGCCCGGCGTCGACCTGGCGATACTGCGCGGCCTGTCGGTCGAGACCTTGGCGATCAAGGTCAACGGCTCGTGGTGGAACGACGCGGCCGGCGCAGCGGTGCCGCTGCCGGACCAGCAGCCGTGGCAGAGCACCCTGGACACATCCCGCGGCCGCGCCGAGCCCGCCTGATCCAGGGTCCGGTGCCGCTCGGCCACACCCCAGCCGGCCACCTTCAGGTGCACTACTGATGCTGACGGCCGAGCCCCGCCGGCCGGGCCGTCACGTCGGGAGGCCACGACCGGCGCAGACCAGCCTGGTGGCTGACTACGTCGTGCGGCCTGGGATGGGTACGGCCATGCCAGCCGCGTCGTTCCACCACCAGGCGCTGCCGTTGACGATCAGGCACGGGGCGGCGAGACCGGTGCCGCGCAGCTGGGCCAGCTCTATACCGGGCATCAGGATGGCCTGGTCGCGGCCGTTGACGGAGAGGGTCCAGCCGAACCGGCCGTCGGCATCCGTGTTGGCATCGCGCCTCGGTTCACCAACATGCGGGGTGTAGCCGCGGGTGTCGCCCTCGATCCGGGCCCGCTCACGCACCGCTTCCACGAAGACCGCCATGTTGTCGGCCGCGAGCTCCAGGGTGGCCCCGGTCACGGCGTGCATGCCCGGGATGACCAGTCGCACGCGGCGGGCCGAATCCTCGGGTGCCGCAGCCGGGGCCGGCAAGGTCTCGAGAAGCGTGGTCGGCGGTGCGATGCCGAGCGGCTGGCCTTGCCGGAACCGCTCGGTGAGGTAGCCCAGGTCCGCAGCGGACCGCGTGGTGGCCCTCTGCTCACAGACGCGGGTCCCGCCTGACTGGGTCGTCACGGGCGGGCGGGGCCGCTCAGCGGCTTCGACACTGCCCCCGCGTTCGGCGACCACGTCGTCATAGACGGCAGTCGGGATCCAGGTAGTCCGTTGCCCGCCGACCTGATACGGCCTCCACCCGTCGGTGAGGATGCCTTCAAGTAGGTGGTCGAGGTCCGGGCTGGAGCCGCAGGGAAACCGGGCGCCGGGGTCCGGCCGGTAGGCGTGCGGGTTCAAGGTCGGGTACAGGTGCCGCCGGCCGCATGGCTGGAGCCGCCCGGTCACGGGACAGCGCGTGCTGCCGCCGTGCCATATGTCGGACCAGCCGCAGCGTTGTGACTCGAAGGCGGTCCAGCCGGAGATCACGTTCAGCTGTGGCGTCCGGTCCTGCCGGTACAGGCGGTAGTCGTCGAGCGCGGGCACGGCGAGGTGAGGCACCTGGCGCAGGAACGCGACGTCGGCGGAGTCGCGGTCGGTGGTCCAGACGACGCGGTCGCCCGTCGCGGCGAGGGCGTTCTGGCGGCGGTTCACGGCGCTGGGGGTGAGGGTGGTGTGCTGGATCTCCCCAGCCACGGTCAGCCGGGCGCCGACGGCGAGCACGTCGGGGCGGCGCTTGGCGCGGGGACGCCAAGCCTCGACTCTGACATCCGTCGCGCCGGCCGCGGTCCAGGTGGCGGCTTCGCGGTCCTTCAGTGCCTTGTGGATATCGCTCTCAGGGGTGTGCTCGGCGTGCGGGGAGCGACCGTCCTCGTGCCGGAAAACCGGGGCGTGCGGCCCGTCGACGAACGTCATCCACACCGGCGCCGGCGGCAGTCCCTCGTCGGCGCGCAGGCGCATGCACAACAGGCAGAGCAACTTCTGCCCGCTGACGCCGTGCGGCCGGTCGCTGGCCACCCGCTCTCGCAGACCGGACAGGCCGGGGTGGCCCCATCCGGGCAGGCGCGGCTGCAGCTCGATGCCGGCGGGGACGTAGTACACCCCGCCGGAGAAGGTGTAGGGATCGATGTCCCAAGCGCTGTTCGGCGCGGTCGGGGCAGACAAGTTTCTCCTATGAGGTGGGCGTACGGCACGGCTTGGCCGACGGGCGAAGAACAGGAAGCCATGGTCGCATAGAGGTACGACACTTTTACGCTCCGCGATTTTCGGACGTCCCCGGGAGCGAGTCGTTCCGGTCGCTCGCTGGATCCGGACACTCAGCGTCACGGCCGCACCACCATGGCGTAGCCGAAGACGAACGCGTCCTCCTGCCCCACGGAGCTGAGGCACGCCGCCAAGCGCCGGGGCCCGAAGGTCACAGTTGGCTACGCCCGCGCTCGGCGCCGGGGCATCTCGGCTCACCCGCAAGGCCTACCAGCCACACCGCGGCTGGCGCCCAGCCCTCACAGTCTTCGAGCGACAGTTCGGTCGATCATCCGTCCGGCTTCAGCCCCGCACACGTGAGAGCGCTTCCACAAAACTCCTGGTGAGAATAACTGGCATGACCAACCCGGCTGGAAAAGATCACGGAGAAGTTCGATGTTGCGAGATTCCCGGGCCGCCGCGTCCGGGCTCGATCCGGATCTTTCCTTGTGCCCAGGGCAGGACCGCCGTCGCGCACGGCACTGTCCACCCAAGACGCCCATAGGGGTTCGGCCGTTCACCCGATGCCCGGCCTGCCGCATCGTTCGGGCATCAGCGATAGCCAGACATCGATTCAGAGAGGGTGGGAGCTGCAGAAAGCCCATGGGGGCCTCCGCCGCAAAACAGAGACCCCCACGCCCACCGATCGCCCGGTTCAAAGAGAAAACCGGCGGGCACACCGGCCCCGAGCCTTGCGGCCCAGAACCTGATGCATCCAATAGAACGTTGTTAACCCGGCGACGGCAACCATCTTGGCGGTTATTGCAAACAACGAAACCACCGTTGTTAACCAAAACAACTGGCCCGGTGGCTCCGGCATCGCCCTGGTTAACGAACGCGCCCAGCCAACCTGTCGCCGCTGCGTGAGAGACTTTCGGCCAGAAGACGACCGGTACTGCTCGCGAGACCGCAAACTCCGAGAAATCCCAGTCCGCGTCGATCGTCCGGTTCCAGGTGAGAACCCGCGTGGCGCTTCTTGGCGTCCCGGGTTCTCACCTGTTCGAGAAAGTCGAGCGCCTCACCATGACGCATGGATGCACCCATCATCCACCCTCGCAGCCGTCCGGTAAGACGATCACGGTCCTGATTATCTTGACCACGCTGCTGATGCTGTTCAGCCTCGGCCTCTGGCTGCTGGACAACCAGGCTCTCGCCGTGACCGCCGGTGTCGTCGCCATCGGGCTCATCGGTGACGGCTGCCGGCGGCTCCTGGGCACCGACACGCCGGTGACCGCCGCTGCGGCACAGCACGGCGAAGCCGGCACCGCGGTGGCGCTTGATGCCACGCCCGCCCGCCGCGCCGATGAGAGCGCCGCGGACAACACCGGTGGGCAGCAGAAGTCGCCGGCGACGTGAAGACCGCGACGGGGCGCCGGGAGGCGCCCCTTCCCGTCAACGGGCCGCCCAGCTTGCTGCGCCTGGCCAAGGTGCTGCGCGCCGGGCGCCGTACCAGCGGCCTGTCCTACCGGGAACTGGCGGAGATGACCAAGTACTCGATCCCGGCGCTGTCGGTGGCGGCCAGCGGGAAGAAGCTGGCGTCATGGGAGGTGACCCAGGCCTATCTGATGGCCTGCGGGATCACCGGGGAGGCCGCGCTCGGCAAGGCGAAGAACCTGTGGAAAGCGGCGTCCGACGAGCAGCGCCGCTTGCGCACCGAGCAGAAGATCGCCGAGCAGTCGGCCACCCGCGCCGGCAGCGACGAGATCGGCCCCGCGTACGGCGACATCGACTTCAGCAGCATCGACAACCTGCGCAGCTTCGCCGACGCGCTGGCCACGGTGCGCGAGACGGCCGGCCTGACCGTCAGGCAGATCATCGACCGATCACAAACCTCGACCGCCGGCACGGCCTACGAGAGCATCGACGGCAAGGTGCTGCAGCTCAAACGCACCACCGTCTACGACGTGATTAACAAGAAGATCCGTCCGTCAGCCGAGTTCACCGCGCTCTACCTACACGCCTGCGGACTCACCGACGAACAGGTGACCCGCTGGGTGGACTGCCTCAAAGCCGTACAGGACACCGAACGCCGCATCACCGCGGCGCTCAAAGCCCTCACCTCCGAGGGGCCCACCATCGGCACCACGCTCACGAGCCGGCGCCCGAACAGTCCGGATTCGTGGAACGCGATCGTCACCAGCCCGTCCGAAGCCGGAACCACCGCTGTGCTGGAGGAACGGCCGCAGCTGGCACACCCGGACCACCCTCAGGACACACCGGCAGCCAGCAAGCTCATCCGCCGGCAACCGCGCTGGCTCACCACCGACGATCGCGCCCCGGACAGCGACGACCACGACGAGTCCGCAGCCGTACCGCCGCAGGACGCGCAAGCCGAAACAGCACCAGAGCAGACCGAGCGGCCCGATCCCGAGGCCACCAGCACGCAGACCCCCCAAGAACGGCAAGAGGAACAGCCACCAGCGCCCAACAACACCACGGCGCTACCCACCGCCGGCGCGCAAACATCTGCCGGCCAGGGCCATCCCACGACCGACACCGGCCCGTCAGGGCCACTCGAACAACACCACGAGGCGGTCGAGGCCCCACCGGACGACACCGCCGACGCCGACGTGCTGACCACCGCGCCGGCGCCGGCCCATTCCTCGGCGCTCCCAGAAGACCCGAAGACCACCGACACCCCCCGCACCCACCGCCGCGGCGCCCGCGAGCGGCGAAGCTACGGTCACCCCCCGGAGCCCTACGCGATTCAGTTCACCTGGCATGGCGCACGCAACTCGATCCAACTGACCATCGACCGTGACATAGCCTCCGCCGTGATCAAGATGGCGGCGTTGACTCTGACGCTAAGCCTGGCCCTGGTCGCTTTGCTGTTCCTGCCGTGAAGGCCTCGTCTCATATCGCCGCGTACGCGTGGCCAACTCACGTATGAGGTCTCAACGTCAATGAGTTGTCGTTACGGCACTGGCCCTGTTCTACAGAGGACCACCTATGTACGCCCTATCAAGATCGCCGGTAGCGTGACTGTTCACGGTAGCGGAGGCGCGCGCCTATCTGGAGCACAAATTGGCCGGGCACCCGCGGCTGCTCGACGACGCCGACGGGCTGGCCGCCGACCTGGGGTACCTGCCGCTGGCTCTGGCGCAGGCCGCCGCCTATCTCCTCGACCGGCGGCTGTCCTGCGCCGGCTACCGCGCCCGGCTGGCCGACCAGCGGCGCCAGCTGGCCGACCTGGTTCCGGAGGAGGGCGCGCTGCCGGATGAGCACCAGGCTACGGTCGCCGCGACCTGGGCGCTGTCGATCGACCTCGCGCTGTCGGTAACCGCGGTTACCGATACAGCCCACAGAGGAGGCGCCGGTAACCGCGGTTACCGGGCCCACGGCCCCAACATCGAAGGCCGACCACCACCGCACGAGCGGCTGCCGGTAACCGCGGTTACCGGCAGTCTGGTGCGGGGGCTGGCGCGCCGTTATTAATGCAGTTCAGCAGCCCTTTACGATGAGCCGGTCCGAAGTACCGGGAACCCGGGAAGCACACGGAACGGAGTCTTCATGGCTGCAAAGATCCATGTCATCGCCAACCAGAAGGGCGGGGTCGGCAAAACGACCCTCGCGGTCAACCTCGCCGCGATCACTCACGCCGTCCTGGTCGAGTCGAACAGCCCTCTCAGGAAGCTGGAGCAGGAGGAAGCTCCCAGCCCGGTGATGGTGGCCTCGACCGACCCTCAGGGATCATCGGTGTGGTGGTCTGACCGGGTGAAGAACCGCGGTGGTCTGCCGTTCGACTTCGCGCAGGTGGATGACCCACGCGACCTGTCCAAATTGCGGCGGCTCGCCTACTCGCACATCTTCGTCGACACCCCGGGCAGTCTGGAGGACGAGCGAATCCTGCAGAGCGCCCTTGAGGAATGCGACGACGTCATCATCCCCATGACACCCGAGCCGCTGAGCTACGACCCCACTCGGTTGACCATCGACGAGGTCATCGCCCCACGGGGTATCCCATACCGGGTGGTCGTCAACAACTGGGATCCCCGCGACGGCACCACCGACTTGCAGCAGACCGCCCAGTTCATCGCGAAGAGCGGATGGCCTGCCTGCAAGACAGTGATCCGCCGGTACAAGCTGCACACTCGCGCCAGCGCTGAGGGCCAGGTCGTCACTCAGTACCCGCGCAATCGCACGGCGAGCGAGGCACGCGAAGACTTCCTCTACCTGGCGCTCGAGTTGGGATACGGCGGCTCGGTCCCGGCCCTCCCGACGCAGAACACCGGGTCCCCGGCCTCCTCGTCGGCAAGGAAGTCTTGACGTGGCCGGCAAACGCGTTGACCTGTCCGCTCTCGCCGACGAACCACGGCTACCCGATGCCCGTGTCCCTCGATTCGCCTCCCAAGGCCAGAATCCGGTCCCGGTCGACCAGGTGGCCCCGAACCCGTTGAACACCCGGCTGATCGACGCCGACGCGGAAACCATCGCTGCTCTCCGAGAATCCATCCGGGAGAACGGGCAGCTGCAGGCTTCCACGGTGGTGCATCGGAAAGCCTTCCTGGACATCTTCCCCGAATACGAAGGCGACATCGGGGTCGCACCGTATGTCCAGGTCACCGGCGCAAGACGCCGGATCGCCCTGCAGCAGCTCGGCCGGCCGATGGATATCGCCGTCAAGGACGAGCTGGCGCAGAACCGGTCTCGCTTTGTCGCCGCGACCGCAGCCGAGAACTTCGACCGTGAGGACTACAACGCAATCGAGGAGGCCCACGCGGTCCAACTGATCGTCACGGAGAGCGGATCTACCGCAGCCGCCGGCGAACGCCTGGGTCGCACGAAGACGTGGGTCATTCAGCGCACCAACTTGCTCAAACTCGACGTCGAGGTGCAGAAGCTAATCCGGGAGGCGCAGGTACCACTCCGCGATGTGCGGACCCTGCATACCCATCCGACAGACAAGCAGATGGCGATCTTGCGCGCCTACCAGGAGCAGAAGCGGACCGAGTCCCGCGAGGAAGAAGAGGCGGGAACTCAGCCAACAACCGAGGAAAGGGTTCCTCACCCGCGTTCTGCCGCCACGACAGCCGCCTCAGCAGTCCGTCGCCTCGGCGGCACTCCACCGAAGATCGCCGAGTCGCTGCGTTCCGTCCTTTCCTCCGAGGACCTACGGCAGCTCGCGGAAATCTTGCTGACAGAGCAGACGCCATAGGTAGAGCACGTAAAAGCGGGGCCGGTAACCGCGGTTACCGGCCCCTGCGGCTTGGTGGACAGGCCGGCGCGGTTCTGCCGCCGGTGCTGCCCCCACACCGCCAACAACATTTGCTTGCCGCGAATCTCGACGGCCTGCTGGCGGCGCTCCCCTCTCCCCGCCATCGTCGCGGCCGCAATGAGCCTCACCGCTTGGCGATGGTGGTGAGGAAGCTTCCACACGGGCTGTGGCCGCCCAGGAGCGGGAGGGCCCGGCCGAGGGAGACGTGACCGCGGTAGGAGTACGGCGCGACTCGCAGGCCACCCAGATCGGCCGCCCACGCCACCGCCGATTGCGGAGATACCACCGTGTCGTCGGCGTTGGCCAGCACGCATCCGGGACGGGACGGTGGTCGCCGGGGCGCTTCCCATCCGGCGGTGGGTGCGGTGGTCTGCGCGCATTGCCGATCCACCAGATCCATGAGCAGGCCGACGTCGGTGGGCCAGGCTCGCGCCGTGCTGGTCGCGGACGTGCCCGACGGTGCCGGCCAGCTGGTCCATCTTGTCGTTCATGACGGTGATCGCCTGGCCCTGCTCGACCTGGGTCTCGCGCAGGGCGCCGAGCACGCGGGTATGACCACGAAGCTCGGCGCGGTACTCGGCGACGTCGCCGTCGGCGCCGGCGGCCAGGGCGCGGGCGGCGGCGGCTTCCTGCCGCACGATGGCCAGCTCGGCTTCGAGGGCGGCAACGCGCTGAGCGAGATCTTCCAAGCTGCTCATCGGGGTCCATTCTCCGTTGCGGCGCGGGCGGTGGCCAGGGTGGCTTGGCTGGTGGCCAGTTCGGTGCGCAGCCCGGCCAGCTCGGCAGCCTGGCGCTCGATCTGCTCCTGGGTGGCCTCGACGCGGGCCTCGGCCCGGTCGGCATGACGCTCGGCGGTGCGCAGGTCGGCGCGGGTGGCGTCGAGCTGGGTGTTGAGCCGGTCGATGTCGGCGGCCGCGGCCGCGGCTCGGGCCTTCTCCGTGGTCAGCTCGGTACGCACGCCTGCAAGGTCGTCGGCGAGCCGGGCCCGCTCGGCGTGCACCTCGGCCAGCTCGGCGCGCAGCTGCTCGACGTCGGCGGCGAGCCGGGCCTGCGCGGTCGTGGCCCCGGCCAGCTCGGTGCGTAGGTGCTCGAGTTCAGCGGCGGCCGCGGTGGCGCGGGCGTTCTCGGCGGCCAGTTCGGCGCGCACGCCGGCGAGCTCGTCGACGAGCCGGCCGCGCTCGGCGCTGGTCTCGGCCAGGTGGGTGCGGGTGGTGGCCAGCGTGGTCTCGGCGGTGTCGCGGGCGGTGGTGACGGCGTCCAGCTGGGCGGTCGTGGTGGCCAGCGTCGTCTCCAGCCCGGCGGCCCGCTTGGCGTTCGCGCGGGCGTCGGCGGTGGCGGTACGCAGGTCGGCCGACAGTGCGCGGTTGGCGTCGCGGGCCTCGCGCAGCTGGCCGCGCAGGTCGTCGGCCTGCTCCTCGATCCGTTTCCGGCGCTCCACCTCTTTATCCCGGGCGGTCTGCGCGGCCTCGGCGGCGGCCTCAGCCCGGCCCTGGGCCTGCCGGGCGGTAGCGACGTCGGCCGCGGCCTCGGCCCGGGCGCGCTGGGCGGCGGCCTCGGCGTCGCGGGCCCGGCTCAACGCCTGCGACTTGTCGACGTTGGCGGCGGCCCGTTCCCGTTGGGCGAGCTCGGCGGCGCGTTCGGCCCGGTCGCGGGCGGCGTCGGCGGCCTCGGCGCGGGTCTGGGCGGCGAGCATCTGCTGCTCGGCCTGCTGCATCCGGGCCACGCCGCCGTCCTCGACCGCGCCCAGCGCGGCCACGACCTCGGCCAGGGTCTGCTGCAGCGCGGTGACCGGGCCGGCGACCTGCCCGGCCAGGGTCTGCAGCGTCAGCAACGGCGCGTCCAGCCCGGCCGCCGCGACCGCGGCCTGCTCCTCGTAGGCCATCTGCTTGCACGTCTTGCCGCCGGGCTCCCACGTGCGGTCCCGGCAGTACTCCAGCGGCCGCCCGGGCCCGCCACCAGGCAAAACGCGCCCGCACACGGTGTACTTGCAGCGTCGCTCCCGGGCCCCGCCCGGCCGTTCCACGCTCTCAGACATAACACGATCATAGCAGATTTGTTTTGTTAAAACAAAACTAGTTTTGAGTTTTGTAAAACAAAATATTTCTGACCTTGAACTCTTAGCATGTGCGTCAGCAGAAATCTTTGCGGTTTCTATGCCTCTGAGAGCGTCGCTGCGCGACGAAATCGCCTTACCGCTTACCTAGGTAAGGGTCAGCGCGATCTTGAGCGCAGATTTTCGCTGATCCGTTTTCGATCTCTGGAGTTTCGCCAAACGGCGGCCGGTTACCGGGCTCCGGGCTCTTTCCGGCCGTACGGCACGCCGCCGCCCGGCTGAGCCGGGGCCGGCCACGCCACGGCGTCGTCCTCGGCCGGGCCGGCGCCGCGGTGCACGGCGAGCTCGGCCGCGGCAGCGGCGAGCCGGGCCGGGTCGTCGACCGGCGGCACGTACGGGCGCGGGGCGGGGCCACGGGCAGCCCGCGCGGCCGCGAACGCCGCGGCCCGGGCGGTGCCGGGCCCTTGCTGCTCGACGGCGTAGCCGGCTGCCCGCCCGGCGGCCGCGGCGTCGCGCTGCTGGCGCACCGCCGCGATGGCGGCCGCGTTCGCCGCAGCCTGCTCGGCGATCCACGCGGCCCGGACCGGGCTCGGCTGGGGGACCACCGCGGCGTCGCTGGTCAGCGCCCGATCCAGGACGGTGGCGAGGTAGGTCAGCGGGGAGTGCGCGTCGCCGGCGGCGATGACGTGACGCGGACCGAACCGGTGGGCCAGGCCGTGGTCCTGGACCAGCCGGACCACCTCGCCGACGGTCCAGTACCGGCTCAGCCGGGAACCGAGCGTGCTGGCGATCATCATCAACCGCAGGCCGCGTTCCCGGGCCACTTCCCGGGCGGTGCGGCGCCCATCGGCGGCATCGTCCAGGAACCGGGCCAGGAACTCCCACCGTGCCGCCAACCCTCGGGCCAGCGGTTTCGCCCACAGCATCGTCGCCGACCGGGCCGAAACCGCCGGTGAGCCGCAGCCCTGCCCCTCCGGCATCCTAGGACGCTGAGGCGATGTGCGGCCGGACACCCTCTTCGTCGGTGAGGGGCGCGAAGCGCCGCCGTTGTGTTCTGCACCCCGGCCGTCAGGCCGCCGCCCACCGGCTACCGGGGTCGATCCCGCACGTAACGGCGAAAAACCAAGGCTTTGAGTCAAACCCCTAGAAGCGGAAGAAAATCTCTTACCTAGACCACTACGTGGAGGGTGGAAAAAACTATCCATCCTGGTAGCGGCGTCGTAGGCCGCCGCAACCGTGGCTGTGGCGCGGTCGCGCTCAGCCTGGACGGCCCGGTCGGCGGCCACCGTGGCCGGCACGGGGGCGCACAGCCGCGGGGCCACCGCCAAGGTCGCCCGCGATCGCAGCGCCCGCGCCTCCCGAGCCGCAACGGCGGCCTCCCCCGCCCGCGTCTCGTCGAGCTCGGCCTCCAGCAGCAACACCTCACGCCTGCGCTCGGCGACCGTGGCCTGCGCGTCGAGCAGCCGCGCCTCCGCGGCCGCCACCGCCGCCCGCTGTTCCTCGAGGACCGCCTGGCGCTCGTCGACCAGCTGCACCGCCCGCTCCAACAGCCGCGCCACCACCGCGGCCGCCGCGCCCAAAAACGGCTCCGGATCGAACGGCGAGGTGTGCAGCGGCTCGAAATCCCAGACACTGCGCCGCCGGCGCAGCCCGGTCTCCTCCCGCTCCGCCAGGCTGCACGTGCGGCCCCGCTCCACCTCCACCGTCGCCCCGACCGACGCGCTGTACGCCCGCGAGCTGCTCACCGTCCGCGTCGTCACCCCCGCATACAGCGCCGTCCAGCCCAGCCCCTCCATCGACCGGCGACCGGCGGCCGGGTCCGCGGCGATCGCCATCACCCCCACCACCAGGGGATGCTGCGGAGGCCGGCCCCGCCCCGACACCCCCCGCGCGGCGCGCTCCGCCTGCATCCGGGCGCAGAAGTCGGCGATCAGCCACACCGCCCGCGCCTCCCGGCCCGGACCTTCCTTGAGCTCCAGCTTGCCGCGCGAGCCGGTCTTGGTCAGCCTCGGCAACGCCTCGAACACCCCGGTCACCCGGGCCTGCCAGCCCCGCACATAGTCCAGACGCCGCTGCGCCCGGGCCACCCGCCGCCGCGCCGCACGCACCACCGCGTGCAACTCGTCGACGCGCCCGGCCTCCGCGGCCGCCTGCGCCTGGTCGGCCTCGTGCACCGCCCGCGCCGCCGCCAGCCAATCCGCCTCACCACACCGCCAACAGCCCGACCGCTTCCCGTTGTTTTTCGTCCGGGAACTACGCGCCGGCGCCGACGGCCGCGGCCGGTTGCGGCGGCGAGCACGATCACGCCGACGCTGATGACGGCGAGCCTGCACCGCGTCGGCCGTCGGCAGATCCACCACCCTCGGCACCGCGCCGGGCCTGCAGGCCGGACACGCCAGCTTCTCTTCCAGCTCGGCCAGCTGCCCCGCCTCTTCCGGGGTCAGGCTGCCGCGCCGCGGTGCCACCCGCTGCCGGGCCCGCCAGCAACCCAAGCACAGCGGCGCCGAGTCCGGGCCGTCACGCGACACCCCCAGACCGGGCCGACCGGCGGCCGCGCAGTCCGTACACGGCTCCTGCTGACCCGTCCGATACGACGAGCGCGGAACACCCGGGAACGCCCACCGCGTCTGCCCGGACGCCAGCGTCACCACCGCGCCAGCCAGCACCGGCGGCCGCGGACTCACGACGCACCATCCACGCTCACACCAAGCGCACCAAGCGCCCGGGTACGTACAGAACAGCAGGTCAGCGGCATAACCCGGGACCGTGCGCACGACGAGGCGCCGCGCATGGATCCCCTGCTGGGCAGGGGCGACGCCACCAGGGTTAGGTCCGACCTAACGCCTGCGGCGGCTGCGGAGCCGGACGTCCGGCCCCGCGCATGAGAAAGATCCGTCTGGGTACAAGCGCCATCAGCCCGACGCGCGTGAGCGTGTCCGGAGACAACAAAGCACCCAGCCGGTAGGCGGGGTGCTACGATGCCTCCAGCGTGGTGAAGAGCCCTTGACCCCGATGCCGCTGCCAACGACGGGGGTTAGGGGCTTTTTCCATTTATGGACTTAGGTGACCGGTTTAGTAGCCTCCCTGCTCAAAGCCAGAGTGGATCGGCTGGATCCTAGACCCAACCGAGTCGAAATCGGACGCGACGCGGCCGTAGCACGGGCGGAAATCCATACCCACGCATGGCCATTGGTCCGCTAACCGTTGATCAGATGACCACCCTGACCGCCGCATGACAAGTTGTCTGCGGTTGTCTGCTTGGGTCGTCCAGGAACGTGCTGGCGAGGCGGCTTCCATGATGGAGTGCATTTCACACCGAGCCAGCAAGTTGGATGAGGGCCGCCGTCGCATCGTCATGGGCCTTACCGCGCCACCGACGCGGGTCAGGATCGGTCGCATCCGCTTCGCGCACCGCATCGATCAAGGATGAAGGTCCGTGCTGGCTGGCCTGGGCGAACATCGCGGACCAGGTCCAGTTGTGCCGCTCCGTCAAGCGAGTGACGCCATCCGAGCAGAGGAGCACCTGGCGAGCTTCGGCGCGGTCGATCTCCCCTGTCAGCGCTTGATCGGCAGCTCCGGGCGTCGCGGCGGCTACCCAGAAGCCGCCGGGCTGGTTGCGAACCGTAGCTACGAAATCCGGGTCATACGTGCGAACCTGAGCATCCGTGACCGGCGCACCAGATAAGTGATCAACTCGATCGTCGATCACGACGAGGGGATCAGTGGAGCACCGGTCAACGGCTACGGCGCAATCGCCCAACACAAGCCACTCGATGACTGCCTGCTGGACTCGTACAACCGCTAAAGCAGCACCGGGCGTCAGCGGATCGGTCAAGTCGCAGGCTGATCCGTGTTCGGCCATCGTCAAGTTGATGGCTTCCCGAACCACCTCGACGAGCGGCTTGTCAGCGGCTGCGTTGAGCTGCTCACTTACGTGATCAGCGAGATGTTCGACGACCCAGGTCACCGGATGTACACACCCACCTGTTCTGCCTGGGTAGCGCCCTGCACCATCGAGAACAAGGGCCCACCCATCACCAGCGCGGAAGCGGTCCTCATTGGCACCGCCTTGCGGGGCTGGAACGGATGCGTATGTGATCTGCACAGGCTCGGCTTTCAGTCGGGGATCTTGAACTTGTACGCCATCTTGACCATGTCGCCAGCCATCACGGCAAGCATGACCTCAACTGCGCGGCCTGTGGTATCGAAAGTGGTACGGATGAGATCCACGACCGGAGTCCCAGCTGGCAAGCGGAGCGCAACTGCCTCGGGCCCGGTGGGCATCCGTGTGGACCATTCCTCGGAAATCTCGTCCAACTCGAAGCCGGCTTCTTCCAGACGAGCGAAGCCCCCGCCAGGACCGGTGTTCTCTTCCTTGATCTGCCGTGCCTCGGTAACCACGTCTAGCTCGTAGTACGAGTCGGCCAGCTGATTGGGGCGGTCGTCGACCAGCGTCGTACGTCGGCGAACCCACACCGGTGTGCCGGGGGCGATGCCAAAGCGCTCAGCAACGTCCGGTGGGGCTGGTGTTTCGCCCAGTTCACGAAGCAGTTGGCCAGCGGTGTGGCCTTGAGACTCCGCTTCTGCCGTCAAGATCGGTTTACCGGCCCGCCAGCGGCTCTTGCTGTAGCGCTCAATGCCGTGTCTCCGGGCGGTCGGCCGGAACCTGACGAAGGTGCCCTTGCCTTGCACTGTGACGACTAGGCCTTGCTGGCGAAGTAAATCCATCGCCTTACGCACGACGGCCAAGCTGCACAGATTCGCGGCTGCCAGTTCGTCCAAGGTGGGCAGCTTCTCGCCGGGGGCGTATTTCCCCGACTCGATCGCCATACGCAGATCGTCTGCAACACGCACCTGCAGCGGCCGTGCATCGGTAGGGCCGCCAGTCGTCATGGCCGACACCTTACGCGATCAAGTGCAGGTCTGCATACAGACCCCTTGACGTGTCGTCCATTCCGTCTCTACGGTGAAGACCCCTGTAGGTCTGCATACAGACATGCGGACCTGCAAACGAGGAAACCCTGGCGGGATAGCGCCCGCCAGGGCCTCAACCGGGTCGAACACCTGTGGAGAGGAGTCAGACCCATGCAGATCATTCCAGTCCAGCACCCTGACGGCGAAGCTGCCCACGACGTGCTGACCCTCGACGAGGCGGCGCTGCGCGCCGTCACTGATCCGTGGAAACGCGCTCGACTGGCGGACGAGCTCGCCGCCCACCTGCAGCAGCGTTTCGTAGCCGTGCTGGACGTACGGCGCGACGCGGTCCACGAGCTGGTGATACAGCTCGGCACTGCGCGTTCCCGTGTCGCCCGCTACCTCGGTCTCTCGGCCACTCGCATCGGCCAATTGCTGACAAGTAGGACTGTCAGCCGCGCCGCCCGGACAGCCAAGGGCGGTGAGGTCGCATGATCTCCGAGATTCTGGCTGCTGCTGGCGGTCTGGGTACGGCGGCGGTGCCGGCCGGGCTGGCGTTGCGCGCGATGCGCATCCGGCTGGGCCGGGCGCGCAGCGAGTGCGCGGTGGCGCGGTACGACGCGGCGCACGACAAGCTGACCGGGCTGCTGAACCGGGCCGGTCTGGATGCCGCGATGGCGGCGCGGGCCGACAGCGGTCGCCCGTGGTCGCTGATCATGTTCGACCTCGACGGCTTCAAGCGGGTCAACGACACGCTCGGCCACGACGCTGGTGATGAGGTGCTGGTCGAGGCGTCGTTCCAGCTGTTCATGGCGTTCGATGAGGCGGGCGATCAGGTCGGCCGGCTCGGCGGTGACGAGTTCGTGGTTCTGACCGACGACGGCCCGGACCGGACGCCGCTGACCTGGATGCGGGCGCTGAACGCGCTGCAGGCGATGCGCTGGCCGATGCGGCTGGAGATGGGCCACGAGGTCACGGTGACCGCGAGCGTCGGCGTGGTGTCGGTGCTCCCAGGCGCCGAGCTGGCGCGGGTGATGCGTTCGGCGGACATCGCGACGTACCGGGCCAAGGCCCGCGGCGGTAACCAGGTCGTCGAGTACGGCCTGCCGGGCGAGCTGGCCATGGTCCTCGGATCGCGGCCGGACTCGCAGCTGCGGGACACGACCGCCGCCGCCTGGCCTGTGCTGCCGGTGGTGACGCGATGAGCGCCCGGCTGGCGATGCGTCCGATGGCGCTGGCCACGGCCACGACGGTGGCCCTGGATGAGGTGCCGGCGCGGATCGCGCGGCGCACGACGGTGCTCGGGCTGTCCATCTGCGACGTGTGCTCCTGGCCGATCCACCCGGTGGTGCTGGCCGGCGCCCAGGACGGCCGGCTGCGTCATCCGGGCTGCGTGTGCTGCGTGTGTACCGCTCCGCTGCTGCGTGAGCAGCTGGAGCCGGGCGTGGTGTGGCACCCGCAGTGCCGCCGCGGTGCCCGGCCGGTGCTGACCGTGATCGGGGGTGCGGCGCGATGAGCATCGAGATCGTGCCCGCGACCGGGTCGCCGTGGCGTGACATCTACCCGGTGCCCAAGGACGTGGCGCTGCAGAACGGGCCGTGGTGCCCGATGGATCTCAAGGCCGGCCTGATCCCGCAGGACCAGGGCTGGGTCTGCGCGTCCTGCGGGGCGTGCTGGGACCAGCACGGCCGTCACGGTCGCTGGCTGCAGGCCAGCACGGTTCTGATCGTCGACGGACACCTGGTCGAGCAGAAGGAGCCGGACGCCGAGGCGGAGCGGCTGCGCTGGCTGGACCGGCGGCTGGCGACGGCGGTCGGGGTGGGCGCGGTGTGCGGGGCCGGCTACAGCGCCGGCCGGCTGATGCGTCCGTACGCCGATCAGGTGCCTGGTGACCTGCTCTTGCTGCTGTCGGGGCTGCTGGCCGCCGCTGGCGGTGTCGTGGTTGCGGTGGTGCTGCTGCTGCGCTGGCTCGATGCCCGCCGCTGGGCCGAGATGCTCGACCCGGCCGAGGTGCCGGAGGCCTGCGATGGCGACTGAGCTGCTGATTCGGGTGCATCTGGACTGGTCCGCGCCGGGCCACTACCAGTCGCAGCCGCTGCCGTGCCGGGTGTGCGGCCTGCCGACCACCTCTCGCGACTCGTCGGACCGGGCCTGCGACAAGCAGTGCGCGGAGGACGAGATCGCCCGGGAGCTGTACGGCCACGGCCAGGCCCTGATCACTGACGAGCGAGTGGCGACGCCGGCCGGTCCGCCGGCGGATCGGGGGGAGGCGTGGTGAACACGACGGCTGGCCCGGCGCAGGGTGCGGTGGACAGCGGGATGAAGCAGAACCTCCTCGCCGCGTGGGGTCCGTGGATCGCGATGACGGCTGCGGTGGTCCTTACTGCCAAGGGCGAGTTCGACCTGGCGGTGCTCGCGCACTTCGACGAAACGATCGCCTGGATGTTCCCGGTGATGATCGACGTGTACGTGATCACCGCGTTCCATCGCCGCCGCCGGAAGGACATGATCATCAGTGCGCTGCTGATGATCTTCTGCCAGATCGCGGTGCATCTGCTGCCCGTCTACATCACCGAGGGCGAGCAGACGCCGTGGGGTCTGGTGGTCGCGGTCGCCTGCATCGCGCCGATCGTGGTCGTGCGGGTCAAGATGCTGACCGGTCGTACCGCAGCGGAGATCGCCGCCGGGCAGCACGCGGCCCAGCGGGAGGACGAGCTGCGCGCGGCGCAGGCGGAAATTGCCGGGCTGCGCCGGCAGCTGACGGACACGCGGGCGCAGGCGGAAACGGAAATCGGCCGGGCCTCGGCGGAAGCGCAGGCGCGGCAGGTGGCGGAAACCCGTGCCGCCGAAGCGGAAGCCCAGATCGCGCAGGCGGAAACCCGGGCGGCCGCTGAGGCGGAAACGCGGGCGGAAATCGAGGCGGCGGCGAAGGCGGAAATCGGCCGGGCTGAGGCCGCCGCCGCGGCCGCCGAGCGCCGGGCGATCGAGCAGGCGGAGTTGGCCCGGATCGCGCAGGGCCAGCTGGCCGAGGCGCGTGAGACCGCGGACCGGGCGATGGTGGCCCGGGTCGTCGCGGAGCAGGGCGCCGCCGGGCAGGTGGAGCGGCTGACCACCGCGGCCGAGCAGATCCAGGCGCAGCTGCAAGCCCGGATCGAGCAGGCCAGCGCGGCCGCGGACAGCGCGAACGAGCAGGTCACGGCACTGGGTGAGCGGGTTCGCACGCTGCAGGCGCAGCTGACCGAGGCGCGCGAGTACGGGGAGCGGCAGAGCACCAGCAAGGTCCGGACCGAGCAGCTGCTGGCCGGGCTGCAGGCCGAGCGTGACGACGCGCTGGCCGAGCTGGAGCAGACCCGGCTGGCGGCGGCCACCGAGATCGAGCGGCTGGGGCGGCAGCTGGCGCGGGCGAGCGAGCGGGCGGAAATCGCGTCCGGCCGGCAGGCGGAAATCAGCCGGGGCCCGGGCCGGAAATCCCTCGCGGCTGTTCCGGGCGCGCTGGCCGGAAACCTGCCGGTCGTCGAGACGGTCGCGCCGGAAACGGTGGCCACCGTCCTGGTCGCCTGGGCGGAAACGCCGGAGGCCACGCAGGCCGAGCTGCGCGAGCGGACCGGGATTTCCGACCGCACGATCCGCAAGGTCCTCAAGGCGATCCCGGCGGAAATCGCCGGCGAGGTCGCCGGTCAGGTCCTGGCCCTGACCGACGGGCGGGCGGCATGAGCACCACGCGAGACGACGCGCACGAGTGAGCGTCGGCGACCGGCCCGCGCGGGCGGCGGGCGGGCCGGTGGCCGTGGCTTCCTCGACGGCGAGGAACCAGCACCACCAAGCCGACGCGCCTCCCACCCGGGGGTGTGAGCACACACAGAAGGGCAGGTCGGGCGGTGAGCGCACTACCCGCAGAAAACTACGATCAGTCACCGCATCCGGTTAGTCCAGTCCGGCCGGAAGCGGAGGTCGTGGACCTCAATCGTCGCAGGCCACGGCCGCGTCCGACCCCTCCCCCACCGGAACAGAACCGGCACGAAACGGTGCAGAACGTCACCCCGGATTCCGGTCGCCAGTCCGGCCCCGGAATGACTCTGCGTGACGTTCCGGGGGACTTCGACAGTGTCCGGGCGGTCTGGAGCGGCACCCCGGAACCGTTGAGCGCCCTCACCGACCGGGTCCGCGCCGCCCGTAACAGCGACAGCCCGCAGCACGTCGCGATGGCCTGCTGGGCGCTGCTGGTGCTCGTGCCGCGGGCGGTGCTGCACCTGGCGTCGTGGGCCCTGGAGCACCCGGCCCGGGCCGCGGCCGCCGGGCTGCTGCTGGCCGCACTGATCGGATCTCTCACCCTCTGACACCCCTCCCGGAAGGAGGACCCTGCTCATGTCCAGCGCCCTGGTCCTGCTCGTCGGCATCGCCTACATCGTGCTGTCGATCATTTTCACGTTCACCCCGCGGCTGCGGGTGGTCGCCGGTCTGGTGGTGGGCGGCCTGCTCGCCGGCGTCGTCACCAGCAACCTGCGTAAGTGGCTGGCCAACGCGTTCGACTGGATGTCGCCGACCCTCGGCAAGTGGGTCGGGCAGAGCGCCCACGCCGTGGAGATCGCGCTGCCCAGCGCCCTGGCCTTCATCCTGGCCGTGATCGTCTTTGTCCACCTCAGGGGCGGTAAGGGCGGCAAGGGCGGCGCGGGTAAGGCCGGTGGCGGCAAGAGCGGCGGCCGGGGCGGCCGGCTGGCGCACATCGCGCTGGGCTGCTCGCTGCTGCTGCCGATCGTGGCCGGCTCCGTCGGTGAGCTCGTGCGGAGCGTGGCCTGATGGACCCGATCACCTTCTTCGCCGTGCTGCTCTGGATGGCGGTCGCCAAGGGCGCCGTCTACCTGCTGGAGGACGCCTCGTACGCGGTGCGCGGTAAGCAGTCCCCGCGGCAGAAGGAGCGGGCCGCGCACCGCGCCGCCGAGGCCGCCGGGCAGCCGCTCGCGGCGCCGTCCGGGGCGTGGGGGCGTACCCGGGCCGCGGTCGGCGGCTACCTGGCCGGGGTGGTCGAGGACGCCACGGCCAGCGCCCGGGCCCGCCAGCGCCGCTCCCAGGCCCGCAAGGCCGGCAGCCGGGCGGTCGACGGGGTGTTCGTCGACCTGGCCGACGAGGACGGCTTCTACGCCGACTGCGACGTGTGCGGCTGGTCCAGCCGCAAGTTCCGGATCGAGCGCAACGCCTTGGCGGCCGGTCGGGAGCACACCCGCACCGAACACCCCGAGCACTACCACCCCGACCCCACCCCGGCCCCGGCCGACCAGGGCGACCAGGGCGACGAGGGCGACGAGCAGTCCCCGCCGGTCACGCCCGGCCAGGACGGCTCGCGCGGCGAGGAGCCGGTGGGCGAGCGGCCGAAGTTCACGGTGCTGCCCGGCGGCGCCGACGACATCGAACCGGCTGCGCCGCTGCCGACGGGCCGGGCCGCGCTGGACGTCGGCGACGACACCCCGCTGCTGCACCGCGCGCTCGACCTGGTGGTCGTCACCCAGTTCGCCTCGACCACGCTCCTGCAGCGCCGCCTGTTCTGCGACTACGCCCAAGCACAGCGGCTGCTGGACGCGCTTGAGCGCGCCGGGGTCATCGGCCCCGCCAGCGGTTCCGGCTCCTCCCGCCAGGTGCTGGTTCGCACCCCCGACGAGCTGGACGACCTGTTCGGTGACGGCTGGCAAAACCCGCCGGCGGCCGGCCCGGCCGAGGGCGAGGCGGCCGACGCGCCGCAGCCCGCGGCCACGGCCGTGGATGACGAGGGCCTGATGGACCTGATCGAGGCCACCCAAGACTCCGGTGCCGGCACCCCGGCCGGTACCGGCGAGCAGGACAACCCAGGAAGGAGCACCACCGTGAACACCGAAGCCATGGGTGCGGACGAGATCCGCGCCGCGTTCACCGAGGCCATCACCGCGACCGAGGAGCCGGTCAACGAGCTCGGCGGGCTGGCCAGCGCTCTGGCCGAGTCCGCGGACGCCTACGAGGCCCGGCAGATGGCCGGCTCGACGGTCGAGCAGATCCGCGAGGGCGCCGAGGCGATGAAGGCCGCCGTGGCCCAGCTGGAGAACGCCAGGGAGCACCTGGAGGCGGCCCTGGCCGACTTCAACGCCAAGGACGGCGTGGTGGCCGACACCGTCACCGACGTCGGCAACCTCGCCGACCGCAGCGTCCTGGTCGGCGGCTGACCCACCACTGAGGGGCCCCGGCCGGGGCCCCTCACCCACCCCTCGATTGCTCAGGAGGACGTCGTGTCGAACACCAACAAGGCCCCCACGGTCGGCGAGGTCCGCGCCGACCGGGCCCGCACCCTCGGAATGTGGCTGGTCGCCGCGGTCGCCGGCGTCGTCCTGGCCCTGCGCTGGACGGTCCGCAAGACCTGGCGGCGCGCGTTCCCGATCTACTGGGCCGGCGTCGAGCTCGGCCTGGTCTGGGTGTCCGGGCCGCTCGGTATCCCGGCCGGGACCGTCGGCCTGCTGGTGCTGGCCGCGCTGGTCACCGCGGGGGCGTGGCGGGCCCGTAGCTGGGCGGTGCGGGCCTGGCGCGCCGGCATCGTCGCCGTGCTCGGCGCGTTCGCGGTCGCCGGCGTCGCCGCCGGCGGCCCGGCCGCCCTGCACGCCCATCCGGTGTGGACCGTGTTCGGCCCGCTGCTGGCCGCCACGGTGCTGGGCTGGCCGTGGTGGCACCAGCTGCGCCAGCCCAGCACCGTCGAGCCCGACCCGGAGCCCGAGCCGGAACCGGAGTTCGAGCCGGTCGTGCCGCAGATCGACCCGCTCACCGAGTACTGGATGCGCCGGTGGGATGCCGAGGTCACCGGTGTCGGGGTGTGCACCGGCACCCGCGTGGCGCGGGCCGTGCAGCCGCGCGACGGGGTCACCGAGCTGCTGCTGCAGCTGATCCCCGGCCGCGGCGTGACCTCCGACGCGATCGTCAAGCGGGGCCCGGAGGTGGAGGTCTGCCTCGACCTGGACGCCAGCAGCGTCGGCTTCGCGACCACGCGCAAGGCGTCACAGGTGCGCTGCTCGCTCACCCACAAGTCGTACGTGAGCAACGGGGTGGCCTGGACCGGGCCGACCTACCGCGACGGCCGCTGCGAGATCCTCACCTACGTCGACGGGTCGCCGGGCATGTGGACGTTCAACCCGCCCGGCTTCGGGACCAAGAACGGGCTGGTCGTCGGCAGCACCGGCTCCGGCAAGTCCCGGGCGCTGGGGGTGCTGATCGCGAACCTGCTGCACGCCGGCTGGATGGTCGTGGTCGGCGACTCGCAGTACGGCCAGTCGCTGCCGGCCTGGCGCGACAAGACCGAGTACCACGCCGGTCCGCAGGCGGTCACCGTGCTGGGCCGGCGCCTGCACGCCGAGGCGATGCGCCGCTCCGAGCTGCTGGCCGCTGCCGGCGTCGAGGTCTTCGACGAGGACGACCCCCGCGTCAAGAAGCTGGGCCTCAAGCGGCTGGCCGCGGTTATCGACGAGTGCCAGCTCGTGCTGATCCGCGGCAGCAAGATCGTCGAACTGTTCGAAGAGCTCGCCGAGACCGACCGCAAGCTGGGCATCGGGCTGTACCTGGCCACCCAGCTGCCGCAGATGGCCTCGCTGGGCGGGTCGATGCGACTGCGTGACGCCCTGGTCGGCGGTAACTGCCTGTTCCTGCGGGTGTCCAACCGCGGCTCGGGCACCACCGTCCTGCCCGACGACTTCGTCGGCGACCCGTTCGCGATCAAGCCCGAGGACGAGCAGGGCCAACCCACCGCCGGGATGGGCTACCTGCGCAACACCTTCAAGATCGGCATGATCGGCCGGGTCCCGAAACTCGACGAGGCCGCCGCCGCGGCCGCCGCCCCGCGCGTCGAGGTCATCTGGCAGGTCGACCCGATCGACCCGAACACCCCGATCACCACCAAGGCCGGTACCGGCAGCACCACCGCCCCGGCCGGCGGCAGCGCACCGGTCAGCGCCGCGGACAAGTGGCGCGCCAAGCTCGGCCTCGGCCGCGTCACCAGCCCCACCCCGGCGCCCGCGCCGGTCAACAGCACCCAGTGGGTCATCAGCTGCCTGCGCGCCGGGCCGGCCTCCGCGCAGGCCCTGCTCGACCGGCCCGACTGCCCGGTCGGCAAGAGCCAGCTGTACGCGCTGCTCAAGACCATGCACGAGCGTGGCCAGATCGTGCGCCCGGCCGAGAACAACGGCCCGTACACCCTGCCCGCCCCCGTCAACGCCGGCCGCTGAATCTGGCGGATCGCCGTGACGGCCGGCTCGTCCCCCGGCCGGCCGCCGCGGTGGCTCTCCAGCCCAGCTCACCCCCCCTTGCCCGACCGCTGCCGCTCCTGCGCTGCCTTGATCGGAAGGAACCTGCCTGCCATGGCACGCCGACGTAAGCCGACCGAACCCGAACCCGCCGCCATCGCCCCGGTCGTCCGCGCCGCCTGGACCGGTTTCGCCACCGGCACCGGCCGCGCGATCCGGGGCGTCACCCCCCTCGCGGACGGCGCCGACCGCGAGCACGGCCAGCCCCACGACGGCCTGGGCACCGTGCTGCTGCTGACCGGCCTGCTGCTGGCCGTGGCGATGTGGACCCACCCGGGCGGCGCCGCCGGCACCGTCCTGCATGTGGTCGCCGCGCTCGCCGGCGGCACGGCCGGGATCCTCGCCTACGCACTGCCGGCCGGGTTGCTCTACCTGGCCGTGCAGGTGCTGCGACTGCCCGACGGGTTCGCCACCCCGGCGCTGATCCGCCAGGCCGCCGGCACCGGCCTGGCCGGCGCCGGGATCGCCGGCGTCGCCGCGCTGGCCGCCGACGCCGGCGGGCTGCTCGGCCGCATCACCGGCGTCGCGCCGGCGCACCTGCTCACCGCCTGGGTGATGGGCCCGGTCCTGGTCCTGGCCACCCTGGCCGGGCTGATCACCGCCACCGGGTTCACCACCGTGCGCCTGCCGCGCCGACGCAAGGCCGCTACCGTCGTCGGGGTCCTCGAGGACGAACTGCTGCTCGACGACGACGAGGACGAGGACGACGCGTTCACCGCGACCGCCGCCAGTGTCCCGACCCCGGCCGCCCCGGCAGCGCCCGCCGCACCGGCGGCCGCCGCGGCGAACGGCCCGGCTACTGCGGCGCCGGTTCCCGTCTCGCCCGCCCCCGCCGGCGCGGCGAGCCCGGCCGGGCCTCAGCCGGCCGCGGCCGCGCAGCAGGCCGCCCCGGCGACGGCCGGTGGGTGGCAGCTGCCGCCGCTGAGCCTGCTGTCGGCCGGGGAGGCCCCGCAGCGGCGCAGCGCCGCCAGCGACGAGGTCAAAGCCAAGCTGCAGGGCGTGCTCGACGAGTTCAAGGTCGCCGCGAAGGTCAGCGGCTACCGGCGCGGCCCGTCAGTGACCCGGTACGAGATCACCGTCGGCCCCGGCGTGAAGGTCTCCAAAATCACCGGCCTGGAGCAGAACTTCGCGCTGGCTCTGGGCACCCCGAGCGTGCGGATGCTCTCCCCGATCCCGGGCAAGAGCGCGGTCGGCGTGGAGATCCCCAACAGCGACCGCGACACCGTCACCCTCGGCGACGTCATCCGCGCCCACGCCGCCGCCTGGGCCAGCCGCAACGGTCACCGGCTGCTGGTCGGGCTCGGCAAGGACGTCGACGGGCAGCCGGTCACCGCGGTGCTGGCCACGATGCCGCACTTCCTGATCGCCGGCGCGACCGGCGCCGGCAAGTCCGGCTGCCTCAACAGCCTGCTGATCAGCGTCCTGACCCGGGCCACCCCGGACGAGGTGCGGCTACTGCTGATCGACCCCAAACGCGTCGAGCTGGCCGCCTACAAGCACCTGCCGCACCTGGTCCGGCCGATCGTCACCGACCCGGTCAAGGCCGTCGACGCTCTGCAGTGGCTGGTCGCCGAGATGGACCGCCGCTACGACGCCCTCGCCGCGGCCGGGGTACGCAACATCGACGACTACAACCGCAAGGCCCGCAAGGACGGCACCCCGACGCTGCCGTACCTGCTCGCGGTCGTCGACGAGCTCGCCGACCTGATGCTGGTCGCCAAAGCCAACGCCAAGGCCGCCAAAGCCGCCGGCGAGGACGACGGGGAGCCCACCGCCGAGGACCTGATCGTGCGGATCCTGCAGCTGGCCCGGGCCGCCGGCATCCACCTGGTCCTGGCCACCCAACGCCCCTCGGTGGACGTGGTCACCGGCCTGATCAAGGCCAACCTGCCGGTCAGGTTGGCGTTCGCGGTCGCCTCCATGCCCGACTCCCGGGTCATCCTCGACGCCCCCGGCGCGGAGAAACTGCTCGGCCGCGGCGACGGCCTGTTCGTCCCGGTCGGCGCGGCCACCCCGATCCGGCTGCAGGGCGCATGGGTCAGCGACGCCGAGATCGCCGCGGTGGTCAAGCACTGGCGCGGCCAGCAGCCCACCACCAGCACCGCGCCCGCCAGCACGCCGGACACCGCGCCCGCCGAGCCCGAGACCACGCCGGCACCGGCCGAGACACCGGATCCCGCGCGGATGGGCACCGTCGACGCCGGCGCCGACCACGACGTGTTCCTGCAGGCCGTCGACCTCGTGGTGACCAGCCAGTTCGGCTCCACCAGCATGCTGCAGCGCAAGCTGCGCATCGGGTTCGCCAAGGCCGGCCGGCTGATGGACCTGATGCACGACGCCGGGATCGTCGGGCCCGCCGAGGGCTCCCGGGCCCGCGACGTGCTCAAGAAGCCGGACGAGCTGCCTGCCCTGCTCGCCGCACTCGGCGGACCCGAGCCGGTGCCGGCGGCCGCCGACGGTGCCACGGTGCTGGCCTTTCCGCACCGATCTCACCCCTGACCATCCCGCGGCCGCAATCCCGCGGCCGCGGGCTCACCACACCCCTGCCCGCACGCGGGCGGCCCCACTCCCTTGCACCGGATCGCGGGGCCGCCCACTACCTCAGAGAGGCACGCTCATCATGACCGATCCCACCACCAGCGCGCGCACGGCGATCCCCGCCGGGGCGGTCGACCAGTTGCTCGCCGAAGCCGACGATCTACTACGCCGTGTCCGGCCGGTCGCCCGGCTCGCGCCCGGCGCCGGCGACGAGTACCGGGCCGACATCCACACCAGCCCCGTCGACGGCCCGGCCGCCGTGGTGTGGTTCCGCGCCGCAAGCATCGCCGCGGCGGTCGCCCAGACCCGGGCCCACCTGACCGTGCAGCCCGGCCCGGACGACCGGTACGCCGAGCTGTACGTGCGCACCGGCGACCTCGCCGACCACCTCGTCGACGTCCACCTCGGGGCGTGAGCGCCATGACTCTCGCCCCCACCCGCCCGGCCGGTGCCCGACTCACCCGCGAACAGGCCACAGTCCTGGCCCGCTACGCCGGCGGGGACAGCGCCACCACGATCGCCGCCGCCACCGGGCTCGGCCTCGACGTCGTCGGCCAGATCCTCGACGAGCTGGCCGGCAACAACCGCGACCTGGCCCGCAAGCTCGTGCACGAGCACACTGAGTACGTTCAGAGCGTCGCCGCCGCCAAGGGCGGTGTCCCCGCACCCCGCCCGACCCCGGGGCCCGCTCCGACACCGGCACCGGTAGCGGCGGACCCGATCGCCAGGCTGCTCAAGCAGGCCGCCAGCAGCGGCGACCCCCGGATGCAGAAGACCGCTAGCAGGATCGCCGATCTGATCCGGCAGCTGCGGGCCGACATGGCCGAGCACGCCCGCCTGGCGGGCCTGCGCACCGAGATCGCCCAGCTCGAAGAGCGGATGGCCGAACTCAAGACGCAGCTGCGCACGAGCCGCACCGCCAGCCCAGCCGGCACCGACAGCACGTCGGCCTCCCGGACGCCGGCGGCCGCGGACCCGGGCGCCCAGTTCCGGGCGGCGGTGCGGACCTGGGCGCAGCAGGCCGGGGTGCCGTGCTCGGCCACCGGCCGGCTGTCCGCCGCGGTGCTCGACGCCTACCAGGCCGCGCACCCGGACACCAACCCGGCCGGCACAGACACGGAGGCGACCCGATGAGCACGATCGAACCCAGCACGACGGCCGCCGCCGTCACCGCCGCGGTGTACGTGGCCCTGCTCGCCGGGCACCATCTCGGCGACTACCCGATCCAGCGCGACAGCGACGCCCAGAGCAAGGGCATCCCCGCCGACGAGGTGATCGCCGCCGGGACGCCCTGGCACACCGGCTGGTCCAGCATCACCCGGCACGTGCTGTCCTATCTGGCCTGCCAGGCCGGCGCGCTGTGGCTGGTCTCCCTGGTCGCCCCGCTCACCCTGGCCGGGGTGTGGACCGCGCTGGTGGTCTCCGGCACCACCCACGCCGTCATCGACCGGCGCTGGATCGTGCAGGCGATCATCCGCGCCAAGGGCGGCTGCCAGCACTGGCCCGGAGCCGCCACCTGCATCGATCAAGCTCTGCACCACGTCATGATCTTGGTCGCGGCGGTCGGGGCCGCCCGGATCACCACCCTGGCCGGTGCCGTCTACGAGACCGCGATCGGCGCCGCCGGGATCGGCGCGGCGCTGCTCTGGGAACACCGGCACGCCCGGCGTGTGCAGGCCCGCCAGCTGGCCGCGACCAGCCGCCGTGACCGGTGAGTAGGAGGGAACCCGTCATGCAGTACGCGAACCTGCTCACCGTGGTTGAGCACGACGACACCGTCCACCAGTACGCCGACGTGCGGTACGCCCACACCCGGGCCGGGCTGGACATCCTGACCGCCGACGGCGACCGGCTGTCCGTCAACGCCTTCCACATCCTGCACGTCTATGCCCACGTCCACGCCGCGCGGCACGGCGGCGAGCAGGCGATGGTGCCCGACCCGGGCGAGCCGGCCGCCGACGACCGGGACATCCTGGCCGCCTACGAATGCCCGGCCGGCGGGCTGTGCGACTGCCGCCACCAGCACGAGCCGAGCGGGCGGGGCCGCTGGCCGCGCTGCCCGCGGTGCGGCTGCAGCTGCCCGCTACCCAATCCGGACGACGCCCTGGGCAACCCGGACGCCTGCCCGTGCTGCCACTACAGCAGCCCGGCATGACCGCGTACCACTTCGTCGAGGCGGCCGGCCCGGACCTGATCCGGGCCGGCCTCCACGACGCGATCGCCACCACCACTGAGCAGGCCGGCCACATCACCGCGCTGGCCGGGCCACTCGCCGAGGCCAGCGACTTCTACGCCGGCCTGCAGATGGCCACCAGCACCATCGACTGCCTGCGAGAGGCCAGCACCGCGCTGACCATCGCACAGCAGTGTCTCGACACCGCCGCAGAACACCTGCACGCTGCTCTGAACGACTTCAACGCTCGTGACGGCCGCGTCGCCGACGCGGTCGCCGAGACCGGCAACCTCATGATCCCCGGCGAAGGCCCCACCCATCAGCACAGCACCGGCCATACCCACGCCGTCGCCGGGCCGGCGGCTTCCCTGCAGCAGGAGAGGAACGTGTCCGACTCAAACAGCGGGGCGCTGCCCGACGCCGCTGGACTCACCGGCTCGGAGCACTGGCACGGCTCCGACGTCGTCACCGCCGAGGCCGGCGACGGCACGGTGTGGCTAGGACTGTGCAAATACCCGGACAGCGACGCGTACGTCGTCGTGGCGACCAACCCGCCCGGCAAGTCGTGGGAGCCGGACAGCGACGGCAACCGCATCGACCCCGCGCTGAGCAAGGACGAGGCCGCCACGTTCGCCGATACCCTCGACGAGCTGGCCGACCTCGCCGAGTCCGGCACCCCGACGACGCCCCCCACACGGCTGGAGAAGCTGGCCGCGCGGATGCGCGACCTGATCGGCGCTACCGGGGTGACGATCGCCGGGGATGAGGGCGAGATCCAGGTCTCCGCCGCGGACATGCGCACGATCCTGGACGCCGCCGTACCGGAGCCCGCGGTGGCCACCCGCCGCAGAGTTGACGCCAAGAACTGCGCGAGGGACAACATGGACACCGGCGCCGTGTGGGCGCAGCTGGACACCAGCGCCGCCGAGCCCGTAGTCGCGGTCACCAGCACCGAGGGCGAGCCGCCGGAGGACTACCCCGAGGGATACACCACCACCCGGCTGTCGCCGGCCGAGGCCAGGCAGATCGCCGCGAAGGTGCGCCGGTTCGCCGCGACCGACCCGCAGGCAGCAGCACCTCAGCACGCGACCACGGCGGGCCAGGAAGCCTCCACGCCCACGACCGAGGACACCGTGCAACAGGTACGTCAGGCGTACGAGCGCCTCGCCGATCGGCCCGGCGGCTACGTGGCGCTCACCGACCTCCGCAACGCGGTGCCGACCAAGGACCGCGAGCGCGTCGACCAGGCGCTGCGGCAGCTGATGGAGACCGACGCCGTTCTGGAGCCTGAGGCGTTCGGGTTCCGGGTCGGCGCCGCCGAGCAGCAGGCCGCCATCCACATCGGCGGCGAGGACCGCCACCACCTGGCCATCCGGACGCCCGCCGTATCGTCTCCCGCCGCTGCCGTGCAGGCCCGCCGGATCACCAGCCCGCGCGGCCAGGTGTACGAGTACGACCCGGGCACCGGGGCCACGGCGGTGATCGAGCCGGACGGGTGGCGCGCGGTCGTCCCGGCCCGCTCGGCGAGCGGCGCCGCGGCCCAGTTGCTGTACTGGCAGGCACAGATCCAGGACGGCCGCGGCGAGGACGCCGCCGAGCCGGCCGCCCGGGACCTGCTGAAGCATCTGTCGGCCGCCGAGCTGCGGGAGGTCGCCGTGGAGATCGGCGCGCCGGACCGCGGTGCCCGGACCCGGCCGCAGCTGATCAACGTCATCGTCACGGCGGCGACCCGCCAGCGCTGACCGGCGATCTACCCCCGGGACAGCCCCCGGTCCTGACCACAGGGCCGGGGCTGTCTGCTATCCGGGAGCTGGTCACGGGCTGACCGGGGTCCCACGATGGTCGTCCCGGTCCCGGCTATCCGAGCGGCGTGGTCCCTGGCTGCGACGCGAGCAAGCCAGCAAGAAGGTGTCGCTGGGTAATGGCGCAAAGGGGCTTAGCTGATCTGATGGTGGCCGCCCGGGTGGAGGGCAAACGATCAGCGGAAGGCTGCAGAACAGACAGGCTAGCGGTGCGAATTTGGTAATTCGGGGAGTCCGGTCCCTTCACGCCGCCGTTAATCCACGATAGTGTCGCCGCCACTCGCTCCTTTGGCGGCTGGAGGAGGAAGGCCCCGCCCGGTCCTGGCCAGGTAGAGACGGGACCCTCCCCTTGGTGGTCCTGCTTGGCGGTTCAACCGTCAGGCAGGACCACAACCCGGCAGGCTGCCGAGAACTGCGGCGACTCCTCCGAGGACGGCAGCGATCGCATACAACCGAGCGTTGCTCGGCCAGCGCGGCCGCCACCTACGACGCGGAGCTGCCTCCTTCTCGTCATCGAGCACGGGTACCACCTCCTTCCCGGGGCCGGCTTGGCGATGGCCCCAGCTGGCGAGCATCGCTCGTCGTAGTAGCCGGCCACTGCCCGGTCCAGGATGTGTGGTGCTCGAAGACGGTACTGACAGAAGAGATGTCGTACAAGCCAATCCGCTGGTTTTTTCCGACGCCGCGGCGGCTAAGATCAAGATCACTGCCATTGAGCAGCAAAAACTGCCTCAGAACTCGTTGACCCATCGCACTGTCTTTCGGTAACTGCCCAATTACTCAAGGTAATTAGGCGCCGAGATGGCGATGTCGATCGGGCCGATCTTCGAGCCCGGCCACCCCATCGATCGAGTGCCCGCGACGCAGGTCAACTGACCAATACGTCGATCAACATCGATGATGGTGCTCTAACCGGCCCGTTGACAGCGACGCCCATCTATATCAGTAGAGATAGATGGAAGACTATGCATGCTGAAGGCTTAACGCTGACTCATGGTGACACCACAGAAAATGCTTCTAGCTTGACATTTCATGGGGTACACGGATTCCTGGAAATGTCGTAGACCCTAGGGTCACGCTTAAATAGCTACCCACCATCCCCGCGATCCGGGTCGCCCGGTCACAGGCTGAGCTCGGGGCCGTGGTCGATGGTGTGGTGGTGGTCGTAGTCGTAGCGACGCTCGGCGGCGGCCCGCCGGCCCGCGTCGACGGCGGCTTGCCGCTGGGCGCGGGCCTGCAGCTCGGCATCGTGGTTGCGGGCGTTGTCCTCCTGCCGGGCCGTCACCGGGTCCAGGCCGGCGCGGTAGCCGGCTTCGGCGCGCATCCCGGCCGCGCTGGCGGTGGCGCGCTCGGCCGCGGCCCGGTCCGCCTCGGCGTGCTGGCGGTAACGGGCGACGGTGCCGTAGTCACGGTCGGCCGCGCCGGCGAGACGCTGCTCCCAGTCGCGGGTCAGTTCGGCGAGCGCCTGGCGAGCGGGCGGGGACCGGTGGTAGCCGGGCGTGGGGTCGGCGGCTTCCCGGTCGGCCTGGTAGGCGGCCCGCTGGTGTTGATCGGCCTGCTCGGCCATGGCGCGAGCGTGTTCACGCTGCTGCTCGGCCTGCTCCTGCAGCTGCCGGCGGGGCGTGCCGGACAGCCGCAGCATCAGCCGGTTGCGGGTCGCTGCCTCCTGTTCCAGGCGGGTCGCTTCGCGGTACGCGGCGTAGACCTGCTGGCGCAGCTGCTGCTCGGTGGCGCGTTCACGGTCGGCGCGGTCCGCGGCCGCGGCTCGCTGCTGTAGCTGCTCGCGCTGCTCGTGCAGGGCCTGCACGGCCGGGCTGGTCCCGGTGGCGAGCTGCTCGGCGAGCTGCTCGGCCTGGCGGTCCCACTGCTCGGCGCGGGCAGCCCGCACGGTGGCGGTGCGCTCGGCCTCGCCGATCCGGGCGCCCAGCTGGGCGGTGGGCACCCGGCCGTGGGCACGCTGCCACCACGGCAGAGGCCCGGTGGCTCCGTCGGGTGTGAGCTGCTGCGGCCCGTCCTCGGCGCCGGTGCGCTGGCGCAGCGGCGGGAAGGCCTGCCGGGCGAGCTGGGCGGCGCGGCGGCCGCTCTCCTCGGCAGCGGCTTCCGGTTCGGTCACGGCCCGCTGCGCGGCGGCCCGGTCCGCGGCGACCCGGTCCGCCACGTTCCGCGCCGCGCGCTGCTGGGCGGCCTGCCGCTGGGTGGCCCGGGCCTGCTGCTGGGCGGTGATCTCCGCGCGGACGATCGCGAGCCCGTCGACGAGCTGGGCGCGGGTGTACCGGCCGGACGCCGGCTCGCCGGCGGCGATCGCCTGCAGCTCGGCCATCACCTCACGGCGGGTCTGATCGGCGGCGGCGGCCCGCTGCTCAGGGGTGAGCGGGATCCGCCGCAGCCGTTCCCGCAGCTCGTCGCGCGGGCTCATGCGGCGCACCTGGTCGTCGGTGAGGGCGGCGACGCGGGCGGCGAGCGCGTCGACGTCGCGCACCGGTTCCCGGGCCTGGCCGGCCGCGGCCGCCTGGTCGCCGCCGGCGATGTTCTCGCGCAGCCGCGCCACGCCCCGGTCCAGCTCGGCGAGGGTCTCGTGGAACCGGCGCCATCCCAGCGCCTCGGGGTCGGGCTGCGGGGCCTCACCGAGCTCGGTCAGCACCAGCCGGTCCGGCAGGTCGCGCTCGAGCGCGGCCGCGTACGCGTCGATCGCCCGCTGCCGGGCCTCGCCCTCGGTGCGCGGGGTGCCGAGCCGGGCCCGGTCTGCGTCCGTCTCCAGCGGATACAACGCGAGCCACAGGTCGACGCGGTGCCGATCGCGGCTCATGGCCGGGTAGAGCACGTGCGCGTCCATGCCGTTGCCGTAGACCAGCGTCCGGTCCGTGGTCAACCCTTGGGCTTTGGCGGCGGTGATCGCGTAGGCCAGCTGCACCCCGCCGTGCTCGACGTAGCCGGCGTCCACCCACGCGCGCACGGTCTCCGGACCGTCCGGGCCGTCGTCGCGGCGCTCGATCTGCACGCGGCCGCGCTCGTCGAGGGCGGTGACGACACCGCGCTGGCCGTTGAGCACGCCCAAGCTCCGGTCGTTGGTCCGGGTCATCACCACGTCCCCGACGGCGAGGGTCAGGGTGTCACCGTCGCCGAGCCGCCACGTGCGTTCCGGGCCGAGTTCGCCGGCGGCCGCGCGGGCCTGGCGGGCGTGCTCGTTGAGCGTGGTGACGTCGGCGTTGGTGTGCGCCAGCATCAGCAGCTTCTCGATCTGGTCGTGCGGGTCGGGCCAGGCCTGGCGCAGCTGGGCCCACTGCTCGGCCATCACGGTGTGCGCCTGCTGCGCGGTGGCGGTGACGTGCACCCGGTCGGTGGCCGACCAGCGTTGCAGGGCGGCGCGGCGCTGATCAGCCCGCCACGTCTCCAGGGCCGCGCGTTCGTCGACGTCGCTCTGCCGCCGGTTCTCCGTCAGCGACAACCCGCCGATGGCCTCGTGGACCGCGGCGAACGTGCCGCCCACCCCGACCGCCTTCATCTGCAGCGGGTCGCCGATCGCCACGATCTTCGTGCCGGTCCGGTACGCCTCGGTCGCCAGCGCGGCCATGTGCCGGTCGTCGACCATGGCGGCCTCGTCGACGACCAGGACGGCGACGTCTTCGAGGCCGGGGCCCTCGGCGATGCGACGCAGCCACGACGCGACCGTGCGCGATTCAATGTCGGCGCCGGCCTCCAAGTTCTTCGCGGCGACCGCCGCGGTGGCCGCGCCGGCGACGGTCAGACCCTCGGCCTCGTACGCCGTCCGAAGCGCGGACATGATCGTGGTCTTGCCCGCGCCGGCCACCCCGACCACGGTGTCGATGCCGTGCCCGGCTGTCGCCAGGCGGGTGATGACGGCCCGCTGCTCGGCGGACAGCTGGTGCCCGGCGCCGACCTCGTACAGCCCGATCGCCTGCTCGACGGTGTCGGCGGACAGCACCGCGACGTTGCCGGCGAACCGGTCCTCGGCGGCCGCCAGCACGGTGCGTTCCGCGTCGACGATGTCCGCCGACGTGTACCGGTCCGCGTTGGACAGGTGCCGCGGCCCGGACGCCGGCAACGGCACGGCGACCGGCTCGGCGAGCACGGAATCGGTGAGCTGCTCGGCCTCGGCCAGACCGGTGATCCCGCCGGGCTCGGCGTCCATCACCGCCGCCAGGACGTCGGCCCGGGTGGTGACCTTGCGGTGCGCGGTCAGCCCGTGCTCCGGCCGGAAGACGTGCGCGGCGACGTCGCCGACGGGCATCGGATCGGGCGCGGGACGGCCCGGTCCGGGCATCGTGGCGGCCGTCAGCCGGTCCGGGTCGACCTGCTGGGCGCGGGCCTGGTGGTGCCAGTCGGCGCGCAGATCCACGCTCGCGCCGAGCGCGAGTTTCGCCTCCCGCGACTTCGCGGCGGCCTGCTTCTGCTGCCCGGTCGTGGCCTGCTCCGGGTCAAGCCCATCGGCCTTCAGCTGCTCGACCACGCTCTTGGAGCGCTTGGAGAACGTCTGGCGCAGCTCGGCCGGGATGGCGGCGATCTCCCACGCGCCGGTGCGCTCATCGCGCGCCCACTCGATGCCCCACCGTTCGTGCGTCACCGCCCGCAACCGGGCCCGCACGTGAGCGGCCGCGGCGTTCGCGTGCCGGTGTATGTCACGGCCGCCGGCGCCGACGGTGTTCCACTTACCGTCGGTGCCGCGGACCAGGTTGAGGATCGTGACGTGCGCGTGCAGGTGCGGATCCGGGGCCGCGCCCGGCGTGGGCCGGGCGGTGCGGTGCACGGTCATCCAACCGAGCAGGCCGGTGCCCTCGACCCGCTGCGCGCGCCGGCCGTCGCCGTGGTGGCCCCGCATCGCGTAGCCGGCCCACCCCTGCATCGCGGTCACGGTCTCGCGGACCGCGTCCAGATACACGTCCTCCAACTGCCGGGCCAGCTCCGGCGGCGCCATCGCCGTCAGCACCGAGTACGACTTCGGGATGTCCAGGGTCAGGTCGTAGCCGCGGTTGCCGACCACCACCCGGGTGTTCTTGTACTGCCGCGCCGTGGCCAGCTCGCCCGCCTCGTACAGCTCGGCCAGGTCGATGTCCGTGGCCTTGGCGAGCTTGTCCAGATCACCGACCGGCGCGCGGTGCCCGACCGTGGCGCGCTGCGGCCCGCTGCCCGCAGCGCGCCCGGCATCGTCGCCCGCGGCGCGGGCCTCGGCGAGGGCGACACCGCGCTGCAGGCGCTCGTACCGGGCCACCAGGCGGGGCTTGCCGAGCAGCTGCGCGGGCGTCACCCCCGCGTTCGCGGCCGCCTTGCGGACCGCGTCAACGACCGGGCCGGCGTCGAGTTTCGCGTCCGGATGGATGGCCTTCTTCGGGGCCACGAGCAGCGTGCCGGTGACCGGCGCGCGGCCGTTGGCGAGCATCCGGGCGGCCTCGATCTCGGCCTCGCCGAGTTCCGTTCCGGGCTCGATGCCGACCTCGCGCAGGCCCTCACCGATCCACTCCAGCGGCCGGTCCGAGGCGTCGAGCCGGTACTGCACCTGGCTGTCGTCGGCGCTCAGCGAGCACCCGGCGTCGGCCTTGAGCCGGTAGTCGATCTGGGCCATGTCGGGGCCGATCACCGTCACTCCTGCCACCGGCCCCACCTCATAGATCATCCCGGTTTGTAGATCTTTGCGGGCATTCAAGATCACGGATCTAGTATCGAAGATACCGTGGTACTTCCATTGATTTTGATCTTGTGGGTTGTGGGCCTGGCTGAGGCCGGGCGGATGGCTACTCGACAGGCCCGTCAGGGCTGGAGGGCAGACAGACGACTCGGCCGGGACAGATCGGTGAGGCGTGCAGTCGAACGGGTTTGCGGCGGGCGCCTCGTAACGTGGCCGCATGGGGAATCGGTGGTGGATCGCCGTCCTGGCCGTCATCGCGTTGGTCGTGGCTGGCCTGCTGTACGTGGCGAGGCCGGCGCGGGCCGCGTCGTTCCGTCAGGCGTCTCAGAGATCGCGTGCTCAGCGGGACCGATGCCCTGTCTGTAGACGCCTCGTGGCCCTCACCGCCGACGGGAGAGTTCCGCGGCACAACGGCACGATCCGTGCCTACGCCCCGCCCGAGGAGTGCCCAGGGAGCGGACGCCACGAGAACGTATAAGTGCCACCCTCTGGGGCCGACCAACTGACAGCCTGCAGTTGAGCGACAGGTTCGCGTCCTGAGCAACGACAAGTTCGCGTCCGACATGACGACAGGATCGTGTCCGTTAGCCGAACCCTCAACGGACACACCGCGACCCGGATCGCAGCGCCGATGCCAGTTGGCATTGCCCGAGGTCTTGTGCACGAAGCGGGGCAGGCCCATGCGTCTCACATAGCCCGTTCGCTGATCGTCTCAAATGTCGGTGGCTATCCGTACGCTCCCGACGTGACCGCGACCCGCATCGGCTACGCCCGCTGCTCCACCGACAAACAGGACCTCGCCGTCCAACGCGCCGCACTCCTCGACCTCGACGTGGCCGAGGACCGCATCTACCTCGACCACGGATTGACCGGCACCACCCGCGCCCGGCCCGGCCTCGACCAGGCCCTCGCCGCCGTCCGCGCCGGCGACACCCTCGTCGTGCCGAAGCTGGACCGCCTTGCCCGCTCCGTCCCCGACGCCCGGGCCATCGGCGACTCCCTCGTCGCGCGCAACGTCCGTCTCCAACTCGGCACGATGATCTACGACCCGGCGGACCCGCTCGGCAAGATGTTCTTCAACATCCTTGCCACCTTCGCCGAGTTCGAGGTCGACCTACTGCGGCTGCGCACCCGCGAAGGCATGGCCATCGCTCGGGCTAAGGGCAAGCTCAAAGGCCGCGCGCCGAAACTGTCCCCACCTCGGCAGGCGCACCTGGGCAAGCTGCATGCCGCTGGCGAGCACAGCATCGCCGATCTGGCTGAACTGTTCGAGGTTTCCCGTGCCACCGTGTACCGGGTCCTGGAACGCATCGAAGTCGGTGCCCGATGACCTCTTCGCCGAAGCCGCCCCCGACCGCGACGGGCCGAATCACCCATGTCACCCGCCGTCGCCTGATCGAGGGGTTCGCAGAGATGCCGACGGCGCACTGGAGCGGCGACCTCGACGAGGTGGACTTCCTGGCCCGGCTCTATCCGCTGGAGGAGATGCCGAGCACCGATTCGCGGCGGGAGTACGGCACTGCGGCCGCCGACATCTGGCAGCACCGCGTGAACAATCCGTCCGACTGGCCCGACAACTGGATCTTCACTGACGAGCGGTTCGGCCTGGCCGACAACGACGAGGCGCTGCTGGCCTTCCTCGTCGAGATGCTGCACCCCGAGGTACGCACTCACCTTGCCGAAGTCGAGCAGCTTCGGGACTTCCTCAACAGCGTGCTGGTCCACGACGGCTACGAGATCGTCCAAGTCGACGCCATCAGCGGCGCTCCGATCTTCGACTACCGGCTCATCGGATCCGGTGTACGCGGCTCCATGAAAAACCTGATCTTCGCTGCGGTCGGGCACAAGCCGGAGATCGTGCTCGACGACGCCCTCAACAACGACCTACGGATCGTCCGCAACGCGGAGAACTGCCTGGTCTACGATCGAACGCTCGGTTCGCGCGGGTTGACCTGGGCCGACCTGACCGACTGGTGGGCCGAACAGCAAGGCACGGCCGGCGCACCCACACGCGAGCTCTTCCTAAGCCTGTGCCAGCGACTCGACCGGTCTCTCGCCAACGACGCCGAACGACGAATCATGCGCACCTACATCGACCGATCGCTGCGCCTCGGGCCGACCATTCCGGCGCTGATCCCGCAGGTCTACCTGCACTACGACCCCCGCACCGCGAGTCAACGCCGCACGCCCGGGCCCCTTCCACGCCAGCGCATGGACTTCCTGCTGCTCCTGCCGGGCCGGGCCCGCGTCGTCATCGAGTGCGACGGCAAGCAGCACTACGCCGACGACAACGGCCACGCCGACCCGCGCCGGTACGCCGAGATGGTGGCCGAAGACCGCGAGCTACGCCTGAAGGGCTACGAGGTGTACCGGTTCGGCGGAGCCGAACTCACCAACGACCGGGCCGCCGAGCGCCTGCTCAGCGCCTTCTTTGACCGCCTGGACCAACGCCATAAGAGCTGATTACCGCAGGCGCGTCCGGGGGCGGTGTACCGGGGCGCCGCAAAGACGGGCTGCCGCTACATGTCATGCATCCCATTAGCTGTTCCCGGAGAGCCCGACGGGTTGCCTCCCACCGCCGGCCGCGGGCACGCTGAACTGCATGCCCGACACCGGCTCCGCCCTGCCCTCCAGCGCCCCTTTCGGCAGATGGACCGCCAGCAGCCCGTATTTCGGCACCCCGGATCCGAGCCCGGAGACCGACGACGGCATATTCGCCGGGCTCGGCCTGCGGTTCAGCCCGGACACGATCGCTGCGGCCGTCACCGAACTATCCGCCCGCGGCGGCACCGAGCGGTACGGCATGGCCGAACTGATCCTGCAGGACGCGTTCACCGCCGACGACGTCGCGGCCGCGTTCAGCCAGACCGGCGCCGGCAAACTGGACGGATTCCTGCGCGCCCTGCCGCACCAGGTGACGCACTCCCCGCGGCGGTGGCCCGTCGACGTCGGATCCGGGCATGTGCCCGTACGCCGCCTCGACGAAGCGGCGACCCGGCGCACCCTGGCCGACATCCTCACCTGGCTGCACGAGCGCTGCTACTTCGCCCGTGAGCTCGATTACCCGTGCGTCGACGCCCGCGACGACGAGGTACGCGACCTCGGCGACGTCATCGCCGCCCGCCTCGGCCTGCCCGAGGTCACCGGCGTCCACGACCTGATCGGCACCGCCGACGTGGGCCGGCTCGCCGACATCATCGCAGTCGCCCGCGAGTACATCGCCGTCCCACCCGAACGGCACTACCACAACTACGCTGGGTGCGGCTGGCACCCCGGCACCGGCACCTGGTCCGCCGGGCTCGGCAGGCGCATCCTCGACGACCTGGTCGGCTGCGTCGCCGCGAACAGTGACCTCGGCGCGCTGCTGCTCGCCGGACGGCACCTCGGCGACGCGGCCGCCGCTGCGGCCCCGCAGGATCCGCTGCGGCGCACCAGCGGTGCCGCGTACGCGCCCGCCGAGGCGTTCCTGCCGCACGGCTCGATCCTGACCGTCACTCGGCTGGTAACTCGGCTGGCTGCCGGACGGCACCTGGACGCGGCCGCCGCGATCCTGCGCGCGCACCGCGTTCACGTCGAAACCGCCGGGGAGAACATCCGCCCAACATTCACCCTCACCATCGAGATCTTCGACGCCGACCGGGACCGGCTGCGCCGTCACGAGACCCTGCTGACCCGCACTCTCGGCCAGCTGACCGCAATGCCGTGGACGATCCGGTACACCCGCCCGCCGGAGCTCCGGCGCCCGGCTGGAACGAACACCCTGGAGCCGGCCGCGGTTGCCGCCGTCCTCGAACGGGCCGGTCGGGGCCGGGAAGCCGACACGGCGCTGCAAACTACGTTCCGGTTCCGTCCCCAGCCCGGTGTTCCCACCGGCACGCACCTGATCGCCGTCCTCGACGATCCGGACAGCGAGGACGCGCTGCTGCTCGAGGACGCGATCTGGCGGCACTTCGCTGGTTTGCGCGCGATCCGGGCCGCTGGCGGCCGTGAACAGCACCTTGTTGACGCGTTGCGCCCGCCCGGGCTGCGCGGCACCCCGCCGCCACGGCCCCGCGTGTGCGTGATCACGTCCCGGGGGCATGTCGGCACCGACATCGCGCCGAAACTCGACGGCGGGGTTCTCGACGTGCAGTACCGCACGTTCGCCGCGAACGCGGCCGGCGCCGCCGACGAACTCGCCGCCGTCCTGCGCGCCCTCGCCGGTGATCCCGGACTGGACGGGGTGCTGATCGCCCGCGGCGGCGGAGACCGCACCGACCTAGGCCGGCTCGTCACCACAGCAGTGCGTACCGCCGTCGACGGGCTCCGGCAGGCTGGTAAAACCGTCGTGCTCGCGGTCGGGCACGGCACGTTCATCGCCGGGCTGCCCGCCGACTTCGAGGCGATCACCCCAGCGGACGCGGCACACGCGATCCGGGCGATCCTCGTCGACCACCCGGCCGCCCGGCGGATGGCGGCCGCGGAAACGCAGGAACGGATCGCCGAGCTGCCCCTCGACGACAAGTGGCCGGACGCAGCCGACCGGGAGACCAGTGCCCTACGGCAGCGTCTCGCCGCGATCGATCTCGGGCACGAAGCCGCCCTGACCCGGATGCGACAGCCACCCACCGCCGGCCGCTGACCGTCGCCCACCACAGCCCGGCAGCGTCGGGCCGACGCTGAAGCAGCGTTTTCGACGCGAGAGACTGCTCATGTCACGCCAAGATCATCGCTGACGTGACCATTCCGAACAAAAGACCCCGACTCCCGGGAACACAGCGGACACGATCTTGTCGCTGCGCAGGACATCAACCTGTCGCTCAACATTGCGAGCAGGAGGCAATCAGCGGGCAGTGTTGAGCGACAGGTTGATGTCACTGGTCGGACGCGCTGAGGCGCTCGGCGCTGATGGGCGGCGCTACTGGTAGCGCTGCTGCGGATCAACGACCACTGGTGGTGGTGGAACGACGCGGCCGGCGCCGCGGTGCCGATGCCGGACCGACAGCCCTGGCTCGGCACCGGCCCCTCCCGCGGCCGCGCCGAACCGGGCTGACCTGGACGCAGGGTCAGGGCCCACACCGGCAATCGCCGCTCGATCAGACCTGGCTCGGCGGACCTGGGACTGTCGCGGTGACCTGCTACTCCCCTCGATGCGCAGTCGCCGAAAAGTCGGCGTAGCCATGCCTTGCGCGGTCGCGGGGGCGGAGGTGTGACCTCTAGGAATTTCGCGTCGTCGCGGAGGGGACCGGCGGGCCTGACTTGCCCCCCGCAGGGCCGCTCCGACCGGGGTGAGCCAGCGCTCAACGGTCCTCACACAGGGCATCTGTGCTGCTCAGTCGGCCGCTGAGGAGTGCGGAAGTTAGTCAGCTGGTTGAAATCCCGCCAGCTTTGACGCAAACTTCAACGCGTTCGGGTCTTCAGATTCGAATGCAAAATGGAAACGGGATCCCGTGCTGGTAACACGGAACCCCGTCTCCGCTCGCAGAGTCGCGACGCGTCAGCCGATCACCCAATCAACGACCGCGCCGCCGACCCTTCCCACGAGCCCGATCAGGTGATGCATACGCTCACTGATCGGGTTTTCGTGCTTCGAGGCGAGATCCGCTGCCCTCAGGCACAGATCTGCGCTCCTCAGCACGATGCCGGCCCCCTCTGTAGTGACACGGGCCCGGCGGGTGGTCCGGCGGTGCCGCCCCACCCCCTTCTTCAGGCGGTCGGGCTGCTCCCTAGGACCAATCGGATCTGGCATGCACATCTCCTTCTTCAGGGACCGCCGGCCGGCTGGCCGGACTCGATCGGTATCCCGTGCGGGAATCCCGACCTGCTCGATCCGCGGCGTGCCGCGGGTGGGGCCCGTGAAAAAGGAGGTATGCAGTTGTGTGATCCGGTGGTGCAAAGACTATGGTGGAGCTGGTCGTACGACGGACTCACCGAAGCGAACCCGCTGATGCGTCACCACCCAGGGCCGAAACCCCTACATATGGTGGTCTCACGTCGCAGTAGCTACTAGATGTTGTGGTTACGGTATGACGGCGTCGCCTCCGGCACAAGCTCACCCCGCCGGTCGCGGGCCTTTTTTTATGCGCTGAGCAGCTTCGGTAATCGGCCGATTACCGACGGTTCCCCGAAGGCGCTTTCGCGTTGCCGTCTGACTATAGAAGACGCCGATCGGCTCCAACTCCGTCGTCGCGGCATAGGCAAAACCATTCGTCCGTTTAGGGACGCTTATGTACGCATTATTTAAGTGCCGAATAGACACTCGCAGTGGACTACATGTGACTATTTGAACGCGTCGCCTGTGACGTCCGTCTCGGTCGGCTCCCTCCACATGCGAGCCCTCGCACGGCGTGATCATCCGCAGACCGCGCCGATCGGCGTGCCGATCTGCCCGCACTGCCGGCACCTCGCCAGCACGGTGCGCGTCGACCGGGGACGGGAAGCTGAACGGGTTCGCCGAGCCCGCGCCGACACACTGCGGCGCTCCGGAACGGCACCGGCTCACCGGCGGCACCGTGCAGCTCGGCTGGCGGGCGTGCTCGTGCCCGCCCACCGCCGGCGGGCCCGGCGGGCACCGACAGTGGCGCTGCGCGGCCTGCGCGAAGCTGGGCCGCCCGAGTCAGCAGATCTGGCCGCCATGCGAGCAGGACAGCGTCTGACGCTGCTCTGGGGGAGAGAGTGTCCCTCCCGTTGGGAGGGTGTCGCAGTCGCGGCCGCCTTCGGCCCGGATCTGACAAACCCCGCTCTACCTGCACTGTCAGACCCGGCGTGGCTCCCGGGCCGGGTGATCGCCGAGCTCGGCTGGTGAAGCGGCGGTGAAGACCCCATGGAAGACGCGACCGCTGCAGCGAATCAGATGGTGGCTCTGTCACCGGTCTGTGCTGGCGGACAACGCGCTGACCTGCGCTGTCAGTCTGACAGTGCAGGTCAGCGCCGGTTCTGTCGATCTCGTCCGGCGCTACCGGTAGCGGCTGGTAGCGCCACCGTCAACGCCGGCGTGCCGCTGCTGATGGGCGGTGGCCGGGCATGGAACGTGTCGGGTGCCCTCCCCGTGACCCGGAATCTCTGGTGTTATAGAACATGGAATGTAGGAAGCCGTGCCCGAGGAAGGACCCGATCCAGGTGCCCGACAACGCCTCTGCCTCCCCGCCCTATCTGAGGATTGTGACGACGTACCGCGAGAAGATCGATGCTGGCGAGCTGAAGCCGGGTGATCATCTGCCGTCGGTGCGGGAACTGGCCGCCGGCTCCGGGATCTCGCACGCCACGGCGGCCAAGGTGATCGGCGTGCTCAAGGCCGAGGGCTACGTGATCACCAGCACCGGCGCGACCGGCGGCACCGTGGTCGCGGCGCGGGCGCAGACCCCGGCCGACTACGTGCGCACCATCCAGAGCACGGGGAAGATCTACTCGCGCGGTAACTACGCCCGGATCATCTCCGCCGGCCTGGTTCCGGCGCCGGAGGTTGCCGCGGCCGCGCTGGGTGTCGAGCCGGGGGAGCCGATCGTGGCGCGCAGCCGGGTCACCTACAGCAGCGAGGACGTGCCGCTGTCGGCCAGCGTCAGCTACCTCGCCGGCAGCCTCGCCGAGAGCTGCCCGAAGCTGCTGGTCGCCGAGCGGATCCTCAACGGCACGCCCGGCTACGTCGCCGAGCAGACGGGCCGGCAGCTCGGTGGCACCAAGGAGCAGGTGACCGCCGACGCGGCCACCGCGGCGCAGTCGGCCGACCTGGCCATCCCGGCCGGGTCGCCGGTCATGCTGGGCCGTAACTGGATCTACGACACCAGCGGTGAGGTCATCGAGTACGGCGAGTCCTGCTCGGTGCCGGGCCGTTGGCTGACCTACCAGACCCGTCTTTGAGCGCAGCCAGCAGCATGCTGAAAGGGGCCCGCCGGCATCTACCGGCGGGCCCCTTCTGGTTGTCTTGTCCCGGGGCGGCTACGCCCCGGCCTGTGCCGTGTCGTGGTGCAGGACCAGGTCGCGGTAGGGAAGCCGGACCACCGGGCAGCTGTCCAGGCCCAGCTGCTGCTCGACCTGACCCAGCAGCGACGCGGCCGCGGCCGCGTCGGTGGCCATCACCTCGGTCTCGGCGAACGCGCCGACGCCGACGACGTGGTCGACGACGACGGTGACCTCGTCACGCTCGGGATGCCGGAACGTCTCACGGGCCTTCTCCACCCGGCACAGCCGCACCATGCCCAGCACATCGAGCAGCATGCTGGCGGCGCCGGCCTGCTCGGGGCCGGCGAGCAGCACGTTGGTCTCCGGTTTGGCGATGACGTCCGTCGCCGAGTGCGTGGCCGATGTCGACGCCGGCTTGTACGTGACCTCCGCGAAGCCGTCACGCCGGCGAACCCGCAGGCACTCGACGGTGGCCAGGAAGTCGACGTCGGGCCGGCTGTAGTAGGTGTCGACCTCGACGCTGGAGCCCGCCGGCCGGTAGTCGGCGGCGGCCAACCGGGCCTTGAGCTGCGTGACATCGTCGAGTGCCCGCTTGCGTTCCACCTCGATGAGGTTCAACTGTTGTCTCCCTTGGTGATCGCCCGATACATGCGAGCCAGGCTCGGTTTGCCGCACCGCGCGGCCAGCGCGTCCAGCGCCGCCCGCATCCCGGCCACGTCAGCGCGCGGCACGTTGGCGAACAGCACCAGCTGCTTGGCGTCGCGCAGCGGGTTGGGCAGCTGTTTGAGGAACCGGTTGTAGTAGTGCCGGTTCACCCGGTCGATGTCGCCGGCCTGCACGGGCAGCAACACCGTATCGGTGCCGGCCGCGGCCGAGTGCTCCACGAACGCGGTGAGCAGCTGGTCGAGGGTCAGGTAGGCGTAGGTTTCCCGGCCCTCCCGCAGCAGCCAGGTCTCCCACACCTGCCGGCAGGTGCTGTCACCGGACTCAACGGCGTTCAGGAACGCCAGCAACGCCACGTCGGTCACCATGTCGAAGATGTCGCTGTCGATCGTGCGGTGCCCGGCGTAGGGCTCGCTCATCGCCGGCAGCATCATCCGGTGCGGCCGGGGCAACCACGCCGCGTCCGCGTCCAGCCGGAAGTGCACGCGTTTGTGGCCGCCGCGGAAGTCGATCCAGTCGGCGGCCAGGTCACCGTCGAGTTCGGGGACGACGCCCAGCGCCCCGGAACGCCACACGTGGTCGCGGAAGGTGATGAAGTGCCGCTGGATCTCGCGGAACAACCCGATCGGCGCGCTGATCACCGCGCTGGTGTCCGGGTCCAGCGCGGCCACGTCCACGATCCGTGAGTTCTGCCGGGCCACCAGCTCGTCCTCGGCGTGGTGGTACGGGTGGGTGCCCTCGGCCAGGTACTGCGGGGTGAACAACCGCAGAAACAGCAGCCAGGCCCGGGAGTGGTACGACTGGGTGACACGCTCGTGCAGCGTGGGACCGTCGACGGCGTACACGTCGCGGTAGGCGAAGCAGCCGCCCGGGGCCAGCACCCGCGGCAGCGTCCGGATCATCGTGTGCAGGCCGCTGTAGCCGCCGCCGTAGGAGTACACCTCGTGCATCAGCGCGGACGCCGAGATGACGTCGACCGGCTCGGGCAGCAACGCCGCGATGTCCTGCGCGAACCCGTGCCGCAGCTCGCAGTCCCCGACCCGGGCGAACTGCTGCATCGCGGCCTGCAGCGAGCGCGAGACCACGCCCGGCGCCTCGATCAGCGTCAGCCGCACGCCCCGCGCCGGCGCGGTATCCCCGCCGAGCTGAGCGGCCAGATAGGCGACCGCCGCCCCACCACCGGGCCCGACCTCCACCACGCGCGGCCCGGCATGCGGCACCCGCCGCAGCGCCCGCAGCATCAGCAGGCCCTTCTCCTCGCCCCGCCCGTTGGCGGCCACATCCAGATAGCCGGCGTCGGACTTGTGCTCCTGGGCGAAGTTGCGCAGCCCCGCCGCCGGCCCGGTAGCGACGGCGGCTTTCTCCTCAAGAAGGTGCATTCCGGCACTCCCTTGGTCAAGTTGATG
>NZ_BOMW01000068.1 GCF_016862395.1 Actinoplanes siamensis | reverse complement strand
TTGCCAGGACCGCCGTTGTTGCCCGGGCCGCCGTTGTTGTTCCCGCCGCCGTTGTTGTTGCCAGGACCGCCGTTGTTGCCCGGGCCGCCGTTGTTGTTCCCGCCGCCGTTGTTGCCGCAGAGGAACGACAGCGCGCCACAGACCTCGTTGTTGTCCTGCTGCGGCTGCTCGACGACCGGCGGCGCGACACCGTTGCCGAGGCTGTCGTTACCGCCGCGGATCCGGTCCGGGAACGACTCCTTGTCCCAGTTCTTCGCCTCGGTCACCGTGTCGATGAACTGCTTCCAGATCGACGCGGGGGTGCCGGAACCGAACATCTTCTTCTTGCCGCCCGGCTCGGTCAGCTCGACGCGGTTCCCCTTGCCACCGACCCAGACGGTCGCGGCCAGCTGCGGGATGCCGCCGACGAACCAGGCGTCACCGTTCTTGCTGCTCTGCGCCTGGTTGAGCTCCCACGAACCACTCTTGCCCACGGCCTGGCGACCGTTGCGCAGGGTGTGTTTGGCGTGCTCCGGAATCTGCTTGAGCACCGCGGTCAGGTCGGACATCTGTGCGGCGTCGAAGACCCGGTCGCCCTTGGTGGAGATGGTCTTCATGCTGGTCACCTTGCCGGTGTCCGGGTTTACCGACTTGATGGACTTGATGAAATGGGTCTGGTGCCGCACGCCCTGCGCGACGATCGTCGCGACGCCTGTCGCGTGCTCCAGCGGGACCACCCGGAACTGGCCGAAGCCGATCTCGTCCGAGAAGTTCTTGTCCCAGGTCGAGGCGTCGGTCTTGTTCAGGTCGATCCGCTTGCCGTCGTTGTTCCAGATGTACTGGATGCCGGCCGCCTTGGCAGCGCTGATGACCTTGGAGACGCCGAGCTGGTCGGTCATCCAGTAGAACGGGAAGTTGTACGACTTGATCGTCGCCTGCTCCAGGTCACAGTTGGTGATGCTGTGCCCGCCACCGACACAGGTGGCGCCCGGGTCCTGACCGGCGTTGCTGATCGCCTGGCCACTGGCGCGCTTCTTGGTGCCGTCCCAGATGGTCCTGAAGGAGTAGTCCGCCTTCAGCGCCGCCGACAGCGTGTAGATCTTGAAGGACGAGGCCGGCGACTGGCCGCCCGCCTGCACCACGCCGGTGCCGTCGCCGGACATGTAACCGGCGTAGTCGGTGCCGACCGGATCCTCGCCGCCGTAGTAAGCGAGCACCTCACCGGTGTTCGGATCGATGCCGATGACCGCGGCCTGGTACGTCTTCGGCCGCCCGTTCAGCGGCGAGCTCTTGCTCGACGCCGAGCCGGCCTTCTCGGCCGCCGCCTGCACCACGGGGTCGATCGTCGTGGTGATCGTCAGACCACCCTTCTGCACCTGCTCCTTGGTGATGCCCAGCTGCGCCAGCTCGTAGGTGACATGCCGCGAGATCATTTGGGACGGCTTGCCGTCCCAGCAGGTCGGACAGGTCGAGGCCTTCTTCTGGTCGATCGGCTTCGGCCAGGCCCGCTCGTCGTACTCCTTCTGACTGATCCACTTCATCGCGAGCATGTTCTTCATCGTGTACTCCCACCGCTCCTTGGAGGCGGTGGGGTTGGTGACCGGGTCGTACCCGCCGTGCGTGTTCGTCGGGTACGGCTGCTTGATGATCGAGGCGATCACCGCGGCCTGGTACGGGTTGATCTCCTTGAGCTTGCCCTCGCCACCCTTTTTGATGGTGACGCCGTAGTAGCCGCGGGCCGCGGCCTCGGCGCCCTGCCGCCCAAGACCGAGGTCGATGTAGTTCAGGTACAGACCCATGATCTGTTCCTTGCTGTACTTCGACTCCAGCTTGCGGGCGATCACCGCCTCACGCAGCTTCCGGCTGTAGCTGATCTCCTTCAGCGTGGCGACGTGCCGCGCGTACTGCTGGGTGATCGTGGACGCGCCCTGCTTGTCGCCACCGGTGAAGTTGTTCCACGCGGCGCGGGCGATGCCCTTCATGTCGATGCCGTTGTGCGTGTAGTAGTTCTTGTCCTCGGCGGCCGCGACGGCATGCTGGATCGTCAACGACATGTTCTGGTACGGCACGTTGATCCGGGGCTCGCCCTGCTGCGCCAGCAGCTGCCCCTTGGCGTTGAGGATGTTGTTCATCTGCGCCTCCGCCTTGGGCGTGGGCAGCTCGACGTCGTCGAAGAAGTAGGTACCGCCCACGATGCCGGCGCCGATCATGATGACCAGCACGGCGGCCGCCGCGGTGAGGATGTTCGCCCGGCGGTACTTCTTGTCGGCCTTGGAGCGCGGGCGCTTGCCGCCGGAGCCGCCGCTGCCGCCGGACCCACCCGGACCCCCGGGGCCACCGGGGCCACCGGGCGGCACCGAGGCGCGGCCGCCGACGCCGGCCGAGCCCACCGAGGCACGGCCACCGACCGGGGCGGCCCCGACCGACGCCGAACCCACCGAGGCACGGCCACCGACCGGAGCACCGCCGACCGAGGCGGAGCCCACCGAGGCACGGCCACCGACCGGAGCACCGCCGACCGACGCCGAACCCACCGAGGCACGGCCACCGACCGCGGCCGAGCCGCCCACCGAGGCCCGTCCCGGGGTGGCCGAGCCGACCGACGCGGAGCCGGATGGCCGCCGGTACGCGTCGGGGCCGGGACGCTCCTCGTCGTCGGGGCCGGAAGCAGCGAACGACCCGGGCACTTGGGCCCGGGCTCGTGCGTTCTGCGGTTCGCCGTACGGATTCATTCCCTCACACCTACCGTTCGCGGGGGCGCGGCCGGGCTGTCCGGGATCGGATCCCGGCGACCGTGCCACGAGCGGGCGTTCTGTTCGGACGTCTGAAATGACCGGTTTCGGCGCTGGGTGCCCGATGCGGTCCTGAACGTTTCCACGTTAACGACATCGATCCGGTTCACCGCCGGCCCTCCCGGACGTGTGAATCGGAACCGGTCTTCCACTGCATCGGGGGCTCGTCGTCGCCGAGCGCGTCCCGGCCGAGCAGGTACCGCTCGATCAGATGGTTCCACGAGCAGGAACGGCACACCTCGACCACGAAGACCTGGCACTCACGGAGCGTCATCGCGAGGACCGACAATTCCGCGGCTTTGTGGGCCTGCCCGGCGGACTGCTTGAGCTCGTCCCCATAGACGTAATGGACGAGCGTCACATTGTCGCGGCGGCAGATCGGGCACCGCTCATCGGTGGGCTCGCCATGGAAGGTCGCCGCGTTCTTCAAGTACGGCGACGCGTCGCAGACCTCGAGCGCGCTGATCCGGCCATCGCGCACGTCACGCAGCACTGCCCGCCTCTGGAGCGAGTAGTCCACCACCTGTCGCTGCGTACGCATGGCGAAGAGAGTACGCGGTCACCGCTCCCACGGCGACCGTCATCACGGAGCGTGGCGTGGCGACCGCGCAGCATGTCCGGGTTGCGTACGGCGGACATCCCGATCTACGGTTGCGATGTATCGGGCCGATACATCGGGACAGACTTCTGGGAGGGGACGAGGTGCTGGAATTGGCGATCCTCGGACTTCTGCAGGAGGCCCCGATGCACGGCTACGAACTCCGCAAGGAGCTCGCCACCAAGCTGGGCACGCTGCGTGCCGCGATCAGCTACGGGACCTTGTACCCGACCCTGAAGCGGTTGAAGCTGGCCGGCTGGATCAGCGAAGCCGAGGCGAACAACAACGAGATTGTTCCCCCGATGACCAGCAGACGGGGACGGGTTGTCTACAAGATCACGGCGGAGGGCAAGGAGCGCTTCGCCGAGCTGATCGCCGCCTCCGGGCCGGAGACGTACGACGACGCCGGCTTCGGGGTGCACATGGCCTTCTTCTCCCGCACCGACACGGCCACCCGGCTGCGGATCCTGGAAGGCCGTCGCCGGCGGGTCGAGGAGCAACGGGAGGGGCTGCGGGAGATCCTGTCCCGCGCCGCCGACCGCCTCGACGCGTACACCCTCGAGCTGCAGCGACACGGGCTCGAGGCGTGCGAGCGCGAGGTCCGCTGGCTGGAAGAGCTGATCACCAACGAGCGGTCCGGGCGTACCCCGGCCTTTCGTCACCGCGCCGGGTTCACCGGCGCGACCAACCCCGCTCCCGCCGGCGGCACGCCGCAGGCGGGCTCGGCACCCCCGGAACCACCGCGTCCGCACCTGGACCGGCCGTGATGAACAACAAGGAGGCAAACGCGATGGGCTCCGTCCGCGTCGCCATCGTCGGTGTGGGTAACTGCGCCTCGTCCCTCGTGCAGGGCGTGGAGTACTACAAGAACGCCGACCCCAACGACCGCGTCCCGGGTCTCATGCACGTGACCTTCGGCGACTACCACGTCTCCGACGTGAAGTTCGTCGCGGCGTTCGATGTGGACGCCAAGAAGGTCGGCATGGACCTGGCCGAGGCGATCGTCGCCAGCGAGAACAACACCATCAAGCTGACGGACGTGCCGCCGACCGGCGTCACCGTGCAGCGCGGCCCGACCTTCGACGGTCTGGGCACCTACTACCGCGAGATCATCGAGGAGTCCTCGGCCGAGCCGGTCGACGTCGTCCAGGTCCTCAAGGACGCCCAGGTCGACGTGCTGGTCTCCTACCTCCCGGTGGGCTCCGAGGAGGCCGACAAGTTCTACGCGCAGGCCGCCATCGACGCCGGCGTCGCCTTCGTGAACGCGCTGCCGGTCTTCATCGCCTCGGACCCGGTCTGGGCGAAGAAGTTCGAGGACGCCGGTGTGCCGATCGTCGGCGACGACATCAAGAGCCAGGTCGGCGCCACCATCGTGCACCGCGCGCTGGCGAAGCTGTTCGAGGACCGTGGTGTCGAGCTGCTGCGTACCTACCAGCTCAACTTCGGCGGCAACATGGACTTCATGAACATGCTGGAGCGCAACCGCCTGGTCTCCAAGAAGATCTCGAAGACCCAGTCGGTGACCTCGCAGATCCCGCACGAGATGATCAAGAGCGACGTGCACATCGGCCCGTCGGACCACGTGCCGTGGCTGGACGACCGCAAGTGGGCGTACATCCGTCTCGAGGGCCGCTCGTTCGGCGACACCCCGCTGAACGCCGAGCTCAAGCTCGAGGTGTGGGACTCGCCGAACTCGGCCGGTGTGATCATCGACGCGGTCCGCGCCGCGAAGATCGCGAAGGACCGCGGCATCGGCGGCCCGATCCTGTCGGCGTCGTCCTACTTCATGAAGTCCCCGCCGGTGCAGTACAGCGACCACGACGCGCACCAGGCCGTCGAGGGCTTCATCAAGGGTGAGGTCGAGCGCTGACGCGCCCCTGACGGGAAAGGCCGGCTCACGCTGTGGGCCGGCCTTTCCCATTGCGGGTACGGCGCGGCGCTCAGCCCCAGGCCCGGGTGAGGGCCACCCGCGCCTCCAGCTCCAGCAGACGGCGTTTGCGCTCCAGCCCGCCACCGAAGCCGACCATCTTCCCGCCCGCGCCGACCACCCGGTGACACGGCACGATCACCGGGACCGGGTTGCGGTTGCAGGCCGTGCCGACCGCCCGCGCCGCGCCCGGGTCGCCAAGGACGGTGGCGATCGCGCCGTAGGTGAGCATCTCCCCGTACGGAATCCTGGCGATCTCGGCCCACACCGCGCGCTCGAACTCGGAGCCGCCGCGCGTCTCCACCGGCACCGTGAAATCCGTCAGCTCGCCCGCGAAATAGGCCCTGAGCTGCTCGGCCACCGGGTGCGCGGCCTCCGGGCCGGGACGCGCGCCGAAGCGCACCCCCACCACGACGTCATCCTCGACGAGCACGCCGAGCCGCCCGATGGGTGAGTCAACGACGAACATGGCTCCCAGTCTGCCCGACCGGCACGACTGTCAGCTCGTACACGAGGTAGCCGTCGGCCCGGTAGACGACGTGGTACGCGTCCATCGCGGGGGTGCCGTGCAGCGCGTCGTACACCTGGTCGGCCCCGCGCGGCCCGGCACCGCGCATCAGCACCACCTCGGCGCCGGCCGAGAGCGGCGACTTGAGCGCCTGTCCCCAGACGTTGCGGCGGCCCACCTTCGTACCGTCGTAGATCACCCGGTCCAGCACCGGGAAGGCGGCCCGTTCGTTGCCGATCAGGCTCAGCATGATCGGGCCGTCGGTGTGCTCCCGCAGGAACGTCGCGACCCGTACCTGGTCCCGCTGCGCCGACAGGTCCTCGGTCACCTCCTGGACGCTGACCAGGTCGCCCCGGCGGAACGCGGTGGCGGAGAGGCCGGCCAGGCCGGCGACCACGAGCACCGACGCCACCAGTACGGCGCGGCGGGGCAGCCGTGCGATCAGGTAACCGACGAGCACGGCCGCGGGCAGGGCCGCGACGAGGGCGAAGCGTGCGTTCAGGACGTATTCGTTGACCGGCGGCATGCCGATCGGCGCCTGTCCTCTGTAGATCGTGTAGAGGAAGAACGGGACGATGGAGCCGAGCGCGAAGATCGGCAGCGACCGGGGTGACAGCCGCTCCCCGGCCAGGAAGACGACCAGCCCGGCCGCGGCCAGCCCGAGGAGGACCAGCCCGTGGTCGGCGACGAGCGCGCCGCCGTACGCGTGCAGGGTCTTGCTCAGGCTGCCGGTCTCGACGTCCGTGGTACGCCGGGCCATCTGGTCGGCGCTCGAGTTGGGGCCGTTCAGGAAGTTCAGCGGCGACCCGGCGATCATCCAGTTGTAGAGCATCCAGCCGATCGACGAGGTGAGCACGCCGAACACGGCGAACATGCCGGTCAGGCCGCGGGTGTCGCGCCAGGAGTGGCCGGTCCGGCGGGCGATCACCGGGACCGCGACGGCCAGCATCCCGGCCAGGAACCAGCCCTCGTACCGGCAGAGCATCGCCAGCATGCTGGCGATCGAGGCGTACAGCAGATGATTCGGCCGCCCGGTGTCCGCCCACCGGATCATGCCGTACGTCGCGGCCAGCGCAAACGCGTAGAACGGCAGCTCGTCCATCGACGTCGCCTGGTGGTGCAGCAGGTTCGCGCCGAGCATGAAGACGGCCGCGCCGGTGACCGCCGGCGCGGTCCGGTCCGGGCGGTACACCAGGACGATCCGGTAGATCAGCACCGCGCAGGCCACGAACGCGGTCATCGAGACGATCGAGCCGGCCAGGCCGGTGGTGTAGAGCGTCGTGTTCCACGCCAAGAGCGACTGCAGGAGGTGCGGCAGCGGCAGCCAGATCGCGCCGAGCTGGGCGATGCCTGTGGTGCGCCCGACCAGCAGGCGGCGGCTGATCTCCAGGTGCGAGTAGGTGTCGTGGTAACCGAGGATCCGGTCGGTGCGGTAGAAGTACACGCAGGCGGCGACGGCGAGCACGGTCGCGGCCAGGGCGACGGCGAGCATCGCGCGGTCGGGGCGCCGCCCGGCCGGCCGGTCCCCGACGTGGCGCAGCCGCTTCGCGTGCCGGATCCGGATTTCCTGGGTCAGCGTCACCAGCCGTTCGGTGGGCGGCTCCTCGGTGTCGGTCAGCAGGCGCTCGGTGGGCGGCTCGGTGGCCGTCGTCACCAGGCGCTCGGTGGGCGGCTCGCCGGCCGGCAGAAACGTGGTCATCGGCTCGGCCACCCGTTCGCGAAACACTCCTTGATCGCCTGGTCGCCGCGGCCGATGAACGAGCCGACGTCGTAGCCGGCGGCGTTCGCCGGGTCCGCCCAGGCGTCCAGGGTCCAGAAGTAGATCCCGGCCAGGTGCAACGATCTCGCCGCCGCGCAGGCCCCGGCGAACCAGCGGATCTGGATGTCCGGCCGCAGCGTCTCGTGCCCCCTCGGCCAGGCCGCCGGCCCGTGGTAGGCGCCGGAGGTGGCGGCGATGCCGATCTCCTGGACGACGGTCCGGGTCAGGTCAGCCGGCCGGTTGCCGAACCAGGCGGTCCACGCCCGGGTGATCTTCGCGGTGCTCGACGAGTCGTCGACGCCGAGTTTGGGGTACGCGTCGACGCCCGGCTCGACGCCGGGGACGGTGGGCCGCCCGGTGGCCCAGGATCCCCAGTTGTCGGCGTAGGCCAGGCGACCCCTGAACAGGGTGCGGGCCCGGACCACGACGGCGCGCCACTGCGACTCGTACCGCACCAGGGAATCCAGCTCCGAGCCGATCACGAAGACGTCCGCGCCGGACTCCTGGGCGGCTTCCAGGAACGGGACGAGCAGATTGGTGTACGAGGTGAACCAGCCGCTCACGCTGCGCGGCTCGATGGACCCGCGCCAGGCCACGGCGGCCTTGAGGTTGGCCTCGTCGATCAGGGGCCGCAGCTGTACGCGCAGGCCCCGCTCCCGGGCGAGGGCGACGAGCTCGCGCAGGTCGCTCGGCGTCGGGGTGACGCCAGGGGTGGCGTAGACCCTGGTGGGCCGGGCGCCGTCGACGGAGATCGGGAACGTGATGCCGACGCTGTTCGCGCCCAGACCGACCACATAGTCCAGCAGCCGGGTGGCGTTGGCGCGCAGCGCGTCCGGGTCGTTGACGCCGTGCCAGAAGATCTGGACGCCCAGTTGAGCCGTGGTGGCCCGCGCGGCTGCGGAGACGGTCCGCACCGCGGGTCCCGCCGACTGCGCGGACCGCGACGGCTCCGGCAGGGACTCGGCCGGCTGCGGGCGCCGCGGCGCGCTCGGCGCCAGCCGGGTGCAGGCGGCCAGTTGGGTCGCGATCAGCAGCAGCGCGACGGCGGCCCGGCTCCGGTTCACGGCGCGCCCGGAGTGGCGAGGTGGAACGCGGCCGCCTGGCGCTGCTGCGGCACCTGCGCGGGCAGCAGCAGGCCCGGTTCCAGGTCGTCGTCCGTCTCGGCGTGCCCGTGCGGGGTCTTGTGCCAGCCCCGCTTCCCGGTGAGCAGCTCGAAGACCGCCACGTACGTCGAGAAGCTCATCCACAGCCACATCACCTGGGACATGAACATGTACTTCAGCAGGCCGAACCGGCCCCTGGTCCGCGGCGCCTCGGCCAGCGTGGTCTGGACCAGCTCCAGCATGATGCCGAAGTTGCCGATCACCAGCAGAGCCGTGGCGGTGTAGTAGACCGGGGCCGGGAACAGGTCGCCGATCGGCTCCCAGCCGCTCCCGAACCACGCCGCGGCCAGCGCCAGGAACAGCGGATTCAGCAGGAACGTCAGCGGCGTGCCGAAGGTCATCAGCAGGAACGCCAGCCACCGGTGCGGACCCATCCGGGCCGCGCCGCGCACCGGCCGCCGGCTGTGCACCAGCGCTGTCTGCAGGTAGCCGCCCTTCCACCGGCGCTGCTGCTTGTCGACCACCCGGCTGGAGACCGGCGCCTCCTCCAGCGTCACCGATGCCAGCAGGTCGACGCGGTAGCCGGCCGCCGCCAGGCGCGCGCCCAGGTCGGCGTCCTCGGTCAGGTTGTGCGGATCCCAGACCAGGCCACCGGGTAGCGCCACCTCCAGCAGCGTGCTGACCTTGAAGTGGTTGGAGGTGCCACCCAGCGGGACCGGAAGGCCGAGCCGGGCCAGGCCGGGCAGAAAATGCCGGAAATGAACCTTGTAGCCGACCCAGTAGAGCGCGGACACCCAGTTCGTGTCGTCGTTCCAGAAGACCAGCTCCGCCTGCAGGCAGACGACATCGCGCCGGGCCAGGCGGAACGTGGCCACCGCCAGGAGCAGCTGGTCCGGATCCGGCCGGTCCTCCGCGTCATAAATGGTGACGTAACGACAACCGTCCGCAACCACCAGGGGAAATGCCACATTCATGGCGTTCGGCTTGGTCCTCGGGCCGCCCGGCGGAATGACGACGACCACCACGTGACTCAGCGGCCCTCGCGCCGGCCGGCCGTCCCCGTGCACGCGCAGCCCGATCTCGGCGGCCGCCGCCAGGGTCTCCTCGTCGTCCTGCTCGATCAACAGGTAGATGTGCAGCAGCTCGCGCGGGTAGTGCAACCCGCCGACCCGGGCCACCAGCCGGCGCAGCATGTTCGCCTCGTGGTGCACCGGCAGCAGGACCCCGTAGTGCGGCAGCCGGCGGGAGGAGGGCAGCACCGTGCCGAGCAGCGTCCGGTGCCCGCGCCCGGCCACCGTCACGAGCATCTTGAACAGGGCGAAGACCAGGTAGAAGCCGACGCACACGGCGGCCACCGCGGTGACGGTTCGTCGAGGGGCCAGGAACAGGCCGCAGCACAGCGTGAGCAGAACCACGCCCGCCAATGCCTTCTGACCCGTGCTCAGCAATTTCGCGGCAGTTTCGCCCGAACGCCTGCCGACGGCATTTTCCGTTTCGCCCGCCATGCCGCCCGACCCTCCGTCGACGCGCCGGGAATTGCCGCCGGCGCGTGCAGAAGTGCAGGTTATGGAGCATCGACCGGCCCTGGCAAGCCAGGTGCATCCACCTTTTGGACGGATCGGTCATGGGCCTTTTCCGACGCAATTCCGATGTTTGCGCCCGGCCCCGGGCCGTAATTTGTGCCGTTCCGGCCCGCCTGACCGTTTGGACGGCCCGGACCTCACCCAAAGTGACCGCACTCTCGCGCCGAGACGAATTCCCGGTGCCGACGCGAGGCTCCGGTGCCCGCGTCCACCCCGGTTGGGCGCGGCCGATCCGCGGCGCGCCGGCCGCCATCAGGGCCGGGACGTCGGCCCCGGCGCCGACCGGTCAGGCGATGTGGCCCTGCTCTCGGGCCCATTTGTAGAGCTCGGCCTCGGCCTCGTCGCGATCGAGCGGGCCACGGTCCAGACGGAGCTCCTTCAGGTACCGCCAGGCCTGGCCGACGATCGGGCCGGGCGGCACGCCGAGCAGCTCCATGATCGCGTTGCCGTCCAGGTCGGGGCGGACCCGGGCCAGGTCCTCCTCGGCCGCGATCCGGTCGATCCGCTCCTCCAGCGCGTCGTAGTCGGCGGCCAGCTGGCCGGCCTTACGCCGGTTGCGCGTCGTGACGTCGGATCGGGTCAGTTTGTGCAGGCGGGACAGCAGCGGGCCGGCGTCAGTGACGTAGCGGCGCACCGCCGAGTCGGTCCACTCGCCCCGGCCGTACCCGTAGAAGCGCAGGTGCAGCGCGACCAGCCCGACCACGTCCGAGATCAGGTCCTTGGGGTATTTCAGGGCCTTCATCCGCTGCTTGGTGAGCCGCGCGCCGACCACCTCGTGGTGGTGGAAGCTGACCCGCCCGTCGCGGCCGACCGCCTTGGTGGCCGGCTTGCCGACGTCGTGCATCAGCGCGGCCATCCGCAGCACGAAGTCCGGCCCGGAGTCGCCCTCGAGCCGCATCGCGTTCGTCACCACGATCAGCGTGTGCTCGTAGACGTCCTTGTGCTGGGCGTGCTCGTCGATCTCCAGCTTCAGCCCGGAGATCTCCGGCAGGAAGCGGTCGGCCAGCCCGGTGTCGACCAGCAGGCGCAGACCGGCGATCGGGTCCGCGCCGCACATCAGCTTGGTGAACTCGTCGCGGATCCGCTCCGCGGTGATCCGGTCGAGGTCGGCCGCCATGTCCCGCATCGCCGCGACGACCGAGGGGTCCACAGTGAACCGCAGTTTCGCCGCGAACCGGGCGGCCCGCAGCATCCGCAGTGGATCGTCGCCGAACGAGATCTGCGGCGCGGCAGGTGTCCGGATGATCCGGGATGCCAGGTCGGCCACCCCGCCGAACGGGTCGGTGAACTCGTGACCGGGCAGCGACACGGCCATCGCGTTGATGGTGAAGTCGCGGCGGGACAGGTCGTCCAGCAGCGAGCTCCCGTACGACACCACCGGGTTGCGGGTCACCCCGTCGTAGGCCTCCGCCCGGAACGTGGTGATCTCGATCCGCAGCCCGTTCTTCTGGATGCCGATCGTGCCGAACTCGCGGCCGGTCTCCCAGATCGCGTCGGCCCAGCCCTTCACGACCTCCAGCGTCTGCTCCGGCCGGGCGTCGGTGCAGAAGTCGAGATCGTCGCCGAGGCGGCCGAGCAGCGCATCCCGTACCGAGCCGCCGACCAGGTGCAGCTCGTGGCCGGCGGCGCCGAAACGGCGCCCCAGCTCATCGGCGAGGGGTGACACGCGGAGCAACTCGGCGACCGCGTTCTGCTGGGCGTTGTTCAACACAGACATGGGGTTACCAGGGTATCCGCCCGCAGGTCCGCATCGGGGCGGTGGGTGGGGCGCGGGATGCCGCCGTGGTCGCTCCGGAACACAGCGGGCAGGATGGACGTGTGCCCGTTTCCGAGGCGCTGCGCCTACTGAGCCTCGATCCGGGGTTCTGGACGGGCGAGATCAGCGACGCCGACTTCCTCCCCGACTCGCTCTGGTCGTCCTTTCCGGTGCTGGACGGGTACGCCCTGGTCCTGGAGATCGAACTGCCGTCCGGCGAGCGCTCGCTGGGTCTGCGCCGACCGGCCGCCAGTGAGCCGGTCCAGCTGGGCCGGGCGCCGGCCGCCGGGCCCTATCCGGCGGCGCTGCGCTGGTGGGAGCTGGAGACGTGCGCCCGGGTGATCGCCCTGGACGACCCCACCCTGCCGCACCCGGGCCTGGTGATCGCGCTGCTCTCGCCGTTCGCCCCGCCGACGGCGGAGGATGATCTCGCGGCGGCCGCGATGCGCGAGGCCGCGTACCGGTCGCTGCGCCGCGAGGTGCCCCCGCCCGCGCCGTCCGGCCCGGAGCAGGCCCCGCTGCCGCTGTTCGCCGAGGACCGCTGGTGGCCGGCGCCGCCGGTGCCGTCGCCACAGGTGCTGGACGAGGCCGCGATCGCGGCCCTGAGCGGGCCCGCGGAGGGCGGCGACCAGGTTCGCGCCGACAAGCGCTTCCCCCATGAGGATCTTTCCGATCTGGTACGACGGGCCGCCGCCCGCCTCGCCGGATTCCCGGACCACGGCTGGTACGCCCGGACGCGCCCACTGGCCCGACGCATCGCCGGGTCCGGTGATCTGCGCGACGTGCCCGCCCTGCTCGGCGCGCTGACCGAGGCCGGCTGCGACCATCCGACCGTGCTGGACGCGCTGAGTGAGCCCCTTGCGCCGCTGGAGGCATGCTGGGTCGTGGAGACACTGGCCGGCGCGGAACCCGGCACCCTCCTGCGTCACCACGTATGACGTTTTCTTCTATGGTGACTCCAACATCGGTACGGCTCGGGAGGCAAGGGTGAGCGGCGGCCTGTACCGCAGCACGCACGCGGCGCCGGACGGTGACCCGCGCCCGGAGGACGGAGTGACCGTCGTCTCGATCGACGACCAGTCGCTCACCGCCGGCGGGGACCAGGCGCTGCCCCCGGAGAACGTGCCCGCCGGTGGCGGCGACGGCGGCAGCACCACCGGGCAGAGCGCGATCATGGCAATCGGCAGCCTGGTCAGCCGGGTCATCGGCTTCGTCCGGAACGCGCTGATCGGCATGGCCCTCGGCGCCGGGGTGGGCGACGCGTACACCAGCGCCCAGTTCCTGCCCAACCAGATCTACGAGCTGCTGCTCGGCGGCATCCTGTCCAGCGTGCTGATCCCGCTGCTGGTGCGGCGGCGCAAGGCCGACCCGGACGGCGGCCAGGCGTTCACCCAGAAACTGCTCACCTTCGCGGTGGTCAGCCTCGGCCTGGCCACCCTGCTGGTGGTGGCGGCCGCGCCGGTGATCACCGCGATCCAGGCCAGCGACGAGAACAGCGCCGCCTACCGGGATCTGGTCACCCACTTCGCCTACCTGATCCTGCCGATCATCTTCTTCACCGGCGTCTCGGCGCTGATCGGCGCGGTGCTCAACGTGCGCGGGCACTTCGCCGCGCCGATGTGGGCCCCGATCCTGAACAACCTGGTGGTGATCGCCACCGCGGGCGTCTTCCTGCTGGTCTTCGGCCGCGGCGACCTCACCGTCGAGAACATCTCGGCCGGCCAGATCGCGCTGGTCGGCGGCGGCACCCTGGCCGGCATGGTGATGCAGGCGCTCGGCCTGCTGCCGGCGCTGCGCAAGGTCGGCTTCCGCTGGCGGTTCAGCTGGGACCCGCGCTCGCTGGGCCTCGGCGAGATCGGCCGGCTGGCCGGCTGGATGCTGTGTTACGTGGCGGCCAACCAGGTGGCGGTCTTCGTCATGGTCAAGATTCTGAACCGGGTGGCCGGCAAGGGCAGCGCCAGCGTGCTGGCCTTCAACAACGTCTTCCTGCTGACCATGATGGCGCACGGGATCATCGGCGTGTCGGTGATGACGGCACTGCTGCCGAAGATGAGCGCGGCCGCCGCCGAGGGGCGGTACGCCGACGTCAGCGCCGACCTGACCCGCGGCATCAAGCTCACCGTCGCCGCGCTGGCCCCGATCTCGGTGGTCTACGCCGTGCTCGGGGTGCCGATCGCGGTGATGCTCTTCGAGGGCGGCAACTACACGCACGACGCGGCCCTGGACACCGGGACGGTGCTGACCGTCGCCGCGTTCGCGGTGATCCCGCTGTCGGTCAGCTACCTGTGCACCTACGCGTTCTACGCGCTGCAGGGCAACAAGACGGTGGCGCTGATCAACTTGCCGGTGGTCGCCGTCCGGATCGGGGCGTACCTGGTGTTCGCCGCGATGCTGAGCAAGTCGCTGCTGGCCGCCGGGATGACCGCGGGCAACGCGGTCTCGTACCTGGTCTCGGCGCTGATCTCACTGGCCGTGCTGCGCCGCAAGGTGGGCCGGCTGAACCTCGGCTCGGTGGCCGCCGGGCTGATCCGGGTGGCGCTCGCGGCCGCGGTGGCCGCCGGGCTCGGCTACCTGGTCGTGCACCTGCTGCCGGGCGCCGCCGAGCCGGACGGCCGGATCGAGGCGCTGATCCAGCTGGTGGTCGGCGGCGCGGTGATCCTGGTCGCGTATCTGGCCGCCGCTACCGTGCTGCGGGTGCAGGAGATCAGCCAGGTGGTCGGGATGGTGCGCCGCAAAATCGGCCGGTGAGCTACCGCCGGCCGCCAGACCTGCCCTGAACAGGCATGGTTCCACCGGACTGATCCGAAAACCACCCGTTCGTACGGGGCCGCGCCGATGCCGCGCCGGGGGACGACCTGCCGGAGCATGGCTCCGTACGGGTATGGTCGTTGTCGGCATGTGCTCAGGAGCACTCTGCCCCGAGCACCCAGGAATGCACCACCGAGGGAGGACTGGTGACCCAGGTCGGCGAAGGCCATGAGACCACGGCCGACGAGGCCGGACCGGTCTTGACCTTCGGTCAGCCCGCCGCCGGGGAGATCCTCGCCGAGCGGTACCAGCTCGAGCAGCACGTCAACAACGACAGCGCGGGCCGGCAGGTGTGGCGTGGCATCGACGTGGTGCTCCGGCGGCCGGTCGCGGTCGTGCTCCGGCATCCGGGCGGCGACTCCGCCACCGAGATGCTGCAGGCGGCGGTCGCGGCGAGCCGGGTGATCCACCCCAATCTGGTAGGCGTCTACGACGCGATCGACGAGCAGCAGCGGGCCTACGTGGTGCGCGAGTGGGTCGACGGCGAGTCGCTGCGCGATCTGGTCGCCGCCGAGGGCCAGCTGGACCCGGCCCGGGCGATCGCGATCGCGCACTCGGTCGCCGACGCCCTGACCGCCGTGCACGCCACCGGCATGATCCACGGCAACGTGCACCCCGGCACCACGCTGATCGGCGACGACGGCCGGGTCGTGCTGGCCGACGCCCGCGCCGACGCGGCGGACAGTCCGGAGGCCGACGTCCGCGCGGTCGGCGGCCTGCTCTACTTCGCGCTCACCGGCCGCTGGCCGCACGCCGAGGTGGGCCGTTCGGCGCTGCCCGACGCGTCCCGCGACGGCTCCGGCACCCCGACCACTCCCCGGCAGGTCCGGGCCGGTGTCCCGGCCTATCTCGACGACCTGACCATGGACCTGCTCGACCGGCGGGTGGCGGCCCCGTCCGCCGAGGCGCTCACCGCCGAGCTCGGGCGGCTCGACGCGGCGGCCGAGGACGAGGAGTACGAGGAGGTCGGCCCGCTCCGCTTCGTGCAGGCCGGCAGCGGGCCGAGCGAGCCCGTCAAGAGCGCACCGAAGATCCTGCTCGGTGTCGGCGCGCTGGTGATCATCGCGGCGATCGGCCTGGTCTTCGGCATCCGCGCGATCAACGGCTCGGGCAAGCCGGACCCGTCGGCCTCCACGGTGGTCGACGCGAACGTGGGCGCCCAGCCCAGCGACGCCGGCACGGCCAGCGAAGCTCCGCTCGGCGACCCGAAGAAGATTCCGCTGACCGCCGACATGGTCCGCATCGTCGACCCGCCGCCCGGTGAGCGGAAGGACAGCGGCGAGTCGCGGTTCGTGGTCGACGACGACTCCGACACCGCCTGGAAGCTGTCCTGGTACACGACGCCGAACTTCGGGGACCGCAAGGACGGCATGGGCGTTCTGATCCGCCTGAAGGAGCCCCGGGCGCTCTCCGACGTGCGGGTCTCGCTGTCCGCCCCGGGCGCGGTCGTCGACATCCGGACCGGCACGAAGGACCCGGGCGACACGTCGAACGGCGACAAGGAGATCCTCAAGTCGTACACCCGGCTCAGCGACGCCGACAGCGCCGACACGAACACCGGTGACAAGCAGATCCTGAACGGCTTCGACCCGGACAAGAAGTACCAGTACGTGCTGGTCTTCCTGAGCAAGCTGCCCCGGAACGAGGACACCCCGGGCTACCAGGTCAACGTCAACGAGGTCGAGCTGTACGGCTACTGATCCCGCACGAGAACGTCGGAAAGAGGGGCGGGAAACCGCCCCTCTTTCGTGATTCCGGGGGACTCCGGAAGGCAGTTCCGATGACATACATTGCTGGCGTGACTTTCCGGGACGTGCCACCCGGCGGGACCGGCGGGGACGACACCGCGCCGAGCGACGCCGAACTGGTGCGCGCCCACGTGGCCGGTCACCCGGAAGCGTTCGCCGAACTGGTCCGGCGGCACCGGGACCGCCTCTGGGCGGTGGCCCTGCGCACCACCGGCGATCGCGAGGAGGCCGCCGACGCGGTGCAGGACGCGCTGCTGTCGGCGCACCGGGCGGCCGACCGGTTCCGCGGCGACTCGGCCGTCACCACGTGGTTGCACCGCATCGTGGTGAACGCCTGCCTGGACCGGATCCGGCGGCGGCAGGCGCACCCCACCGTGCCGCTGCCGGACGGCCACCGCGTCGGCCACGACGGTCCAGCCGTGCCGGAGCCCGTGGCGCTCACTCCCGACCAGGACACCGTGCTGGTCGTGCGGGAGGCGCTGGCCGCCCTGCCGGCTGACCAGCGGGCCGCGATCGTGCTGGTCGACGTGCAGGGCTATGGCGTGGCGGAGGCGGCCGAGATGCTCGGGATCGCCGAGGGGACGGTGAAGAGCCGGTGCGCGCGGGGGCGGGCACGGATGGCGTTGCAGCTGCGGGAGCTGCGGGGCGGTCCCGGTGAACCGGGACACGACGGGAACCGGAGCGGCGACGGCGACGTCCCATCCAGGTCGGGTGCGGCGCGGCCGCTGCCGACCGGGCGTGAACGGAGGGACCAGCGGTGACGGGCGCCGAGTTCCACGGGGTCGACATCGACCTGCTGGCCGACTATGCCGGCGGCGCCCTGGACGGCACCCCGGAGGCGGAGCGGGTGGCCGCGCTGATCGCCGCGGAGCCGGCCTGGCGGGAGGCGTTCGAACTGCTGGAGCCCGGGATGGCTGCGGTCGGGGCATTGCTCGGCGAGCTGCCGGTGGAGCCGATGCCGGTGGATGTGGTGGCGCGGATCGACGCGGCGCTGGCCGGGGCCGGCGTGGTTCCGCAGGTGGGCCTGACCCGGGCCGCGGGCACGACACCGGACGGGGACCGGGCCGCGGGCACGACACCGGCGGGAGAACAGGCCGGCGCTACGCCGGGCGGGGACGGGGCGCACGCCGTACCTCCGATCGGCGGCCTCGACCGGGGCGGTTCCGACGCCGTACCGCAAACCGTCATTGACCTCGATCAGCGCCGCCGCAAGCGCGGCAACCACCGCTGGGTCCGCGTCGCCGCGCCGATCGGGATCGCCGCGGGCGTCGCCGGCTTCTTCGGATACGGGCTGCTGGGGCAGAACGAGGGCGCCTCGGACACGGCCGGTTCGAGGGCGGCGGCCGGCGAGGCGACGGCGCCCGCCGCCCCGCGGCAGACGCTGAACAGCGGGACCGACTACACCCTGGGCACCCTGGCGCAGAGCCTGCGGCGTGCCACAGGGGAGCCGATGGCCCCACCGGAGGGCGCCAGCACGATGGCCGGACCGGCCGGTGCCGCCGCGCTCGACCGGCTGCGGGACCAGCAGGCGCTGCTGGACTGCCTCGCCGCGATCGCCCGGGAGAACGGGGGCGGTCCGCTGACCGCCGACACCGTCGACTACGCGCGTTTCGGCGGCGAGCCGGCGCTGGTGGTGCGATTCACCGCGGCCAACGGCGGATGGTCCTGGGCCAGCGGTCCGGACTGTGGATTGCCCGGTGGCGACGCGGACACGCTGGGTTCCGTCCCGGTACGCTGACAGCACTCCCGCGTGAGGTCGGACACGAGCCGGACCGGGGGGAATGGTGAATACCTAGCATGGCGTTCTACCGGCGTGCAGACAAACTTTGAGGAGTCGGCAGTGGACGAGGTCCGCAATCTGATCATCATCGGTTCCGGGCCCTCCGGCTACACGGCGGCGCTCTACGCCGCCCGCGCCAACCTCAAACCTCTGGTGATCGAGGGTGTGCAGTCCGGCGGCGCCCTGATGACCACCACCGAGGTGGAGAACTTCCCGGGTCACCGCGACGGCATCATGGGCCCCGAGCTCATGGACAACATGCGCGCCCAGGCGGAGAAGTTCGGCGCCGAGTTCGTCACCGACGACGTCAGCCGGGTCGAGCTGACCGACAGGCCCACCGAGGCCGGCACCGAGGGCCTCAAGACCGTCTGGGTCGGCGACCAGCAGTACTTCGCCCGCGCCGTGATCCTGGCGACCGGCTCCGCGTGGCGCCCGATCGGCGTGCCCGGCGAGCAGGAGCTGCTCGGCCACGGCGTCTCGTCCTGTGCCACCTGTGACGGCTTCTTCTTCCGCGGTCAGCACATCGTGGTGGTCGGTGGCGGCGACTCGGCGATGGAGGAGGCCACCTTCCTCACCCGCTTCGCCGAGACCGTGACCATCGTGCACCGCCGGGACTCCTTCCGGGCCAGCAAGGTCATGCAGAAGCGCGCGCTCGACAACGAGAAGATCAAGGTCGAGTGGAACTCGGTGGTCGAGGAGATCCTCGGCGCCGACGGCAAGGTCGGCGGCGTGCGCCTGCGCAACGTGGTGTCGAACGAGACGAAAATTCTCGACGTGACCGGCGTGTTCGTGGCGATCGGCCACGACCCCCGCAGCGAGCTCTTCAAGGGCCAGATCGAGCTGGACGACGAGGGCTACGTCAAGGTGCAGCACCCGAGCACCCGCACTAACATCCCCGGCGTGTTCGCCGCGGGTGACCTGGTCGACCACACGTACCGGCAGGCGATCACCGCCTCCGGGACAGGTTGTGCCGCGGCGCTGGACGCCGAGCGCTTCATCGCTTCATTCGTAGAGCTGTAAGACCGGGAGGGTCCTCGTGGGAGCAACCAAGGTGGTCACCGACAAGACGTTCGCCACCGACGTGCTGCAGTCCAAGAAGCCGGTGCTGGTGGACTTCTGGGCCGAGTGGTGCGTGCCCTGCAAGAAGGTCGACCCGCTGCTGGCCGAGATCGCCGACTCCGAGCTGGGTGACCAGGTGGAGATCGTCAAGGTCAACATCGACGAGAACCCGGAGATCGCCATGGCGTACCAGGTGATGTCCGTGCCGACCCTGACCATCTTCAAGGACGGCGAGCGGATCAACTCGGTGGCCGGCGCCAAGCCGAAGAGCTTCCTGGTCAACTTCATCGAGTCCGCGCTCTGATCGTTTCCTGTCGCCCCGCGTCCGGAGTACGGACGCGGGGCTCTGTTTGTCCGCCGGAGTACGCTCCGGAAGGTCGTCCCTTCTCGCCCCTAGGGAGTCGTGAGTGCGGTCCATCCGACGCGGAGACACCGGTCCTGCCGTTTCCGAGATCCGGTCGATTCTGGCCGGGCTGGAGTTGCTCGCCGATCCCGAGCCGGACCTCTTCGACGAGGCCCTCGAGAACGCGGTGCGCGCCTTCCAGCAGAGCCGTGGCCTCGGCGTGGACGGCATGGTCGGCGACGAGACGTGGCGCGCGCTGGACGGCGCCCGCTGGCGGCTCGGCTCACGCAGCCTCTTCCACTCGGTGCCCGACGCGCTGACCGGTGAGGACGTCCGCGCCCTCCAGGAGCGCATGCTGGAGATGGGGTACGACGCCGGCCGCCCCGACTCCATCTACGGCGCCCGCACCGCCCGCGCGGTCGCCCAGTTCCAGCGCGAGGTCGGCCTCACCCCGGACGGCTCGTGTGGCCCGCAGACCATGAAGGCGCTGCGCCGGCTCGGCCGCAAGGTGGTCGGCGGACGCCCGCAGTGGCTGCGCGAGGCCGAGGCGTTCCGGCAGTCCGGGCCGAACCTCGTGGGCAAGACCATCGTGATCGATCCCGGTCACGGCGGCGGGGACGACACAGGCGTGGTGGTGCCCGACGGGCCGCTGCGCTGGACCGAGGCGGACCTGGTCTTCGACCTGGCGGCCCGGCTGGAGGGCCGGCTGGCAGCGGCCGGGATGCGGGTGCACCTGACCCGTGGCCCGCAGCCCGCCGAGCCGATGAGCGGCGCCGAGCGGGCCACGCTGGCCAACAGCCTTGGTGCCGATCTGCTCATCTCGCTGCACCTGGACGGGCATCCCTCGGCCGCGGCCGAGGGTGTGGCGACGTATCACTATGGCACCGGCAGCGGGCTCAGCTCGACAGTCGGGGAGCGGCTGGCCAACCTGGTGCAGCGGGAGATCGTGGTGCGGACCGGGATGCACGACTGCCGGACGCACGCCAAGACCTGGGATCTGCTGCGCCTGACCCGGATGCCGACGGTGCGGGTGGATCTCGGCTACCTGACGTCGCCGGCGGATCGGGAGCGGCTGATCAACCCGATGTTCCGGGAACAGATCGTCGAGGCGATCCTGGCCGCGGTGCAGCGGATGTACTTCCCGGTCGAGCGGGACGTGCCGACCGGGTCGATCGACGTGCGGCAGCTGCGGATGGCTCTCGCGGACCGCGCCTGAGCCCTGTCCGCTGGACGCGCCTTTCGCGGGACGCTTGAGCCGTATCCGTCCGCGGACCGCGCCTAGCGTTTGTCTTTCCGGCCGTCTGACGGTTGTCCCGCGGACGGCCGGGGTGTGCCGGAGCCCCGCCGCCGGCGTCAGTTCTCGATCGAGCTGGCGGCCGGCATCGGGCGGAGCAGCTTCTCCGGGCTCATCGAGCCGAGGAGCTTCTCCAGCGCGTACTCCACATCCGACTTCCAGGACAGCGCGGTCCGCAGTTCGAGCCGCAGCCGCGGGTAGCGCGGATGCGGCCGGACCGTTTTGAAGCCCACCGACAGGAAGAAGTCCACCGGGGCGACACAGGCGCCCTCGCTGTCCTCGTCCGGCTTGGCGTCGCCGAACGCCTCGATCGCCTTCACCCCGCGCTTGGTCAGATCCCGCGCCACGCCCTGCACCAGCATGCGGCCCAGGCCGCCACCGGCGAACGCGGGCACCACCTTGGCCGTGGTGAGCAGCGCGGCGTCGGCACTGACCGGCGAGGTCGGGAAGGCCATCGAGCGGGGGACGTAGGCGGGCGGGGCGAACATCACGAAGCCGGCCGGAAGCCCGTCCACATACGCCAGCTTGCCGCAGGAGCCCCACTCCAGAAGCGTCTGGGAGACCCAGGCCTCCTTCTCCAGCCCCGGGTCACCGGTGGCGCAGGCCCGCTCGGCGGAGACCGGGTCGAGCTCCCAGTACACACATTGGCGGCACGGCCGGGGCAGGTCCTCGAGGGTGTCGAGAGTGAGATTGACCAGGCGTCGCGACACGACGGACTCCCCTGCGCAGGCGGACCGGCGCACATCCGCGCCCTGGAAATCGTACGTCGCGACACCCGTGAACGGGAGCAGGTCACGTCATAGGTGACCCGTCCTCGATGCATTCGGCGACTAGTCTGTCCCTCATCGCATTTCCTTTTGAGGGGTGAGAAGCGAATGACCGGTACTACTCAGGACGACTACACCGACCGTTACGCGCGCCGGGTCCGCGGAATGACCACGTCGGAGATCCGGGCGCTGTTCGCCGTCGCCAGCCGGCCCGAGGTGGTGTCGCTGGCCGGCGGCTCGCCGTACATCGCCGCGCTGCCACTCGACGCGGTCGGTGAGATGCTCAACCGGCTCGGCGCCGAGCAGGGCGCCACCAGCCTGCAGTACGGGATCGGCCAGGGCACCATCGAGCTGCGCGAGCAGATCTGCGAGGTGATGAGCCTGTCCGGCATCACCGGCGCGTCACCGGACGACGTGGTGGTCACCGTCGGCGGGCAACAGGCTCTCGACCTGCTGGCCCGGCTGTTCCTGGACCCGGGCGACGTGGTGCTCGCCGAGGGGCCGACCTACGTCGGCGCACTCGGCGTCTTCCAGGCCGCCCAGGCACAGGTGCGGCACGTGGCGATGGACCAGGACGGGCTGATCCCGGCGGCTCTCGAGGAGGCGCTCCGGGAGTCCCCACGCGCCAAGTTCCTCTACACGATCCCGACCTTCCAGAACCCGGCCGGCGTGACGCTGTCCGAGGAGCGCCGGGAGCAGATCCTGGACATCTGCGAGCGGGCCGGGCTGCTGGTGATCGAGGACGATCCGTACGGAATGTTGTCGTTCGAGGAGGACGCGCCGCGCCCGTTGCGGGCCCGCCGGCGCGAAGGGGTCTTCTACTGCAGCACGTTCTCCAAGACGTTCGCGCCCGGACTGCGGGTCGGTTGGGTGCTCACCCCGCACGCGGTCCGGGAGAAGCTGGTCATGATGAGCGAGGCGAACGTGCTGTGCCCGAGCGCCTTCGCCCAGGGCGCGGTGACGCAGTACCTGACGACCATGCCGTGGCGCGAGCAGATCAAGGTGTACCGGGAGATCTACCGGGAGCGGCGGGACGCCCTGCTGAGCGCTCTCACCGACCTGATGCCGGCCGGCACCACGTGGACCCGCCCGGGTGGCGGCCTGTTCGTCTGGGCGACCCTGCCCGACGGGCTGGACTCGAAGGCGATGATGCCGCGGGCGATCGCGGCCCGGGTCGCCTACGTGCCCGGAACGGGCTTCTACGCCGACGGGACCGGGCGGGGCAACATGCGGCTGAACTTCTCCTTCTCGGCGCCGGACAGGCTTCGTGAGGGCGTGCGCCGGTTGTCCGGGGTGATGGATCAGGAGCTCGCTACGCGAGCGGTCTTCGGTGGCTCCGCCACCATCTCCTCCCAGCGCCGTCGCGGACCGGCCGCCGCGGACGCTCCCGGACCCGACTTGGCATGATCACCTCCATGGGTACGCGGGACGAGTTGCGGGTTCTGGTGTTGGCGGGCGGCCTCTCGTACGAGCGGGACGTCTCCCTGCGGTCCGGGCGCCGGGTGCTGGACGCGCTGCGGTCCACCGGGATCGAGGCGGAGATGCACGACGCGGACGTGTCGCTGTTGCCGGCGTTGCGGGCCGACCCGCCGGACGCCGTGGTGATCGCACTGCACGGGGCGACCGGTGAGGACGGGTCGCTGCGCGGGGTGCTGGACCTGTGCGGCGTGCCCTATGTCGGCGCCGACGCCCGCACCGCCCGGCTCGCGTGGGACAAGCCGTCGGCGAAGTCGCGGTTGCGCGAGGCCGGGATTCCGACGCCGGATTGGGTGGCGTTGCCGCACGACCGGTTCTCCGAGCTGGGTGCGGTCGCGGTGCTCGACCGGATCGTGTCCCGGCTCGGACTGCCGCTGATGGTGAAGCCGGCACAGGGCGGGTCAGGGCTGGGCGCCGCCGTGGTCCGGGATGCCGCGGACCTGCCGGCCGCGATGGTGGGTTGTTTCGGGTACGACGCGACCGCGTTGGTGGAGCAGTACGTGAGCGGCACCAGCCTGGCCGTCTCGATCGTCGACCTGGGCACCGGTCCGGAGGCCCTGCCGATCGTGGAGATCGTGCCGCGCGACGGGGTGTACGACTACGCCGCTCGGTACACGGCCGGGCGGACCACGTGGCACGTGCCGGCCCGCCTCGATCCCGCGGTGGAGGATCGGGTCAGGAGCACGGCGTTGGACGCGTACAAGGCGCTGGGGCTGCGCGACCTGTCCCGGATCGACGTGATCGTCTCGGAGGACGGCGGGCCGCAGGTGCTTGGTTGCAACGTGTCGCCGGGGATGACCGAGACGTCGTTGCTGCCGCTGGCGGTCCAGGCCGCCGGGATCGACTTCGGCGCGACCCTGGCGGCGCTGGTGCAGCGGGCGGTCGCGCGGAAGCGCTGATCCGCACTGTTCCGTTCCGGGCGACGGGCGCGACCCTTCAGGGGCCGCGCCCGTTTTTCGTGTCCGGCCCACCGCCCCGGCTCGCCACCCCGGCTCATCACGATCCGGCTCACCACAACCCGGCTCACCACGACCCGCGTCACCACTCCTCGGCTCGCCACCCCGGCTCACCACGATCCGGCTCACCACTCCTCGGGTCACCACGTCACCGGGTCACGACATTCCACCGTCACCGGGATCCCCGACGCATCACCGGCACCGATGAGAACGCCACGCCGGCACCGCAAGGGCACTCCCTGATCACCGGAAAGCCCCTGGCGCCACCGCACCGCCTTGACCCGGCAGACTCCCAGGAACCGTGACTGTCCCTCTGACTCGCAGACGCCGCCAACCTCATCCGCCCCGACGGCCTCCGTTCTCACATGGCCTCACTCACTGAGGCCAGAGCTTCGAGCTCCGGCTCACACAAAACGGCCGCCCCTTGGAACGGCCGTTTCACGTGAAACATCGGATGCCGCAGCGCTAGGACTCCGGCTCACCCGCTCCGGCGGCGGCGTTGCCGGCACCGGTACTGAGGATCCCCGTCCCATGAGAGCCCGCCCCGCGGGATTCCAGCGGAGTGGGCGTCTGCGACGCGGTCGTGGGTGACGCCTCCGCCACTGGCGTCGCTCCGGGGGGGCTTCCAGCCGTCGGGTCATCGCTGTGGCGCACTCGAGGATCTCCGGCCCGGACCTCGCCCGCCGCGCCAGCCGCCATGCCGCTCGCTGATCCGGCCCGCATACCGCCCGGTGCGTTGGCCCCTATGCCGCCCGGTGTGCTGGTCCCCATGTCGTCCGGTGTGCTGGTCCCCATGTCGTCCGGTGTGCCAGTCCCGTTGTCAGCCGCCGCGCTGATCCACATGCCGCCGAATGTGCCGGTGCCGCTGTCGCCCGCCACGCCGGCCCGGATGTCGCCCAGCGTCTCCGGCCGCCGGCCCGCCTCGCGGGCCATGTCGTCGCCAGTGGCCGGCACGTTCAAGGTGCCTGACGACTCCCACTCGATGTGGGCCGGCTCCGCGATCGCCTTGCCGCCGAAGTCAGCGAGCCATGCGGCGACGAGCGCCAGGTTCTCGCGCCACTGATGTTCGGGGATGACTGGAAGGATGTCGTCCCAGAGCGAGAGGAAAGTTCCGCGTAATTGCAGCCGGCCGTACGGTCGCGCGAGGAACCACATGTGCAGGTGCGCCGAGCCGTCGCCCCACCGATTCACGTGGACCCGTGCAACGCCGTCGAGCGAACGGATCGCGCGTTCCAGCCGGACCGTCATGACGCCGAGCTCGGCGGCCAGGAGGTTCGGGAGATCACCGAGGTCGAGATGCGATCGGCATTCAAGGATCAGAACCATCGGTAGCCCGGTGGGCCGATCCATCGCCCGGACACGCCAGCGTTCCGAGACCCAGATGTACGCGTCGTCAGGCGTTCCGCAGGCGACGCACTCGGAATCGTCCTCACCGCTCCGTGGCGGCTCCACCTCCACCGGCGGAGCGAGTTTCTTGACCCGCATGTCGCCCTCGAACGGAAACGACGGCCAGCGCGTGAAGTCAGGCAGGGGGACGGTGTTCTCGGACACGACGTGACCTTAGCCCAGGTCAGGACGGGCTGTCCCGGGTCAATTTCGCACGATCGGGGGGATACCTTGGAAGCCCCGGCGAAGAAGCCAGAAGTCGATCCCAGAACGCGATTCAAAACCCGGTCCATGTCGAAGCTTGTCAGCGTGCGACTCTCCACACCGACCCCGAAGTTATCCACAGAAGTTATCCACAGCCCCACTTGTTTCACGTGAAACGCGACGTAGAACGCTTGCTGACCCTGTGGATAGCGCAGTGGACAACACCCAGGCCATCGGCACCGTTTCACGTGAAACGGGCCACGTCCCACCTTCAACCTCCGTAACACACAGCCTGTGGATAGTGGTCCCGACCCATGTGTCCGCCACCAACTCAGATTCGGATCCGCGGTTCATCAAGCACCGTCGGCGTGGCGCAAGCCACCCGTTAGTGATCATCAGCCAGCAACGCCCGCCCCCTGAAACCGAACCAGCCGCAGCCGCCGTCGGGCTGACGCACCGCAGGCTCCGGGCCCCGAAAGCGACCACAACCGCGGCCTGCACCCCGCAGACCGCACCCCGCAGACCGCGGGCCGTAGGGTGCAGGGTCAAGGCCGCAGACTGCAGAGCGCGCGGTGCGGACCGCGCGGGGCAGAGCGCGCGGTGCGGACCGCAGGACTACGGGAACTTCGCGGCAGGCGGTGGGCGGTAGAGGCGCTGGGCCGCAGTCGTTAGGCAGTAGAGGCTGGGCCGTCGGCGCTGGGCTATAAAGGCTGGCCGGCAGACACGAAGCAGCAGACGCCGACCCGGGCGCTAAACCGCAACACCCGAGCGTCGACCCGTCAGCATGCAAGCCTACCGGTATGCGGTCCGGGGATCTGCGGACCATCGTGCTCATACCGGTCAACGGCGCGCGTTTCACGTGAAACGGGCGGCAACGGGACCATCCGCCACTGCCTCACCTCCACGGTGCTCTGACACTGACTGAAAGATCAGGCCGGCGCGAGCGCGCCCTCCGGAAGCTCCCGCTCGCGGACCGCGATGCAGCCAACCGTTCCATCCGATCAGCAGAGTGAACCCCACCACGGTCAGGGCCTCGACAGACCAGCCATCACTTCCACGCCAGGCCGTCGAGACTGGGTGTCCACCACCGATGGACACAGCCACCCGCCAAATCCACAGATCGGCGGTCCAAGCGCCAGAGACCAGAGCCGGAGCGGATTCGGGCCACCCGCGAGCATCTGGGTGCCGGACGGCTCGCCAGCGGCTCCAGAAGCCACAAATTGGGCATCCGAAACCGCCAGAAGTCGGAGTCTGAGCGCATTGGAAATCCCAGGAGAATCGCTCTGACAGAACCGGAAAACGAGGAAAGCACGCGTCCCAGGACGCGTGCTTTCAGGCGATGCGAGGAGTCAGCTCTCCGAGTCGGCGGGCGGGCTGTCGGAACGCGCCCCCTCCTCCTCAACGCCGATCATGCTGACTATCCGTTCGAGATCGTCCACCGTCGCGAACTCGATAGTGATCTTGCCCTTGTTGCGCCCGATGTCGACCTTCACCCGGGTGTCGAACCGATCCGACAGCCGCTCGGCCAGATCGTTGAGCGCCGGAGCGTGCACCTTGGCGCGTCGAGCCGGCGGGGCCTTCTTCGTCGGCCCATCCTGCTGCGCCAGCTGAACGATCTCCTCAGTGGCCCGCACCGAGAGCCCTTCCCGGACGATCCGCCCGGCCAGCTCCTCCTGCGCGTCGGCACCATCGAGCCCGAGCAACGCCCGGGCATGGCCAGCCGACAGCACACCCGCCGCAACCCGTCGTTGCACCGGAGCCGGCAGGTTCATCAGCCGTATGGTGTTCGAGATCTGCGGCCGGCTGCGTCCGATCCGCCGGGCCAGTTCCTCGTGTGAGACCCCGAACTCCTCCAGAAGCTGCGAGTACGCGGCCGCCTCTTCCAGCGGGTTCAGGTTTGCCCGGTGGATGTTCTCCAGGAGCGCGTCCCGCAGCATCGCGTCGTCCGGGGTGTCCCGGACAATTGCCGGGATCGACTCCTTGCCGACCGCCTGGGCCGCACGCCACCGGCGCTCGCCCATGACGAGCTCGTACCGTCCGTCGCCGAGCTCCCGCACCACGATGGGCTGCAGGAATCCGACCTCCTGGATCGAAGTCTTGAGCTCTTCCAGAGCCTCCTCGTCGAAAACGTGCCGTGGCTGCTTGCCGTTCGGCTCGATCGACGAGACGGGAAGCTCGGCGAAGCGGGCGCCCGGGACCGGCGCGAGCTCGTTCTCGACGGCGGGCGCCGGGGTGGGAGCGGGCGGTGCGACCGCCGGCGAGGGCAGACCGTCGGCTTCCACGGTGACCGCGCTGGCGGCTGCCGACACCGAGGCGATCTCCGAGCCGTTCTCGACGGGCTCGGCGGCAGGCGCCGTGGGGATCAGCGCACCCAGGCCTCGGCCCAGGCCTCCCCGCGGACGGTTCTTCATGCCGTGCCTCCTGTGTTGACCCCACGCATCGCGATCTCCAGAGCCGCCTCGAAGTAGCTGGTTGCTCCCCGTGATCCCGGATCGTAGGTCATCACCGACTGGCCGTAGCTCGGAGCCTCCGACACTCGCACGTTCCGGGGAATGACCGCGTTCAGAACCTTGGCTCCGAAGTGGTTCCGCACGTCCTGCTCCACCGCGTCGGCCAGCCGGGTCCGGCGGTCGTACATGGTAAGCAGAATGGTCGAGACGTCAAGCGTCGGGTTCAGGTGCTGGCGTACCAGGTTAATGTTGTTGATCAGCTGGTTCAGGCCCTCCAGCGCGTAGTACTCGCACTGGATCGGGATCAGCACTTCCTGCGCCGCGCAGAGCGCGTTGACCGTCAGAAGGCCCAGTGACGGCGGGCAGTCGATGAACACGTAGTCGAACTTCTCCGGGTGCCCGGCGATCGCCCGGGCCAGCCGGGACTCACGGGCCACCACCGAGACCAGCTCGATCTCCGCGCCGGCCAGGTCGATGGTGGCCGGGACGCAGTACAGGTTCGGGATGCCTTCGACGCCCTGGGCCACCTCGGCCAACGGCACGTTGTCGATGAGGCAGTCGTAGACGTCCGGCACGCCGGCGTGATGCGGCACGTTGAGGCCGGTGGAGGCGTTGCCCTGCGGGTCCAGGTCGACCACCAGCACCCGGTTGCCGTGGAGCGCGAGCGCCACCGCCAGGTTCACCGTGGTGGTCGTCTTCCCGACGCCGCCCTTCTGGTTGGCGACGCAAATCACCCGGGAATGGTCCGGGCGCGGCATGATGATCTCGCCGCTCGGGTTGAGGATCTGCACAGCTCGCAACGCTTCCATGGCCAGGGGCGGATCGTCTTCATCCCCGCCCGGCGTTTCACGTGAAACATGCTCGTCGGGTTGGACGGACGCGCCAGAAGTGGAGATACCGGACGTAGGTGAAGCCGATATGGGTGCGGCGGACGCCTGGCCCACCGCGGGGGCGCTCGACCGCGGTGACGGCGCGGGTCCGCGGAAGTCGTCCTGCTGATGCGGCAGGGATGCTCCATACCTATAGGTCGCGCCGGGCGTCGTGGACTGATAACCGCCGGGCCGGGGCTGAGGCACACTCTGTTCGCCAGCGTGCAATCCGCCCGCGTTCACTCCCGACGGCCGGTCGAGAGGCGACTCGGTTTCACGTGAAACACCGTACTCATGCACCGCTTTATCCCTGTTGGCTAGGAACGGGTCGGCCTGCGAACCATGCGTCCCGGCGGGAGAAATCCGGTCCACATTATCGACGCCTGGCCAGCCTACGGCTGCCGGGCGAGCGTCGCCATGTCCGTGCACAGGATGAGTCGAGCGCAACGTCGCATTCTCGTCCGCACTCCGACTGACAAACACCATTACCCCGGACACAAGCCGCAAGTTGCCGCCATAACTCTCCTCAAAAGAGACCGAGTTATCCACAGGCTGAGGGTCGACCTCGGAAGACCATTCGCCCGTACGCCGATGACCGACCCGGGAGCTTCCCGGTGCCGCTTCGGCGGGTTCCTGGTCGCGGACATCGTTCAGCGCAGACTTCCGCTCCTCCGATGCCATGCCATGCGGCCCGATCACATCAGGGACCGCAGGCTGCGCCACACCTCCCGGTGTGCATGTTTCCCGTGAAACATCGCGGCGCGCGGTGCCTGGCTCGAGGGTGGCCGCCGACGTATCGGGTTCGGAGACAGAGGGCTGCTCCGCCCGTACCTCCGAAGAATGTGATGGCGCAGGGCGCGCATTGCGCGTGATCCGCTTCCTCGCACCCCGCCTGGCCATCTATCCCCTCCGTGGATTCCCCCGCCCGCCGCCGCGGCCGTCACCGGCCGGCCGGCCACCGGCCCCTCCGGCCCGGCCACCCTGACCGAACCGTCCACCGCCCTGCCCCGAGCGACCGCCCGCACCGCCCTGCCCCGCGCCGTCACCCCCCGGCCCCGACCAGCCGGCCGAGCCACCGCGGCCCGAACCGCCGCCAGCATCACCGCGACCGACATCGCTGCCAGCACCACCACGGCCCAATCCGCCGGGAGCACCACCGCGACCCGAGCCACCGCCAACACCAGCACGGCCCGAGCCACCGCCGGCGTCCCTGCGCCCGCCACGATCCCCGGACCGGCGGCCCGAACCGCCACCCCGGCCGCGCCCGGCCTTGACCTCCCGCACCTTGACGATCTCCACAACCGTCGCCGGTGGGTCGATCAGACCGATCCCGCAAAGCCGAAGCTCGGGTTCGCCACCACCGATCCGCTCGATGGCGGCCCGATGTTCACTGATCTCCTCCTCCGCCGACGCTCCCTTGAGCGCCAGTAACCTGCCCCCCACCCGGGCCAGCGGCAGGCACCACCCCGCCAGCCGGTCTAGTGCCGCTACGGCCCGCGCTGTCACGACATCCGCGGCGGCCACCTCATCGAGCACCTCTTCGGCACGCCCGCGCACGACCGTGACGTTGTCCAGGCCGAGCTCGTCGACCGCTTCGGCCAGGAAGGCGGTACGACGGGCCAGCGGCTCGACCAGCGTAATGCCGAGATCTGGCCGGGCCACAGCCAGCACGATACCGGGCAATCCGGCACCAGATCCGACGTCAGTAACTGACGACCCGAAAGGGAATAACTGGGACATAACCCCACAGTTGACCAGGTGTCTCTCCCACAACCTCGGTGTCTCCCGCGGGCCGATCAGGCCACGCACGACGCCCTCGGTGGCCAGTAGCTGGGTGAACCGCCCGGCCAGCTCCAACCGCTCACCGAATACGGCCTCGGCGGCGGCCGCCATCCCGGCGGGCGGCCGCCGGACGTCCACGGCGGAACGGTCGAGCGGGGCGGGAGAACTGCCGGCACCGTGGGTGAGGCCGGGACGCGCCGCATACGACCCCGGCGAGCCCCCCGAAGAAGACGACGAGCCAGAAGCCGACGAGGAAGCCGGCCCGGAGGAAGCCGACGAAGCCGGCCGAGAGGAGTCCGGGGAAGCGGACGGCCCCGAGGAGGGCGAGGACGGTGAAGAGGCCGGGAAAGACGACGGCCCGGGCGTTGAGACGCCCGGGCCGACATCCCCCGCGCCGAAGCGAGGGTCAGTCATCTCACTCCGCCACACGAACCACGATGCGCCGGTTCGGCTCCACGCCCTCGGACTCGCTCTGCACGCCCGGGATCGCGTTCACCACGTCGTGCACGCACTTGCGCTCGAAGGCCGACATCGGCTCCAGCCGAACCGCCTCACCGTGCTCCTTGACCTTCTCGACGGCGTTGCGGGCGACGGCGGCCAGCTCCTTGCGCCGGGCGGCACGGTACCCGCCGATGTCCAGCAGCAGGCGGCTCGGCGATCCAGTCGCCCGGAAGATCGCCAGCCGGGTCAGCTCCTGCAGCGCCTCCAGCGTGGCGCCACGCTGGCCGACGAGCGGCTGCAGCCGGCCACCGACGACCTCGACCATCGGGCGGCCGGCCGAGACCAGCTCGTCGATGTCACCGTCGTAGTCGAGGATGTCCAGCAGGCCCTCGACATAGTCCGCAGCGATCTCACTCTGCCGGAACAGGTCGCTGTCCGAGGCGACGCTCTCCGACTTCTTCGCCTCTGCGGGGGCCTCCGCGGAGGCCTCGGTGGAGGCGTCCGCCGCGGCCGATGCCTCTGTTACCGCTTCCGGAGCGGAGGCGTCGGAAGCAGGGGGAGTACTGGTGTCGGTCACGGTTCATCTCCGTTGTCACTCGGGCCGGACCACGATCGGTCCGCTGTTTCCCGCGCCGCCCGACATGCGTACGTGTCGCGGGGAGGTCTGTAGCCAGGGGAGCGCGCGGAGCCCGGCACACCGGGCCCGCGCCGCGATCATCCCTTGGGTTTGTTCGCCGGTCGGGCGCCCTTCTTCGGATTCACCGGTTTGGCGCCCGGCTTCGGGGCGAGCGCCTTGGTGTCCACCACCGGGGTCGCCGGCTCCTGCACGGTGTTCTTCCGGCCGAACAGGCCACCGGCGCGGGCCGGCTGCACCGGGTTCTTCGGGTCGTCGCCGCGCGACGTGGCGGTCACCGGGCGGGCGGCCGAGCCGTTCTTGGCGCCGGCCATCTGCGGCGGCGGGAACTTCCGCAGCACCCACTGCTGCTGCGCCAGGGTGAACAGGTTGTTCGTCACCCAGTAGATGACCACGCCGATGGGAAACAGCGAACCGGAGATGAGCAGCGAGAACGGGATGCCGTAGAGCATCAGCCGCTGGATCATCTTCTGCTGCGGGTCCTCCGCCCAGCCGGTCTTGAGGATCATCTGCCGGCTGGTGAGGAACGTCGTGGTCATCATCAGCAGGATCAGGACCGCGGCCAGGATCTTCACCGTGGTGCCGTTCGCGCCCAGGGCGGCCAGCTCGGCGTCGGTCGACCCGAACTTCGCGCTGATCGGAGCGTTGAACAGGTGCGCCGCCGAGGCGCTGTTGAACTGCTCCAGCGACCAGCCGTAGATCGTCTTGAGCCGCTCCGGCAGGTTCGGGTTGAGGTGGCGCAGCACGTGGAACAGGCCGAGGAAGACCGGGATCTGCAGGAGCATCGGAAGGCACCCCATCAGCGGGTTGGCCTTCTCGGTGCGGTACAGCTCCATCATTTCCTTCTGGAGCGTCTCCCGGTCACCCTTGTGCTTCTCCTGCAGGGCCTTGACCTTGGGCTGCAGCGCCTGCATCGCGCGCTGGCTCTTGATCTGCTTGACGAAGACCGGGAAGAGGATGACACGGAGCGTCACCACCAGGAAGAAGATCGAGAGGACCCAGGCCCAGTTCGTGCCGAGCACACGGTCGTCGGGAATGCCGATCGCGTCCCAGAGGGCATGCCAGCGAAGGAGGATCCACGAAATGGCGTAGTAGATCCAGTCGAGACTCAATCTAAGCTCCAGTCACATCGGCAGGACGGTGACGGATCGGGTCAGGCACCGGGTCGTACCCGCCAGGGTGGAAGGGATGACAACGCAGGAGCCGCCAGATCGCCAGGCCCGTCCCCCGTATCGCGCCGTGCCGCGCCAGGGCCTCCTGGGCGTACGCACTGCACGAGGGATAGAACCGACAGCGGGCCGGCAACGCCGGACTCAAGTATCGACGGTACGCGACGACCGCGGCGGTCAGGAGCCGGGCGGCCGGGCTCATCGCGGCCGCCGGGGACGCCGGGCCGCCGCGAGCGCGCCCGAGAGGTCGGCGGCGAGATCGGCATAGCCCGCCTCGGCGGCCGGCGGGAGGGCCCGGACCACCAGCGATGCGCCCGGAGGGAGCTCGGTCAGCAGCGGCCGGACCAGGTGGCGCAGCCGCCGGCGGACCTTGTTCCGGACCACCGCGTTGCCCACGGCCTTGGATACGACGAAGCCGGCGCGCGCCGTGGAGGCGTGCGCCGGCTCCTCGATAAGCAGGTGAACGACCAGAGTCCCGCGGCCGGCTCGGCGGCCACCGCGAATCGCTGCGGCGAAGTCCGCGCTACGCCGCAGTCGTTGCGTCGCGGCCAGCACGACTACCTGGGCATTCCGACCCGACTAAGCGCCGGCTCAGGCCGACAGCTTGTCGCGGCCCTTGTTACGGCGGGCGGAAAGGATGGCACGACCGGCACGGGTGCGCATGCGCAGCCGGAAGCCGTGGGTCTTGGCGCGCCGGCGGTTGTTCGGCTGGTAGGTGCGCTTGCTCACGTCAGAACTCCGTCTTCAACTACGTCAGGGGGCATCCGCTGCAAGACGCCACTTTATCAGAGCGCGGCGGAGCAACCGCTCAACCCTACGCAGGGCGGTTGCAGCGGTCAACCATATCCTGGATCGGCACGCCGACATGCGGGAACCCGGAAGGAGCACCAGGTCGTTCCACGCACAAAGTGAATCTTTTCCTGCGAACGAGCGGGCACCGGACGAGACAGCGGTTGTAGTCGCACGGCAGGCGCTGTTAGCGTGCGCGGTTGCTGGTCTTACCCGGTCGTCCGCATACCACGAGGCAGCGGCCAAAACCGGACAAGCAGGTGGATCGTTCGCCACGGTGAGCCTGTTTCAAGCCCGCGCCGCTACAGGCTCCGGTGAATCTGCCGACCATCCGGCCGGGAGCGCCACCGGTATCGCCACGGGTTGTGGATAACCTGTGGATAGCCGGTGGCGCCGTGCGTGTTCAGCGCGTTGACTGTGCTGGGTTGGGGGAGCCGATCGGTTTGCCTGCACGGGCGCCGACAGGCACAGAGGAAGGCCGGACACAAGGTCACCGGGGGTCGGTGGCGATGGGGGTGGCGCTGCGGTGGCCGATCAGGTCGACCTGGGCATGCTGTGGCAGGACACGCTCAGCGAACTGTCCGAGGAGATCGCTTCCCGGCAGCAGCGTGCCTATCTCCGGTTCACCCGGCTGCGGGCGATCGTCGAGGACACCGCGCTGTTGTCGGTTCCGGACGCGTACACCCGGGACGTCATCGAGCTCCGCCTGCGCCCGGCGATCACCGAGGCGCTCACCCGGCGGCTGAACCGGCCGATCCAGGTGGCCGTCACGGTCCGCCCGCCGGAGGACGGCACCGGCATGCCCGGCACCGTCTACGGCACCCCGGTCGAGGGCGGGTCCGAGCCGGCGCCCCGCGAGCCGCAGCCGCTGCACTACGCCGACTCCCCCCGCAACCCCGATCCCCGGCCCTATCAGCCGGAGCTCCCGGCGTACCCGCCCGAGCCGCCGTACCAGCAGCCCGCTTTCGGGCCGTCGGACCACGCGCCCGAGCCGTACCCCACCGGTTCCGCGCAGCACTCCGCCCCCACCTCGCCATATGTACGGAACGTGCCCAGTGCCCGGGACGGCCAGGAGGCGCTCTTCGCCGACCCGATGCCGCCCGCGCCCCCGGCCAACCGGCCGGCGCCGGCCCGCGCCCCGGAGAAGGATCCGGAACGCGACGTGCCCCCGGCGCCCAACGAGGCGGCCGCGCTGCGGATGCCCGCCGACCCGGCACAGCTCCGTGAGAACCAGCGCCGCCCGGACGACCGCCGCGACGACCCCATGCCGTCCCGCGGTGACAACGGTCCGGGCCGCACTCCGATCGACCTGCGCGGTCCGGGCACGTCCCCGCGCCCCGGCGGCAACGACGGCAACCGGCTCAACCCGAAGTACATGTTCGAGACGTTCGTCATCGGCTCGTCCAACCGGTTCGCGCACGCGGCGTCGGTCGCGGTGGCCGAGTCGCCGGCGAAGGCGTACAACCCGCTCTTCATCTACGGCAGCTCCGGGCTGGGCAAGACCCACCTCCTGCACGCCATCGGTCATTACGCAACCACCCTGGGGCATGCACGCTCCGTGCGCTACGTCTCGACCGAGGAGTTCACCAACGATTTCATCAACAGCCTGCGCGACGACAAGACGCAGGCGTTCCAGCGCCGCTACCGCGACGTCGACATCCTGCTGATCGACGACATTCAGTTCCTGGAGAACCGCGAGCGGACGCAGGAGGAGTTCTTCCACACCTTCAACACGCTGCACAACGCGAACAAACAGATCGTGATCAGCTCGGACCGCTCCCCGCGGCAGCTCGCCACGCTGGAGGACCGGATGCGCACCCGGTTCGAATGGGGCCTGCTCGCCGACATCCAGCCGCCCGACCTGGAGACGCGCATCGCGATCCTGCAGAAGAAGGCCGCGCAGGAGCGCATGTACGCCCCCGACGACGTGCTGGAGTTCATCGCGTCCCGGGTCTCCAACTCGATCCGCGAACTCGAGGGCGCCCTGATCCGGGTGACCGCGTTCGCCAGCCTCACCCGCTCCCCGGTCCAGCTCTCGCTGGCCGAGGAGGTGCTGCGCGACTTCATGCCGGACGGCGCCGGCCCGGAGATCACCGCGGACCAGATCATGGTCTCCACCGCTGACTACTTCGGCGTCTCCCTGGAGGACCTGCGCGGACATTCCCGCAGCCGGGTCCTGGTCAACGCCCGCCAGGTCGCCATGTACCTCTGCCGTGAGCTGACCGACCTCTCCCTCCCACGCATCGGCCAGGCCTTCGGCGGCCGCGACCACACCACGGTCATGCACGCGGACCGCAAGATCCGCCAACACATGGCCGAGCGGCGCTCGCTCTACAACCAGATCGCCGAGCTGACCAACAGGATCAAACAGAACACCTGATTCCGGTACGGGCCGCGCCCGCCACCACCGCATCGCCCTCTCCCGCCGAGCGGCCCCCCGACGCCGCTGCCGCTCCGGACCCCCTCCGGGCCGCCCGCCGTGGCTGAGCTCGGGCCAGCCGCTCCCGCCCGGTCAAGGCCTCACACCACGCTCCGCTCGACCCGCCTCGGCGTCCGCGCTTATCGCCTGCGCGCCACTCGATCACGTCGCCCCGCCGGCGCCGCGCCACGCCTCCGCCGACCGCTCGGTATCGCCTCGCTCAGCGCCTCGTCGTGCCCACCGCGCCGCTCGCCACCGCCCGGTCGCACCTCTGCCATCCCCGTCGCGCCGCCACCGCCCCGTTGTGCCGGCCCTACCGTGCCGCAGGCGGCCTGATCAGGAAAAACCGAGGTTTCCCACAGGCGCCCACGCGCGTCGCACAGGGATCGCCCCGCGGATGCCCACAGGCCCGCACCTCGCCCGACCGCGTCAACAGCCCGTCTCCGGGTTTCCCACAGAAATCCAAAGTTCCCCACAGGCACCTGACAACGGGATTGACCTGCAACGACGGAGAACCCACACAGTTATCCACCGCTTTTACACGGGGTTGTCCACAGATCTGTCCCCAGAATCCGGCCGGACCTGGTTAAATCGATGCCCTTCCATGTCAACTTTTTAGGGCGGCCAGAGCAAAGTTGTCAACGCCAGAACGGGTACGTTTCGTGCCAACGTTTTCCACACTTGTCCACAGGAATCCACAGGCGTTATCCCCAGTCGGTGGACAACGCTCACCCCGTTCACCACAGATGTGGACAACTCCTGGGGAAATCGATGTGGACAGACACGGAGCGTTAGACAGTTAGTCAACTGCCTGTGGACGGGTGTGGATTACCTGTTGAAGGATCTGTGGACGACGGGATGCCGGCGGCCCGACCGTCATCCACAGGACGGGGACAAACCCAGTGGATTACCGGTGGATAGCCGGTGGACAACGGTGGATAACCCGTGTGGAAGTCCTTCGCTGTGGACACAGACCCCCGGTTATACCCGGGTTTCCCACAGGTCATTCACCGGTGGATAAGCTTCTCACCAGCCAAAACGCAAGTTCTCCACAGAGTGCACAGGGCCTACGAAGACGACTAGTTATTTCTCTAATAGGAGTCAAAAGGCAATCATCACGCTGTGGAAGGGCTGGAGGCTCGGCCTCCAGGCCGCTGGTGCGAGAGCACTTGGCACCGAGCGGGATCGGTGCCAGGCTTCAGCACCGCTGAGCCCGGCGCCCCGTCGAGGGACCACCGGGAAGAGACGGGGGACAGATCCCGCCGATGCCTCCGGGCACCGGCCCCTCGTTGAGACAGTCAGGCCCGGAGATGTGACAGACCTCCGGACCGGCCCATCGGCGACGGGTCGCGGAATTCAGTCGGAAGAGCGTCAACACCGGCAGGTGGCGGCCCTTCGCTTCCGGAGCCGGGCAAGGCAAGGTAGGTCAGTGCCGTGCGGCGAGCCGGCCCGCTGCCGCGCACCGCCCGCCGCACCCGGGGTCGGGCACACGTGAACACCGTCAGCGCCATAGAGTTTCAGTGGGCTCCTACGCCCCGTAGAGGAAGCATCGCGGAGGACAGCATGAAGTTCCGGGTGGAGCGAGACTCGCTCGCCGACGCCGTGGCGTGGACAGCCAAGAGCCTGCCCAGCCGGCCGTCAGTGCCGGTGCTCGCCGGTGTCCTGCTGCGAGTGACAGACGGCCGCCTGCAGGTCTCCGGGTTCGACTACGAGGTCTCCAGCCAGGTCTCCGTCGAGGTGCAGGCCGACGCCGACGGCGCCGCCCTGGTCTCCGGGCGCCTGCTCGCCGAGATCACCAAGGCGCTGCCCGGCAAGCCCGTCGACATCGCCGCCGTCGGCGCGCACCTGGAGCTGGTCTGCGGCAGCGCGCGTTTCACCCTGCCCACGATGCCGGTGGAGGACTATCCGACCCTGCCGGACATGCCGTCCAGCGCGGGCACCGTCGACGCCGCCACGTTCGCCTCAGCGGTCTCGCAGGTGGCCATCGCCGCCGGCCGGGACGAGACGCTGCCGATGATGACCGGCGTCCGCCTGGAGCTGAACGGCACGACCATGGCGATGCTGGCCACCGACCGGTACAGGCTGGCCATGCGCGAGATCGAGTGGAACCCGGACGACCCGGACATCAGCCTGAACGCGCTGGTCCCGGCGAAGACGCTGAACGACACGGCGAAGGCGCTGGGCCCGCTGGGCGGCTCGGTCACCCTGGCGCTGGCCCAGGGCAACGCCGGCGAGGGCATGATCGGTTTCGCCGGCGGCACCCGGCGCACCACCAGCCGCCTGCTCGACGGCGCCAACTATCCGCCGGTCCGCTCGCTCTTCCCGGCCTCGCACAACGCCGAGGCACGGGTCGGCGTGGCCGCGCTCGTCGAGGTGGTCCGCCGGGTCGCGCTGGTCGCCGAGCGCACCACCCCGGTGCTGCTCAGCTTCGGCGAGGACGGCCTGGTGGTCGAGGCCGGCACCACCGAGGAGGCGCGCGCCAGCGAGGCCATGGAGGCCGAGTTCACCGGTGAGGCGCTGACCATCGGCTTCAACCCGCAGTATCTGATCGACGGCCTGCAGAACCTCGGCGCCCCCACCGCGGTCCTCTCCTTCGTCGACGCGTTCAAGCCGGCTGTGATCTCCCCCGCTGGCGAAAGTGGCGAAATCATCCCGGGATACCGCTATCTGATCATGCCGATCCGGGTAACGCGCTGATACTGAGCGAGGAACATTCGCACTTCTAGGGGGAACACCATGCAACTCGGCCTGATCGGTCTCGGCCGAATGGGTGGCAACATGCGGGAACGACTGCGTGCCGCGGGCCACGAAGTTGTCGGATTCGACCACAACGCGGACAAGACCGACGTCGCCAACCTGGCCGAGCTGGTGGAGAAGCTGGCCGCTCCGCGCGTCGTCTGGACCATGGTGCCGGCTGGCAAGATCACCGAGGACACCATCGACGAGCTCGCGGGGCTGCTCTCCGAGGGCGACATCATCATCGACGGCGGCAACTCCAAGTTCACCGACGACCAGCCGCGTGCCGACCGGTTGAAGCCGAAGGGCATCCACTACCTGGACGTCGGGGTCTCCGGCGGCATCTGGGGCTTCACCAACGGGTACGCGCTGATGGTCGGCGGCGACGCCGAGATCGTGGAGCACTGCCGGCCGATTTTCGACGCGCTCAAGCCGGCCGGCCAGTTCGGTTTCGCGCACGCCGGCACCCACGGCGCCGGTCACTACGCGAAGATGGTGCACAACGGCATCGAGTACGGCCTGATGCACGCGTACGCCGAGGGCTTCGAGATCCTCGAGGCCTCCGAGCTGGTGGAGAACGTGCCGGCCGTGATCAAGAGCTGGCGGGAGGGCAGCGTCGTCAAGTCGTGGCTGCTCGACCTGCTGGACCGCGCCCTGGACGAGGACCCGAAGCTGGCGAACATCCGGGGCTACGCGGAGGACACCGGCGAGGGCCGGTGGACGGTCGACGAGGCGGTCCGCCTCGCCGTGCCGGCGCACGTCATCTCCGCGTCGCTGTTCGCCCGCTTCGCGTCCCGGCAGGACGACTCGCCGGCGATGAAGGCCGTCGCGGCGCTGCGCAACCAGTTCGGCGGCCACGCCGTCAAGCGCTGATCCATGCATGTACGCCGGGTCGAGCTCGTCGACTTCCGTTCCTACGAGCGGGTGGCTGTCGATCTCGATCCCGGCGTGTCCGTGCTGGTCGGGCAGAACGGCATGGGCAAGACCAACCTCATCGAGGCGCTCGGCTACGTGGCCACACTGGACAGTCACCGGGTGGCCACCGACGCTCCGCTGGTCCGCTTCGGCGCGGCCTCGGCGGTGATCCGGTGCGCAATCGTCCACGATGGCCGCGAGCTGCTGGTCGAGCTGGAGATCGTGCCGGGCCGGGCGAACCGGGCCCGGCTCAACCGGTCGCCGGTGCGGCGCCCGCGCGAGGTGCTCGGCGCGCTGCGGATGGTGCTCTTCGCCCCGGAGGACCTGGAACTGGTCCGCGGTGATCCGTCCGAGCGGCGCCGCTATCTGGACGACCTGCTGGTCGCCCGGCAACCGCGGTATGCCGGGGTGCGCGCCGACTACGACCGGGTGGTCAAGCAGCGCAACGCGTTGCTGCGGACGGCGTACCTGACCCGCAAGGTGGGCGGGACACGCGGCCAGGACCTGTCGACGCTGGCCGTCTGGGATCAGCACCTGGCCCATCACGGGGCGGAGCTGCTGGCCGGCCGGCTGGAGCTGGCGGCGGCCCTGGGACCGCACCTGACCAAGGCGTACGACGCGGTGGCGGCCGGGAAGTCGGCGGCGTCGATCGCGTACGCGTCGCGGCTCGGCGAGGACGTGCCGGCCGACCGTCCGGCCCTCGAGGCGGCGTTGCTGGAGCGGATGCGGGAGCGGCGTCCGGCCGAGATCGAACGCGGCACGACGCTGGTCGGGCCGCACCGGGACGACCTCGCGCTGTCGCTGGGCGAGCTGCCGGCCAAGGGGTACGCGAGCCACGGGGAGTCGTGGTCGTTCGCGCTGGCGCTGCGGCTCGCGGCGTACGACCTGTTGCGGTCGGACGGGATCGAGCCGGTGCTGGTGCTGGACGACGTGTTCGCGGAACTGGACGCCGGGCGGCGTGACCGGCTCGCGGCGCTGGTGTCCGACGCCGCCCAGCTGCTGGTGACGTGCGCGGTGCCGGAGGACGTGCCGGCGGCGCTGCGCGGCGCGCGCTTCGACGTCACCGCCGGGGCGGTGCGTCGTGCGCTCTGACCGCGGAGACCGCCTGTGGATGGTTTGTGGAGAACCACGGGCTTTGCCCGCAATTGCCATCGATGGTACGGACGAGCCGGCGAACGGCACATGATCACGTTGCCGTTCCCGCGGGCTCAGCGCGCCGTGGAGCGGTTCGGGCGGCCCCGCGCCGGGTCGGGTGTAGGTTGGCGGGTCTGGCCGGGCTCGCGCGCCTGTTGACGGGTCGTCAGCCAGCGGGCGGAACCGTGGTTATCCACAGGGGGTGGCGGAATGAGCGGGCCGGACGATCGGCAGTCGCCGGGACCTGACGCGCCACGTGGCGGTCGTGCCGGTGGCGTGAACGCTCGTCGCGCCGGCGGGGACGCCACCGGGAGCGGTGCTCGGTCGAACGCCGCGGGCGTCGGCCCCGCCGGCCGCACGCTCGGTGCCGGCCCCGACGCCGGTGCGGGTGCTGCCGGCGGCGGCGCCGGTCCGAACGCGGGCGGTGCCGACGTGGCCGGAGCCGGGGCGGCCAAGGCTGGGCCGGAGCTGGCCCGCGCCGTGCTGGACGCGGCGCTGGCGAAGCGACGGGAGGCGGCTCGGCAGCCCCGGCGGCGCGGTGGCGCGGGCGGCGGCGAGAAACGGCTGCGCGGGTACTCCGGTCCTGGGCCGGATCCGCGGGATCCCCAGCTGTTCGGGGCGGTGCTGCAGCGCCTGATGAAGGCGCGCGGCTGGGAGCGGCCCACGGCCGAGGCGACCGTGCTCGGCTCGTGGGAGAAGGTGGTCGGGCCGGACGTCGCCGCGCACAGCCGGCCGGTCAAGCTCGACGCCGGGGTGCTCACCGTGGAGGCGGAGTCCACCGCGTGGGCCACTCAGCTGCGGATGCTGACCGGGCAGCTGCTCAAGCAGATCGCCGGCGAGGTGGGGCACAACGTCGTCACCCGGCTGAACATCCACGGCCCGGCGGCGCCGTCGTGGAGCCGTGGCCCGCGCCGGGTCCAGGGCCGTGGCCCGCGCGACACCTACGGCTGAGCCGCTTGGCCTTGCGCGGCATACCTACTGTTGCGGGGCGCCTACAACTGGTTGACCAGGGTGGTCGGTATCCGGGTGTCCCTGGGGGACATATCCGGATCTTTGGCCGCCCGTGCAACCGATCGGCGCCGGCGAGCGTCGTAACGGGCATGGCCCTACGGCGATTGCTGGTACTTCTGCTGCTCGTGCCCGGTGTCATCGCGGCCGCGGCCAGTCCGGCCTGGGCGGCGGCGTCCGGTGGCTCGGTCCGCGACGGGATGCGGTGGTCGCTGTTCCTGGGGGCCGGCGCCGGACTGCTGCTGCTGGTCATCGTCGTCGAGATGTGGTGGCTGGGCCGCGGGCACGACCGTGCGCCGGTGGACTCCGACGCAGGTGACGGACGGTTTGAGCGCAACCACCCACGCACAAAGAAGGGTGCGGCGATCGTTCTGGACGCGCCAGCGGCCAGATCGCCGCGCCCGGCCCCCGCGGGAGCGGCGGCCTGGACCAGAAGCCCACATAGGACATCCGGCTCCTGAATTTGATCCTCAGTTCGGCCGGGGTGACCGGAAACGGCCTGTCAGCGAGCCGCGAAGCCGTGATGGGCGATCCACGGAACCTTCTCAGCAAGCCGCGGAGCGCTGATCAGTAGTCGGCGAAGACGGCGAAGCCGCGCTCCGCGCAGCGGCGGTAGAAACCGGCCAGGACCGCGAGCTCGGTGCGGGCGAAGCTCCAGTGCGGGGCGTTGCCGGCGTCGTCGCGCAGCGCCGCCAGCCGATGGTCGAGCCAGCGCAGCTGCTGCTCGGCGAGGCGGCCGCCGGCGATCGCGGTGCGCATCACCTCGGCCACCGTGTCGAAGGTGACCAGGTCGCCGAACTTGTCGTGGCCCTCGACGAAGCGCTCCAAACCGCCGGCGATCCAGGCGCAGCCGTCCGGGTCGATCACCGGGTCCTCGTCCTCGGCGGCGGCGTCGGTGGCGTAGAGCACACCTTCCAGGCCGAGCAACAGGTCGACCAGCTCCGTGTACGCCGTGGCGCGGACCGTGCCGGTCTTGGCGATGTGCAGCGCGAGCGCACCGGTGGGCGCGGCGATCTCCGGGGCGTCGGCGATCGCGCCGAAGTCGACGAACTCGGCGGGAGCCACCGGGTCGTAGTACTGGTTCGTCCGCGGCCAGTGCACCGCGACGTTGTCCAGGCCCTTGTCGTGCGCCATCGGGGCAACCCTTCCTCGACCTGACCATGCGGTCCGTTCGGCCATGCACGGCCCGCGCGGGCGAGGTTACGACACCGGCGCCTGCCGTTGACAGGCAGTGTGGCAGTGAGTGCGGGCCGGGTCCGGCAGGCGCGCCCGGCCACAGCGTTTGCCGTTGTGCGGGACGAAGGTTCCGTGTGGGGGGAGACGTGGGAGGCAGGCTGAATCGCGCTATGGAAGCCTCAGGCCCCCGGAAGGGGTGCCGCACCCTCGCCAACTCGCTTCAGCGGAGTAGAATCGACAGCGACCGGGAAAACTGTGCTTGACGGTGGCGGGGCTGTTACACGCAGCCACCTTCGTCACGCTACGCGGTTTTTCCAGCCGATCACGATCCGCGGGTTGTCCGCGGCGACCGGCGTGCACGGCTCCACCGGTGGTCCGCTGCTTCCGCGGTGTCATCAACCGGTGCATCGTGCGCGCCGATCGCTGCTTGACGCTCGCCAACCCCGTGCGGGGCCTCACCGGGTCCAGTGCGAGAAAGCGGCCGAGGGTGGCAGAGAACAATCAGGAGTACGGTGCCGATTCCATCACTGTGCTCGAAGGCCTTGAAGCGGTTCGCAAGCGTCCCGGCATGTACATCGGCTCGACCGGCGAGCGCGGCCTGCACCACCTGATCTGGGAGGTGGTGGACAACGCCGTCGACGAGGCGCTCGCAGGGTACTGCGACACCATCGACGTGGTCCTGCTGGCCGACGGCGGGGTCTCGGTCACCGACAACGGCCGTGGCTTCCCGGTCGACCTGCACCCCAAGCTGAAGAAGCCGGGCGTCGAGGTGGCGCTGACCGTGCTGCACGCCGGTGGCAAGTTCGACAACCAGGCCTACAAGGTCTCCGGTGGTCTGCACGGCGTCGGCGTGTCCGTGGTGAACGCCCTCTCCACCAGGATGGCGGTGGAGATCCACAAGAACGGCTTCGTCTGGCGGCAGAAGTACAACGCCTCCGTCCCCGACGAGCTGATCAAGGGCGAGACCACCGACCACACCGGGTCGACCGTCCAGTTCTGGCCGGACCCGGCCATCTTCGAGACGGTGGAGTTCGACTTCCAGACGATCTACCGCCGGCTCCAGGAGATGGCGTTCCTGAACCGCGCCCTCACCATCAACTTCACCGACGCCCGCCCCGACCAGGTGGACGAGAACGGTGAGCCCCGCAAGGTCACCTTCATGTACGCGGGCGGCATCTCGGACTTCGTGCGGCACCTCAACGCCACCAAGAGCGCGATCCACAAGACGGTGATCGAGTTCGGCGCCGAGGACAACGAGGCCGGCATGGGCGTCGAGATCGCCATGCAGTGGAACGAGTCCTACGGCGAGTCGGTCTACACCTTCGCCAACCGGATCAACACCCACGAGGGCGGCACCCACGAGGAGGGTTTCCGCGCCGCGCTGACCAGCATCGTGAACCGGTACGGCATCGAGAAGAAGTTCCTCAAGGGCGACCAGAAACTGTCCGGTGAGGACATCCGTGAAGGGCTCGCCGCGATCATCTCGGTGACCCTGCGCGAGCCGCAGTTCGAGGGCCAGACCAAGACCAAGCTCGGCAACACCGACATGAAGAGCTTCGTCCAGCGGGTCGCGAACGAGCAGCTCGCCGACTGGTTCGACAGGAACCCGGCCGACGCCAAGCTGATCATCACCAAGGCCGACCAGGCCGCCCGCGCCCGGATCGCCGCGCAGCAGGCACGCAAGCTGGCCCGGCGCAAGTCGCTGCTGGAGTCCGGCTCGATGCCGGGCAAGCTGGCCGACTGCCAGTCCACCGACCCGCGCGAGACCGAGCTGTTCATCGTCGAGGGCGACTCGGCCGGCGGCTCGGCCAAGCAGGGCCGGCAGAGCAAGTACCAGGCGATCCTGCCGATCCGGGGCAAGATCCTGAACGTGGAGAAGGCCCGGATCGACCGGGTGCTGAAGAACAACGAGGTCCAGTCGCTGATCACCGCGATGGGCACCGGCATCCACGACGAGTTCGACATCGGCAAGCTGCGGTATCACAAGATCATCCTGATGGCCGACGCCGACGTCGACGGCCAGCACATCCAGACGTTGCTGCTCACCCTGCTGTTCCGCTTCATGCGGCCGCTGGTCGAGCAGGGCCACGTCTACCTGGCCGCCCCGCCGCTTTACAAGATCAAGTGGAACAAGCGCGGTGACGACGCGCAGTACGCGTACTCCGACCGTGAGCGGGACGGGCTGATCGCGCTGCGGCAGCAGAAGAAGCCGAACGCGAAGCCGGACGACATCCAGCGGTTCAAGGGTCTCGGCGAGATGAACTTCCACGAGCTGTGGGACACCACGATGGACCCGGAGACCCGGACCCTGCGTCAGGTCACCCTCGACGACGCGGCCGTGGCCGACGAGCTGTTCAGCGTGCTGATGGGTGAGGACGTCGAGGCCCGGCGCTCGTTCATCCAGCGCAATGCGAAGGACGTCCGGTTCCTCGACATCTGATGACCGGCAGGTGGTCACGTGTCCACAGAGCTGGGCCTCTTTCCACAACGTTATCCACAGCATTTCGCGGGCCTTTGGCCGAATTTGTCTGGCTTCACCTTGAGTAAGGGTTAACAGTGACTGACATTCCCGAACCCCCTGACGGCGACGCGATTCCGGAGGAGACCGGTGGCGGCGTGAGCCAGCGCGTCGAGCCGGTGGGTCTCGAGGTCGAGATGCAGCGCTCGTACCTCGACTACGCGATGAGCGTGATCGTCGGCCGCGCCCTGCCCGACGTGCGGGACGGCCTGAAGCCGGTGCACCGCAAGATCCTTTACGCGATGTACGACTCCGGATTCCGGCCCGACCGTGGGTACGTGAAGTGCGCGCGCGTGGTCGGCGACGTGATGGGCAACTACCACCCGCACGGCGACTCGTCGATCTACGACGCCCTGGTCCGGATGGGCCAGCAGTGGTCGCTGCGGTACCCGCTGATCGACGGCAACGGCAACTTCGGCTCGCCGGGCAACGATCCGCCGGCCGCCATGCGGTACACCGAGTCGAAGCTGTCCCCGCTGGCGATGGAGATGCTGCGGGACATCGACGAGGACACCGTCGACATGCAGGACAACTACGACGGCCGCACCAGAGAGCCGACGATCCTGCCGGCCCGCTTCCCGAACCTGCTGGTCAACGGCTCCGAGGGCATCGCGGTCGGGATGGCGACCAAGATCCCGCCGCACAATCTGCGGGAGATCGGGGCCGCCGTCCAGTGGTGTCTGGACAACATCGACGCGGACGAGGCGACCACCCTCGAAGCGTTGCTCGAGATCGTCAAGGGACCGGACTTCCCCACCTACGGCCTGATCGTCGGGCAGCAGGCGATCCAGGACGCGTACCGGACCGGTCGTGGCTCGATCCGGATGCGCGCGGTGGTCGAGGTCGAGGAGGACCAGCGGGGTCGGCCGTGCCTCGTGGTGACCGAGCTGCCGTACCAGGTGAACCCGGACAACCTCGCCGAGCGGGTCGCGGAGCTGGTCAAGGAGGGCAAGCTCACCGGCATCGCGGACATCCGCGACGAGTCGTCCGGCCGCACCGGCATGCGGCTGATCCTGGTGCTCAAGCGCGACGCGGTCGCCAAGGTGGTGCTGAACAACCTCTACAAGCACACCCAGCTTCAGGAGACGTTCGGCGCCAACATGCTGGCGCTGGTCGACGGTGTGCCGCGCACGCTGAACCTGGCCCAGTTCATCAGGTACTACGTCGAGCACCAGATCGAAGTCATCCGCCGGCGGACCGCGTACCGCCTGCGCAAGGCCGAGGAGCGGGCGCACATCCTGCGCGGTCTGGCCAAGGCGCTGGACATGCTCGACGAGGTGATCGCTCTGATCCGGCGTTCGCCCACGGTCGAGGACTCGCGCCAGGGCCTGATGACGCTGCTCGACGTCGACGAGATCCAGGCCACCGCGATCCTGGACATGCAGCTGCGCCGCCTGGCCGCCCTGGAGCGGCAGCGGATCGTCGACGAGCTGGCGAAGATCGAGCTGGAGATCGCCGACTTCAAGGACATCCTGGCGAAGCCGGAGCGGCAGCGGGCGATCATCTCCGAGGAGCTCGGCGAGATCGTGCAGAAGTTCGGGGACGACCGGCGGACCCAGATCATCCCGTTCGACGGCGAGGTCTCCATGGAGGACCTCATCGCGCGCGAGGACGTTGTGGTAACCATCACACGGACTGGTTACGCCAAGCGCACGAAGGTCGACATGTATCGATCGCAGAAGCGCGGCGGCAAGGGCGTGAGCGGTGCGACCCTGCGTCAGGACGACATCGTCTCGCACTTCTTCGTGATCTCGACGCACGACTGGATGCTGTTCTTCACGAACAAGGGCCGGGTGTATCGGGCGAAGGCCTACGAACTGCCCGAGGCGAACCGGGTGGCGAAGGGCCAGCACGTCGCCAACCTGCTGGCCTTCCAGCCGGACGAGCACATCGCGCAGGTCATCCAGATCCCGAATTACCAGGTCGCGCCCCACCTTGTGCTCGCCACTAAGAATGGTCTGGTGAAGAAGACCCGCCTGGACGAATTTGACTCCAACCGCAGCGGTGGCATTATCGCCATCAACCTGCGGGAGGATGACGAATTGGTGGGCGCGGCTCTGGTGGCCCCGGAGGACGACCTCCTCCTCGTGTCCAAGCACGCCCAGGCCATCCGCTTCAACGCGACGGACGAGGCGCTGCGGCCGATGGGACGGGCGACGTCCGGTGTGATCGGCATGCGTTTCGGCGACAACGACGAGCTCCTCGCCATGGAGGTGGTTCGCGAGGGCATGGATGTGTTGGTTGCCACCGACGGTGGGTATGCGAAGCGGACGCCGATCGAGGAGTATCCGGTACAGGGGCGCGGCGGCAAGGGGGTGCTCACCGCGAAGATCACTGAACGTCGTGGTGGACTTGTCGGCGCTCTGGTGATCAGCCCGGAGGATGAACTGTTTGCCATCACCAGCAATGGTGGTGTCATCCGGACTCCCGTGAAGCCTGTACGGCGCACACGGGATCGGAACACAATGGGGGTCAAGCTGATGGACCTCCCAGAAGGTGTAACCATCGTGGCGCTTGCTCGCAATGCCGACGAGCCTGACGAACAGGACTAGTTGATGCCGGAGACACAGGCGAAGTCGGGGGGCCCCGGGACCTCAGCGACTCCGGACGATGCGGCGAAGAAGGACGGCGCCGCGTCGGCTGGACGCGAGTCCGCTGGGCGCGCCGCTGTCCCCGCCGATGCCCCGTCCCCGCCGAAGTTCACCAGGGCGCCGGGCATGGCCCCGCCGCCCGGTGAACCCGCTGCCGGAACGGACGCCGACGCCAAACGGCAGTCCGGCGGTCCCGCCGTGGCCAAGGCCTCCGCGGCCGTTCCGGTCGTGACCAAGGGCAAGGGCGCCGCGCCCGGGACCGCCTCGTCGCGTCCCGCGAGCACGCCCGGCAGCACCACGGGCGCCACGCGCCCGGCCGGTGCGGCCACGCCCACGGTGACGCCGCCCGGCACCAAACAGCGCACCGCGCCGGCCTCCGGGTCGGCCACCGCGCCGGCCGGTCCTGGCGGGACCTCCGCGGTCGGGGCCGCCCGCGTCTCCGAGGCGGTTCGCTCGGCCCGCTCCACGGTCACCTCGGCCGCTGCGCGTGGCCCGCGGCGGGCCCGGCTGAACCTCAAGCGGATCGACCCGTGGTCCGTGATGAAGTTCGCGTTCGCGGTCTCGATCGTGCTCTTCATCGTGGTGGTCGTCGCGACCTCGGTGCTCTACCTGGCACTGGACACCATGGGTGTGTGGACCTCGGTCAACGACAGCCTGAAGGAACTGGTCAGCGCGAGCGGTGGCACCGACAACTCGGCCGGCTTCCGGATCACCGCGTGGGGCGTCATCGGCACCTCGATGTTGATCGGCGCGGTAAACGTCGTGCTGTTCACGGCGCTGGCAACGCTCGGGGCGTTCATCTACAACGTCTGCGCCGACCTGGTCGGCGGCATCGAGCTGACCCTCGCGGAGCGGGACTGATCTCGCTGACCGGGTTGTGAGCCACCCCCGCTTTGGTGGCTCACAACCCGGTACGGTAATGTTCTGTCCGCAGGTGAGGGGCTATAGCTCAGTCGGTTAGAGCGCAGAGCTGATAACTCTGAGGTCGATGGTTCGATTCCATCTAGCCCCACGAGCGATCGGGCGGTCCCGGTCCGCCACAAGAGCGGATCATGGATCGCCCGTTATGCTTATAACCCTTTGTGCGTCCGCATTCCCGGAGTGGGGTAACCGATGCTGAAGAAGCTCCTCGTCGTGGCGGCTGTCGTCGGCGCCGCCGCGCTGGTGGTGAAGAAGGTCAAGGCTTCCAGCGACGAGCGCGCGCTGTGGCACGAGGCGACGACCGCTCCCGACCTGCGCTGAGGCGCAGTCCGGGGCCTTAGCTCAACTGGCAGAGCACCGCCTTTGCAAGGCGGGGGTTAGGGGTTCAAGTCCCCTAGGCTCCACGGACGAAGAAGCCCGCATCCTTCCCGGATGCGGGCTTCGATTCTTTTCCGGTGGTACGAGTCCTGCTCCGTCACCTCGCTCCGATCACCCGGCACCTGAATCACCGGCACCTGAATCACCGCCGTCTGGGTCACCGGCACCTGGGTCACCGGCATCGGAGTCAGTGGCGCCTGGGTCATCGTTGCCTGGGCCGTCGTCGCCTGGGGTCGCGACGTGCTCGCCCGGGTTCTGACCCTCAGAGCGCGAGCGCCGATACGCAGTCCGATCAGGACATCCAATCGGAGACTTCGGCTTCGCGTGAGTACGACTCCATTGTGATCTGCCGGCTCGGTGAGACGGTGGCTTCTGGCGGGGCGACACCACCGGCGCCGGGCCACGACCGGCCCTCCCGTTCTCCGCGCACAGGTGGCCCCCCCGTCCGGACGTGACGGATGCCACCAAGATGGCGATCACGGACATCGGGGAGCGGGGTGGGATCAAGCTCACCGGGACGTTGCTGGAGCGCCGCAGGTCATCGTTTCCGAAGGCGTAGGTACGCATTTGCCCGATCCGGGGCTGCCAGTTATCCACAGAGGAATGATGTAGGCCTGCGCGCGCGCATCCCGGCGGTTAGCCTGCGACTCGTGAGCGAACGAAGACGGGCCGCCGCCGTGATCGTGCGGGACGGCCGTGTGCTTATGGTGCACGAACGCAGCCGCCGGTCCGGTGGCGGCGAGTGGTGGACCTTGCCCGGGGGTGGGCTGCAGCCCGGTGAGACGGCCGAGGAGGCCGTGCGCCGCGAGGTCTTCGAGGAGACCGGGCTGGTGGTCAGTGAGCTGCGGTATGTGCTGGAGATGCCGTATCCGTCGGGGATGACGTCGGTCTTCGCGGTGTCGGTGGCCGACGGGGAGCCACGGGTCGGGCGCGATGACGGGTCCGGGCCGGAGCCGCTCGGGTTGGACTGGTTGCCGGTGCCGGAGCTGCCGATCGAGACGAGCGGGGTGCCGGTGCCGCCGCTGATGGTGGTGTTGCCGACGATGGCCGCACCGGTCGCATCGACCTCCTCGGGCGGGACGTCCCCGGGTGGGGCTTCCCCGGGCAGCGCTTCTTCGGCTTCCGCGGCCGGCTCTTCCGGTTCGTCTCGGGGTTCGTCCGCCGGGTCTCGGCCTGCGTCCGGGTCTCGGCCTGCGTCGTCGGGAGAGGCTCCGTCGGCGGCCCGCACTGCTGGCTCCTCTCGGGGTTCGTCCGCCGGGTCTCGGCCGGCTTCCCCTGCCAGGCCGTCCTCCGCCCGGGCTTCCCTCGCGGCCCGTCAGACCCGGGACGACTCGGTCATCGACGGAGTGGGTGGGAGGACGACGGAGGCGGCTCGGCGGCGTTCGACGACGAAGTAGGCGCATGCCGTGGCGTAGCTGGCGGTCAGCAGGAGGGCGAGGACCCGGACCGGTGAGGAGGGGAAGGGGAAGGCCGCGATCGTCAGCGAGACGACCGCCCAGCCGGCCAGGAGCGCGATGTTGATCAGGTCGGGCCGGCCCCAGCGTCCGTTGCTGCGGCGGTGGGCCTGGCGGCGGATCTCGACGGTGAAGGCGTGTGCCATGCCGAGGGCCAGCAGGCCCAGCAGAACCGTGGCGAAGACGGAGTGGTGACCGCCGCCTACCGCGGCCATGGCGGTGGCGCCGGTCATCAACGCCAGCCCGCTCACCGTTCCGACGCGTGCCGTCCTGCGTTCCTGCGTGACCTCGTCCTCCCTCACGTTCTCAGACATTCGGCATGATCCGCCAAAACCTGAGCCCAGCCCGGCAGGACGTCCTGGTGAGCCGGATATGCGTCGTTTGGCCAGCGCTGCCCGTGCCGCCTCCGGGCCTTCCCCCTACCGTCGCTCGGTGAAGCGTGCGAGGACCGACGGTGCGAACCGTGCCGCCGGGGCCGGCTCGCGCGAAGGTGCGAACCGTGCCGCCGGGGCCGGCTCGCGCGCGAAGGCGCGGGCCATGCCCCCTGCATCCGGATGTTCGCTCCGACGACGAGTGGTGCGCCTCCGGGAACCGGGCGGCCGGCTGGAACGGCATCGACTGCGGTGGGCCGGATCACGGTGGAGGCGGGCCATCGGGGCGCCATGTGGTTGACGGTGCCGATCGGGGTCATGATGTCGGACGTGATGGGAAGCCTGAAGACCGAACCTGCCCAGTCCCGACCCGATCTGCTCGCCGCGCCGGTGGCAAAGGCCCTGGCGGTGTGGCCGGAGGACGCCCCAGTCGACGGCGATCAGGTGCTGGTGGCGCCGATCGACCCGGGGCTGGCCGACACCGCGGCGTTCTGCGCGGCTTATGGCGTGACGCTCGCCGAGTCCGCCAACTGCGTGATTGTGGCCGGTCGGCGTGGGGAGGTGACGAAGTACGCCGCGTGCGTCGTCCTCGCCACCACCCGGGCCGATGTGAACGGGGTGATCCGGCGGCACCTCGACGTCCGGAAGTGCAGTTTCGCGCCGATGGATGAGGCGGTGTCGCTGACCGGGATGGAATATGGCGGGATCACTCCGATCGGACTGCCCGCCGACTGGCCGATCCTTGTCGACTCCCGGGTCGTCGCCACCCCGCACGTGATCATCGGCTCGGGGGTTCGGCACAGCAAGATCGTGGTGGCCGGCCCGGCGTTGGGCGCTCTCCCCGGCGCGCAGGTCATCGAAGGTCTCGCCAAAGAGGTCGGCTGACCGGTCGCGTCCGGGAACTCAAGCCGGCTGCGGGCTCTCTGTAGATAGGCGTCGATACCGTTCCACGTGAAACGTCATTGAAGCGTGTCTACGGTCTTACGGCGCTCGGTCTCCGCGAAGCCGGCCAGCAGGATGGCGGACTGCTGGGCGAACGACCGCGTCCAAGCCGATCCACCCGGCTGCCTGGGCCAGAGCCGGCAGCGGGCAGCCGGCGGCGGGAGTTGCGGAAGTCGGCCTAAGTTGCGGAAGTCGGCCGGAGTTGCGTAAGTCGGCCGGAGGCGCGGAAGTCGGCCCGGCGGGCGGCGCGGAGGTCAGCTGGCGGGCGGCGCGTCCGTGCGTGGCGAGGCTCAGCTCGACTGCTCGGCGATCTGTCGCTTCAGGCGGCCGAGGATCGCTGTGCCGCCGCGGATGCGCAGCGGGCTGATCGCCTGGCCCAGGCCCATGCGAGCGTAGAGATCGTCCGGCACGGCCAGGATCTCGGTCGCGGACGCGCCGGCCAGGCCTTCGGCGAGGATGCCGGCGAACGCCCGGGTGGTCGGCGCCTCAGGCGGGCAGTCGAACCAGCTGACCACTGTGGCGTCCGGTTGGACCTCGGCCCTGAGGAAGAACTGCGTCTGGCACTCCGGGACCTGCTCCATGCCCTCGTGCCCGGCCAACTCGGCGGGCAGGGGCGGCACCGCGTCGGAGAATTCCAGCAGCATTTCCAGGACGACGTCGCGGGGCGCGGAGGCGAACTCCTCGACGATTTGGGCCAGCTTCGGCGGCATGTCGCTCACGAACACCAACCTACGCGCAAAGGTGCAGGACCGACCGGCCGAGGGAGGACTGCCGCGTCACCTGACCCGCCGGCCGGCACGGGCGAGGCGACGGCCGGTCGGGCGGCGGCCGACGTGGGCGGGCCGGAGCCGGGAGAGCCGTGGCGGCTGAGCGGGCGGAGGCCGACGTGGGCGGGCCGGAGCCGGGAGAGCCGTGGCGGCTGAGCGGGCGGCGGCCGACGTGGGAGGGCCGGAGCTCGGAGGGTTGCGGTGGCCGGTCAGGCGGCGGCCGAGGTGGGGAGGAGGGCCACGTCGCTGAGGCTGATCAGGCCCACCGCCTTGCGGTCGGCGTCGCAGACCAGGAGGCGGCGGACCGCGCGGGAGCGCATGGCCTGGACCGCCTCCTCGACCGTGGCACTCTGCTCGATCATGATCAGCTCACGGGTGGCGATCGCGCCCAGCGTGGTCGACGCCGGGGACAGGCCCTCGGCCACGGCCCGGACCACGATGTCCCGGTCGGTGACGATGCCCGCCATGGTCGGCCCGTGCGTCACCACCACGTCCCCGATGCCCTGGTCCCGCATGGCCTGCGCGGCCTCGTCGAGCGGGGTGTCCTCCGGCAGGTAGACCACCCGCCGGGTCATCGCGTCAACAACCAGCCTCGCCATGCCTCTGCCCTCCCGTCGACATCCGCTTACCCCAGTGTCGCCACGATTACCCCGGGTACGTCCACAAGGGGCACATCCTTGCGCTCTCCGGTAAGCCTGTCACGCCATTCGGCGTACCCCTCGGTCAAGCGGCGGCCGACCACGACGGACCGGGAGATGCCGATCAGCTCGGCGTCGGTGAATTTCACGCCGGCCGAGACGTTCGGCCGGTCGTCGACCAGCACCCGGATCCCGGCCCGCACCAGCGTTTCGGCCAGTGTCAGCGCGGCCGCCACCTGCCCGTCCCGGCCGGCCGCGACGATGTGGACGTCGGCCGGCGCCACCTCGGCCGGCCAGAGCAGCCCGCGCTCGTCGTGGTGCTGCTCGGCGATCGCGGCGACGGCCCGGGACAGCCCGATGCCGTAACTGCCCATGGTGGGCCGCACCGGCTTGCCGTCGGCACCCAGAACGTCCACCTTGAACGCCTCGGTGTAGCGCCGGCCGAGTTGGAAGATGTGACCGATCTCGATCCCCCGGCGGATGGTCAGCGAACCGTCACCGCAGGCCGGGCAGGGGTCGCCGGCCCGCACCTCGGCGGCCTCGACCGTGCCGTCCGGGGTGAAGTCGCGGCCGGACACCACGTCGGTGGCGTGCCGGCCCGGCTGGTTCGCCCCGGTCAGCCAGGCGGTGCCGGGCGCGACACGCGGATCCACGAGGTGACGCACCTTGCCGCCCTGCGGGCCGATGTATCCCTTGACCAGGTCGGGGCGGGACGCGAAGTCGTCGAAAAGGGTGGCGGTGGCCGGGGCGAGCGCGGCGTTCAGCCGCTTGAGGTCCACCTCGCGGTCGCCGGGCACGCTGATCGCGACCACCTCGTCGGGCCGGCCCGGGTGGTGCACGGTGACCACCACGTTCTTCAACGTGTCCGCGGCGGTCCAGTCGGACCGGCCGGCCAGCCGGCGCTCGTTGGCCACGTCGACCAGGGCCGCGATGGTGGGGGTGTCCGGCGTGTCGTGCACCGCCGCGGGCGGCGCCGTGACCGGCCGGGCGGGTGGCGCCGGGGTCGTCACGGCCTCGGTGTTCGCGGCGTAGTCGCAGGCGGTGCAGCCGGCGAAGGTGTCCTCGCCGACGTCGGCGGCCGCCAGGAACTCCTCCGACGCGGAGCCGCCCATGGCGCCCGACACCGCGGAGACGACGGTGTGCTCCAGACCGAGACGGTGGAAGATTCGCTGATAGGCGGCGCGCATCCGGTCGTACGCCGCAATCAGGTCTTGATCTGTCAGACCGAAGGAGTAGGCGTCCTTCATCAGGAACTCGCGGCCGCGGAGCAGCCCGCCGCGGGGGCGCGCCTCGTCGCGGAACTTCGTCTGGATCTGGAAGAGCACCAGCGGGAAGTCGCGGTACGAGCTGGTCAGGTCCTGGACCAGCAGGGTGAACATCTCCTCGTGCGTGGGTGCGAGCAGGTGCTCGGCGCCACGACGGTCCTTGAGGGTGAAGATGTCGTCGCCGTACTCGGTCCAGCGGCCGCTCACGTCGTACGGCTCCCGGGGCAGCAGGGCCGGGAACGAGACCTCCTGGCCACCGACGGCGGCCATCTCCTCGCGGACGATCGTGGTGACCCGGTCCAGCACCAGCTTGCCGAGTGGCAGCCAGGTGTAGCCGCCCGGGGCGGCGCGGCGGACGAATCCGGCGCGCACCAGGAGCCGATGACTCGGCACCTCCGCGTCCGCCGGCTCCTCACGCAGGGTCTTGAGCAGCAGGGTGGACATCCGAAGCAGCATGGCCACACAGCGTAGAGATGCGGTAGTACTAAATCACCTGCTTATCCAGGTGTCGCCATCGTCACGTTCCGCTGCTTACCTGTCCGGTGGAGACTGATCCGGCAACCAAAGCTGAACAGACGTTAGGGGGGAACGATGGCCTGGCGCAGCTTCGTGGCAATGGGTGACAGCTTCACCGAGGGCATGTGCGACGAGTATCCGGACGGCACCTATCGCGGATGGGCCGACCTGGTCGCCACCCGTCTCGCGGTCGACTCCGGTCCCGACTTCGGCTACGCCAACCTGGCGATCCGGGGCCGGCTGCTGGACCAGGTGATCGCCGAGCAACTGGAACCGGCGCTGGCCATGCGGCCCGATCTGGTGAGTTTCGCGGCCGGCGGGAACGACGTTCTGCGGCCCCGGGTGGATCCGCACACGCTGGTCGAGCGGATCGATCCGGTGATCGCCCGGATCCGGGCCACCGGCGCCGACGTGATCATGTTCCGGTTCGCCGACGTGGCGGTGCACATCCCGGGCGGGCAGCGGATGATCGGCGGCCGGGCGGCGATCCTCAACGACGGCTTCCGGGAGATCGCCGAGCGGCACGGGGCGTATCTGATCGACCTGTTCGCCGACCACGCGTACCTGCACCGCGGCATGTGGAGCGACGACCGGCTGCACCTGTCCGAGATGGGGCACCGGCGGGTGGCCGGGCACGTGCTGAACGCGCTCGGCGTCGGGGTCGAGGAGGACTGGATGCTGGTCCCGTCGGCGCCGCAGCCCACGCCGTGGCGGCTGGCGGTCAGCTCGGACCTGCGCTGGGCCCGGGAGCACCTGGCCCCCTGGGTGGGCCGTCACCTGCGCGGGCGTTCGTCGGGTGATCTCGTCACGGCGAAGCGCCCCGTGCTGGGCCCGATCGGGGACTGAGAAGGGCTAGCGTGACAGGCATGTCAGTTCCGAACGATCCGGCGCAGGCGCTGCAGGCCTACGCACACCCTGACAAACTGGTCACCACCGAGTGGCTCGCCGACAATCTGGACACCCCCGGGCTGGTGGTCGTCGAGTCGGACGAGGACGTGCTGCTCTACGACACCGGGCACATCCCGGGCGCGGTCAAGGTCGACTGGCATCTCGAGCTGAACGACCAGCTCACCCGGGACTACCTGGACCCGGCCGCGTTCGCCGCGATGTGCGAGGCCAAGGGCATCGGCCGCGACGACACCATCGTGTTCTACGGCGACAATTTCAACTGGTGGGCGGCGTACGCCCTCTGGGTCTTCAGTCTTTTCGGACACCGCGACGTACGGCTGCTCGACGGCGGCCGGCAGAAGTGGGTGGCCGAGGGGCGCCCGGTGACCCGGGACAAGACGGCCCGGCCGAAGGCGGAGTACCCGGTGCCGGTCCGCAACGACGCGGAGATCCGGGCGTTCCGCGACCAGGTGATGGGGCACATCGCCAGCGGGCGGCCGCTGGTCGACGTGCGCTCGCCGCAGGAGTACACCGGCGAGCTCACCCACATGGAGGCGTACCCGCAGGAGGGCGCGCTGCGCGGCGGGCACATCCCGGGCGCGGTGAGCAAGCCGTGGAAGTCCGCGGCGAACGACGATGGCACGTTCAAGGCGTACGACGAGCTCGTCAAGATCTACCGCGACGAGCTGGGTCTGGAGACGGGGGACGACGTCATCGCGTACTGCCGGATCGGTGAACGGTCCAGCCACACCTGGTTCGTGCTGCACCATCTGCTGGGCTACCCGCAGGTCCGCAACTACGACGGCTCGTGGACCGAGTGGGGCAACCTGGTCCGCGCGCCGATCGCCAAGGGCGCGGAGCCGGGCGGCCTGAGCTGATCTCGCCGGGCGGCGCGGCCTCCGGGGACCGCGCCGCTGGTCCGGGCGAGTCACCGGAGCCCGGTGAACCGTCTCGACGAGGCCCGTGCGGCGACCCGCCGAGGCGGTGACGACCTGGTCGGGACCGTCACGCTCGCGGTCGGGCAGGGGCCCGGCCGGTCGGCGTGTTCGCCCGCAGGGCCTACCGGGCGGCCGGTCGTCTGCCGGAGGCGGCGGAGGTGGCCGAGGAGACACTGTTCGGTTTCCAGCGGCTGGATCCGACCGCTCCGGCGAATGACACCAGGTTCCTACTGGCCGGTATGTAGCGTGATTTTCACGACACCGCTCGGGCCCTGGAGATCTGCCGCGAGTTGGTCGAATTGCTGGCCGACAACCCGGCCGGGCGGGGCCAGACCGGCGAGGAGGCCGGGCAGTTGCTCTACCAGCTGGACCGGGACGCCGAGGCGGCGCTGACGTTCCAGGCCCCGGCCGAGGCGCTGCGCGAGGCCGGCGGGTCGCGCGTGCCGCGGCGCCGGCTGATGGCGCTGAACTACGCCGACGAGGTCGAGAAGGCCGAGAAGCTGATCGCGATGGTTACTCGTCGGTACGCGGAGCTTCCCGCCGGCGTGGCTGAAGAGCCTGGTGTGCGCCGGGAACACTGGATCTTCGCATTCGAGCCGGCCTATATGTTCCTGCGGCGGGGCGGGCTGCCGAAGCGGTGGCCGGTCTGGTTGGCGCGCCCGAACGGCTACGCCTGATCGGGGCACACGAGGACGCCGATCGGGTGTCTGTGCCGCAGGCGCGGACGCTGATCGACTTCGGCCAGCCGGGTCGCGGCCGTGCGGACGCCGGAGGAGATATCCGAGCGTGACTAGGACGCCGACGAGTTGTACGCCGAGGCGCGCGCCGCCGTCGATCGGCTGAACGACCGTTAAGCAAGGACTTGACGACGGGTTAAAGTGACGAGGTGACGACGGTAGATCAGCGGCACCGGACCACCCCGCCGGCGCCTCGGCGGCGGTCACGCCGCGACGAAATTCTCGAGATCGCGGTCGGACTCTTCGCGGCCCGGGGCTATCACGGCGTCTCGATGGACGACATCGGCTCGGCGGCCGGCGTCACCGGCCCGGCGCTGTACCACCACTTCGCCGGCAAGGAGGCGATGCTGGTCGCCGCGCTGATCCCGGTCAGTGAGAGCCTGCTGGAGGGCGGCCGTGAGCGGGTCGCCCGGCATCCGGCCGAGGCAGAGGCCGCGCTCGCCGACCTGATCGACTTCCACGTCGACTTCGCGCTGGCCAACCCCGCGGTGATCGCGCTGCACCTGCACGAACTGGACCGCCTGCCGGAGGAGCCACGGCGCCAGATCCGGCGGCTGCAGCGACTCTATGTGGAGGAATGGGTGGGTGTGCTCACCCTGCTGCGCCCCGAGCTGCAGCCGGCCGAGGCGCGGGTGCTCGCCCACGCCGCGTTCGGTCTGATGAACTCGACACCGTTCCTGGGCGGGGAGGTGGAGCGGCGCCGGCGGGCCGACCTGCTGCGCGACGCCACCATGCACGCCCTCACCGGCCGGTAGCTGCCGGCAAGAGAACAGGCGACACCCGGCGGCGCCGCGTGATCCGCGATGTCACCGGGCGGAAACACCGGTCGTCCCACAGGGCGTCCGGCACCCCGACCTACAGGAGCCTCATGATCGAGTCGCTGCTCGTCGCCAACCGCGGTGAGATCGCCCGCCGAATCATCCGCACCGCCAATCGCCTCGGTATCCGCACGATCGCGGTGTATTCCGACGCCGACGCCGACCTGCCGTTCGTCCGGGAGGCCGCCGAGGCGGTCCGGATCGGCCCGGCCGACCCGGCGCAGAGCTACCGCAACGCCGACGTCATCCTGGCCGTCGCCAAGGAGCGCAACGCCCAGGCCGTCCACCCCGGGTACGGCTTCCTCAGCGAGAACGCCGGCTTCGCCCGTACCGTCGAATCGAACGGCCTGGTGTGGGTCGGACCCGGAGCCGACGCGATCGCCGCGATGGGCGACAAGATCAATGCCCGGAATCTGATGGCCGCGGCCGGCGTGCCTGTCGCGCCCGGCACGCCGGAGCCGGTCGCCGGCGTCGACGCCGCGCTGGAGGCGGCCGCCGCGATCGGGTATCCGGTGATGGTGAAGGCCGCGGCCGGCGGTGGCGGGATGGGCATGGGCGTCGCGGCCGACGAGGCGGCCCTGCGCACCGAGTTCGGCAAGGTGCAGGCGTTCGCCGAGCGGATGTTCGGCGACGCGTCGGTGCTGCTGGAGCGCTACTTCCCGCGGGTGCGGCACGTCGAGGTGCAGATCCTCGGTCTGGCCGACGGCCGGGTGGTCGCGCTCTCCGAACGGGAGTGCTCGGTGCAGCGCCGCAACCAGAAGCTGGTCGAGGAGGCCCCGTCCCCGGCGGTCGGCCCGGAGCTGCGGGCCAGGATCCTGGCGGCCGCGGTCAAGGCCGGCGAGGCGGTGGGTTATCGCAACGCGGGCACCGTCGAGTGCCTGCTCGACCCGGCCACCGAAGAGTTCTTCTTCCTGGAGATGAACACCCGGCTGCAGGTCGAGCACCCGATCACCGAGCTGATCCACGGGATCGACCTGGTGGAGCTGCAGCTGCGGATCGCCGCCGGCGAGGATGTCACGGTGCCGGCGGAGACCACGGGTCATGCCGTCGAGCTGCGCATCAACGCGGAGGATCCGAAGCGGTTCCTGCCCGGGCCCGGCCGGATCACGACGTGGCAGGAGCCGGCGGGCGCCCGCGTCGACTCCGGATACACCGAGGGCAACACGGTCACCCCGTTCTACGACTCGCTGCTGGCCAAGCTGATCGTGTTCGGCGCCGACCGCGCGGACGCGCTGGCCAAGGCAGAGGCGGCGGTCGCCGGCTTCGCGATCGCCGGCCCGAAGAACAACCTGCCGTTCTTCGCCGAGCTGCTGGAGAACGACGAGTTCCGCTCCGGCGACTACGACACCGGCATCGTCGCCCGGATGAGAGGGGGGAAGTGATGACCTTCGTCAGCATCCGCGAGGTGGCGCCCCGCGACGGCCTGCAGAACGAGGACCCGGTCCCGGCCGGCGGCAAGGTCGAGCTGATCGACGCGCTCAGCGGGACCGGCGTAGGGCGCATCGAGGCGGTCTCGTTCGTGCACCCCAAGGCCATCCCGCAGATGGCCGACGCGGACGAGGTGTGGTCCCGGATCAGCAGGGACCCGCGGGTACGGTATTCCGCGCTGATCCCGAACACCCGCGGCGCGCAGCGAGCGCTGGCCGCCGGCTTCCGGGAGATCGAGGTGGTGGTCTCCGCCAGCGACACCCACAACCGGCGCAATCTCAACCGCTCCACCGACGAGTCGCTGGACGACATCGCCGGGCTGATCCCGCTGGTCCACGAGGCCGGCGCCACCCTCGAGGTGATCGTGGCGACCAGCTTCGGCTGCCCCTACGAGGGGGATATCGCGCCCTCGCGGGTGGCCGGCATCGTCTCGCGGGTCCGCGCCGACGGCGCGGACCGCATCGCTTTCGGCGACACCACCGGGATGGCGACGCCGCGCCGGGTCAGAGACCTGCTTTCCGAGGTACGGCCGGATCTCCTGCACTTCCACAACACACGTGGCACCGGCCTCGCCAACATCGTCACCGCCCTGGAGCTGGGTGTCACGGAGTTCGACGCCAGTGCCGGTGGTCTGGGCGGTTGCCCCTACGCGCCGGGCGCGTCCGGCAACGTGGCGACCGAGGAGGTCGTCCACATGCTGCACGACATGGGATTCGACACCGGAATCGACCTGGACAAGTTGATTCAGGCCGCCGAACTGGCCGAACGTCTGGTTGGGCGAACACTTCCGTCGGGCGTTCTACGGGCCGGTCCGCGTACTCGCACGGTGTGATTCTTCCGCCCGATTCCAACGATGATTTTTCTGATTTGCCCGCGTGACTTTCTGCTCGCTCACCTCGTTACCAATACCGAGTGGCCGATATCGCCAGTTCCGGACTGCCGGGACGTCAACCGTGAGGCCGACGACGAGGGGTGGGACCGATGGCGGGCTGGAGGGTCGAGCGCACACCGCGCGCGACGTCCGGTCCCGTGCCGTCCACCCGCGGAGGTTCCCCGCTCGCCCCGCCCCACCACCAGGGGGCGGGGCGGCGGCCGGAGCGCCGCGCCGGACGTGCCGGTCACCGGTGGGTCCTGCGTGCCCTCGTCATCGGTGGTCTGGCCGGGGTGGCGTGGCTGCTCACCGGCGCCGCCGCGCACGCCGCGGGGCCCGAGGCCGAGCCGGTCGCCGGCTCGCTGTTCGGGACCACCACGGACGATGCCGAGCCGGTGGCCGAGAACGAACCAGTGGTCGGTGAACTCCTGAAGGCGGCCGTCCAGCCGCTGGAGCCCGTGCCCGAGATCCACCAGCGCGTCCTCACCGTGCTGTCCGAGGAGTCGGCTCTCTTCGCGAAGCGGGCTCCCGGAACCCCGGACCCGGCTGTCGAGAGCCCGGTGTCCGGAACTCCCGCGCCGGTGGAGGGGCCCGTCGAGGACGACGAGTCCTCGATCGACGCGGAACCTCTCGGTGACGCCCTGCTGACGGCGACCGCGCCGCTGCAAGCCGGTGGCGGGGACGCAGCCGGCCAGGAGCGGCCCGTGGCCGAGAGCGATGTGACCGGTCCGGCGGCTCTGCCGCGGACGCCGGCCCCGGCACCGGAGATTGCTGATCCGTCGGGACCCCCGGCGTCGCGCGTCCAGGCCCGTCAGCGGGCCGTTCCGGAGACCGACGCGCCGGCCCGGCGGGCCGGCGCGCGCTCCCGGCCGCACGTCCACCGGCACACCCCGGCCGCCCGGCCGGTCGCGCCGGAGACGATCCGGGAGAACCAGCCCGGCGACGGACCCGCGCCTACGCGGATGAACCTCGGGGCGGTCAGCGGCATCCCGGCCGGTGGCCCGGGAACGAACACGGAGAGCGGCTCGGCGGCCGTTCTTCCGGGCGGGACCGCGATCGGCCCGGTGGCCTGCCACCGCTGCCCGGTCGCGCCCGCCGCCGACGTCCGGCGCTACGACGCCGAGGCGCCGACCGTCTCACCTGACTAGTCATGTGACGTTCGGCGGGCTGTGTCCGCCCGCCCGGCCCCGCGATTCCCGAACCGTTTGCGCACAAGCGGCGAATCGCACGGCGGCCGAAATCATCACCGCACCGGGCGCACGCCGCCGGGCGGTCACCACCGGAGAAACAGAGCCTGGGCGCCGCTGTGCCCGAAAAGGTGTTCCGGAGCCAGCCAATTGAACAAGCAGTACTCCTTGCCGACCCTGTTGAAAGGCATTTTCTCTATGAAGAAGACGTGGGTTCGTAAAACGCTGAGTGTCGGAATCATGGCAGCCGGAGCCCTGCTGCTGGCCCCGGCGGCCGCCCAGGCCGGCCAGCACGGCTCCGCCGGGTCGACCGGCCGGGGCGCTACTCAGGTCTCCTCCACCAACCTCGGCGCCCTGAACGGCACGCAGTTCGCCGCCCCGGTCACCATGCCGGTGAACATCAACGGCAACGCGATCGCGCTGGGCGGCGTCTCCTCCGCGGCCGGCGGCGGGGTCAACCGGGTCTCCGACGGCTCCCGCGCCTCGCGTTCCGGCAAGGGCATCGCCCAGCGGTCGGGCGACAACGCCGGCTTCCTGAGCGGCACCCAGATCGCCGTGCCGGTGACCGTGCCGATCAATCAGAACGGCAACGCGGACAGCCTGCTCGGCGTGAGCTCGGCCCGCGGCTCCGGCGCCAACCACATTCAGGAGGGAACCCACGTCGCCGACGGTGGCTGGGAGGACGCCATGACTCAGGCGAGCGGCGGCAACGTCGGCTTCCTGAACGGCACCCAGCTCTCCGTGCCGGTGACCATCCCGGTCAACCAGTGCGGCAACGCGACCTCGCTCTTCGGCGGGGTCTCCTCGGCGCGCGGCGTCTGCGCCAACTCGATCGGGGACAACGGTCTCGGCTGGAGCGCCGTGACGTCGCACCACGGCGACGACCACACCGGTGGCTGGGACCACGGCATCATCCAGGGCACTCTCAGCCTGGTCGGCAGTGGACAGTACGCCGCGCCGCTCATCGGCCCGATCAGCGGCTGCGGCAACTCGCTCGGCTCTCTGCTGGGCACTGGTCAGGCCGGGCCGGCCTGCGGCGGCGAGGCCCCCGGTGCCGGAGGGGGCGGCGACACCGGCTACCCCGGCGGGGGGTACCCGGGTGGTGGGGAGTACCCGGGCGGTGGCGGGTACCCGGGCGGTGGCGGGTACCCGGGCGGTGGGGAATACCCGGGCGGTGGCGGGTACCCGGGCGGTGGCGGGTACCCGGGCGGCTACCCGGGCGGCGAGTACCCCGGCGGTTACCCGGGTGGGGGTGGGGAGTACCCGGGCGGAAAGATCCCGGGTGGGGAGTACCCCGCTGGTTACCCGGGTGGGGAGTACCCCGCTGGTTACCCGGGCGGTGAGTACCCCGCCGGCTACCCCGGCGGCGGCTGTGGCAACGGTGGCGGTCACAAGGGCGGCTGCGCGGGCGGCGGCCACAAAGCCGGTGGTCACAAGGGCGGTGGTCACAAGGGCGGTGGTCACAAGGGCCACGGTGGTGCCAAGGGCGGCCAGGCTCCGGGCAACGTGATGGGACCCCAGCACGGCAACAAGGG
>NZ_BOMW01000067.1 GCF_016862395.1 Actinoplanes siamensis | reverse complement strand
CCGGCTTTCTCCCGGAGGGCGAACCGGCCGGGTGGGAGTGCCCGGCCCGGATGGGTAGCCTATCGCCCCATGACCGTGGGCGAGGACGATTCCACCGAGGTCGGCGTGGGCCCCTGGGTGGGTGACCGGCCCACCGGCGAGCACTACGACCCCGAGCTGCTGGCCGGCGGTGACCGGCGCAACGTGGTGGACCGTTACCGCTACTGGAGCCGCGACGCGGTGATCGCCGACCTCGACACCCGCCGCCATGACTTCCACGTCGCGATCGAGAACTGGCAGCACGATCTCAACATCGGCACGGTGGTCCGCAACGCCAACGCGTTCCTCGCGGCCGAGGTGCACATCGTGGGGCGGCGCAAATGGAACCGGCGCGGCGCCATGGTCACCGACCGTTACCAACACGTGCGGCACCACCCCACCATCGAGGAGTTCGTGGGCTGGGCGGCCGGGGCGCGGATCCCGCTGATCGGCATCGACAACCTGCCCGGCTCGCGGCCGATGGAGACCGCCACGCTGCCCCGGCGCTGCGTGCTGCTCTTCGGGCAGGAGGGGCCGGGCCTCTCGGACGCGGCGCGCAGCGCCTGCGCGCAATTGTTCTCGATCGCGCAGTACGGCTCCACGCGGTCGATCAACGCCGGTGTGGCCAGCGGGATCGCGATGCACGCCTGGATCCGCGCGCACGCCGGACCCCCGCCCGGCTGACGTCGGCCGGCGCCTGCCCTCGCCGCGCGCTGCGGTGATCGGCCGGACAAGCCCTGTGTTCCGCCGATCCGCTTGACGGGGCCCGCGCGGAGCAGCACGGTATGGAGTGTGGGTGTCACGGTGAGTTGCCCCCGGTGTTCCGCACAAGTTCGCAAGCCGGACCTGATGCACAGCAACTGGCGCTGCGACAACTGTGGCGACGTTCCGCCGTTCCATGTCGCCGAGCACATCAGCGCGGAGATCGTCGGGACGGTGCTGCGGGAGTCGGTGTCCGCCGCGGAGCGGATGCCGCTCTGGGCCCCGTGGCCACTGCCGCCCGGCTGGACGATCACCGGGGTGGGCTGGGCCGGCGATGACCGGTCCGGGGTGCGGGCCACCGCGCTGGCCTGCAGCGGACCGGAGCCGCTCGGCGGCGGGCCGGCCGACCTGGTGTTCATCGCCGAGCAGCCGGGTGTCGGGCTGGGCAACCGGTTCGCCGGCATCCCCGGCATCGACCCGGGGTATCTGCTCTCCGAGGCGCTGACCGACTGCGGCGCGGGGCTCGGGCCACATGCCAAGATCAAAGTGGGTGGACACCCCACTCCACTGTGGTGTGTGAAGTCACCCGAGGACCGCTGCGCGTACGTGAGTGAGGCCAAAGGAATCTGGCTCTATGCGGTAGCGTGGCCCGCAAGCGCGGGCTACCTCCTCGCGGAGCACGTCGTCCTGTACGACCTCTCCGAGGGAGTGCCGCCCGAGCTCGTGTTCGGAGCTCCCTCGCCGTATCTGCACGGTCGTGTGTGACCGAGAATCGGCTTTCTGGGCACTTTGTTCACACGAAGCTACTGAGCTGATACCGTCAGTACTGCCGCGGCGCTGATAGTCACCCGCACCAAGAGGAGAAGGCCCGCCATGATCAAGAAGGTGCTCACCTGGCTTGGTATTGCGTTCTTGATCTTCTTCATCGCCTTCAACCCGAGATCGGCGGCCGCCGTCTTCGAGTCACTCGGAGGCACGATCGCTGATATCGCACGAGGCTTCGGCACCTTCTTCACCGACCTCGTCGCATAGCATCTGTATATGGATCCTGGTGAGCCGCGCGACCCGCGACGCGAGGGCGCCCAGCGCCCTCCGGACGACGACGACGCCTTCAGGTTTCGGGACCCCGCCTTCGAGGACACCGATCCTGGTCAGACACGCGCCGAGACCTATCCGGACGATGACCGGGCCACGCATCGCGCCCGTCGCGCCGACGAGTACGAGGATCCCGACCAGTACGAGGCTCCCGTCTTCACCGAGGAGGAGCTGGAAGGGCTCGACCGCAGCAGCGGGCCGCGCCGTTTCCTCCCCCTGGAGGATGAACCGACCACACTGGTCGCTCGCTACCTGTTCCCCACCGAGCGGTATCGCGGCGAGTGGAAGCGGCACTGGATCCACCTCACCACGCCGCTGAGCATCGGCGCCGGCGCCACTCTCCTGCTCGGATACCTGGCCGGCTTCCTGACCCGGCAGAACATCGACGGCATGGTCACCGTCGCCGTGCTGATCTGGCTCGGCGTGATCAGCTGGGTCGCCTGGAAGGTCTTCGACTGGTATTTCGACCGCTTCATCCTCACCAACAAGCGGGTGATGGTGGTCAACGGCATCGTCACCCGGAAGGTGGCGATGATGCCCCTGCTCCGGGTCACCGACATGAAGTACGAACAGTCCGCCCTGGGTCGGATGCTCAGCTACGGCACGTTCGTGCTCGAGTCGGCCGGTCAGGACCAGGCGCTGCGCGAGGTCAAGCACTTACCGAACCCCAACGAGCTCTATCTCCGGGTGGTCGAGGAGATGTACGAGCCGCAGGCGGTCGAGGCGCGGCTGGGCAAGGACGACGAGGGAGACGACGCCTGAGTCTCCGGATCGATCTGCACTGTCACTCCACCGCCAGCGACGGCACCCTGACCCCGGCCGAGCTGGTGACTGCGGGTGCCGCGGCCGGGCTGGACGTCATGGCGATCACCGACCACGACACGACCGGCGGGTGGGCCGCTGCGGCCGCGACACTCCCGGCGGGGATGCGGCTGGTCCGCGGCGCCGAGCTGTCCTGCCGGTGGCACGGCGTGCGCCCGGCGATCTCCCTGCACCTGCTGGCGTACCTCTTCGATCCGGACGATCCGGCGCTGACCGCGGCGATGCTCGAGCTGCGCGACGACCGGGAGCAGCGGGCCGAGCGGATCGTGGACCTGCTGCGCGCCGACGGGGTGCCGATCACCTGGGACGAGGTGTACGGGTACGCGGCGGGCGGGTCGGTCGGGCGTCCCCACATCGCCCAGGCGCTGATCCGGGCCGGGCTGGTGGGCAGCACCGACGAGGCGTTCGCGTCGGCGTGGCTGGGCGCGCGGTACTTCGTACCCAAATCGGATCTTGATGTTTTCGATGGGGTCGCCGCGGTGCGTGCGGCTGGTGGGGTGACCGTCTTTGCTCATCCCCGGGCGACGAAGCGGGGCCGTGTGGTTCCGGACGAGCTGATCGCCGAGTTGGCCGATGCGGGGCTGTTCGGCCTGGAGGCCGACCACGAGGACCATTCGCCCGCGGAGCGGGAGCAGATCCGGGCGCTGGCCGGGAGGCTGGGCCTGGTGGTCACCGGGTCGTCCGATTTTCACGGTACGCACAAGACGGTGCGCCTGGGCGCCTTCCAAACCGCCCCGGAGGTGTACGAGAAGATCGTCGCCACGGCCACCGGAGTGCCGGTCCTCGGGTGACGATCGCCGCACCAGCCTGCGCGGACACCGGTGCCACCCCTACCTTGATCGGGTGAATCTCAAGCTCTTCGGCGAGTTCTTCGTGACTCTGCTGGTGATCGTCGATCCGCCCGGCATGGTCCCGGTCTTCCTCGCGCTCACCGGCACCCTGCCGGCGAAGGCTCGCAACAAGGCCGGCACCCACGCCGTGCTGCTCGCCCTCGGTGTGATCATCGGCTTCGCGGTCGCCGGCCAGACCCTGCTGGACTACCTGCACGTGCAGCTCCCGGCCCTGCAGGCGGCCGGCGGTCTGCTGCTCGTGCTGGTCGCGCTGCAGTTGCTCACCGGCAAGACCGACGAGCCCGAGGAGCAGGGCGGCACCAGCAACGTGGCGCTGGTCCCGCTCGGCACGCCGCTGCTGGCCGGCCCCGGCGCGATCGTGGCGACCATGCTCTTCGTGCGGCGGGCGCAGAGCCTCGACGAGTACCTGATCCTGGCGGCCGCGATCCTCGCCGTGATGCTCACCGTCTGGCTGGTGCTGCGCTTCTCCGGGCTGATCGTCCGGCTGTTGCGCCCGGCCGGCATCGAGGTGCTCACCCGGATCGCCGGCCTGCTGCTCGCGGCCATCGCGGTGCAGCTGATCGCGGACGCCATCTTCGCTTTCGTGGAGCTGTACCGGCCGCGGTTCTGACTTTCGGTTTTGCGCCGGGGGCTGGCAGGATTGTCGGGTGCCCTCCACCAGCAATCGTGCCGGGGTCCCCGAGCAGCTCGGGTTCGCCGGCATGCCCGAGCGCCTCTTCGTCTGCACCCCCAGCAAGCTGGGAGCGTTCCTCGACTGCCCCCGGCGGTACAGATACTCGTATGTCGATCGCCCCACCCCGCCCAAGGGCCCGCCCTGGGCGCACAACTCGCTGGGCGCGAGCGTGCACACCGCCCTGAAGAACTGGTTCGCCCTGCCGCCGGAGCGGCGGGTGCCGGCCGCGCTGCCGACCCTGCTGAAGAGCACCTGGGTCCGCGAGGGTTACCGTGACGTCGAGCTGGAGCGCGCGGCGTACCGCAAGGCGCTCGACTGGCTGGAGACCTATGTGGCCACCCTGGACCCGCAGGAGGAGCCGCTCGGCGTGGAGCGGGTGGTCGCCGCCAAGACCGCGGTGCTCGCGCTGAACGGGCGGGCCGACCGGATCGACGCCCGGGTCGGGCCGCGGGGCCCGGAGGCGGTGATCGTCGACTACAAGACCGGCCGCAGCGGGCTGGACGCCGACGACGCTCGCGGGTCGCAGGCGCTCGCGCTGTACGCGTACGCCGCCCAGCGGGTCTTCCGGCGGCCCTGTCACCGGGTCGAGCTGCACCATCTGCCGACCGGGACGGTGGCCACGCACGAGCACACCGACGAGTCGCTGGCCCGGCAGGTCCGGCGCGCCGAAGACACCGCGCGGGACATCATGACCGCGGAGAAAGCGGTGGCCGGTGGTGCGGATCCGGACGAGGCGTTCCCGGCGAACCCGGGGTCGCTGTGCGGATGGTGCGACTTCCGCAAGGTGTGCCCGGCGGTCGCCGGGGTGGCGGCGAAGGAGCCGTGGACCGCCGTGGAGCACCTAGGCGATTCTCGTTAGGGCGGCCCGGTGGGCCGGGGAGACCCGGTACTGCGCCGGGAGCACCGCCAGGACGCCGGTGATCAGGGCGCGCAGGCCGCGGGCGGAGAGGCCGGCGGCCAGGTCGGTGGTGGGCAGGCCCGGCGCGCCGTACATCTTGCGGGCCCACGGCGGCAGCAGGCCGATCGCGGTGCCGGCCAGGCCCAGGTAAGCCCATCGGGGCGGGCCGAGGGTGAGGCCGAGCCGCAGCGCCAGGCCGCCCCACCTGTCCGGGATCGGCGGAACGGTGAGGAAGAAGGCGGCCTCGGCGCCGTCCCGGGTCAGGCGCAGCTCCGGGCGCATCGCCGCGTAGTAGTCGTCCACCTCGGCGGCGGTGGCCGGCACGGTCGCCGGGTCCAGGCCGACCAGCTCGGCGGCGCGCAGCTGCTCGGTGTAATAGGTGTCGATCTCGGCCGGGGTCAGGGACACGCCGGCCCGCCGCGCGGTGGTCAGGAACGACTCCACCTCGGCCACGTGCACCCAGCGCAGCAGGTCCGGGTCGTCGAGGCGGAAGACCTCCCGGGTACGCGGATCGGCCCCGCGCAACCGGGAGTGCAGGCGGCGCAGCCGGGCGCCGGCCTGCTCGGCCTCGGTGGTGCTGCCGAAGATCACCGTGGTGACGTAGTCAGCGGTACGCGTCAGGCGCCCCCACATGTCGCTGCGGTACGACGAGTTCTGCGCGACCCCGGCGACCGCGCGTGGATGCAAGGCCTGCAGGTACAGCGAGCGAAGCCCGCCGAGCATCAGGATCGGCTCCCGGTGCAGTTTCCAGGTGATCGAGTCGGGTCCGAAGAGCCCAGCGTCGCCCGTCATCTGTGAATCATGCCGTGTCGGCCAGCCTGCTGACCTGGCAGTCCGGGCACAACCCCCAGAACGTCACCTCGGCCTCGTCCAGCGTGAAGCCGTGGTTCTCGCCCGGCGCGAGGCAGGGACGCTGGCCGACCGCGCAGTCGACGTCGGCGATCGCGCCGCAGCCCCGGCAGACGATGTGATGGTGGTTGTCGCCGACCCGGGCCTCGAACCGCGCCGGGCTGCCGGCCGGCTCGATCCGCCGGGCCAGGCCGGCCCGGGAGAAGGCGGCCAGCACGTCGTAGACGGCCTGGGTGGAGACCGAGTCGAGCCGGGTGCGCACCTGCCGGGCGATGTCGTCCACCTCGAGGTGCCCACCGCCGGTCAACACCTCGAGCACGGCCAGGCGGGGGCGGGTTACCCGTAGACCGTGCGTACGCAGCAGTTCCTCACCGGTGGACATTCATCCATGACAGCACGAGCGGCCCGATTCCCCAACCTTCACGATTCCGGCCGGCAACTTCAGCAAAGTCACAGATCCGCTGGTCGGTGACTGAACCGGGACCGGATTTCCGCTGTAGTTCCTGACGAGGGGATGTTTGCGCCGTCAGATATCTCTAGGCTAGCGGTCACCCCGGACCCAGGAGGAAACAGTGTTCGACCAGGTCAATGGCTTGCCCGTACATATTCTCGTGCTGCATGCCGCTGTGGTCTTCGTGCCGCTGCTCGCGCTCGGCGCGGTGGTCTACGCGCTCGCGGCGCCATGGCGGCCGAAACTCGCGTGGGCGGTGGCGCTGCTCGGTGTGGTGGCGCCGATCACGACGTTCGTCGCCAAGGAGTCCGGCGAGAAGCTGTACGACAGCCGCATCTCCACCTTCTCGCCCAAGGGCAAGGAGATCCTCGCGGAGCACATGGACTTCGGGACGACGACGTTCTGGTTCTCGCTCGGCCTCGGCGTGGTCAGCCTGAGCATGGTGGCGTTGTCGTACCGGGCCGGGCGGAAGCTGCCGGCGCCGGCCAACGTGGCGTTCATCGTGCTGACGCTGGTGCTGGCGGCGGGCAGCGGGTACTACATGTTCCGGACCGGGGACTCGGGGGCCACCGCGGTCTGGGGCACCTACTGAGGGCGGCCGCGCTCTGCTTCTCGCGACGCCGCGGGGCCGCCCGGCCCGGCGGCGTCGTTTTCTGTTCCCACGCGGCGCTTGTTCGGTTCTGCTTCCGCGCCGGCTTCTGTTCCGCGTGCGTCGGCTCTGGTTCCGTACGCTTTTGTTCAGGCTGGGGTGTCTGGTTTCGCCCGGGGCGCGGTCAGAGGAGGGCGCGGCCGCAGAGCAGGCAGATCAGGATCAGCGCGATCGCCCCGGCGACCAGGCCCACCCCGTACGTCACGGTGCGCGCCGACCCCTCGGCCTCGTCGATGGCGTTCATGTCCTGGCCCGGCATGTGCCGCGGCGGGGGCGGCGTGGCGATAGTCGGCGGCCGCCAGTGCGGAGCCGGCGGATCGGTGCGCGGCGGTCCCGGATACGGCGGCGTCTCCGGGGTGGCGGGCTGATCCTGAGGCGGACGGCCCAGCGATGCGGCGCCCGGATCCGGCCGCTGCCAGTACGCGTCGTCGTCGGGGGAACTCACGTTCACCGACGGTACAGCCGGAGGGGGACGACGGCCGAGGGGATGTCGGCTTACCCTACTTGTCGTGGACATCCTGGATGGCCCCGAGCGGGACAACGACGCCGAGCGCGTGGTGGACTTCGAGTCGGAGGAGGCGCCGGTGCTGCCGGACCAGACTCGGGACGACACCGAGCGTGGGTGGGGCGAGCGCGAGCACTCCAATGACGACCGCCTGCTCGACGATCGCCCGCCGCACTGGGACTGACGCCGGGTCTCCAGCCTCGGCCCGCTTCGGTGAGGCCTGCCGTTGGGCCGTCCGCCACCGTGGACGGCCTCGTCGTCATGCGCCGGTCCGGTCTGGGCGCGCGATGGTTTGAGTCGCTCGTGCGCTGGTCCGGTCTGGGTGCGCGCCGGCTTGAGTCGCTCGCGCGCGCTGGTTCGCGTCGCTCCGCCGCTCGCCCGCCGCTCGCCCGCCGCTCGCCCGCCGCTTGCGGGCCGCTTGCAGGCCGCTCGCCGGTCCGGGCCGGCGCGTAGTCGTCAGCCTGGGCGGATCAGGATCGCGAACCCGTGGCCCTGCCCGGCGACCGCCCGCCCGGCCTGCTCCGGGGCGAGCGCCAGCAGCAGCCCGCCGCTGGCCGGGTCGTCCGCGCCGGTGACGTCGAGGACCAACGCGGCGCTCGCGATCGGGATGCTGTCCCCGCCGTCGTCGAGCCGGAGCAGGTCGACCACGTTCCCGGGGCGTACCAGAGCCAATCCGGTGGGATCGGCCAGCCGGACCGGCACGCCCACCGTGCCCTCCGGGATGGCCGGCCTGCGCTCCGGAGCCGCAGGCTTGCCGTCCGGACCGGCCGGGACCGTCGGCTCGTTTGCCGGGATTGTCTGCTTGCCGTCCGGGGTGGGCGACCCGCTCTTCGCCGCGGCGGGGGCGGCCGGCGCGGCGGAGACGTCCGGTGCCGCCGAGCACGGCGAGGTCATCGGCCGGAGCCAGACCAGCCCGGCGGCCGTGGCCAGCAGAACCGCCACGACGGTGAGCCGCAGCAGCGCACCACGGCCCGGCGGTCGCCATCGCACCGGATCCAGTCGCTCGTTCGGATCACGGGATCGGCCCAGCACTGCGCCCTCCTGCCGTCGGCATGTCCAGGCGGGCGAGGCTAGGCGAGATCCGCGTCGGGCGCGGCTGGCCCTGTGGACAACCGCGCACTGTGGATAACTCAGGACGCGGAGCCGGCCGGGGTTAGGGTGGGCTCACGCGCGGCGAGACCGTTGGTTTGACAACACAAGAGCGATTGGCGGGTACGACGAAAAGGGCGCCCCGCAGTGGGCACGCCCTTCTCCGTCAGCTGCGGTCAGGAGGCCGCGGCGGCCTTCGCCCCGGACGAGGAGCCGCTGCTCGACGAGCTGGAGGCGCTCGACGAGCTGGACGAGCTCGACGACGAGGTGCTCGTCGAAGTCGAGGAGCCGCTGGTCGAGGCGGCCGTCGAGGCCGGGGTGCTCTCCGTCTTCTTCGCGGCGGCATCGCCGGAGCCGTTCGACTTGTCGGCGCTCACGTTGCCGGAGCGGGAGTCGTTGCGGTAGAAGCCGGAGCCCTTGAAGACGATGCCGACCGAGTTGAACACTTTACGGAGCTTGCCGTGGCAGTTCGGGCACTCGGTGAGCGCCGGGTCGGAGAAGGACTGAACGGCTTCGAGATGCTCACCGCACTCGGTGCAGGCGTACTGGTAGGTAGGCACGGCTCCTCCGGATCTGTCGGCTGCTGGCACTCGCCAACTCCGAGTGCCAATGTTGCGGCATCGGAGGTAATTTCGTCCACTCCGGCCCGGGTCTGAGGCCCCGGTGGGCCGCCGGATGTGACGAACTACGCCCGCGGGCGCGGTGGGCGGTCACCCGCGGGCCTTCCCGCCTGCCGTGACCCCGGTCGTCCGGTCCGGCCGTTCCGCGCCCGGGAACGAGGTCAGGCCGGGCGGGCGGAGAAGCCCGCGGTGGGGGTGAGGACGCCGTGGACGGGACGGTCGTGTGGCTCGGCCGGGACCGAGTCGACGGCCTCGTGGTCGTGCAGGAGCGCGACTACCAGCGGGCCGAGTGGGGCCGAGCCCGCGCCGGGCGCCGGGTCCGGGGAGGGTGAGCCGGTGGCCGGCTGGTTCCGGGACGGCAGGCGGGACAGGGCGCGGTCGTAGGAGCCGCCACCGCGGCCCATCCGGACGCCGTCACGGCCCACGGCCAGGGCCGGTACCAGGATCAGGCCGGCGGAGCGGATCGCGGTCACGCCCAGGCGCGGCCCGCTCGGCTCGCGCAGGCCGCGGCGGCCGGTGAGCAGGGCGCCGGTGTACTCCGCCCAGTCCAGGTCGTTGTCCGGCAGGAGCACCGGGAGGAGCAGGCGGCCGGCGGGCGGGAGGGCGTCGCGGAGGACGTCCGGCAGGTCGGGACCACCCGGCTCGGAGCCGGACGGGACGTAGGCGGCGATGGTCGTGGGGGCGATCCGCCGTACCAGAGCAAGGATTTGACTTTGAAGTTGCGCGGCGGCGACCGCGCGAGCGGCGACCGAGAGTGATCTACGTGCGGTGAGTAGCTGCGCGCGTAGCGTGATCTTGTGGTGGGGTGATTTTTCCGCAGGAACGGCTAAATCCGACATGCAACACCCCCTTTCTAAAAGCGGCAAACGGTGCACACTATGTCAGCATCGCTCCAAAGAGGGCCAGTCCCGGGAGGATGTGTGACTTTACGTGGCCGGCTCACCAGCGCCTTCCTGGTGGTCGTGCTCGGTCCGGTCCTGCTCGGGTCCATCTTCGTCGCGTTGACTGTCGCGGCGGTCAACCGGGACCGGACCGACGACCGTCTTGATCATGCGGTGACGACCGTTCAGGCCGCGGTCGGGGAGATCTGCGGGCGGCTCCAGGCGGCGGCCGACGCGGTGGCCGTGGTTCCGGCGGAGGCCCGACCCGCGGTCGCCGACCAGTTGATCGAGCGCGGCCTGGCCGGCGACATCCGGGTGACGGGCGCCGAGCCGGCCGGGCTGGCCCGCCGCGCGCGGACGGCCCCGCCCCGGGACGCGCAGGCGCAGGACGGCTGGCAGGACTGCGCCGCGCCGAACAGAAAGCAGGCCGCCGCGGAAGGGCAGGCCGCCGCGGGGAGCCAAGCCACGGCGGGAGGTCAAGCCACTGCGGGAGATCAGGCCACTGCGGGAGATCAGGCCACCGCGGGAGATCAGGCCACCGCCGGAGGCCACGTCACCGCGCTTGCCGCTTCCGCACATGCCGTGGACGTCACCGTGCTGGCCGCCCAGCCGGTCGACGCCGCCCTGTTGCGCCGCCTCGGTGAAGCCGGCGGCGTCGCAGTCACGCTCGGCGCGGACGGCCGGAACGCCAGTGACGGCCGAGACGACGACAAGGTCCGGCGGGTGCCGGCGGGCGTGGGCCGGCCGCTGCCGCTCACGCTGACCGCGTCCCCCGCGCGGCCCACCTTCCGGTACGCCGTCATCCCTCTGATCGTGCTGGTCACCGCAGGCGTCGCGGTGATCGCCGCGCGGTGGCTGGCGCGTTCGACGACCAGGCCGCTCGGGGACCTGGCCTGGGCCGCGGACCGGGTGGCCAACGGGGACCTGGACACCCGGGTGCCGATCCCGCGGCCCGACGAGCTGAGCCGGCTGGCCGGGACGTTCAACCGGATGACCCGCGAGCTGCAGTCCTACGTGCAGGCGCTGACCGCGAGCCGGGATCAGCTGCGGCGGCACCTGGCGATCCTCGGCGACACCCTGTCCAGCACCCACGACCTGGACCGGATCCTCCCGGTGATCCTGCGCACCGCGATGACCGCCACGGGCGCCCGGGCCGGGCTGGTGCTCCTGGTCGACGCGGCCGACGGGTCGCTGGGCGCGCGCTGTGGCGCCGGACTGACCGGTGAGTGGGACCTGCCGGCCGCGGAGCTCGCCCAGCGGCGCCTGGTGAGCGGGCGGGGCGTGCTCGGCGCGGTGGCCGCCACCGGGACGCCGCAGCGGGGCGCCGCCGGGACCGCGCCCGGGGAGCCGGCCTGCGAGTCGTACCTCGCGGTGCCGATCTGCGCGCCACCATCGGGTGAAGAGACCGAGCCGGGTCCGGGCACGCTGGGCGTGCTGGCGCTCTACGACCGGCTCGGCAGTCCCGCCTTCGACGACGCCGACCTGCGGACTCTTCGCACCTTCGCGGGGCAGGCCGGGGTGGCCGTGCACAACGTGCGGGTGCACGAGGAGGCGCAGCGGCTGTCCTTGACCGACCCGCTCACCGGGCTGTGGAACTACCGTTATCTGCGCGAGGTGCTGCGCCGGGAGGTGGAGCGGGCCAGCCGGTTCGGCCGGATGCTCACCGTCCTGGTGCTGGACCTCGATCACTTCAAGGAGGTGAACGACACGTACGGGCACCCGGCGGGCGATCAGGTGCTGGGCGAGTTCGCCCGGCGGATCCGGGTCGGTCTGCGCGAGGTGGACGTGGCGTTCCGGCAGGGCGGGGAGGAATTCGTGGTGCTGCTGCCGGAGACCGACGCGTACGGCGGGGTGATCGTGGCCGAACGGCTCGGCTCCCTGGTGCGGGACCGGCCGGTGCACCTCGACCCGCGGCGGCCCGGGGTGGCCGACCGGGTCTCCATCACCGTCTCGATCGGGATCGCCGTCTTTCCCGAGCACGGCTCCGACGCGCAGGAGGTGCTCGACGCCGCTGACGAGGCGCTGTACGCGGCGAAGAACGCGGGCCGCGATACGTATCGTCTCGCGGAGAGCGTTTCGTCTCGGATGAGTAAGGGGAATTTCGATCCCGCCACTGCCGCGAGTGGACCGCAACCGCCGCGGCGTGGTCTCGGCGGATAGTCTCGCGGCATGCTTCCGAGCCATACAGCCGGGCACGATCCAGCGAAGGTGCGGTGACTGATGACAACGAACGCGCAAGGGTCTGGCAAGCGCGCGGTGAAAGCGGTGATTCCGGCGGCCGGCCTCGCCACGCGTTTCCTGCCTGCCACCAAGGCCGTGCCGAAAGAGCTCCTGCCGGTCGTCGACCGGCCCGTCCTGCAGTACATCGTCGAGGAGGCGGCCTCCGCCGGGATCACCGACGTGCTGCTGGTGACCGGGCGCGGCAAAACCTCGATGGTCGACCACTTCGACCGCCGGCCGGACGTCGAGCAGCGGCTGGAGGAGAAGGGCGACACCGAGCGCCTCGCGGCGGTGCGCCGCACCAGCGAGCTCGCCGACATCTACACCTGCCGCCAGGGTGAGCCGCTCGGACTCGGCCACGCGGTCGGCACCGCCGCCTCGCACGTCGGCGACAACCCGTTCGCGGTCCTGCTCGGCGACGAGTTCGTCGACGAGGGCAGCCCGCTGCTGCCGGACATGCTCGACCTGCAGGCCCGCACCGGCGGCATCGTGCTCGCGTTCATCGAGGTCAAGCCGGAGGAGACGTCCCGCTACGGGATTGCCTCGGTGCGCGAGTCCGACCTCGGCGAGGGCGTCGTCGAAGTGACCGGCCTGGTGGAGAAGCCGGCGCCGAGCGAGGCGCCGAGCAACCTGGCGGTGGTGGGCCGCTACGTGCTGCCCGGCAAGATCTTCGACGCGATCGCGGACACCAAGCCCGGCAGCGGCGGCGAGATCCAGCTGACCGACGCGATGGCCGCGCTGCTGGAGGCCGGCACCCCGGTGCACGGCATCGTCTACCGGGGCATCCGGTACGACACCGGCCAGCCCCTGGGCTACCTGCAGACCGTCGTGCAGCTCGCCGCCCAGCGGCCCGACCTCGGCGAGGAGTTCCGGGCCTGGCTCACCGACTTCGTCGGTGGTCAGAAGGGATGACCGCCACGGCCGATGCCGAGGCGGCCGCCAACGAGCTGATGCCTCTCGCCGAGTACCTGGGCAGCGTGCTGCGCAGGCTGCGGGCGCTGCCTCCGCTCGACCTCGACCTCACCCAGGCGCACGGGAACGTGCTCGCGGCGGACGTGATCGCGCCGCACCCGTTCCCGGCGTTCGACCAGGCCGCGATCGACGGATACGCGGCCCGCTGGGAGGATCTGGCCGGCGCCGGGCGCCTCGGCACGCACCCGGCGTTCGGCCAGTTCGACAACCCGACCCGCGGCGTCCGGCTGAACGTGGTCGGCGATCTGGGCGCGGCCAGCTGGCGGCCGGTCCGGCTGACCGCGGGCACCTGCTTCTCGGTCGCGGCCGGCGCGCCGCTGCCGATCGGCGCCGACGTGGTGGTCCCGGTGCACTGGACCGACCAGGGCATGGCCGCTGTGGAGATCCTGCACGCCCCGAAACGCGGTTCCGGGGTGCGGCGGGCCGGCGAGGAGCTCGCCGTCGGCCAGGTGCTCGCCACCGCGGGGACCTATGTGACACCGCCGATGGTGGCCACCTTCGCCGCGGCCGGGATCGGGCACGTGCTGGTCCGGCCCAGTCCCCGGGTGGTGGTCGTGGCCACCGGCGACGAGCTGGTCGACGTGGGCCGGCCCAGCCAGCCGGGGCAGGTGGTGGACGCCAACTCGCACGCTCTGACCGCTGCCGCGGTGGAGGCCGGGGCGCTGGCGTACCGGATCGGCATCTGCGACGACGACCCGGAAGGGCTGCGCGGCCTGCTGGAGGACCAGACGCTGCGCGCCGACCTGATCATCACGACCGGAGGCACCGGCACCGGGCCCGGCGACATGCTCCGCCGGGTGCTCTCCCGCCCCGGCACCGGCCGCGGCACCGTCGAGTTCACAGACGTCGCGCTCTGCCCGGGCACCGCGCTCGGGTTCGGCACGGTCGGTGGCGAGGAGGTCCCGGTGGTCTGCCTGCCCGGTGAGCCGGGCGCCGCGCTGATCGGCTTCGAGGTGCTGGCCCGGCCGGCGATCCAGCTGCTCGCCGGTGCCGAGCCGGTGTTCCGCCCGAGTGTCAAGGCGCACCTGCTGGAGACCGTCTCCTCGCCCGGCGGGCTGCGCGAGTTCCGCCCGGCGCACATCGCCCAACGGCGTGGTGGTGGTTACACTGTGCAGCCGCTCGCCGGTGGGCCGTACACTCTCTCCGGTTTGGCCGAGGCCAACGGATTGCTGGTGCTCGGTGAGCGGGTCACCACGGCGGCGGCCGGCTCGACCGTGGACGTCCTGCTGCTCGACCGGAGGCGATGAATGCTCGGGGCAACCCCCGGCTGGCCCGCTGTGCTGGCGGACGGGCCGGTGTTGCTGCGGCCGTACAAGCGGTCCGACGCGCGGGCCTGGTCCGAGGTGCGGATCGCCAACCAGGCCTGGCTGGCGCCCTGGGAGTCGTCACCTCCGGGGCCGTGGGCGGAGATGAACTCTACCCGGGCGTACGGATACGTCTACCGCGACATGAAGCGCGCCGCCCGGCGCGGCGACAGCATGCCCTTCGCCGTCTGCCTGCTCGAGAGCGGCCGGGAACGCCTGGTCGGGCATGTGAACCTGGGCAACATCGTGCGGCGGGCGTTCGCGTCGGCGTACGCCGGCTACTGGGTCGACTACCGGGTCGCCGGCCGCGGTGTGATCCCCACCGCGCTGGCGCTCGCCGTCGACCACGCGTTCGGCCCCGGCGGCCTGCACCGCATCGAGGTCAACATCCGCCCGGAGAACGGCCCGAGCCGCCGGGTGGTGGAGAAACTGGGCTTCCGCGAGGAGGCGTACCACAAGCGTTACATGCACATCGACGGCGGCTGGCGCGACCATCTCGGATACGCGATGACCAGCGAAGAGGTGGCCGCCGAGGGTGGTCTGCTGTGCCGCTGGAAACGGGTACGCACCGCCAAGTGATCTTGAGGGCGCCGGTGCCGTCGGCGCGGCGCACGAAATATCCCCGCTACCGCCCGTAACCTCGCATTCGTCGTGTCATTTTTCATGTGATCTGTCGTGGCGGAACGGAAGGGTGAGGATGCCGACCTCGGTGCTCCTCGCCGTCCTCGCCGCGGCCGGGCTGCTCGCTCTCGCCCCGGCGCTGGTTCGCCGGTACGACGCCACCGAGCGCCTCGCCGCGGAGCGGGCGTCGTCGACGGCGCGGGTGCTGCAGCGCCGCCGCCGTCGCCGAACTGTGCCCGGACGACGACCGATCAACCCCGCGCGCCGCGTTACGGTTACGGTGCCCGCTCCATCGGGTGAATCTGCCGCCCCGCCACCGCAGCGCCGGCTGCGCCTGGTCACCGGCCGGCGCCCGCCGCGCCGCGCCGCCCGTCGCCGGGGCGCCCCCGCCGTCGTCCGCCGCCGCCGGGTCTTCGCCGCTCTGGTTCTGCTCAACGCGATCGAGCTGGTCGGCGTGATGGCCGTCGGCCCGGGCTTCTGGATCAGCTTCGCGGTCACCGGGACGCTGCTCGGCATCTACCTGGTCCACCTGCGCAACCGTGCGCTGGTCGACCGGCGCCGGCGCCGGGTGCAGGCCCGGGAGGCGGCGTGGCTGGCCGCGCGCCAGGCCGAGGTCCGCCGGGAACAGGCCCGCCGTGCCGCTGCCCGCCGCGAGACCCAGCGTCGCCTGGCCGCCCAGAAGGAGGCGGTGCGCCGCGCCGCGATGGGCTTGGACCGGGAGCCCTCGGACCTTCCGGTCGCCTCGAACGGCGGCTCGGTCTCCTATCGCCGGCGGGGTGGGCTGCGGGGCCGCCCCTACGAAGCCGGTGGCCGCCACCACACCGCATGACCGCTGTCGGCCGGTCCGCCTGAGCGGTGTCCCACTGCCGACGTGCCCCCGGCTGCCGGTCGGCGAGCTCGGGCTGGCGTCCAGGGGTGTCTCCGGGCTGCGGATGGACTCGAGTGCCAGCCGGCGGGTTCGGGCCGGCGGTCAGGGGTGTGTCGCGTCAGTCGAGGGACCCCGGCCGCCGACTGGCGGGTTCCGGCTGGTGGTGATGGTGGATCCGGGCTCTGGTGTGCCCGGGAGGTTGTTCCGGAGAGGGGGCGGGGGTTCGGGCGGCGGAGGGGAGGGGTGGTTCGCGGGGTGGACCGGAGACCTGTTAGCCTTTCGGAGGTTCCACGGTGAAGGCCTCACCGAGGACCGACCAGGGGCTGTGGCGCAGACTGGTAGCGCACCTCGTTCGCATCGAGGGGGTCAGGGGTTCAAATCCCCTCAGCTCCACCACTGGTGGCTGGCTGTTCCGGAGATTCCGGGACAGCCTTCGTGCGTTTGCGAGCCCTTCAGGCCTCACCGGCAGGTCTTTTCCGGCGTTGTCGTCGACGTGGAGTCAGGGGACTCCGCGGGGCGGAGCCGAGCAGGGCGGCAGTGACTGACGGTGGTCAGCCCCGGAGGAACGCGAGCAGCGGTCGGCTCGGCGGCCGAGGCGGTGTCGGCCTGGGACAGGACAGCGGTCAGCGTAGAACGCCGAGAGGGGCGGCGCCGATCTACGGCTGGCTCTCCAGCCGGTGCAGGTGGAAGCTGGCGATCTCCTCCACCCGGGACCGGAAGATCCCGGCGCGCTGTTCGATCGCCAGAGGGTGGCCGGTGGGCTCCAGCTCGATGTAGGGCGGCTGACCGACCGGCCGGGTGTGGACCATGGTCTTCAGGTTCAGGGTGCTCGGCTCGTAGCCGCCGATCTCGTTGGAGAGCCAGCCGAAGTACGGCGGTTCGGTCTCCCGGCCCGGCTCCTCCCAGACGTCGACGGCCCGGGTGAAGTTCTGCCGGCTCAGCGACACCCACATGCTGTAGGTGAAGACGTCGCCGGTGTCCCAGACCGGAAGTTCGATCAGGCCGCGGATGAAGAACCGCTCACCGCTGATCACGCACAGGTCGGAGTCGAGCAGGCAGCCGTCCGCCTCGGCCATCTCCGGCCGCCAGAATTCCGGGGCCGGGGCGGCGAAGCTCAGCGGCGGGCCGCTGTGTGTCGAGCCGCAGATGGCGCACGCGAACTCGTCGGTGTTCATGGCCGCGAAGCATACGGCCGTGGCCGTGAATGATCAGCGGCATGCCTGGACATGTCACACTCGCCAGCCATGGGATCTGGGCGAAATGTGAAGGTGGCTACTTTTGCGTGGTACCTCTGAAGCAAGTCTCGGAGGTGACCGCCATGAAAGCACCCCTGCCCGACAACGAGATCGAGCGGCTGGCCGCGCTCTACTCGCTCGACATCCTGGACAGCCCGCCGGAGAAGGACTTCGACGACATCGTCACACTGGCCGCCGGCGTCTGCGAGGCGCCGATGTCGATGGTCAGCCTGGTCGACGCGGACCGGCAATGGGCCAAGGCCAGGACCGGCTCTGATCTCGCGGAGACGTCCCGCGACCTGTCCTTCTGCGCGCACGCCATCCTCGACCGGGACCTGCTGATGGTCCCGGACGCGCGGGAGGACATGCGCTTCGCCGACAATCCGGCGGTGACCCCTTCCGACGGCATCCGGTTCTATGCCGGAGCGCCGCTGATGACCACCGACGGGTTCGCGCTCGGCACGCTCTGCGTGCTGGACACCGAGCCGCGCCGGCTGGCCATGGAGCAGCAGCAGGCGCTGCGCGCGCTGGCCCGGCAGGTGACCGCCCAGCTGGAGTTGCGGCGGTACGCGTACGCGCTGGCCAACACCACGGCGCGGCTGCAGGAGCTGGAGCGCCGTAAGGACGATCTGGCCGGGCTGGTCGGCGGTGAGTTGCGTTCGTCACTGCGGCTGATGTCGACGTACCTGGAGAACCTGGGCGACACCGGCTTCCACGATGCCGAGCTGGCGGATCTGGTCGGCCGGGCCACGGCCGCGCACGTGCGCGGGTTCCGCGAGCTGATCGACCACCTGACCCAGATGGCCGACGCCGGGCTGGGCGGGGACAGCCTGCACATGCGGCAGGTGGACCTGACCCGGGTGACGCAGCGCGCGGTCGAGGCGGTCCGGCCGATCGCGGCCAGCAAGCACATCTGGATCCTGAACCAGGCCGGCGGCCCGTCGCTGCCGATCATCGCCGATCCGGTGCGGCTCGAGCAGGTGCTGACGCATCTGCTGTTCGCCGCGGTGAAGTACACCCCGGAGGGCGGCCGGGTACGGGTCGGCACCGAGATGGAGTCCGGGCCGACGGTCCGGCTCGACGACATGGATCTGCCCGACGGGATGCGCCCCGACCTGTTCCCGCACCTGTACTACGGGGCCATCGCGAACCCGGCGGACGTGCCGGGCCCGGACCGCGGGCTGGCGGTGGCCAAACGGATCCTGGACGCCCACCACGCGACGGTGGCGCTCTCCGACCGGCCGGGTGACGGGACCTCGCTGCACGTGGTGTTCCCGTACGCCGATCTGACCCCGGACGAGCTGTTACGGGACCTGGCCGCGGTCTGAGCAGGAAGGCCGCGGCCGGGTCCGCGGGACCTGGCCGCGGCCCGAGCGTGAAGGCCGCGGCCAGGAGCCGCTACCGGGGGATCTCCTCCCGGTGCGCCTGGGACGGCACGGCGGGCGTGGTGGGCGGCGCGACCGCCCGCCCGACCGCCTGCTGCTGCCGCGGCACCTCCGGCTGCGCCGACGGCGGCCAGCCGTCGATCACCGGGGCCACGCTCCCGCCCGGCGGTGACGGCCAGCTGTCGATCACCGGCGCCACGCCCTCACCCGGCGGCGGTGGCGGTGGCGGCGGGATCTCCGGGAGCGGGGTGAGCCCGGCCCGGTTCAGCTTGTGCCAGCGCAGCCGGCCGCCGGTCATCGCGGTGGTCGCGGACTGGATCAGCACCAGGTACATCAGCTGGCGGTAGGCGAACTGCTGCAGCGGCAGCCGCCACAGCGGCCGGAGCGGCTCCCGGTCGAAGCGGAACGCCACCGCCGCGGTGAACAGCTGCAGCCCCAGCATGCCCAGCCAGGCCACCGCTGTCTCCTTGAGCTCCCAGAAGACCAGCCCGTACACCAGCATGACGTCGACGACCGGGGCGAGCATCGGCAGCGCCACCCCGAACAGCGCGAGGAACGGCAGGCCGACCCGCCCGAAGCGGCCGGACGACCCGTTGTCGAACAGCGCCCGGCGGTGCTTCCACATCGCCTGCATGGTCCCGTAGCTCCACCGGTACCGCTGGCGGTAGAGCTGTTCCAGGGTGGTCGGGGCCTCGGTCCACGCCTTGGCGTGCTCCTCGTAGACCACGCGCCAGCCCTCCCGGCACAGCGCCATGGTCACGTCGGTGTCCTCGGCGAGCGTCTCGTCGCTGACCCCGCCGACCTTGGCCAGCGCCTCGCGGCGGAACGCGCCGATCGCGCCCGGGACGGTCGGCATGCAGTTCAGCGTCTCGTACAGCCGGCGGTCCAGGTTGAAGCCGATCACGTACTCGATGTGCTGCCAGGTCGCGACCATGCTGGCCCGGTTGCCGACCTTGACGTTGCCGGCCACCGCGCCGACCGTGGGGTCGGCGAACGGCTGGACCAGCCGGCGGATCGAGTCCTCCTCGAAGATGGTGTCGCCGTCGACGGTGACGATCAGGTCGTGCCGGGCCAGCGCGATGCCGGTGTTGAGGGCGTTCGACTTGCCGCCGTTGGGCACCCGGACCACCCGTACGTTGGGCAGGCGCAGCCGTTCCACGATGTCGGCGGTGCCGTCGGTGGAGCCGTCGTCGACGACCACCACCTCGATCTCCGGGTGGTCGCCGAGAGCGAGCGAGCGGACGGCCGCCTCGATGCCCTCCTTCTCGTTGTAGGCCGGCACGATCACCGAGACCGGGTCGGTGACCGGTGGCCCCCAGCTCCAATCGGGTCTGCGGCGCTTGCGGGCGTGCCGGGTAGCGAGCAGCAGCAGCAGCGCGGTCCGCCCGATGGTCAGCAGACCGACCACCACGAACAGCGCGGCGACCACGGTGACCAGGCTGTCGGCCAGTCGTACGGTCCAGATCAGCGCCGCGCCGCGCCACTCGTCGCCGGCCGCGGCCGCCGGGTTCTCCGGCAGTGTCGGGATGACCGTGGCGCTTTCCGGGGCGCGGCCGGCCCGTACGTCCGCGGCCTGTTCCTCGATGCCCAGGTTCAGGCCTTCGGTGACGGTGGTGAACCGGTATCCCCGGGCTTTCATCATCGGGATGAACTTGGCCAGCGCCGCGACGGTCTGCGAGCGATCGCCACCGGCGTCGTGGAACAGGATGATCGCCGAGCGGTCCCCGGACGGCACCGCGTTGTGGATGATCTGGTCCACGCCGGGGCGCTGCCAGTCCTCGCTGTCCAGGTCGTTGACGACGATCAGATAGCCGGCCCGGCCGGCCTCCTTGACGACCTTCCAGTTGGTCTCGTCGATCGCCTCGGACTTCGACGAGTACGGGAACCGGGCCAGGTTGGTGTGCACGCCGGTGGCCCGGGCGATGGCCACCTGGTTCTGGGACAACTCCAGGTGCCGCCGCCACGGGGCGAGCAGCTGCATGTTCGGGTGGGTGAAGGTGTGCAGGCCCAGCTCGTTGCGGTCGGCGACGATCTGCTTGGCCAGTCCCGGGTGCCGGGCCACCTGCGAGCCGACCACGAAGAAGGTGCCGTGCGCGTCGTTGTCCCGCAGCACTTCGAGCACCTTGGGCGTCCACACCGGGTCGGGGCCGTCGTCGAAGGTCAGCGCGATGGTGCGGTCCGGCAGCCGGCTGGTGCTCTCCTGACCTCCGGTGGTGTTGATGATCGGCCCCCCGCCGCGGATCGACAACGGCACTCCGTCCTGGTCGCCGACCTCTGTCTCCTTGTGGTCCGCGGTGAACTCGGAGTTGATGTACGCCTGCACCAGCAGCACGCCGACGAACAGGCCGAGCAGCAGCGAGCCGAGCATCACCCGGGGGCGGGGCAGGATGCGCCGGCGGCTGCGGCCACGGGTCCGGCTCACGCCGTGCCGTCCGATGCCGCCGGCCCGGCCGGGGCGCCGAGCGTGGGCAGCGCGGCCGGCTGACCCTTGGCGCCCACGGCGGGCGGGACCGGGTCGGGCGCCTTGGTGGGGGCCGGATCGGCGGCCGGGGTGGTCGTCGACTCGGTGGGCTTGGTGGTCGTGCTCGGTTTCGGCGTGCTCGGCGTGGGCGTCGGCGTGGTGGCCGCGGTCTTGGCCGGCGTGGTGGCCGGGGTGGCTCTGGTGCTGGCCACCGGCCGCGCGGTCACCGGGGTCCGCTGCTGGACCGGCTGGCGGCCGGCTCCGGTGGCCGGCTCCGCCGCGGGCCGCTCGGGGCTGCCCGACGGGACCGCGGCCGGGGCCGGGCTGGGCCGTGGCGGCACCGGGGCGGCCTGGTCCGCGTCGTCCACTCCGGGCAGCGGCAGCACGGCGCTGGAGCTCACCGGGCCGCCGGCCAGGCTGACGCTGACCAGCCCGCCGTAGGAGACGACGAGGATGCCGAACCCCAGCGCGATCCGACGCAGCAGCCGGCTCCGTCGCCCGGTGGAGTCGACGAACACCGGGGCCGGCGCCGCGACGGCGATGAACTCCGTGTCCGGATTGCGCTGGTCGGCGGTCTGCGGTTGTTGGGTTTCCTGCGTTGTCACGCGGCGAGCTTAAGAACATTTATCGCGATCTTGGCGGTTGTCGCCCATACGGGGGATGGCCGACTGATCAGGCGAAATGGGACGAAATGATGACCCTGCCGGTTTGACGCCCACGGGCGTGGAGATCCACAGCGGTCGCCGACTCCGCTGAGCAGCGGTGCGGCCGAGGGGCCGAATACGTTACGCCAGAATCGGCATCGAATTACTGTCGTATTCCCGACCGTAGATTTGAATCGTATTCATAAGCGGGTATGCCGGTTAAAAGGCTAATAGAGAATAATGTCCGAATCGCTGTGATGCTCGGATCGACACGGCAATCCGTGGCGGGCACCCGTTGTGCGGCTCATCCGGGCTCGTTAAGCTGCATCTTGCGCGCCCCTATCGCCCGCTTCCCCCGTGGCAGGCGATCGGGGCGCGCCCTGTTTCCCGGCGATCTCGTTCCCGCCATCTCGGACAATGCGCTGGTCATGATCAGCGAAAAGGCGCAAGCGCGGCCAAGTCCACAAAGGCCATGCGCCGGGTCAGATCCAGCGGCTGCCGAGCCACATCCGGACCGACCAGTCGTCGTAGGGGATGGTCTTGCCCACGAAGACCGGCCAGAAGTAGGCGAAGCAGAGCGCCACCAGCACCACGTAGGTCGCCGCCACCACCGTGCCGATCAACTGCCGGTCGGTGCGCGCCGCGCCCTTGGCCATCCCCTCCGGCGGCGTCATGATCGCCCCGAGGACGTAGACCACCGCCAGGATCAGGAACGGCACGCCGGGCAGCAGGTAGAACGAGAACATCGTGCGCCCGTCCTGCACCGCGAAATAGAACCACGGCAGCAGGGCCGCCATCGCGCCGGAGAAGATCGCGTAGGCGCGCCAGTCGCGCCGCGCGATGCCGAACCAGACCAGTGCGCACAGCGCCGGCAGGAACGACCACCACAGGATCGGCGTGCCCAGCAGCAGGATCTCCGCGGCGCAACTGGTCGACCCGCAGCTGCCGTTGCCGTTCCAGTAGAACGCGACAGGCCGGCCGAGCAGCAGCCACTGCCACGGCCAGGACTGGTAGACGTGCTTCTCGGTGAGTCCGCTGTGGAAGCCGTACGCCTCGGAGTGGTAGTGCCACAGGTTGAGCAGCGCGCCCAGGACCGGCGGCTCGCTCAACCCGTTCGCCTGCCGGTAGTGCCGGAAGTAGCCGGTGTTCGTGACGAACCAGCCGGTCCAGGTGGCCAGGTAGAAGACGACGCTCAGGGCCAGGCTGACGAGCAGGTAGCCGAAGTCGCCGAGGATGCCCGCCACGAACGGGCCGCGCACCCGGGCCGACCGGCGGGCCTGCCAGCGCCAGGCCACCACCAGCGCGGCGAAGAACGGCGCGAAGAACAGCGCGCTCCACTTGACGCCGCAGGCCAGGCCGAAGAAGACGCCGCCGGCCAGCAGCCACCACGGCACGATCCGCGGGATCCGGTGGGTGGCCGCCGGGTCGAAGCCGTTGGCCAGCTCGTTGCGCCAGCGCCGCCGGTAGTGGTCCCGGTCGAGCACCAGGCAGGCGAACGTGAGCAGGATGAACAGCCCGAGGAAGATGTCCAGCAGCGAGGTGCGCGAGAGCACCAGCTGGAAGCCGTCCAGCGTCATCAGCAGGCCGGCCATCCCGGCCAGCACCACCGAGTGGAACATCCGGTACGCCACCCGGATCAGGATCAGGATCATCAGGGTGCCGGCGATCGCGGCCGGGAAACGCCACCCGAGCTCGGTGTTGCCGAACGCCTTCTCGCCCAGCGCGATCAGCCATTTGCCCAGCGGGGGATGCACCACGTACGCCGGGCCGTTGGTCTTCTCGTCCCACTCGACGCCGTGCTGCAGCATGTCCCAGGCGTCGGTCGGGTAGTACACCTCGTCGAAGATGTACCCGGTCGGCTTGCTCACCCCGGCCAGGCGCAGGATCGCGGCGGCCGCGGTGATCACCGCGGTGACCAGCCAGGAGTAGGGGTCGAGCCGGGAGTCCAGCGTCGACAGGCGCCGCCGGACGAGGTCTGGCACCACGCGCGTGCCACGGGACGACTCCGCCTCGGCGGGGGAGTCCGCGGTGGTGAGGTCTGTCTCAGCTGTCGCCGTCGTCACCCCGCGATCGTAGGCTGCCGAGCTTTGAACTGATGCCCGGGCGTGTGGTGGACTTTTCGGGTGTCTCGTGAAGAAGCAGGAGTGGGCCGGGTCGTGCTGGCCGGAGCCCCGCTGGGCAACATCGGTGACGCCTCGGCCCGGCTGCGGGAGGTGCTCGCCTCGGCGGACGTGGTCGCCGCCGAGGACACCCGCCGGCTGTCCCGGCTGGCCCGGGATCTGGGCGTGACGGTGCGCGGCCGGGTGGTCTCCTACTTCGAGGGCAACGACGAGCGGCGTACGCCGGAGCTGGTCGAGGCCCTGGCCGGCGGCGCCACCGTGGCGGTGGTCACCGACGGCGGCATGCCCAGCGTCTCCGACCCCGGCTTCCGGCTGGTCCGCGCCGCGCTCGAGGCCGGTTATCCGGTCACCGCGGCGCCCGGCCCCAGCGCGGTGACCACCGCGCTGGCGCTGTCCGGCCTGCCCAGCGACCGGTTCGTCTTCGAGGGCTTCCTGCCGCGTACCGGGTCGAACCGCCGGTCCCGGCTGCGCGAACTCGCCGCCGAGCCGCGCACGCTCGTCTTCTTCGAGGCGCCGCACCGGATCGCCGGCGCGCTCACCGACCTCTCCGCGACGTTCGGCGCGGACCGGCCGGCCGCGGTCTGCCGGGAGTTGACCAAGACCTACGAGGAGATCCGCCGCGGCACCCTCGCGGAGCTGGCCGTCTGGGCCGCCGAGGGCGAGCCCCGCGGCGAGATCACCCTGGTGGTGGGCGGCGCCCCGGCCGGCCCGCCGGCCCGTCCGGCGGACCAGGAACTGCGCGAGGCGGTGGCCGGGCGCGAGGCCGCCGGCGACTCGCGGCGGGATGCGATCCAGGCGGTCGCGGAGGAGTACGGCCTGAAGAAGCGCGACGTCTACCACGTGGTGCACAGCGGTCAGTAGGCCGCGATCAGGAATCCGGCCAGCAGCAGCACCGGCCCGGCCAGGCTGCCCAGCAGGGCCGTCCGCCGGGCGCTCGGGGACTCCAGGTGGCGTGCCCCGGTCGCGCCGGCGATGCCGTACCCGCAGATCAGCACGAGCAGGAAGCCGAGCACCCAGCGCAGGTGCATGAGCAGTCCGGGCGGCGCGGCGTAGGCCTGGGCGCTGCCCGGGCCGACCATCCGGGCGCCGGAGACCGCGCCTGGTTCGCGGGCCGCCCCGGAGATGCCGAGCAGAACCACCCGGCCGGCCGTGATCCGGCCGTCGGAGCTGGCGAACCGTCCGGTGCAGCGTTGGGTGAGGCCGTCGCCGTGGCAGCTGGTGGTGGTCGCGTACCCCCGGTCACCGTGGCCCATGGCCAGCCAGAACGGCTCCGCGCTGACCCATCCGAAGAATGCCGCCACCAGGCCCAGCCCGATCAGCGAGAGCATCGCGGTGACCGGGCGGGTGACCGGGGGCCGGCGCCGGCGGCCGGGTCCCTCGTCGAGGCGCGCCTCGGCGGCGATGCGGGCCTCGTCGGCCGCCCAGAACGGGGAGTTCTCCACCCGGGCGAGGCGGCCGGCGGTGGCCGGGGAGACGCCGCCTTCCGGCAGCGGCGGCAGCGGTGGGCGCCGCGGGTCGAGGGGGACTGTGGGCCGGGTGCCGTCGTCCGGCTCGGGCGACACCACGAGCTCCGGTACGGGCCGGTCCGGCTCCTCGTCGGCGGGCCCCGGCCGCCCCGGCTCGATGATCATGAGCTCGTCCGCGGTGGTCAGGCGTTCCGTGGGGTCGTGGGCGCCCGCGGTCCGAGCCGGCCCGGCGCCCGCCGCCCGGGCGTCGTCGGCCTTGCGGTCGGCCCCCTCCTGCGAGGTCGGCAGCCGGTCGGTGTCGCCCTGCCACCAGCCGGGCTCCGGCTCGGGGCGCGCCCAGGGGCTCCCGGCCGGTGTCTCTCCTGGCTGTGGCGTGTTTCCGGTCACACCTCCAGTCAACTACGGAGCTCGCCGCGGAGGCTGCCATTGATCGGGCGTGTCGGGACAAATCGGCCGGGCGGTTATCCGTTCGCGGCCCTCTCGCGAGGGTCACTACGCTAGGCGTCATGAGTCACGTTCTCGCCGCGGTCGCCTGGCCCTACGCCAACGGCCCGCGCCACATCGGTCATGTGTCCGGCTTCGGGGTGCCGTCCGACGTCTTCAGCCGGTACATGCGGATGGCCGGCCACGACGTGCTCATGGTCTCCGGCACCGACGAGCACGGCACCCCGATCCAGGTCCAGGCGGACGCGGACGGGGTGAGCCCGCGCGAGCTCGCCGACCGGTACAACCGGGTGATCGTGGAGGACCTGCACGGTCTGGGCCTGTCCTACGACCTGTTCACCCGCACCACCACGCGCAACCACTACGCGGTGGTGCAGGAGCTGTTCGAGGGCCTGCACCAGAACGGGTACATCGTCGCCCGTACCACGCTCGGCGCGATCTCCCCGTCCACCGGCCGCACGCTGCCCGACCGCTACATCGAGGGCACCTGCCCGATCTGTGGTTACGACAGCGCCCGCGGCGACCAGTGCGACAACTGCGGCAACCAGCTCGACCCCGAGCAGCTGATCAACCCGAAGTCCCGGATCAACGGGGAGACCCCGCAGTTCGTCGAGACCGAGCACTTCTTCCTCGACCTGCCGGCGTTCGCCGAGGCGATCGGCGGCTGGCTGGACCGCCGGGAGAACTGGCGGCCCAACGTCCTCAAGTTCTCCCGCAACCTGCTCGACGACCTGCAGCCCCGGGCGATCACCCGGGACCTGGAGTGGGGCGTGCCGATCCCGCTGGACGGCTGGCGCGACCGCGCCGACAAGCGCATCTACGTCTGGTTCGACGCGGTGATCGGCTACCTCTCGGCGTCCGTCGAGTGGGCCCGCCGCACCGGCGACCCGGAGGCGTGGCGGCGGTGGTGGTCGGCCGACGCGCACGGCAAGGACGCGCTCGGCTACTACTTCATGGGCAAGGACAACATCGTCTTCCACTCGGTGATCTGGCCGGCGCTGCTGCTCGGCTACTCCGGCGAGGGGGACAAGGGCGGCCAGCCCGGCCGGCTCGGCCGGCTGAACCTGCCCACCGAGGTGGTCTCCAGCGAGTACCTGACGATGGAGGGCAAGAAGTTCTCCTCGTCCCGCCGCGTGGTCATCTACGTGCGCGACTTCCTGGAGCGCTACGACGCCGACGCCCTGCGGTACTTCATCGCCGCGGCCGGCCCGGAGTCCAACGACACCGACTTCACCTGGGCCGAGTTCGTCAGGCGCAACAACGACGAGCTGGTGGCCGGCTGGGGCAACCTGGTCAACCGGTCGATCTCGATGGCGGCGAAGAACTTCGGCGCCATCCCGCCGGCCGTCGACCTGACGCCGGAGGACCGGGCGCTGCTCGAGGTGGCCAGGGCCGGCTTCGCCACGGTCGGAGAGCTGATCGGCAAGCACCGGCAGAAGGCCGCGATCGGCGAGGCCATGCGGGTCGTCGCCGAGGCCAACAAGTACCTGTCCGAGCAGGCCCCGTGGAAGCTGAAGGACGAGTCGCAGAAGGAGCGGCAGGGCACCGTCCTGCACGTCGCGCTGCAGGTCGTCTCCGACGCGAACACACTGCTCACGCCGTTCCTGCCGCACTCCGCGCAGAAGGTCTTCGAACTGCTCGGCGGCACCGGGGTGCACGCCCCGATGCCGGAGATCGTCGAGGTCGAGGACCTGGACGGCGGCCCGGCGTACCCGGTGCTGATGGGTGACTACACGGTCGGCGCCCGCTGGGAGTCGGTGCCGCTGACGCCCGGCACCCCGCTGAGCGCGCCGAAACCGGTCTTCCGCAAGCTCGATCCGTCCGTGGTCGAGGAGGAGCTGGCCCGCCTGGGCGAGGCGTGAGAGAAGGGCCCGGCCGGAGGGCCGGGCCCTTTCCCTGCAACTGGTACGTGCTGTTCCCCTACATCTGGTACGCGACGTCCGCGATGTGATGGTCGGCGAGCTCGTCGACCGGCGCCCACGCCTCGTAGACGCCCCGCTCGTAGCAGCGGGCCCCGGTCGCGCCGAGCGCGTCCACGTTCGGCCGCAGCAGCCGCAGCCGCGCCCACGTCTCGTCCCGCTGCAGCACCCAGCACGGCACCCCACGCCACAGCGCCTGCTCGGCGCGCCGGCTCAGGGTCTGCACCGGGTAGCGGGCGGCGCGGGTCAGCGCGCGGACCCGGAACTCGCCCGGCGGGTCGGCGACCGCCTCGTACTCCTTGCCGTCGATCAGGCCGACCAGGCGGGCGGTGCCGGTCGCCGTGCACGGCACGTACTCCCGGTCCGGGCTCACCCCGGGCAGCTCGTCGAGCAGGCCGCGCCAGCGCGGGCCGGCCAGCCGCAGCCAGCCGTGCTGCTCCGGCTGGTAGGTGTAGAGCACCACCTCGTCACCGCCCGGCACGTGCGCCACCAGTTGGGCGTTCGCAGGCAGCGGCAGGTCGGCGAAACCGGCCGTGACGTACTCCGGGATCAGGTCGTCGGTGCTCGGGGTGAAACCGGTGCCCAGCACCATCGCGCCGATCCGGTGGTGCCCCGGCAGCGCGGCCAGGCCCGGCTGCGCCGGATTCCCCGGCACCTCGTAGTCGGCCGGGTCGGTGGCCCGCCAGCGCAGCGTGAACGCGACCCGCCCGTCGGTGGCGCCGTCCGTGCGCAACAGGGTGAGCTGCTCCGGCTCGGTCAGGTGGGCGATGTCGCGGGAACGGTGACAGAAGCCGTACGGCAGCCAGCCGCCCAGATGGCCGGCGACCTGGGCCGGCGAGAGCAGCTTGGTCATCCGCGTGCCGCGCCGCACGGCCGCGGTCTCCCGGATCCGGCGCAGGGTGGGATCGTCGCGGTGCACCGCCGACTGGCTCATCGCCTGCACCGCCGACCAGGTCAGATCGCGGCGCAACGGTGCCATCAGAGGAGGTTCGAGCGGGTCGGCGCCCAGCTCGCTGTCCTCACCGATCACGGTCACCTGGCGGAACCTAAGTGATCCCGGTGGATGCCTGATGAACGGTGGGTTACCGGAAAGCAGGACGTGCACAATGTCTCACATGCCTCCGACTGCTCCGTCCAGCGATTCCCCGACCCCCTCCGAGAAGCGCGGGGCGAAGGCCGCGCGCCGGGCCGGCGAGTTCCCGCCCGCCCCGGAGCCCCTGGCGGTGCCGGTCTTCGACAGCCACACCCACCTGGACCTGACCATCCAGGAGGCGGGCGTGCCGGGCGGCGCGGACCCGTCCACCGACCCGGTCCAGGCGCTGATCGGCGCGGCCGCCAAGAACGGCGTGGACCGCCTGATCCAGGTCGGTGTGGACGTCGACTCGTCGCGCTGGGGCGCGGACCTGGCCGACCGGGAGGGATCGGTGCTGGCCACTGTCGCGATCCACCCGAACGAGGCGCCCCGGCTCTCCGATCTGGACGAGGCGCTGCGCGAGATCGAGGCGCTCGCCGCCCGGCCGCGCGTCCGCGGGCTGGGCGAGACCGGGATGGACACCTTCCGGACCGGCGACGAGGGCCGCGCCGCGCAGGAGGCCAGCTTCCGCGCGCACATCGCGATCGCCAAGCGGCACGGCAAGGCGCTGATCATCCACGACCGCGACGCCCACGCCGACGTGCTGCGGATCCTCGACTCCGAGGGCGCTCCGGACACCGTGGTGCTGCACTGCTTCTCCGGGGACGCCGAGTTCGCCGCCGAGTGCGTGCGCCGCGGCTACCACCTCAGCTTCGCCGGGACGGTGACCTTCGCCAGCGCCACCAACCTGCGCGAGGCGGCGGCGATCACGCCGCCCGAGCTGATGATGGTCGAGACCGACGCGCCGTACCTGACGCCCGTCCCGCACCGTGGCCGGCCCAACGCGTCCTATCTGATTCCGATCACGGTACGGGCGCTGGCCGCGGCCCGCGGCATCGACGTCGACGAGCTGTGCGCGCGGATCTCGGCCAACGGCGAGCGAGTCTTCGGCCCCTGGCACTGACCCCCGGGCGTGCCCGCCTGGGTGGCCCGGTAGTCGGCCGCCTAGGCTGCTCCCATGGCTGACGGACTGCTCGGCCCGGCGGAGATCCGGGAACTCGCCGCGCGCCTCGGCGTCGCGCCGACCAAGAAACTCGGCCAGAACTTCCTGCACGACCCGAACACCATCCGCCGCATCGTGGCCGCCGCCGCGCTGCGCCCCGACGACGTCGCCCTCGAGGTCGGCCCCGGGCTCGGCTCGCTCACCCTGGGCCTGGCCGGCGCGGTCGCGCACGTGCACGCCGTCGAGATCGACCCGGTCCTGGCCGCCGCCCTGCCCGGCACCGTCCCGGCCGCACACCTCACCGTGCACCCGGCCGACGCGCTGCGGGTCACCGGTGACCGGTTCGACCCGCCGCCCACCGTGCTCGTCGCCAACCTGCCGTACAACGTCGCCGTCCCGGTCGTGCTGCACCTGCTCGCCGAGCTGCCCACCCTGCGCGGCGGCCTGGTGATGGTGCAGAAGGAGGTCGCCGACCGGCTCACCGCCGGACCCGGATCCAAGGTGTACGGGGTCCCGTCGGTCAAGCTGGCCTGGTACGCCGAGGCCAGATCGGCGGGGAAGGTGCCGCCCGCGGTGTTCTGGCCGGTGCCCAACGTGGACTCCGGCCTGGTCGCCTTCACCCGCCGCGAGCCGCCCACCGGCGCCGGGCGGGCCGAGGTGTTCGCGGTCGTCGACGCCGCCTTCGCCCAGCGGCGCAAGACGCTGCGCGCCGCCCTGGCCGGTTGGGCCGGCAGCGCCGCCGCCGCGGAACGTGTGCTCCTGAAGGCCGGAGTGAACCCGCAGGCCAGGGGAGAGTCGCTGACGGTCGGGGAGTTCGCCGCGATCGCCGCCGCGGCGAGAACCCCGGAGCACGGCGGTAAGCTCACCCCGTCCGGCGCACAGCCCGAGGAGGCGGAAGCATGACCGAGGCGTGGGGTCCGGACGACGACGAGCCGCGGCCGCACAGCGGACCGGTGCGGGTGCGGGTCCCCGCGAAGATCAACCTGCATCTCGGGGTCGGCCCGCTGCGACCCGACGGCTACCACGAGCTGAACACCGTCTACCACGCCATCAGCCTGTTCGACGAGATCACCGCCCGGCACGGCGACACCCTCACGCTCACCATGGAGGGCGAGGGCACCGGCGAGCTGGCGCTCGACGAGACGAACCTGATCATCCGCGCGGCGCGCGCGCTGGCCGCCCGGGCACGCGTCCCGGCGTACGCCCGGTTGCATCTGCGCAAGTCGATCCCGCTGGCCGGCGGCCTGGCCGGCGGCAGCGCCGACGCCGCCGCCACCCTGATCGCCTGCGACCTGCTCTGGGGCCTCGGCCTCGGCCGCGACGAGCTCGCCGACGTCGGCGCCCAGCTCGGCTCGGACGTGCCGTTCCTGCTGTATGGCGGCACCGCCCTGGGCACCGGCCACGGCGAGGCGGTCAGCCCGATCCTGGCCCGCCCCACCACCTGGCACTGGGTCGTCGCGATCGCCGACGGCGGCCTCTCCACCCCGGCCGTCTACCGCGAGCTCGACACCCTGCGCGACAGCTCCTGGCCGCCCGCGCCGCTCGACAGCGCCGACCGGCTGATGGCCGCCCTGCGCCAGCGCGACCCCGAGGTCCTCGCCGCCGCCCTCGGCAACGACCTGCAGCCGGCCGCCCTCGCGCTCCGCCCGCAGCTCGCCGACGTGCTCAAAGCCGGCACCGAGGCGGGCGCCCTGACCGGCCTGGTCTCCGGCTCCGGCCCCACCTGCGTCTTCCTCGCCGCCACCGCCGCGCACGCGCAGGAGATCGCCGGCCGGCTCACCGCCGCCGGCGTCTGCCGGGCCGCGGTCACCGCCCGCGGACCACAGCCCGGCGCGCGGGTAATCTAGAGCCCATCGTGGCGAACATCATCAACCTGGACCGGGTCAACAAGGGCTACGGCGCCGCCGGTCAGCTGCTCACCGACGTCTCGCTGGGGCTGGACGACGACGCCCGCGTCGGCATCGTCGGCCTCAACGGGGCCGGCAAGTCCACCCTCCTGCGCATGCTCGCGAAAATCGAGGAGCCGGATTCGGGACGCGTAACCCACCGCCGTGACCTGCGTGTGGCCAACCTCCCGCAAACTCTCGACCTGGCCGCCGACGCCACCGTGCGCGACGTCGTGCTCGGCACCGCCTGGCTGCCGCAGAGCATGGGCGCCGAGCACGAGTGGGCCGGCGACGCCGGCGTGCGCACCATCCTCGACGGCCTCGGCATGGGCCACCTCGGCCTGGACACCCCGGTCGGCCCGATGTCCGGCGGCGAGCGCCGCCGGGTCGCGCTGGCCGCGCTCCTGGTCCGCGCCAGCGACCTGCTCATCCTCGACGAGCCCACCAACCACCTCGACGTGGCCGGCGTCGACTGGCTCGCCAAGCACCTGCTCACCCGCCGGGGCGCCCTCGTCGTGGTCACCCACGACCGCTGGTTCCTCGACGCCGTCTGCACCGTGACCTGGGAGGTCGTCGACGAGCAGGTGCACACGTACGAGGGCGGGTACGCCGCCTGGGTCCTGGCCCGCGCCGAACGGCAGCGCGTCGCCGCCGCCGTCGAGGCCCGCCGGCAGAACCTGCTCCGCAAGGAGATCGCCTGGCTGCGCCGCGGCCCGCCGGCCCGTACCTCCAAGCCCAAGTTCCGGATCGACGCGGCCAACGAGCTGATCGCCGACGTCCCGCCGGTCCGCGACACCGTCAGCCTGCAGCGGCTGGCCACCACCCGGCTCGGCAAACAGGTCTACGACCTGGAGGACGTGACGCTCAACGCCGGGCCCAAGCCGATCTTCCGGGACCTGACCTTCCAGGTCGGCCCCGGCGACCGGATCGCCATCCTGGGCGCCAACGGGGCCGGCAAGACCACTCTGCTACGCATGCTCGCCGGCGTCACCGGGCCGGACGGCGGGCGCCTGGTCACCGGCTCCACCGTGCGCCCCGCCTTCCTCTCCCAGGAGCTCAAGGAGCTGCCCGGCCACCTGCGCCTGCTCGAAGCCGTGGAGGAGGTCGCCAAGCGGGTCAAGCTCGGCGACCGGGAACTCTCCGCCGGCCAGCTCGCCGAGGTGTTCGGCTTCACCGACAAGCGGATCTGGACACCGGTCAGCGACCTGTCCGGCGGCGAGCGGCGCCGGCTGCAGATGCTGCGGCTGCTCGCCACCGAGCCGAACGTGCTGCTGCTCGACGAGCCCACCAACGACCTGGACACCGACACCCTCGCCTCGCTGGAGGACCTGCTCGACTCCTGGCCCGGCACCATGGTCGTGGCCAGCCACGACAGGTACCTGGTCGAACGGGTGACAGACGTGGCGTACGGGATGTTCGGCGACGGGCGCCTCGTGCACCTGCCCGGCGGCATCGACGAGTACCTGGCGCGTGTGCACGGGGGCGCCGCCGCGGCCGTACCGCGGAAGGAAGCGCAAGCGGAGCCCGCCGCGACCGGCCTCTCCGCGGCCGAGCTGCGCCAGGCCCGCAAGGATCTGGCCCGGATGGAACGCCAGATGGACAAGCTCGGCGAGAAGGAAGCCAAGATCAACGAGAGTCTCGCCGAGCACGGCAGCGACTACGACCGGCTGGTCGAGCTGGAGGCCCAGCTCAAGGCCGTCCAGCAGGAGCGGGAGCAGGTCGAACAGGCCTGGCTGGAACTGGCCGAGCAGGTGCCCGGAAACTGATCCGGGGGGTGTACCTGCGCCGCTTGTCGCGGATACGCGAGAATCGGGACGACAACACCTGACCTTGGAGACGGACAGCATGGCGCATATTCCGGTCAACCACCCCCTTCGGCCGATGTACCGCTTGGCCGGTTTTGTCGCCGGCGCTTACCTGGTGGTCTTCGGCATCGTCGGCTTCGCGCAGACGGCCGGTGACAGCTTCACCGGGTATACCGGCGACCGCGTGATCGGACAGGGCAGCAACCTCCTCTGGTCGATCCTCTCGCTCGTGATCGGCGCGCTGGTGCTGCTCGGCGCCGTCGTCGGGCGCAACGTCGACGTCGAGGTCGACAAGTACCTCGGGTGGGCGCTCCTGGTCATCGGCAGCTACTCGATGGCCACCATCCGGACCGACGCCAACTTCCTCGGCTTCAGCATGGCCACGGTCGTCGTCACCTACCTGGTCGGCCTGCTGCTGATCACGATCGGGCTCTACAGCAAGGTCGCGCCGCAGAGCAAGGCCGGCGCCCCGCGGCAGGTCCGGGAGGGGCGTACCGCCTGATCCCGCTCCCACCTGCGATGACCGCCGGCCCGCGAAGGCCCGGCGGTCATCGCGTTCTCCTGGTGATCAGGCCCGGCTTCGTCTCCAGGTTCGACAGGCCGTTCCAGGCCAGACTCACCAGGTGCGCGGCCACCATCTCCTTCTTCGGGCGGCGCGCCTCCCGCCACCACTGACCCACCAGCGCCACCATCCCCACCAGCGCCTGCGAATAGAGCTCGGCGAACTTCGGATCCAGCCCCCGCGTCCGGAACTCCGCGCCCAGAATGTGCTCCACCTGGTGCGCGACGTCGTTCATCACACTCGAGAACGAGCCCGCCGGGGCCAGCACCGGCGCCTGACGCGCGGTCAGCACCTGGAAACCGTGCGGCTCTTCCTCGATGTAGTCCAGCAGCGCCAGCGCCGCCTGCTCCAGCAGCTCCCGCGGATGACCAGCGGTGAGCGCCGTGGTGATCCGGTCCAGCAGCGCGCGGACCTCGCGGTCGACGACCACCGCGTACAGCCCCTCCTTGCCGCCGAAGTGCTCGTAGACCACCGGCTTCGACACCTTCGCGCGGACCGCGACCTCCTCGACCGTGGTGCCGTCGTAGCCGCGCTCGGCGAACAGCTGGCGGCCGATGATGACCAGCTGCTCGCGGCGCTGGGTGGCGGACATGCGGCGGCGTGGTTTGTCGGTTTCCTCGGTCACCCGGCCATCCTGCCAGGGGATCGCGAATGCCTGGCTTGAATACTTACGATCATGCATCCGGTTGTTCTAATGTAGGTACATGGTGATGAGCGATTGTCCCGGTCTTCGGGATGGGCGGGCCGAGGCGCGGCGGTTGCGGGTAGATCCCGGGCTGTCCCGGTCCCAGCTGATGAAGCACTTCGGCGTGAGCAACGGGACTTTGTCCGAGTGGCTCAAGGGGCTCGATCCGCCCGAGTGGACCCGCCGGCCGCGGGCGAAGGACGAGGCGCGGCATCGCGCCAGGGAGATGCGGGCCGAGGGGCGGACGGTTCCGGAGATCGCGGCGGCGCTGGGGGTCTCCAAGTCGTCGGCCTACCTCTGGACGCGCGACATGCCGCTGGACGCCACGCCGGAGGAGGCCGCGGCCAGGCGCAGCCGGAACTCGAAGAACATCGCGGAGGCGCGGTGGAAGCCATACCGGCAGGCGCGGGATCTGGAGCGCGATGCCACCCGGGCCAGGGTGTCGGACTGGGTCGGGGAGCTCACGGATCGCGAGGTCATCCTGCTCGGCTCGGTCGCCTACTGGTGTGAGGGCGCCAAGGAGAAGCCGTGGCGGCCGCAGGCGACGAATCTGCAGTTCATCAACAGCGACCCGAAGTTGATCCGGCTCTTCCTCCGGTACGTGACGCTCCTGGGCGTCAGTTCCGGCCAGCTCCGGTTCCGGCTCTACATCCACGAGTCCGCCGACGTCACCGCGGCAACGATGTGGTGGGCGGGGCTCGTCGGCGTCGCGGCGCAGGACTTCCAGCGGCCCACCCTCAAGAGGCACAACCCGGCGACCGTCCGGCACAACGTGGGCGAGTCCTACCGGGGCTGCCTCGCCGTCACCGTCTGCAAGTCGGCGCGTCTCTATTGGGAGACCGAGGGAGTCATGGAGGGGATTGCCCTGAGTGAAGATCAGAGTCCGCCCGCTATCATGTGACCGGCGGGCATGACCTTTAGGGAAATGTCCGAAATTAGTCCCGGATCGTCTAATGGTAGGACCGTGGCTTTTGGTGCCATTTATGGGGGTTCGAATCCTCCTCCGGGAGCTTTGCGTCTGAGTCTGCGGCCAGGCTGGCGCTGGGCTGCATCGACTGTCGATATTGCCTCTAGCGAACTTGGAGTTGGCGCGTGAGCCAGGCCCCCAGCCGTACCGTTGTCGTGCTTGCCGCTGGTGAAGGCAAGCGGATGAAGTCCGCTACACCCAAGGTGTTGCAGCCCCTTCTCGGGCGCACCCTGCTCGGCCACGTGCTGCACGTCGCCGCGGCGATCCGGACCGATCGCACTCTCGTCGTGGTCGGGCACAAGGCCGACCAGGTCGGCGCGTTCCTGTCCGAGGTGGCGCCGGAGGCGACGCCGGTGCTGCAGGCCGAGCAGAACGGGACCGGGCACGCCGTGCGCATCGCGCTCGACGCCGCGCCCGAGCTGACCGGGACCGTCGTGGTGCTCAGCGGTGACGTGCCGCTGCTGCGCCCGGAGACGGTGGAGGCGCTGCTCGCCCAGCACGAGCGGACCGGCGCGGCGGCGACGGTGCTCAGCGCCGAGGTGGAGCGGCCGGCCGGGCTGGGCCGGATCGTGCGGGACGCGGCCGGGAACCTGGAGCGGATCGTCGAGTCGAAGGACGCGTCGCCGTCGGAGCTGGAGATCCGCGAGGTCAACTCGGGGATCTACGCGTTCGACGCGGTGCTGCTGCGCGAGGCGCTGGGCAAGCTGTCGACCGACAACGCGCAGGGCGAGGAGTACCTGACCGACGTCTTCGGGATCCTGGGCGGCCAGGGTCACCCGGTGGCGATCGAGGTGGCCGAGTTCGCGTACGAGACGTTGGGCTGCAACGACCGTGCGGAGCTGGCCCGGCTGCGGGTGCTGATGCGCGATCGGGTGAACGACGCCTGGATGCGCTCGGGCGTGCTGCTGCTGGATCCGGCGACGACGTGGATCGACGTGACGGCGACGCTGGAGCCGGACGCGGTGGTGGATCAGAACTGCCAGATCCTGGGCGCCTCGTCGGTGGCGACGGGCGCGGTGGTGGGGCCGGATTCGACTCTGGTGGACGCCACTGTGGCCGAGGGCGCGACGGTGCTGCGGTCGCACGCGGTGGGCGCGGTGATCGGCCCGGAGGCGACCGTCGGTCCGTATTCGTATCTGCGTCCGGGGACGCGGCTGGCGCGCAAGGCGAAGGTCGGCGGGTTCGTCGAGACGAAGAACGCCGAGCTGGGTGAGGGTGCGAAGGTGCCGCACCTGTCGTACGTGGGGGATGCCGAGATCGGGGCGAAGGCGAACATCGGCGCCGGCACGATCTTCGCGAACTACGACGGGGTGCGGAAGAGCCGGACCGTGGTGGGCGATGCCGCGTTCGTGGGTTCGGACTCGGTGCTGGTCGCGCCGGTGGAGGTCGGCCCGGGGGCTTACGTGGCGGCGGGCTCCGCGGTGGTGAAGGATGTTCCTGCGGGCAGTCTGGGTGTGACGCGGGCCCAGCAGCGCAACGTCGAGGGTTGGGTGGCGATGAAGCGGCCCGGCACGGTGTCCGCGGAGGCCGCCGAACGGGCTCGGGATATCACCCCTGGCGAGGAGTGATCCAGCGGGGGTGAGTCATCCCACGTAGCGCCTGGGAAACATGGCGGTTACCTGACCGGCAGGGATACTTCACGGGAACCTACCCCCCTAATCCAACGGGAGCAGCGAGCCGATGGGCAGCATCGTCGCGGAGAACCGTAAGAGTTTGATGCTCTTCACCGGCCGGGGCTTCCCGGAACTGGCTGAGGAGATCGGTCAGGTGCTCGGTGTGGCGCCGACCCCGTCGGACTCGTACGAGTTCGCCAACGGTGAGATCTTCGTCCGGTTCAAGGAGTCGGTGCGGGGCTCGGATGCCTTCGTGGTGCAGTCGATGACCGAGGGGGTGAACCGCTGGGTCATGGAGACGCTGATCATGATCGACGCGTTGAAGCGCGGGTCGGCGAAGCGGATCACCGTGGTCCTGCCGTTCTACCCGTATTCGCGTCAGGACAAGAAGCACCGGGGCCGGGAGCCGATCTCGGCCCGTCTGGTGGCGGACCTGCTGAAGACCGCGGGTGCGAACCGGATCCTGACGGTGGACCTGCACACGGCGCAGATCCAGGGCTTCTTCGACGGCCCGGTGGATCACCTGTTCGCGATGGACATTCTCGCGGAGTACGTGGAGAAGAAGTTCGCGGGGCGGCCGATGACGGTGGTGGCGCCGGACTCGGGCCGGGTGCGGGTGGCCGAGCGGTGGACCGACCGGCTGGGCGGCTGCCCGCTGGCGTTCATCCACAAGACGCGGGATCCGATGAAGCCGAACCAGGTGGTGGCCAACCGGGTGGTCGGTGAGGTCGAGGGCCGGGTGTGCTTGATCGTGGATGACATGATCGACACCGGTGGCACGATCGCGAAGGCCGCGGACATCCTGTTCGACGAGGGTGCGGCGGATGTGGTCGTGGCGTCGACGCACGCGCTGCTGTCGGACCCGGCGACCGAGCGGTTGAAGAACAGCCGGATCTCCGAGCTGGTGGTGACGAACACCTTGCCGCTGGCCCCGGAGAAGCGGCTCGACAAGATCACTGTGTTGTCCATCGCGCCGCTGTTGGCGCGGGCGATCCGTGAGGTGTTCGACGACGGGTCGGTGACCACCCTGTTCGGTGGTTTGAGCTAGTTCACGAGGGGTGAGAGCGCCCGTTCGCCGGTGTGGCCGGCGGCGGGCGCTCTCCGTGTTCCGGGATGATTTTTTCGAGTTGACCGGCCGTGTGCCGGACCCGCTGATTTCCGCCGGTTCGAAGCAGGTAAGCTAGTGCGGTTGCCACGGCGAGGGTGCCCCGTGGTCTGCTGAGGTCCGCAGTCCGCTCGAGGCGCCGTGATCGACGCGGTGCTCCGGGCCTGTGCCCAGCGCGCCCCCTTGCCCGGCAGCGCCGGCGACGGCTTCCACGCCGTCGTTGATCACCACCGCAGCACTGCCGGAACATCGCAGCCGCAGACTTAGACGCAGCCCGCATCGAAGAGTTTCAGGAGTTTCCCCGTGTCCGAGGTAAAGATCAGCGCCGAGCCCCGTACCGAGTTCGGCAAGGGTGGTGCCCGCCGCACGCGCCGGGCCGGCCTGGTGCCCGCCGTGCTGTACGGGCACGGCGAGGCGCCGCAGCACATCGCCCTGCCGGCTCGTGAGTTCGCCGCCGCCATCCGGCATGGCGGTCTGAACCAGATTTTCACCATCGACATCGCCGGCAACTCGGGCGCCGTCCTGGCGCTGCCGAAGGCGATCCAGCGTGACCCGATCAAGGACACCTACGAGCACATCGACCTTCTGATCGTGAAGAAGGGCGAGAAGGTCCAGGTCGACGTCCCGGTCACCCTGACCGGTGAGGCCGCGAAGAACACCCTGACCGTGCACGAGTCGAACACCGTCGCGGTGGTCGCCGACGCGCTGCACCTGCCCTCCGAGCTGGAGGTCTCGGTCGACGGCCTGGAGGCCGGCTCGCACGTGACCGCCGGTGACGTGAAGCTGCCGCGCGGTGTGGAGCTCGCGGTGGACGCGGAGACCGTGCTCGCGGTCATCAGCGCGGCGCAGAGCACCACGACCCAGGAAGAGGCCGGCGAGGGCGAGGCCGCCGAGGCTGCGGCGGAGTAACCAACGCTTCGAGCGCGTCGAGTCATTCGTCAGGGAAAGTGCCTGTGGCACTTTCCCTGACGTGTATCCGGAGGGCGGAGAGGTGACTGACGAGTCGCCGTGGTTGGTGGTGGGCCTGGGTAATCCGGGCCGGGAGTACGCCGGTAACCGGCACAACGTGGGTTTCATGGTGGCCGACCTGCTGGCGTCCCGGGTGGGGGCGAAGATGGGCCGGGCGAAGCGGGCCCACGCCGAGGTGGCGGAGGGCCGGCTCGGGTTCGGCGGACCGAAGCTGGTGCTGGTGAAGCCGCTGACGTACATGAACCTGTCCGGCGGCCCGGTGGTGTCGCTGGCGCAGTTCTTCAAAGTGCCCGTGGCCCATGTGATCGCGGTGCATGATGAGCTGGATGTGCCGTTCGGCCAGGTTCGGGCGAAACGCGGCGGCGGCGAGGGCGGCCACAACGGGCTGCGCTCCATGTCGAAGTCGTTGGCGAGCAAGGACTACGCGCGGGTGCGCTTCGGCATCGGTCGGCCCCCGGGACGGCAGGATCCGGCGGACTACGTGCTCTCCGACTTCTCCTCGGCGGAGCGCAAGGAGCTGGACTTCCTGGTGGACCGGGCGGGTGACGTGGTGGAGGCGGTCGTGCTCGAGGGTGTCGAGTGGGCGCAGAACAAATACCACGGAAGTTGATGGCCCGGGCCGGAATCGAGTGACCCTTTGGGTCTATTTGTCTGCCTAGTCATACCGTGACGGGTCCGCCGTCCGTCCGTTGGTCACCACAGGTGCACGCTTTCGGTGCGCCGCCGACGTGACGGGGGGTTCGTGGGATGTCTCAGGACGTGTCCGAGGGTCGGACGGACGCCCTGACCGAACCCACGGTGAGCCGGACGGCCGTACCGCCGCCGGGTCTCGGTCCCGCCAACCATCCGCCGGCCAACCACGGTCCGCAGGGCCCGCCGGTGCGCCGCTCCGGCCTGAACGCCCGGATCCCCGGCCCGGTGGCGCCGCTGAGCCCGCCCCCGGCCGGGGCAGCCGAGCAGCCGCGGGACAACTGGCCGCCGCAGGCGGTGCGCGGCCCGGCCGACCCGGCACACAACCGCGCGATGGACCGGCTCTGGGCACCCGTTCAGAACCGGTCATGGGCGGTCCGCCCGGCCAGCCGGCCGTTCGTCCGGACACGTGGGCGGCACGCGGCGATGTCGCGACGGCAGCGGTGGGAGGGCCGGTACGTGCGGTCCCTGGTGCTCTCCGATCTGGCGGCCGGGGTGGCAGCCGGCGCGGCCGGGTTCGCGTTGCGTTTCGGGGACCAGCTGACCACGTACAACCGGGTCTATCTGATGCTCTCCGCGCTGCTGCCGGTGGTGCTGCTGGCCGTGCTGGCGGTGGCTCGGGCGTACGAGCGCCGGTACCTGTTCGTGGGCAGCGACGAGTACCAGCGGGTGATCCGCGGCGGGGGCGGGCTGATCGCCGGGGTGGCGCTCGTGTCGTACGCCCTCGATCTTGATCTCGCCCGATCCTATGTGCTGGCCGCGTTGCCGGCAGCGGTGGTCTCCGTGCTGGTCCTGCGGTTCGTGCTGCGCAAGCGGCTGCATCTGGCGCGGGCCCGCGGCGAGGCGCTCCGGCGGGTGATCGTGGTCGGTCACGAGCTGTCGGTCATCGGGATCACCCGGCAGCTGCGCCGCGAGCGGTACCACGGCCTGGAGGTGGTGGGCGCGTGCCTGCCTCCGCACGCCGACGGGATCGAGGTGGACCTGCCGGTCTACGGCAGTTTCGAGGACGTGGCGTCGGCCGTCGAGCAGGCCGACGCGGACACCGTGGTCGTGCTCAGCTGCCCGGAGCTGGACGGCGCGGCGGTGCGCCGGCTGGCCTGGCGGCTGGAGCGCGACGAAGTGGACCTGGTGGTGGCCAGCGCGCTGGTCGACGTCGCCGGGGCGCGCACCACGATCCGGCCGTTCGACGGACTGCCCATGCTGCACGTCGAGCATCCCCGGCTGCACGGCGGCTCGCGCCTGGTGAAGGAGCTGGTCGATCGGATCGGGGCGCTGCTGCTGCTGGTGCTGTTCGCGCCGGTGCTGCTCGGGGTGGCGTTCTGCGTGCGGATCACGTCACGTGGCCCGGTACTCTTCCGCCAGGTACGCGTGGGACGGGACGGGCAGATGTTCCGGATCTTCAAGTTCCGCAGCATGTACCTCGACGCCGAGGCCCGGTTGAGCGAGCTGAGGCACCTCAACGAGCACGACGGTGTGCTCTTCAAGATGCGTGACGATCCGCGGGTCACCCCGGTCGGCAGGTGGTTGCGCCGATTCTCGCTGGACGAGCTCCCTCAGCTGCTGAACGTGCTCTGCGGGCAGATGTCGCTGGTCGGGCCGCGGCCGCCGCTGCCAACCGAGGTCGCCGCCTACGCCGACGACGTGCGACGCCGGCTGGCGGTCAAGCCCGGTATGACCGGTCTGTGGCAGGTGTCCGGGCGGTCGGATCTCTCCTGGGAAGAGGCGGTCCGGCTTGATCTGCGCTATGTCGAGAACTGGTCGCTCAGTTTGGATCTGGTCATCATGTTGAGGACCATGACCGCAGTGGTGCGCTCCTCCGGGGCGTATTGATGAACCGGCAGGATGGAGAAGGACGATGGGCGAGCAGACGAAGGCGTCCGCACGCGTGGCCGGGCAACGGGACGGCGCCGACGGCGGCGCGCCGCCGGTGATCGACGCCGCGTTCGCCCGTTGGCTCGCCGAGCGCGCCGGCCAGGAGCTGCTGCGGGTCCGCGACGAGCTGGGCTTCGCCGACGGCAAGGCGCTCAAGGCGGCCGGCGACCGGGCCGCGCACGACCTGCTCCGCGCCGAGCTGGCCCGCTGGCGCCCGGCCGACGCGGTGCTGTCCGAGGAGGACGAGCACGCCCGGGTGGCCTGGCGGGAGGGCGAGCCGGGCACGGTGCGCCCGGACCGGCTCGGCGCGTCCCGGGTGTGGATCGTCGACCCGCTGGACGGCACCCGGGAGTTCTCCGAGGAGGGCCGCTCCGACTGGGCGGTGCACGTGGCGCTCTGGACCGCCGACTCGGCCAGCCCCTCCTGCCTGGCGGCCGGCGCGGTGGCGATGCCGGCCCAGCATCGCACGATCGCCACCGACCACCCGCCGGCGTACCCGCCGATGCCGCTGGAGTCGGCGACCGGTGGGGCGATCCGGATCGCGGCCAGCCGCACCCGGCCGCCGGCGTTCGTCACCGCGCTCGCCGAGGAGCTGGGCGCCGAACTGGTGCCGATGGGCTCGGCCGGGGTGAAGATCGCCGCGGTGATCAGCGGCGAGGCGGACGCCTACATCCACGCCGGCGGTCAGTACGAGTGGGACTCGGCCGCACCCGTCGCTGTGGCGTTGGCCACGGGGCTGCACGCCTCGCGCGTCGACGGGACCGCGCTCGGTTACAACCGGGCCGATCCGAAGCTGCCTGACCTGGTGGTCTGTCGCAAAGATCTCGCTCCTCGGTTGCTTGCTGCGATCAGCAGGCATCTTCCGCCACAATGACGAGCCGGCTTCGACCGTGGAAAATCGCAGAATGAGCTGGGGATTGAACTGATGAGCCAGACGAAGGACTATCGCGTCTCGCACCTGGATGCTCTCGAGGCGGAGAGCATCTTCGTCATGCGGGAGGTCATGGCCGAGTTCGAGCGCCCGGTGCTGCTCTTCTCCGGCGGCAAGGACTCGATCGTCATGCTCCGCCTCGCGGAGAAGGCGTTCGCCCCGGGGCGCATCCCGTTCCCGGTGATGCACGTCGACACCGGGCACAACTTCCCCGAGGTGTTGGAGTACCGGGACCGCCGGGTCGCCGCGCTCGGGCTGAACCTGGTGATCGCCAGCGTGCAGGAGGCCATCGACACCGGCCTGGTCCGCGAGCTGCCGGACGGCACCCGCAACCGGATCCAGACCCCGGTGCTGCTCGCCGCGGTGGAGAAGTACCGGTTCGACGCCCTCTTCGGCGGCGCCCGCCGCGACGAGGAGAAGGCGCGCGCCAAGGAGCGGATGTTCAGCTTCCGCGACGAGTTCGGCCAGTGGGACCCGAAGAACCAGCGCCCCGAGCTCTGGGCGCTGTACAACGGCAAGCACCACCCGGGTGAGTCGATCCGGGTGTTCCCGCTGTCCAACTGGACCGAGCTGGACGTCTGGCACTACATCGCCAAGGAGCGCGTCGAGCTCCCCGGCATCTACTACGCGCACGACCGGGAGGTCGTCGAGCGCGGCGGGATGTTCTACGCGGTCAACGAGTTCATCCGGCTGCGCGACGGTGAGACCTCGCAGGTGCGCCGGGTGCGGTACCGCACGGTGGGCGACGCCTCGCAGACCGCGGCGGTGCTCTCCGAGGCCGACACGGTGGAGAAGGTGATCGACGAGGTCGCCGCGACCCGGATCACCGAGCGCGGCGCCACCCGCGGCGACGACAAGGTCAGCGAGGCCGCGATGGAAGACCGCAAGCGAGAGGGTTACTTCTGATGAGCCAGGCCGTTCTGGACCCGGGCGCCGCGTCCGCGCGCAACATGGACCTGCTGCGGTTCGCCACCGCGGGCAGCGTGGACGACGGCAAGTCCACCCTGATCGGGCGGCTGCTCTACGACACCAAGACGATCTTCGCGGATCAGCTCGAGGCGGTCGAGGCGGCCAGCGCCTCCCGCGGCGACGAGTACACGAACCTCGCGCTGCTCACCGACGGCCTGCGCGCCGAGCGCGAGCAGGGCATCACGATCGACGTGGCGTACCGGTACTTCGCCACCCCGCGGCGCAAGTTCATCATCGCCGACACCCCGGGCCACATCCAGTACACCCGGAACATGGTCACCGGCGCCTCCACCGCCGACCTGGCGCTGATCCTGGTCGACGCGCGCAAGGGCCTGGTCGAGCAGTCCCGCCGGCACGCGTTCCTCTGCTCGCTGCTGCGCGTGCCGCACCTGGTGCTCTGCGTCAACAAGATGGACCTGGTCGACTGGGACCAGCAGGTGTTCGAGAAGATCGCCGACGAGTTCACCTCGTTCGCGGCCAAGCTGGACGCGCCCGACCTGACGGTCATCCCGATCTCCGCGCTCAACGGCGACAACATCGCCTCCCGCTCGGAGGCCAGCCCGTGGTACGAGGGCCCGTCGCTGCTGCACCACCTGGAGCACGTGCACATCGCCAGCGACCGCAACCTGGTCGACGTCCGCTTCCCGGTGCAGTATGTGATCCGCCCGCAGTCCACCACGGTCACCGACTACCGCGGCTACGCCGGCCAGGTCGCCTCCGGCGTGCTCAAGCCCGGCGACGAGGTGATGGTGCTGCCGTCCGGCCTGCACAGCACGATCGCCGGCATCGACACCGCCGACGGCCCGGTCGACGAGGCGTTTCCGCCGATGTCGGTCACGGTCCGGCTGACCGACGAGATCGACATCTCGCGTGGCGACATGATCTGCCGCCCGCACAACGCCCCGGCCGTCGCGCAGGACATCGAGGCGATGATCTGCTGGATGGACGAGAGCGCGCAGCTGCGCGTCGGCGCGAAGTACACGATCAAGCACACCACCCGTACCGCCCGGACGGTGGTGCGCGGCCTGCAGTACCGGCTGGACGTCAACACGCTGCACCGCGACGACGCCGCGGACGGCCTGGGGCTCAACGAGATCGGCCGGGTCCGGCTGCGCACCACCGTGCCGCTGCTCGCCGACGAGTACCGCCGCAACCGCACCACCGGCGGCTTCATCCTGATCGACGAGTCGACCAACCGCACCGTCGCCGCCGGCATGATCATCGAAGCCGGCTAGGGCCCGGGTCAGGCGGCGGTCCGGCGCGCCCGGACCGTCGCCCACACCACCTTGCCGTCCGGGGTCGGCATCGCACCCCACAGCTCGGCCGTCCCGTCCACGGCCTGCAGCCCGTGCCCGCGCTCGTCCAACGGCAGCCCCGGCCGCTGCCGCGCCGGGCGCACCAACCGCGGCAGCGCCACCGAGCCGTCGGCCACCGACAGGTGCAACCCCGCGCCCCGCCGGACGACCGCCACCTGGATCTCCGTGCCGGCGTGCTCCACCGCGTTGGTCACCAGTTCCGAGATCACCAGCCGGGCCGGGTGCAGCAGGTGCGCCAGGCCCCACTCCAGGCACGCGTCACTGACCAGGTTCCGCGCCGTGATCGGCGCGTCCGTGTCCGGCCGCAGCGTGACAGTGATCCGCGCGCCCTGCGGGATCCGCCCGGCCACCGCCACCCGCGCCTGCCGCACCTTCGCATAGATCGGGAGGAACCGTCCCGTGTCCAGCCCCTGCATCCGGTCGGCCAGCGGCAGATCCGGCGGCACGCAGAGCGCCAGGTGCATCGGCGGTTGCAGCGCGGCGGCGACGGTTCGTGCGGTGGTCCAGACCGGCATGCTCTCGCTGCGCGGGTCGAGGAGCCGGCTGAGGTCCACGATCAGCGCGTCCGGATGCTCGGTGAAGCACCGGCGCAGCGTGGCGAAGGTGTTCCGGCGCAGCTCGTCGTCCCACGCCCCACAGACGGTGAGCAGCGAGACGGCGGCGTCGGCGGCGAAGTCGACGCGAACCGAGACACTCGGCTCGGTCTCGTCCTGAAGGTGTGGCGGGCTTGCCCCCATGTCGACACGATAACCGCGCCCGGCGCGGGCGGATGCGGGTCTCGCTCCTGCGGGTGATCGGGCGAAAGGCCGGGTGGGGGAAGGCCGAACGGCTCCCTTCCCGCGCCGCAACCCGCCGCGCTGACGCGTCCGCAGCCCGCGAACCGGCCCTCACCAGCGCCGACCGCCAACGCTCGCCCACCGGCGACGCCGAGCCCACCGGCCCGCCGGATTCAGCGCGTGCTGCCCTCGGCAGCGCGGCTCGGTCGCCGGTTGACGGCGGCGCTGCGCCGGCTGCCCGGCTCGGTCCCCTGCTCGTGGTGCGGCCGCGGGCCCGGTCAGCCGCGGTCGTGGTGCTCGTGATCGGTGAGTTCGTCGATCGCCTCGGTGATGGCCCCGGTGAGATCGTCGGACGGCACGGCGATCCGCTCGCCCTCGCCCTCGGCCAGGTGCGCCGGCTCGGGCAGGCTCGGGTCACCCGCGAAGCCGTACTGGTTGGGCTGGTTCTCTTCCTCACGAACCGGGTTCTGCTCAGTCGTCATGCCGCAGCCATACCCGCCTCAGCCCCGGTCGAAGCCCTCTATCAAGATCAAATTCAAGATCATGATGTCGTGCGCCCAGCGTGGTACAGGCCGCCGCTCCCGCCGGGCCGGGCGCGGCGATCTGGCCGCTACGCGTCCGGAACAATCGCCGCGCCCTGCACTCTTCGTGGGTGGTCCCGCAAAACCAGAACCCCGGACACACCCTGAAGGCCAGCCGGACCCACCCAGCCGGCCGCCAGGGGTGTGCCCCAGGGTCGTGACGCGTCGACGGGCGCCAGCCGGGACCGCCGGGCCGGGCGTGCGGGGTGTGCTCAGGGTCGGCGGAGTTCGTGTCCCGGCCCGGGTGACCCCGGCTGGGTGGGGGGGTCAGAGCTTCGTGGCGCCGGGGCCGGCTACCGCGACCCAGCTCGTCGGCGGGTCGAAGCGGTGTTCCGCGTATGCCGAGGCCACCGCCTCCGCCGTGGCCTCGGCCCGGTCGGCGTCGACCAGAGCCAGCACGCAACCGCCGAAGCCGCCGCCGGTCATCCGTGCGCCGTGGGCGCCGGCCGCCAGCGCCGCCGAGACCGCCACGTCCACCTGCGCCACGGTGATCTCGAAGTCGTCCCGCATCGACTCGTGCGACGCGGTCAGCAGCGGGCCGATCTCCCGCACGTCGCCGGCCCGCAGCAGCGCCACGGTGTCCAGGACCCGCTGGTTCTCGGTGACGATGTGCCGGGTGCGCTTGCGCAGCACCTCGTCGCCGAGGCGGTCCAGCGCCTGGGCCAGGCCGTCGACGCCGATGTCGCGCAGGGCCGGGACGCCCAGGATCGCTGCCGACTCCTCGCAGCTCTTGCGGCGGGCGCCGTACTCCCCGTCGACGTGCTGGTGCGGAGCGTTGCTGTTGATCACCAGGATGGCCAGGCCCTGGCCGGCCAGGTCGAACGGGATCTGCTCGATCTCGTACGAGCGGCAGTCCAGGAACAGCGCCCGGCCCGCCTCGCAGCGGATCGACGCGGACTGGTCGAGGATGCCGGTGGGCGCGCCGACGTACAGGTTCTCGGCGCGCTGGGCGATCGCCGGGCGCCGCTCCAGCGGGACGTCCAGGCCGCCCAGGTCGATCAGGGCGGTGAGGACCACCGACTCGAGGGCGGCCGACGACGACACCCCGGCGCCCAGCGGCACGTCCGAGGCGATGGCGACGCGTGCCGCGGGCGGCTCGAACCCGGCGTCGCGCAGCGCCCAGACCACGCCGGCCACGTACGCCCCCCAGCCGGTCACCTCACCGGGCTCGGTGACGCCGAAGGTCACCGGCTCGGGCGCCAGGGTGGAGCAGACCGACCAGGCGCCGTCCGCGGACGGGGCGGCCGCCGCGACCGTGCGCTGTGGCAGGGCGAACGGCAGCACGAAGCCGTCGTTGTAGTCGGTGTGCTCGCCGATCAGGTTGACCCGGCCGGGCGCGGCCCACAGACCGGCCGGCTGCACGCCGTACGCGTCGGTGAAGGCTTTCCGGGCCTCGGCGGAGATGTCGGTCATGCGGTGCCTTTCTTCGGCGTGCGGGGGTGGGCGCCCGGCGCGGGGAGGTGCCGCCCGGCGTGGTGGCTCACGCCACGTGCCTGCGGTAGAAGGTCCAGGCGTCCCCGATCATCGCCTGCAGGGTGTTCTTCTCGGGAGTCCATCCCAGCTCGGTGCGGGCGCGCTCGGACGAGGCGACCAGGGTGGCCGGGTCGCCCTCGCGCCGCGGGGCGATCTCCACCGGGATGGCGGCGCCGGTCACCTCGCGGGCCGCCTCGACGACCTCGCGGTTGGAGAAGCCGCTGCCGTTGCCCAGGTTGTAGATCCGGTGCTCGCCGGGGGTGGCCGCGTCCAGCGCCAGCAGGTGCGCGCGGGCCAGGTCCTCGACGTGGATGTAGTCGCGCACGCAGGTGCCGTCCGGCGTGGGGTAGTCGTCGCCGAACAGCTGCAGCTTGTCCCGCTTGCCGGCGGCCGTCTGCAGGGTGATCGGGATCAGGTGGGTCTCCGGGTCGTGCCGCTCGCCGATCTCGTGGCCGCCGCGGATGTACGCGCCGGCCACGTTGAAGTAGCGCAGCGAGACGGCGGCCAGCTGGTGGGCGAACGTCTCCGAGGTCAGCGCCAGGTCGAAGGTCAGCTTGGTGGACCCGTACGTGCTGGTCGGCGCCTTGGCCGCGGTCTCGCTGATGGGCAGTTCGACCGGGTTGCCGTAGACCGCGGCGGTGGACGAGAAGATCACCCGCGGTACCCGGGCGGCGCGGATCGCGTCCAGCAGGGCCAGGGACTTGACCACGTTCTCGTGCCAGTACAGCTCCGGCTTGGCCATCGACTCGCCGGCCGCGATCAGCCCGGCGAAGTGCAGCACCGCGTCGAAGCCGGCGTCCGGGGTGAGGACCCGCGCCGCCTCGGCGATGTCCGCCTCGACGAACGTGGCGTCCGGGGCGACCGCCTCGCGGAAGCCGGTGCGCAGGTTGTCGAGCACCACGACCTCGTGGCCGGCGTCCAGCAGCAGCCGGCTGGTCACGCTGCCCACGTATCCGGCGCCGCCGGTGACGAGCAATTTCACGTCTGGAAACCTCTCTCTGACGGGAACTTCCGATCATAGAATCACGCGGAATCGCTCATGAGTCAACAGGTTCGAACATCACCCCACGGCGGCGAGGGGGTTCGCGGGATCCGGCCCGAGACTGACACAATGGCACTCATGTCCGACGTTGCCCGCCGTCCGCGAGTGCTCTCCGGCATCCAGCCGACAGCCGACTCCTTCCACCTCGGCAACTATCTGGGCGCGGTGCGCAACTGGGTGGCGATGCAGGAGACGCACGACGCTTTCTACTGCGTGGTCGACCTGCATGCGATCACCATGGGCCACGATCCGGTCGCGCTCCGCAACCGTACTCGGGTTTCCATCGCGCAGTTGCTGGCCGTCGGGCTGGACCCGGAGCGGTGCACCCTGTTCGTCCAGTCGCACGTGCCCGAGCACGCCCAGCTCGGCTGGGTGCTCAGCTGCATCACCGGCTTCGGCGAGGCCGGCCGGATGGTGCAGTTCAAGGACAAGTCGGCCAAGGCCGGGCAGGACAGCACCACCGTCGGGCTGTTCACCTACCCGATCCTGCAGGCCGCCGACATCCTTCTCTACCAGGCCGACCAGGTCCCGGTCGGCGAGGACCAGCGGCAGCACCTGGAGCTGACCCGCGACCTGGCGCAGCGGTTCAACACCCGGTTCGGCCAGACCTTCACCATGCCCTCGGCGTACATCGTCAGGGACACCGCGAAGATCACCGACCTGCAGGACCCGACGATCAAGATGTCCAAGTCGGCGTCCTCGCCCAACGGCATCATCGAACTGCTGGACGACCCGGCCCGCTCGGCCAAGAAGATCAAGTCGGCGGTCACCGACACCGGTCGCGAGATCCTCTACGACGAGGTCAACAAGCCCGGCATCAGCAACCTGCTGACGATGTACGCGGCGCTCACCATGCGCACCATCGACGAGCTCCTGGAGCAGTACGACGGTCGCGGCTACGGCGACCTCAAGAAGGATCTCGCCGAGGTGCTCGTCGAGTTCGTCCGGCCGATCCAGGAGAAGACCAAGGGTTACCTGGACGACAAGGCCCAGCTCGACAAGATCCTGGCGGTCGGCGCGGAGAAGGCGCGCGCCGTCGCGGCGTCGACCCTCGCCAAGACGTACAAGAACGTGGGTTTCCTCAGCCCCGCCCGCGGGGCCTGAGCCCTATGGGTCATCCTGCTCGGACGCGTATCGGCGTGGCGATCGACATCCCGGAACCCTGGGGATCGGCGCTCACCCGCAGGCGCGCGGAGGCCGGCGACCCGCAGGCCGCCTGGACGCCCGCGCACGTCACGCTCCTCGGCCCGACCGAGGTGGACACCGACGCCCTGCCGGCGGTGGAGAAGCACCTGGAGTCGGTCGCCTCGGCGCAGCCGCCGTTCGTCGTCCACCTGCGCGGCACCGGCACGTTCCGGCCGGTGACCGAGGTGGTCTTCGTGAGCCTGGCGATGGGCATCAGCGAGTGCGAGCTGCTCGCCGAGGCGATCACCCGCTCGCCGGACATCCAGCGGGACAGCCGCTTTCCGTATCATCCACATGTCACGGTGGCGCAGGACGTGGCCCCGGAGGCGCTGGACGCGGTCTTCGACGACCTGGCCGGCTTCTCCGCGCGCTTCCCGGTGGCCTCCTTCACGCTGTTCTCGCACGGTGGCGAGGGCCCGTGGCGGCCCCGCCGGGACTTCCCATTGGGTGGCTGAGCGAGGGGACTGAGCGGTCCGCTGTGTCGTCCGTTACGGTCGCCCGGTGAACGCAGTCGACCGGGCGTACGATGCGGCCGCCGCCCGGATCATGGCAATCCGGTACCGCTCCCGCTCCTTCGACCACCTGTGCCGGGCGATCCTGCGCTACGAGGGCGTCCAGGGTGGCCGGCTGGCCGCCGCCATCGCGTACTACGGGTTCTTCGCGATCTTCGCGCTGCTGCTGATCGGCTACTCGGTCTTCGGGTTCCTGCTGAGCAGCAACACCGAACTGTTCGACCTGGTCGGCGACTTCCTCCGGCATAACCTGCCGTTCCTCGACGTGCAGGCCATCCTGGACAGCAAGAAGACGGTCGGGATCGTCGGCCTGGTCGGCCTGACCTTCACCGGCATCGGCTGGGTCGAGGCGATCCGCTCCTCGCAGCGGCTCATCTGGCGGCTGCGCGAGCAGCCCGGTTACATCGGCGTCCGGCAGGGGGTCGACCTGCTCGTGCTGATCGGCGTCCTGCTGCTGCTGGCCCTCACCCAGGCCGCCGTCTACGGCCTGGAGCAGCTGCTCGACTGGCTGGCCGGCGGCGGCTTCCGGACCACCCTGTCGGTGGTCAGCCTGATCCTGACGCTCGGGGTGAACATGCTGTTCGCGGCGGCGCTGCTGGCCGCCGTGCCGCGGCTGCGGATGACCGCGCGACGGATGGCCCCGCCGGTGCTGCAGGTCGGCGTGGGGCTGATGCTGCTCAACACGGTGGGCAAGTCGTTCGTCGGGATGGTCGAGCGCAACCCGGCGTACGGCCTGGTCGGCTCGGCCGTCGGGGCGCTGGTCTACCTCTACCTGTTCAACCAGCTGCTGCTGTTCGGCGCGGCGTGGGCGGCGACCAGCCCGCACGGACGTGTGGTGGACCTCTCAGCTGACGACAAAACGGCCCCCGTGGGCCAAAACCGCTGGATCCGGGATGCCCGCCCGCGATGATGTCCCGATGGGCGCTCTCGTCACTCTGCATCCGCCGATCGGCTCGCCGCACACCGGTGTTCCGTGGGTGGTCACCATCGGCTCGCTCGGTGACCGGGAGGACTGGGATCCGGTGGTCTGCGGGCCGTACGAGCGGGAGCACGCGATCGCCCTGGCCCGCGCCGTGGTCGCCGACGACGATCTGATGGCCGTGGTGGAGCCGATGTTCCCGCTGGACTCGGCGGACGCGATCCGCGCGGAGATCGGGGCGGTCCGGGCGGCGGCCGAGAACGCCGAGCAGCCCGGCGAGGAGCTGCTGGCCGAGCAGGGCATCGGCGGGCCGCCACCGCCCACCCCGGGGCGCTCCGAGGTGCGCGACGGCTGGCGGCGGATAGCCACCCGACTGAGCGGCTGAGGACGCTGCGATACTGGTCGTCGTGGTGATCACACGGCGTTGGGCGGCGTTCCTGGTGGCGGTCGGCGTGTGGACGTGGGTGATCTGGCCCCGCTTCGGCGTCGCCATCTATCGCGACGACCGTTCGTTCGACGGCGGCACGCCCACCTCGTTCCTCTGGGTCCACGCCCTGTTGATCACGGCGTCACTGGTGATCGGCACGATCGTCGGCGTCCTCGGGATCCGGGCCTGGCGAGAGTCGTACCGGAGGCAAGCGGAGGATGACCAGAAAGCGGCCGTGACCGAACGGTGATCTCAGCCGTCACGAACCGTTATCAAAGCCGGTTGCGGAGGGCGAAGATTAATCCCCGGTCACCCGGCCCCCCGGGCAATTCCCCTGCGAACCCATCGAAAGCGGCAGGCAAAAGGCCTGGTGATTGCGGCGCGATAACGGTGCGCCAACAGTCCGTACCGAACGCCTGACGACCACATGGCCCACCGTTACGCTGCCGACCTGAGACCCACCGAGAGTGTCGGTGTGCAGCGGAAGGAGGGCGTCTTGCGCCCAGTACGTGGGAAGCGGATCGTGGCGGTTCTCGCGGCAGGTGGGCTGACGCTCGCGGCCGCCGCTTGTGGTAAGGCTCCGGACACCCCCTCGGCGGGCGGCAGCGCCAGCACCGCCGCCGCTTACAAGGCCTGCATGGTCACCGACACCGGTGGCATCGACGACAAGTCGTTCAACGCCTCGGCGTGGGCCGGTATCCAGGCCGCCAAGGTCGAGTCGAGCAACGTCGACGCGAAGTACGTCTCCTCGTCCTCCGAGGCCGACTACGAGCCGGGCCTGCGCAACTTCGTCTCGCAGAAGTGCGACTTCATCCTCGCGGTCGGCGGCCTGATGGGCGACGCCACCAAGAAGGTCGCCGCCGAGAGCGCCGGCTCGCAGTTCGCCATCGTGGACAGCAACAGCACCGGCGCCAACGTCTACCCGATGCAGTTCGCCACCCACCAGGCCGCGTTCCTGGCCGGCTACCTCGCCGCGGGGTACTCGAAGTCCGGCAAGGTCGGCACCTACGGCGGTCTGAAGATCGCCCCGGTCACCATCTTCATGGACGGCTTCGCCGACGGCGTCGCCTACTACAACCAGAAGAAGGGCAAGACCGTCCAGGTTCTGGGCTGGGACAAGGCGAAGCAGAACGGTTCCTTCGCGGACAGCTTCATCGACCAGAACAAGGGCAAGACGATCACCCAGACCCTGGTCTCGCAGGGCGCCGACGTGATCCTGCCGGTCGCCGGCGGCACCGGCCTGGGCACCGCGCAGGTCGCCAAGGACTCCGCCGGCAAGGTCTCGGTCGTCTGGGTCGACCAGGACGGCTGCAAGAGCGCCGCGCAGTACTGCGACGTGTTCCTCAGCACCGTGGTGAAGAACGTCGAGGAGGCCGTCAAGGAGGCCGTGGTCAAGGGCGCCAAGAAGGAAGCCCTCGCCGCGAGCCCGGGCTACATCGGCACGCTGCAGAACGACGGTGTCGGCCTGGCGCCGTACAACAAGTTCGACAGCAAGGTCGACGCCGCCCTCAAGGGCGAGGTGGACCAGCTGAAGAAGGACATCGTCGCCGGTACGGTCAAGGTCGAGTCGGCCAGCGCGCCGAAGTGACCAACCGGTAGTAACATTCGGCCGCCGCTCGGCCATGGGCTCCGGGTCCGTGGCTGAGCGGCGGCTCGCATTAGGTTCTGCCGGGTGAATCGCGCCGGAGTGGCGCCACGCCGCAGAACCTACCGTCCACCAGGCATTTCCGACGTCGGGGAGATTCCGCTGAAACTGGAACTGCGCGGCATCACCAAGCGCTTCGGCGACCTGGTGGCCAACGACCACATCGACATCACCGTCGAACCGGGCGAGGTGCACGCCCTGCTCGGGGAGAACGGCGCCGGCAAGTCGACGCTGATGAACCAGCTGTACGGTCTGCTCCAGCCGGACCAGGGCGAGATCGTCGTCAACGACGAGCCCAAGGTGTTCCGCAGCCCGCGGGACGCCATCGCGGCCGGCATCGGCATGGTGCACCAGCACTTCATGCTGGTCCCGGTCTTCACCGTGGCGGAGAACATCGCGCTCGGCGCCGAGGAGACCCGGGGCGGCCCGCTCGGCTGGCTGGACCGCCGCCGGGCCCGCCGCGACGTGCTGGAAACCTCCAAGCGCTTCGGCCTGCCGGTCGACCCGGACGCCCTGGTCGAGGACCTGCCGGTCGGCGCCCAGCAGCGGGTGGAGATCGTCAAGGCGCTGACCCGCGACGTCGACCTGCTGATCCTGGACGAGCCGACCGCGGTGCTCACCCCGCAGGAGACCGAGGAACTGCTCGCGGTGATGCGCTCGCTCACCGAGATGGGCAAGTCGATCGTCTTCATCACGCACAAGCTCAAAGAGGTCAAGGCGATCGCCGACCGGATCACCGTGATCCGCCGCGGCCAGGTGGTCGGCACGGCCCGCCCGGACACCAGCGAGGACGAGCTGGCCGCCCTGATGGTGGGCCGCGCGGTGAGCCTCGAGGTGGACAAGCGCCCGGCCGAGCCCGGCCGATCGGTGCTGCGGCTCGCCGGCCTGGTCGTCGACGACGACCGCGGCATCCGGGCGGTCGACGGCGTGGATCTGGAGGTCCGGGCCGGTGAGGTGCTCGGCATCGCGGGCGTCCAGGGCAACGGCCAGACCGAGCTGGTCGAGGCGGTGATGGGGCTGCGCGAGGTGCGCGCCGGCCGGATCGAGCTGGACGGCGACGACCTGGCCGGGCAGAGCACCAAGCGGATCCTGCGCTCCGGCGTCGGCTACGTCCCGGAGGACCGCAGCCACGACGGCGTGGTGAAGGAGTTCACCGTCGCGGAGAACCTGATCCTGGACATGTACGACCGGGACCCGTTCGGCAACCGGTTCCGGCTGAACCTCGACAAGATCGACGGTAATGCCAAGGAGCGGGTCGCCCAGTTCGACATCCGCTGCCAGTCACCGGAGACCCCGGTCGGCACGCTCTCCGGCGGCAACCAGCAGAAGGTCGTCATCGCCCGGGAGATGTCCCGGCCGCTGCGCCTGTTCATCGCCTCCCAGCCGACCCGCGGTGTGGACGTCGGCTCGATCGAGTTCATCCACGGCCAGATCGTCCACGAGCGCGACCAGGGCACCGCCGTGCTGGTGGTCTCCAGTGAGCTCGACGAGGTGGTCGGTCTCGCCGACCGGATCGCGGTGATGTACCGCGGCCGGATCCTGGCGATCGTCTCGCCGGACACCCCGCGCGAGGAGATCGGCCTGCTGATGGCCGGCATCACCGGCGGCAACGAGGAGAAGAAGTGACCGCCGAAGCGACCAAACAGAAGGCACCTGTCGAGAAGGAGCCGTTCCTCAACGTCTTCCTGCGCAACCTCTGGTCCTCCAACGGCGTCACCGTCACGGTCCTGTCGATCGTGCTGGCCGTGGTGATCGGCGCCGTGCTGATCGTGGTCTCGGACTCCGCGGTGCTGGCGAAGTTCGGGTACTTCACCGCCCGTCCGGGCGACGCGCTGGAGGCCAGCTGGACGTTGATCAGCTCGGCCTACTCCGACCTGCTCAAGGGCGCGCTGGGCGACCCGGACGCGTTCCGCGCCTGGTTCTCCGGCGGCGGCACCTGGCAGGACGCGCTCGCGCCGATCTCCGAGACGCTCACCTACGCCGCCCCGCTGGTCTTCACCGGCCTGTCGGTGTCGCTGGCGTTCCGCGGCGGCCTGTTCAACATCGGCGCGCAGGGCCAGGCCGTGCTCGGCTGCATCGCGGCCGGTGTCGCCGGCTTCACCCTCGGCCTGCCGATCGTGCTGAACCTGATCGTCGCGCTGGTCGCCGGCGCGCTCGGTGGGGCCCTCTGGGGCTTCCTGCCCGGCCTGCTCAAGGCCCGGACCGGCGCCCACGAGGTGATCACCACGATCATGCTGAACTACACCGCCGGCCTGTTCCTGGCCTGGCTGGTGATCCAGAAGGGCGTGCAGCAGCCGGGACGGACCGACGCGATCAGCAAGGTGGTCGCCGAGTCCGCGCAGCTGCCCTCGTTCGGCGGCGTGCTCCGGGTGCACCTGGGCATCGTCCTCGCGGTGCTGGTCACCGCCGGGGTGGCCTGGCTGCTGAACCGGTCGGCGTTCGGCTTCGAGCTGCGGGCGGTGGGCGCCAACCCGCACGCCGCGCGGACCGCCGGGATCAGCGTCGCCAAGACGTACGCGCTGCTGATGGCCGTGGCCGGTGGCCTGGCCGGGCTCGGCGGCGCGACTCAGGTGCTCGGTACGGCGTACGCGCTGACCCCGTCGGTGGCCGGCAACATCGGCTTCGACGGCCTGCTGGTCGCGCTGCTCGGGCGCAACCGCCCGTGGGGCACCCTGCTGGCCGCGCTGCTGTTCGGCGCGCTGCGGGCCGGCGGCAACCGGATGCAGTCGTTCACCGGCATCTCGCTGGAGCTGGTCACCGTGCTGCAGGCCCTGATCGTCATCTTCATCGCCGCACCCGCCCTGGTGAAGGCGATCTTCCAACTGCGTGCCGCCCGCGTCGCCGGGCTCGGCGCCGTACCGGCGAAGGGCTGAGAACATGTCGACCGCGACTGTGGAGGCGCCCGCCGAGGTCGCCGCGCCGGAGCCGTTCTGGACCCGGCAGCGCCGCTTCGGCGTGGCCCTGATCCTGCTCGGCGTCCTCGCCGCCGTGCTGTTCGGCTCGCTCGCGCCGGACAAGGACGCCCGCTTCACGCTCACCGAGGACGCCCAGGGCGCGGCGCTCTCGATCAACGGCCAGTTCGGCGCCGTGCTGTTCGGCGTGCTCACCCTGGTAGCCGGTGGCCTGCTGCTGGCCGGCCTGCTCAAGCGCTGGTCCAACGCGCTGCTGGTGGCCGGCATCGTGACCTTCGTGCTGTCCTTCCTGTGCTGGCAGGTGGCCGGGCAGTTCATGTCCCTGCAGGACACCCTCGGCGGCACGCTGGACCTGGCCCTGCCGCTGATCCTGGGCGCGCTGGCCGGTGTGCTCGGCGAGCGTTCCGGCGTGGTGAACGTCGCCATCGAGGGCCAGTTCCTGATGGGCGCGTTCGCCGGCGCCCTGATCGGCACCCTGGCCGGCAGCGTCTGGGCCGGTCTGATCAGCGCGGCGATCGGCGGTGTGATCATCGCGGCGATCCTGGCCGTGCTCTCGATCCGCTACCTGGTCGACCAGACAGTGGTCGGCATCGTGCTGAACCTGTTCGCGCTCGGCATCACCGGCTTCCTCTACGAGCGGCTGATGCAGCCGGACGCGCAGCACTACAACACCCCGCCGCAGATGCCCGCGTGGCGCATCCCCGGGCTGGCCGACATCCCGGTGCTCGGCCCGGTGGTGTTCGACGCCACCCTGCTGCTCTGGATCGCGTTGATCCTGGTCGTGGTCATCCACTTCGCGCTGAACCGGACCCGGTGGGGCCTGCGCACCCGGGCGGTCGGCGAGCACCCCACCGCGGCCGACACGGTGGGCATCCGGGTGCGCGGCCTGCGCTACCTGAACGTGCTGCTCGGCGGCGTGGTGGCGGGCCTCGGCGGGGCGTACTTCACGCTGGTGGCGACCGGCAGCTTCACCAAGAACATGACGGCCGGCGCGGGCTTCATCGCGCTCGCCGCGCTGATCTTCGGGCGGTACACGCCGATCGGAGCGTTCGGGGCGGCGCTGTTCTTCGGCTTCGCCCAGAAACTGGCGTTCTACCTGAGCGCGATCAACAGCCCGGTACCGAACCAGTTCCTCAGCATGCTGCCGTACCTGGCGACGATCATCGCGGTGGCCGGTCTGGTGGGCCGCGTGCGGGCGCCGGCGGCGGATGGGCTTCCGTACGTCAAGAGTTAGGCAATTCCTGCGAACGGATGCCCGGCCAGAGGCCGGGCATCCGTCTTTGACAGGCCGGACAGTGGGGCAGAATCGAGATCATGGAGATCGACTGGGCGGCGCTACGAGCAGCCGCCATCGAGGTGATGCGGCGGGCTTACGTGCCCGCCTCCGACTTCCCGGTCGGTGTGGCCGCCCTGGTCGACGACGGCCGGGTGGTGGTGGGCTGCAACGTGGAGAACGCGTCCATCGGCATGACCCTGTGCGCCGAGTGCGGCATGGTCGGCTCGCTGCACGCGACCGGCGGCGGCCGGCTGGTGGCGATGTCCTGCGTGGATGCCACCGGCGCCCCGCTGATGCCGTGCGGGCGCTGCCGGCAGATCCTGTGGGAGCACGGCGGCCCGGAGATGCTGGTCGAGGCGCTGCCCCGGCCGCTGCGGATGGAAGAGCTGCTGCCGCACGCGTTCGGCTGGGTGGACATGGCGAAGGTGACCGGCCCGGCCGGTGGCCCCGAGGTCCCCGCCGAGCTGGCCAAGTGGCGCGGGCGGGGCACGGTGTTCGTGCACCCGGACCTGTCCGGTGGCGAGACGATCTGGACCGGGTACTGGGAGCGCTCGTCCGGCGCCCCGGGCACCGGCGAGGACAAGGGCATCCTGGAGGAGGGGCCGAACTTCCCGAGCGCCTCCGCCGCGGTGGCCTGGGGCCTGGTCCGCAGTCCGCGGGTCGTGGTGGTGGACGCCGAGGGCGGTCTGTCCTGGGCGGGCGAGGGTGAGCTGCCGGAAGGCATTCCGCAGCGCTGGAAAGAGGAAGCATGAGCGGATTCGCCGCGGTCGACGTCATCCGGGCCAAGCGGGACGGGCACACCCTGACCGACGCCCAGATCGACTGGGTGGTCGACGCCTACACCAGGGGCGTGGTCGCCGACGAGCAGATGTCCGCGCTGGCCATGGCGATCCTGCTGCGCGGCATGACGCCCGCCGAGATCGCCCGGTGGACCGCCGCGATGATCGCCAGCGGCGAGCGGCTGGACCTGTCCGCGGTGTCCCGGCCGACCGCCGACAAGCACTCCACCGGCGGCGTCGGTGACAAGATCACGCTGCCGCTGACCCCGCTGGTCGCCGCGTGCGGCGTGGCCGTCCCGCAGCTGTCCGGCCGCGGCCTGGGGCACACCGGCGGCACGCTGGACAAGCTGGAGTCCATCCCGGGCTGGCGGGCCCGGCTGGACAACGACGAGTTCATCCGGCAACTCGACGAGATCGGCGCGGTGATCTGCGCGGCGGGTGAGGGCCTGGCCCCGGCCGACCGCAAGCTGTACGCCCTGCGCGACGTCACCGGCACCGTCGAGGCGATCCCGCTGATCGCCAGCTCGATCATGAGCAAGAAGATCGCCGAGGGCACCGGCGCGCTGGTGCTCGACGTCAAGGTCGGCTCCGGCGCGTTCATGAAGGACCTGGCGAGCGCCCAGGAGCTGGCCCGCACCATGGTCCGGCTGGGCAAGGACAGCGGGGTCACCACTGTCGCCCTGCTCACCGACATGAACACCCCGCTCGGCCGGGCCGTCGGCAACGCCAACGAGGTGGCCGAGTCGGTCGAGGTGCTGGCCGGCGGCGGCCCGGCCGACGTGGTCGAGCTGACCCTGGCCCTGGCCCGGGAGATGCTGGCCGCCGCGGGTGTGGACGCGGACCCGGAGAAGGTGCTGGCCTCGGGCGCCGCGATGGACACCTGGCGGGCGATGATCCGGGCGCAGGGCGGCGACCCGGACGCCCCGCTGCCGGTCGCGGCGCACACCGAGGTGCTGCGGGCCGAGGCGGACGGCGTGGTGACCACCCTGGACGCGTACGGGATCGGGGTCGCCGCCTGGCGGCTCGGCGCCGGCCGGGCCCGCAAGGAGGACCCGGTCAGCTTCGGCGCCGGGGTGCAGTTGCGGGTGAAGCCGGGCGACCGGGTGAAGGCCGGTGACGTGCTGCTGGAGCTGCGCACCGACGACGAGTCGCGGATCGAGGCGGCCCGGGCCGACGCGGCCGCGGCGATCGCGCTCGGAAGCGACGCCCCCGCCTCTGCCGGTCTCCTGCTGGACCGCATAGCCTGACGCACCATGACGAAGGCCGCTCCCGATCCACGCGCGGTCCGCGAGGCCAGCCTGGACGAACTGGCCCGTCTGGGCCTGCCGCTGCCGCCCCTCTCCTTCCCGCTGGTCTGGGAGCTGGGCGACACAGTCGAGCTGCGCCCGGTCGCCGAGCTGGAGGCCCGCGCCGCGGTGCTGCACGTGGTGGTGGCCCGCTGCTTCGGGATGCCCACCGAGGCGGCGATGAGCTGGCTGCTGGCCTCGCACCTGGTGGAGCTGGTGACCCCGCCGGAGTGGCAGTTCGTGATCGGCGCCAAGGGCGACCACCGGTCGTTCGTGCTGCACCACGACGCGGTCTTCGCGCTGGCCTGGCTGCTCGGGCTGGGCCGGCACCTGGACCCCACGGTGCCGCCGGACGACCACCTGATGACCCAGATGCCGGATCTGCCGGCCGGCGAGACGTTCGCCCGCTGGCGGTCCCGGTCCCTGGTCGCGGTCCGGGACGCGGCCGAGGCGGCGGTGCTGCTCGACCTGTACTACTGCCTGGACTGGGCGTTCCAGGAGGCGGAACAGGCCGGGCGGCAGCTGCCCGGCGAGGTGGACAGCAACGCGATCGGGCAGCGGCGCTGGGCGCTGGAGTGGGCTGTCATCTTCCACGGCCCGTACCACGACGACCCGCCGGAGTGGGAAGAGGTCGATCTCTCCGTCTAGGTCGCGGCCGCTCCGGGCCGCTTCGATCGCTTGCGTACGGGACGGAGCGCCGTCCTCAGCGTGGCCGGTAGACCGACAGGTCCACCGCGGCGGTGACGGTGCGGTCGTGGGTGGGCAGGGCGTTCACCGGGACGTGCCGGGCGCTCGGGGTCATCCCGATCAGCGTGCGGACCTCGGTGGCGCTCAGCCGCAGCCCGGCGCGGAGAGTGGTCGTGCCGGCCGGCGCGAAGTGCTCGTCCAGCGCCCCGCTCACCCGGGCCGCCTTGTCCGGGTCGACCTGGATCAGGCCGTGCGCGCTGACCAGCTCGGACAGGTGGTCGGCGGCCGGGGTGACCACCAGCAGCCAGCCGTCCGGGCGCAGCACCCGGCGGAACTCGGCGCCGTTGCGCGGGGCGAAGACGTTCAGGATCACGGTGGCGCAGGCGTCCGCGACCGGCAGCGGGCGCCACAGGTCGGTCAGCACCGCGGCGGCCCGCGGGTGGGCGCGGGCGGCCCGGCGCAGGGCCGGCTTCGAGACGTCCAGGCCCAGGCCGACGGCCGTGGGGGCGGAGTCGAGCACGTGGGCCAGGTAGTCGCCGGTGCCGGTGCCGGCGTCGACGATCAACGGCGGGGCGCCGGCCTCCCCTCGTACGCCGATGGCCTCTTGATCTTGAAGGTGGTCCGCAGCGGTCCGGACCGCCTCGGCGAGGGCCGCGGCGATGAAGGCGTAGTGGCCGGCGGCCAGGAAGCCGGCCCGGTCGGCGATCATCTCGGCGCTGTCGCCGGTGTGCGGCAGGCGCCCGGCGCTCAGGTCGGCGTAGCCCTGCCGGGCCATGTCGAAGCTGTGCCCGCGCGGGCAGCGCAGCGCCCGATCACCCCGGTCGAGTGGCAGTCGGCACACCGGGCACCTCAGGTACGGCAATGCGCCATCGATCATTCCGGTCTTCCCTCTACGCTTCCCTGATGGCTGCCATTGCACATTCGGACATCGTCAAAGCCCCCAAGGTTCTGCTGCACGACCATCTGGACGGCGGCCTGCGCCCCGCCACGATCGTGGAGCTGGCCGCCGCGGTGGGCCACGAACTGCCGGAGACCGACCCGGCCCGGCTCGGCGACTGGTTCGTCGCCGCCGCCGACTCCGGCTCGCTGGAACGGTACCTGGAGACCTTCGCGCACACGGTCGCGGTGATGCAGACCGAGGAGGGGCTGCGCCGGGTGGCCCGGGAGTGCGCGCTCGACCTGGCCGCCGACGGCGTCGTCTACGCCGAGGTGCGGTACGCCCCGGAGCAGCACCTGGAGGGCGGCCTGACGCTGGACCAGGTGGTCGAGGCGGTGCATGCCGGGTTCCGCGAAGGTTGCGCCGAGGCGGCCGCGGCCGGCACCCCGATCCGGATCGGCACCCTGCTGACCGCGATGCGGCACGCCGCCCGCTCGCAGGAGATCGCCGAGCTCGCCGTCCGGTTCCGGGACACCGGCGTGGTCGGCTTCGACATCGCCGGTGCCGAGGCCGGCTTCCCGCCCACCCGGCACCTGGACGCCTTCGAGTACCTGCAGCGGGAGAACTTCCACTTCACCATCCACGCCGGCGAGGCGTTCGGCCTGCCGTCGATCTGGGAGGCCATCCAGTGGTGCGGCGCCGACCGGCTGGGGCACGGCGTCCGGCTGGTGGACGACATCGCAGCGGTGCCGGACGGCCCGAGCGCGGTGACCGCGACCGGCGGCACCGCGGCCGCCCCGCCGGTGCTGGGACGTCTCGCGGCCTACGTCCGGGACAAGCGGATCCCGCTGGAGCTGTGCCCGTCGTCGAACGTGCAGACCGGCGCGGCCGAGTCGATCGCGGCGCACCCGATCAAGCTCCTGCACGACCTGCGCTTCCGGGTCACTGTCAACACCGACAACCGGCTGATGAGCGGGACATCGATGAGCCGTGAGATGAGCCTGCTGGTGGATTCGTTCGGCTGGGGCTGGGCGGAACTGCAGTGGTTGACGATCAACGCGATGAAGTCGGCGTTCGTCCCGTACGACGAGCGATTGGCGTTGATCAACGAGGTGATCAAGCCGGCGTACGCCAAGTTGCTGGGCTGAAGTCCGGCTTTTCGCCCTTTTCCTGGAAAGGAGCGAACGTACGTCAGGCGAAATCACCTGTCCGGATCCCGGCCTCGGCCGTTCGGCTACACTGCCGCCTACAAACTTGGCATAATCCGGCATCTCGCCTTGCCGATCGCGGGGAACCGAGCCATCGTCACTCCTGTCGCGATCGACTACGATACGACCCGTCGGCCTGCGCCCACCCCCCACGCCGCGCCGACCTCGTTCGAGTGACCTTGAGATACAAGAACTTCTACAGGTAGTGATTTCAGACCGGCGATGTCCAACTGCGACGTTGCAACATCGCGTCACACAACCGGTCCGTGCCCGCCTGGTCTTTCTCTTTGACACTCGTCGTGATGGAATCTCGGGGGCCCGACCCGGCGAGTCGGCCGTGCGCGGTGCCCGGCGAGCCGAATGCCGGGCCCGAATCAGGAGGACGGTGACGTGAGCAAGCGCCCCAGTGAGGCGGACGGCGTCATGTCGCGTCTGCGTCGACCCGCGGGTCGGCTGCGAGACCTACCCATCTGGTCCAAGCTTGGTCTGATCATGCTCGTGCCGACCGTCGCGACGATCATCGTCGGCGTCAACGGCCTCATCGAGCACATCGACCAAGCCAATACCGCGGAGAACACTCGGACCCTCGCGGCTCTCGCCGAGGCCGCTGGTGGCCTCGCCGACCAGTTGCAGGACGAGCGGTCGTACGCGATGCAGATCGCGATCGTGAAGGAGCGTTCCAGCAAGGCGGCGGTTCCGGACCCGCTGGTCGCGAAGTTCAACGGTCAGCACTCGAAGGTCGAGGCGGCCAGCCAGCCGTACTCGCAGCAGCGCGCTGCCCTCGAAGGTCAGCCCGAGCGGGTCGAGCAGTTGCTCTCCCGCCTGGACCTGAACCTGGCGGACCTCGCGGCGTACCGCAGCAAGGTCACCAACGGCTCGGAGAGCACGAAGAGCGTCGACACCACGTACACCGGACTGGTCGGCGACCTGCTCTCGGTGCGCGACGTCGCCGCTCAGCAGGCCACCGACAGCGGCCTGAGCGACCGCCTGCGCGCGGTTGCCGAGGTGGCCCGCGCCAAGGAGTACGTGTCCGAGGAACGCTTCATCGGCCACCAGGTGATCGGCGCCAACGAGTTCTCCACCACGTTCCGCCAGTCCTTCCTCACCGCGGACACCGGCTTCAACCTCGCCCGGGCCAACCTCAAGGCGGTCTCCACCAACGGCGAGTACGACCTGTTCGTGAAGTCGACGGACGAGAACCCGGCCCAGCGCTCTGCCACCAACCTGACCAATCCGCTGCTCAGCAGCCCGGGCACCGACATCTCCCGGTCGCACCTCACCGCCGACGGGTGGGACGAGGCGATGTCCGGTTACGACAACACGTTCCGCCAGGTCGAGGAACAGCTCGACAAGAGCATCGTTGCCCGGGCCAACGACCTGCGAAACACGACGAACCGCACGGTGTTCCTGGAGACCAGCCTCCTGCTGGGCATGCTGCTGCTGGCCATCCTGTTCGCCTGGCTCGTCGCCCGGTCGATGGCCCGCTCGCTGCGGGAGCTGCGTCAGGGCGCCCTCGCGGTGGCCCAGTTCGGCCTGCCGCACGCGGTGAGCCGGCTGCGTGACCCGGCGTTCTCCGCGTCGCTCACCCCGGCCCAGGTCGCCGACCAGATCGCCGAGCCTCTCCCGGTGCGCAGCCGGGACGAGTTCGGGCAGGTGACCGAGGCGTTCAACGCGGTCCACCTGGAAGCGGTGCGGACCGCGGCCGAGCAGGCCGCACTGCGCGCCTCCGTCGCGACCATGTTCGTCAACCTCGCCCGCCGTTCGCAGATCCTGGTCGACCGGCTGATCGGCCACCTGGACCGGCTGGAGCGCGGCGAGGAGGACCCGGACCGGCTGGCCGAGCTCTTCCAGCTGGACCACCTGGCCACCCGAATGCGGCGCAACGACGAGAACCTCCTGGTTCTCGCGGGCGCCGACTCCACCCGCGTGCAGCGCGAGCCGGCCGCCCTGATCGACGTGCTGCGCGCCGCGCAGTCCGAGGTCGAGCACTACACCCGGATCGAGTTCGGCGTCATCGACCGGGAGATCGAGGTGGCGGCGCACGCCGTCAACGACATGGTCCACCTGGTCGCCGAGCTCTTCGACAACGCGACTGCCTTCTCCCCGCCGAACTCCAACGTTCTGGTGGAGGCCCGCCGGGTCGGCGAGAACGCGGTGCTCACCGTGGAGGACCACGGCATCGGCATCAGCCGTGAGCAGCTGCGCGACCTCAACGAGCGGCTGGCCAACCCGCCCACTGTGGACGTCGCCGTCTCCCGGATGATGGGCCTGGTCGTGGTGGCCCGGCTGGCGAACCGGCACGGCGTCCGTGTCGAGCTGCGCCCGGCCGACCGTGAGCGGGGTACTGTCGCTGAGGTGGGCCTGCCCGTCTCCGTCCTGGCTGCCGCGGCGACCGCCCGTGCGCAGGGTGGATACGACGCGCCCCCGGCCGCGATGCCGTCCTTCGGCGAGCCGCTCGCCCTGGAGAGCGGCCGCGGTGGATACCCGGGTGCCAACGGCACCAGCGGTTCCGTCCCGGCCTGGTCCGACCTGACCGGTGCCGCGTCGTCCAACGGCTTCGGCGGTGGCCCGACCAACGGTTTCGGCGGTGGCCCGACCAACGGTTTCGGCGGTGGCCCGACCAACGGTTTCGGCGGTGGGAT
>NZ_BOMW01000066.1 GCF_016862395.1 Actinoplanes siamensis | reverse complement strand
GGCGGACGGTCATCCCGAGGGCCACCCTGGAGGCCAGCGCGCCGCCGGAAGCCGAACGGAGGCCGGGCACAGGCAGAGAGGGCGGCCGACGGGTCCCCGTGTAAACCCGCCGACCGCCGGTTCTCAGGCGAAGGTCACCCAGCCCGGCGCGAACGGTTCCACCCGCAGCGGCATCCGCGCCTCGGACGGCGTCCGGTCACGCTTGCGGTTGTTGCAGCGACCGCACGCCGCCACCGTGTTGAGCCAGTCGTTCCCGCCGCCACGCGAGCGGGGCAGGATGTGGTCGATGGTGGTCGCCGGCTCCCCGCAGTAACCGCAGGCCCGCCTGTCCCGCACCAGCACCCCGGCCCGGGACCAGCCCGGCCCGCGGCCGCGCCGCCAGCGGGTCACCACGTAACTCACCAGGCGCACCACCCTGGGCACCGGGAAGACACCGATGTTGGCATCCGGCTGCGCCTCGTGCACCACCGCCACCTGACGGAACAGCATCCGGATCGCGTGCCGGAGGCTGACCCGGTGCAGCGGCCCGCAGTCGGCGTTCAGGACCAGAACCGCGCTCATTCCGTTTCACCTCCGTCAACTTATTTTCCACCAAGAATAAGCAGCTCAGATGCCCTGCCCCGGAAGAACTGCCCAAGAAGAAAATAGGCACGGCATCGACCGCGGACAACCGATTAAAAGGTCAGCGGAGAGCGCGGTGAACCGTCACCGACAATTGCGCCAGACCGGCGAATTGCAGGGCCGCCCAGAGCGTGGGCGGCAGCCACGGCAGATCGATCAGGGCGAGCAGCACGAGGCCCAGGCCGGCGATCAGGGCGCGGGTGGGGCGCTCGCCGACGGTGACCACGCCGATCTCGGACATCCCGGCGGCGACGGCGCGGGCCCGGACGTACTCGTGCAGCCAGCTCACCGACCCGGCCAGGGTCACCAGCCAGCCCGGGGCGCCGGCCAGCCAGAACGCGGCCAGCCAGGCCGCCTCGCCGACGCGGTCGGCGACCGAGTCGTACACGAAACCGGTTCTGGTCACCCGGCCGGACACCACCGCGACGGCGCCGTCCAGGCCGTCCGCGGCCGCCGCCAGCAGCACCAGCGCGGCCGCGAGCAGCAGGCTGAGCGGGACCGCCGCGGGCACGCCGAGGCAGATCAGAAGACCGCAGGTGGTCACCGTCATCGGCGACACCCGGTTGCGACTGAGCCAGAACCCGGTGGTGTACGCCGTACGCACCCACCCGCGCACCACAGGCGAAGCCCGCCGCGGGTCGAATCCGCCGTGCAGCCCGGACCAGGCCACGGCGTACTCGTCCCAGGTCATCGCCGGTCTTACGCGGCCGTGGCGACGTCCGGAGGGGCGAGCCGCTGCCACACCTCACGGGTCGCCGTCGACCGGTTCATGGTGATGAAGTGGATGCCCGGCACGCCCTCGTCGAGCAGCCGCGCGCACATCTCGGCGCACTTCTCGATGCCCAGTTCCCGCACCGCGGCCTCGTCCCCGGCGACCCGCTCGAACTCGCCCAGCAGCGCGGGCGGGAACGGCGCCCCGGAGAGCTGGGTGGACCGCTCGATGGTGGCCATCCGGGTCACCGGCATCACGCCGGCCACGATCGGCGTGTCACAGCCGTTCTCCGCCACCCGGTCACGCAGCCGCAGGTAGTCCTCGGCGTCGAAGAACATCTGGGTGATCGCGTAGTCCGCGCCGGCCCGGCACTTGCGGACGAAGTTGGCGGTGTCGCCGGCCACGTCGGCGGAGCGCGGGTGCTTGTAGGGGAAGGCCGCCACCCCGACGCTGAAGTCGCCGGACTCGCGGATCAGCCGGACCAGGTCCTCCGCGTAGAGCACGCCCTCCGGGTGCCGCACCCACTCGCCCATCGGGTCGCCCGGCGGGTCGCCGCGCAGCGCCAGCACGTTGCGGATCCCGGCGCCGGCCAGCCGGCCGATCACGTTGCGCAGGTCGGCGACCGAATGGTCGACAGCGGTGAGGTGGGCCAGCGGCAGCAGGGTGGTCTCGGTGGCGACCCGCTCGGTGACCGCGACAGTGGTCTCCCGGGTGGTGCCGCCCGCGCCGTAGGTGATCGAGACGAAGCTCGGCCGCAACGACTCCAGCTCCCGGATCGCCTGCCAGAGCAGCCGCTCCCCGTCCGGCGTCTTCGGCGGGAAGAACTCGAACGAGAAGGTCGGCGCCGCGCCGCGGATCAGCTGGCCGACCGACGGCGTGCCGGGCAGCTTGGAGGGAAGACCGAGAGACACACCAGGCACTCTACCGGGCCGGTTTACCAGCCGACCGGCCCGAACAAGTAGCGTCGCCGTGTGACGACTTCCCCGCTCGAGGTGGCCGGACTGCGGCCGCGTGTCGACAAGGCGCTGGCCGCATTCCTGGCCGCGCAGCGTGATCGGCTGCTGGCCATCGATCCGGCGCTGAGCGAGGTGGCCGCCACGGTGTCCGAGTTCGTGCTCGGCGGCGGGAAGCGGCTGCGGCCCGCCTTCGCGTACTGGGGGTTCCGCGGTGCCGGCGGCACCGACTCGGACGAGGTGGTCGCGGCCGTCGCGGCGCTGGAGCTGGTGCAGGCCAGCGCGCTGATCCACGACGACCTGATGGACCGCTCGGACACCCGGCGCGGGGTGCCGTCGGTGCACCGCCGGTTCGAGAAGCTGCACGCCGGCGAGGGCTGGCGGGGCGGTTCGGCCGGGTTCGGCGACTGCGCCGCGGTGCTGCTCGGCGATCTGGCGCTGGTCTGGTCGGACGAGTTGCTGCACGGTTCCGGGGTGCCGCGCGACGACCTGGCCCGGGCCCGCCCGGTGTTCGACCGGATGCGCACCGAGGTGACCGTCGGGCAGTACCTGGACGTGCTCACCCAGGCCACGGCGGACACCTCGCTGGAACGGGCCGGCAAGGTGGCCCGGTACAAGTCGGCGAAGTACACGGTGGAGCGCCCGCTGCTGCTGGGCGCCGCGCTGGCCGGGGCCGGCCCGGAGGTGGCCGGGGCGTACTCCGCGTTCGGGCTGCCGCTGGGCGAGGCGTTCCAGCTGCGCGACGACGTGCTCGGGGTGTTCGGCGACCCCGCCCAGACCGGCAAGCCCGCCGGCGACGACCTGCGCGAGGGCAAGCGGACCTATCTGGTGGCGGCCGCGTTCGGGGCTCTGGACGCGGACGGGCGGGCCGAGTTGGACGCCGCGCTCGGCGATCCGCGGCTGGACGACGCCGGGGTGCGGCGGCTGCGCGCGGTGATCCGGGACAGCGGGGCGCTGGCCGCGACCGAGGCGCGGATCGACGAGCTGATGGCCGGGTCGCTGGCGGCCCTGGCGGCGGCGCCGATCGACGAGGAGGCGCGGGAGGTGCTGGGCCGGCTGGCCGACGCGGCTACCCGCCGTTCCGTCTGATCCGCTGCAACAGGCTCCGGCCCTCCCCCGCGGCGGGGTGGCGCTGGATGCCCCGGCGGCCCAGCGTCACCCAGAGCGAGAGCGTGCTCAGCACCAGGGCGAAGCCGAAGACCAGGTCCTCCACCGGCGCGTGGACCAGTCGCCAGCCGAGGATCGCGTCCGGGTCGTACAGCACGATGCCGCGCCCGGTCAGGATGCCGTTGGAGATCAGCTGGAAGCCGAAAATGATCGGATAGGTGGCCCAGAAGACCGCGCGCAGGACCAGGCGGGTCCGCAGGATCAGCAGGTCGAGCAGCAGCGCGCCGACGGCCCCGATCAGCGCCGCGGTGGTGTAGCTCACTCGTCCCCCGCCGGTCGTCGCAGCACCGCCCGCACCGCCTCGAACCCGAGGATCGCGCAGACCGGCACCACGAGGAAGAACAGCACCTCGTCGAGCGGCAGCCCACCACCCAGGAAGATCCCGGTGATCTGCGACGCGTCGAAGTGCCAGTGCCCGGCGGCGATCGCGGCGAGGTCCCAGAGCACGAAGACGGCAGCCACCGGCAGCACCGTCAACGCCAGCCGGCGCCCCCGCCGCAGCACGTTGACCCGCAGGAACGGCTCCAGCCAGAGAGCGCCGGCCAGGCAGCCGGCAAGGACCGCCAGGTACGTCAGATGTCGCATCCGAAGCCGGCGGTCAGAAGCCGAGCGCCTGCGCGCGCCGCTTGACCTCACGGGCCTGCGGGCCGCCGAGCGCGATCGCGGCGCTGCCGCCGACGTCCGGGTCGGACGCGTACAGCCACCGGAAGGCCTCTTCGTCGTTGTACCCGGCGTCGCGGAGCACGGTCAGCACGCCGGGCAGGTGTTTCAGGACGGTGGCGTTGGCCACGAGTTCGGCGGGCACCACGCGCACGCCGTCGCGCCGGACGGCGAGCAGGTCACCGTCCTTGATCATTTGGTTGACCTTGCTGATCGACATGCCGAGCTTCTCGGACACGTCGGGCAGGTTGATCCATCCGGCCGGTTCGGTGGTGACGGGTTCGCTCACGCGTACAGCGTGCCAGACCAGATCGGAGAACACTTGATGAGCCTGTGGCGAAGGATCCGCGGCGAACTCGCCGGCGCCTGGCGCTCGGTCCGGTACGACCTGGGCCGCCGCCCACCCGAGCACCCCGGTGGACCGGAAGTCACCTCGACCGGGCTGACCACCTTCCCCGGCTCGCTGATGGAGTGGCGCACAGCGGAACCGGTGACCGACGCCCGGCCGACCCGCCGGTTCCTCGCGGTCGCCGCCCTGTGCCTGCTCGCACTGGCCGGCGCGATCGGGTCGTACCTCCTGGTCGCCCGCGGTCTTCCCGCCGCCTCGCAGGATCCGGTGGCGGGCGCCCCGCTGCCGCCGCCACCGTCGCCGGCGGCCGCGGCGTCGCCGGCGTCGCGGGCTGCCGCGTCCCCGGCTGCGGCCAGGACCCGGGCGGGGGTTCCGGCGGCCCGGATGGGAGCCGCGGCGCGGCCGCACCGCGGGGCGCGCCCCGGGCCGCCGCCGGGCACCGGGAGCGCCGCGCCGGCGCGGTCCGCCGGACCCGTCCCGGTCACCGAGCGGCCGGCCGTCCGGCGCCCACCGGCCGCGACCCCGGAGTGTCACTGCGTCACCCCGCCGGTCCCCACCCCGACCGTGCCCGCCTCCAGCGGCACGGAACGCCCGGATCCCGGCGACTCACCGGCCGCCGGCCCGTCCGCACCGGCGAGCACATCGACCCAGCCGAGTCCCGACACGTCAGGCGCGGACCCCGGCGATGACCGGCGGCACCGCCACCGGCACCGGTGAGCGGCCGGGCGACCCGGGACGACGGTCCACCGCTTCCTGCGCCGATCGGCGCAGGTCACCGGGGTTCAGGTACCCGTTTGGACTCAGCTGTGACATCCTGGGTCACCCTCACTGGAAAGACACATACACTTCACGCCGATGGACACCACAGTCGCCGATACGTTGATCGGCACAACGATTGACGGGCGCTACCGGATCACCGGTCGCGTCGCCCGTGGTGGCATGGCGACGGTGTACCGGGCCACCGACGAGCGGCTCGGGCGCACCGTCGCGTTGAAGATCATCCACCCGTCGCAGGCCACGAATGTGCACTTCGTCGACCGGTTCACCGACGAGGCCAAGACGATCGCCCGGCTCACCCACCCGAACGTCGTGGCCGTCTACGACCAGGGTCGCCACGAGGGCCTGCCGTACCTGGTGATGGAGTTCGTGCAGGGCCGCACCCTGCGGGACCTGCTCGCCCAGCGCCGCAAGCTGAGCGCCGTCGAGGCGCTGGCCATCCTGGAGCAGATGCTCGCCGCGATCGCCGCCGCGCACCGGGCCGGTCTGGTGCACCGCGACGTCAAGCCGGAGAACGTGCTGGTCGCCGAGGCCCCCAGCGGGGGCACGACGGACCTGGTGGACGCCGTGGTCAAGGTCGCCGACTTCGGTCTGGCGCGGGCCATCGAGGCGAGCACCGTCGACGAGTCCGGCCAGCTGATGGCGACCGTGGCGTACGTCGCGCCGGAGCTGGTGCAGGCCGGCCAGGCGGACGCGCGCACCGACGTCTACTCGGCGGGCATCGTGATGTTCGAGATGCTCACCGGCCAGGTCCCCTACGACGCCAAGGACCCGGTCGAGGTGGCCTGGCAGCACGTCGACAACGACGTGCCGCCCCCGTCGAAGATGGTGCCCGGCCTGCCGCGGGCGCTCGACGAGCTGGTAGCCCGGGCCACCCGGCGCAACCCGGCGGAGCGGCCCACCGACGCCGGCCGGCTGCTCAGCGAGGTGCAGGCGGTCCGGGACGGGCTGAGCGCCATCAACCTGCAGACCGCGCTGATGAACCAGGTCCCGGCGCGTCCCCCGGCCGCGGACGCCACCACCATCGTGCCGGCCCTGCCGGCCACCGACGCGACAGCCGTGGTCCCGCCGGTCCCGGGCGGCTACGGCCCGCCCGGCGGCCACCGCCCGTCCTGGGCGCGGCTGCCCGAGCAGGGCGGCGCGCGCACGCCGGGGCGCCGTGCGGTGGAGGAGCCGCACGCCGGGGGCTTCTTCGCCGACCGGCGCCGGGTCACCCTGGTCGCGCTGATCGCGGTGATCGCCCTGGTCGTGCTGGGCAGCACCTGGTGGGTGACACTGGGCCGCTACACCGACGCGCCCACCCTGGTCAACCTGCCCAAGGCGGCGGCCGAGCAGGCCGCGTCGAAGGCCGGCTTCGGCGTCTTCTACGGCGACGGGCAGTACAGCGACACCGTCGCCAAGGACTCGGTGGTCAGCCAGAACCCGGGCCCGAACGAGCGGGTGGTGAAGGGCGAGACGCTGACCCTGATCCTCTCCCTCGGCCCGGAGGTGCACCCGGTTCCGGACCTCAGCGGCCAGGAGGTGGCGGCGGCCAAGGGCCTGGTGCAGGAGGCCGGCCTGAACTACAAGGAGGGCAAGGGGCAGTACAGCGACACCGTGCCGGAAGGCGTGGTGATCTCGACGAGCCCGCCGGCCGGGACCCAGCTGAAGCCGGGTGACACCGTCACCGTGGTGCTGAGCAAGGGCCGTGCCCCGGTCACCGTGCCCAACCTGGTCGGGCTGAACATCAACGACGCCCGGAGCGAGTTGCAGAAGCGCGGCCTGACCGCGCTGGAGCGGTCGAAGGACAGCGACCAGCCCGCCGACCAGGTGCTCGCGCAGACCCCCAAGCCGGGCACCGGCGTGGAGAAGAACGCCGAGATCACCCTCGACGTGAGCAAGGGCCCGCCGCTGATCACCATCCCCGACCTCAACAACCAGCCGTGCGGCCAGGCGGAGAACACGCTGAAGGGTCTCGGGCTGCAGGTGCAGGCCAACAACCTGAACCCGCTGAACCCGAACTCCGCGGTGCGCGGACAGAACCCGGGCCCCAACGCCCAGGTCCAGCCGAACAGTGGGGCGCAGATCACGTGCTTCTAGACCGCCGCATCGGGTCGCACACCAGGACGTCGGGCGGGCTGGCCAAGGCCGCCCTTCCGTACGCCGACGCCGCCGGCTCGGAGACCGTCCAGGTGTACGTCTCCAACTCCCGTGGCTGGGCTCTCCCGCCCGGCGACCCGAAGCAGGACATCCTGTTCCGGGACGGGATCGGGGAACGGGAGCTGCCCGCGTACATCCACGCCTCGTTGCTGGTCAACCTCGGTTCGCCGACCGAGCTGACGGTGGAGCGCTCGATCGCCACGCTGGACCACGCCCTGCGGCGCGGCAAGGCGATCGGCGCGACGGCTGTGGTCTACCACGCCGGCAGCTCGGTCGACGAGGCGCACGCCGAGAAGGCCATGCACCAGCTGCACGAGCAGCTGCTGCCGTTGCTCGAGACGGCCGCCGCCGAGGGCCTGCCCCGGCTGCTGGTCGAGCCGAGCGCCGGCGGCGGCCGTTCCCTGGCGTCGAAGGTGCAGGACCTGGAGGCCTACCTGGCGGCTGTCGAGGGGCACCCCTGGCTGGGCGTGTGCTTCGACACCTGCCACGCCTGGGCGGCCGGGCACGACCTGGCCGCCCCCGGCGGGATGACCGGGACGCTGGACGCGCTGGTCGCGGCGGCCGGTCCGGGCCGGCTCCAGCTGATCCACGCGAACGACTCGAAGGACGCCTGCGGCTCGACCCGCGACCGGCACGAGACGATCGGCAAGGGCACCATCGGGGCGGCGCCGTTCGCGGAGCTCTTCACCCACCCGGCGACCGCCGGGGTGCCGATCATCGTGGAGACGCCGACGGTCGAGCACGAGGGCCATGCCGCGGACATCGCGCTGCTCAAGAGCTTGCGCGACGCCTGAGATTCAAGATCCGATCCGGGCGTACGGCCGTTGCCCCACGCCCTGAGCAGCGCGGTCAGCACCGTCGCCTCGTCCCGGCCGCCCTCGACCTGCTGGCGGCGTACGGGACGCGCTTCACCGGGCACGACGAGGGTGGCGAGGCGCGGGTGGCCGAACTCCCCGGCCACCCGTTCCGCCTCGCCACCCTGTTCCGGCCGGAGCTGTCCGGCGACGTCCCGCAATCACTGATCCGGGGCTTCGCCCGCGCCGCTCAGTTGTCCGTGTAGCTGAAGATCGCGGCCGCGGTGTAGTGGCTGGCCTTGCCGGACCCGGTGATGAAGCCGACCGCGACCGGGCCGGCCTGGGCCGCCGCGGGCGCCACGCAGGTGAACGCGATGGTCGTGCCGGAGCTCTGCCTCGTGCACTCGGCGGCGTTGTCGCCGAAGGAGAATCCGGTCGCCGTGGCGGCGTCCGGGCCGGCGATCCGCACGGTCACCTTGGCGCCACCGGCCACCGTGTCGCTTCTGGCCGACAGGCTCAGCACGACCGGGGCGATCGCCACCTCGCCGGGCTCGCCGGCGATGCCGTCGTGGGTGACGACGATCCGCGACGTCTCGGTGGTCACTGCCGGCATGGTGACCTTCACGTGGCTCTGGTCCACCCAGGCGGCCGACAGCGACTTCCGGTCCGCGGTCACGGTGATCCGCTCGGCGGAGAACTCCTTGGCGGTGGCGCCCACCGTGCCGCCGGTGATCGTCAGCAGCAGCGGACCGCCGCCGGCCTTGACCGTCGGGCCGGCGGTGGTGTCGATGCCGAGCGCGGCCCGGTAGGTGACCTGGCTGCCCTTGGTGACGTCGCTGACGCCGCCGCCGGTCCTGACCCGCACCGCGGCGGTCCCGTCGGCGCCGGGCGGGGTGACAGCGGTGAGCTTGGTGGCGGACAGGACGGTGACCGAGGTGGCGGCCGCGTCGCCGAAGGTGACAGCGCCCGGGTCGGCGGGTTCGACCCCGAGGAAGCCGGTGCCGGTGACGGTCACCGTGGCGCCGCCGACCGAGCTGACCTTGGCCGGGCTCACCGTCATGACGCCCGGGGTGTAGGCGACGACCGAGGAGGACTCCGGACCGGCCGCGCCCTTGCGGAACAGCTGCATGGTGACGGTGGTCGCCCTGGTGGTGGCCGGCGCGGTGACCTTGAGGTGGGTCTCGTCCACCCAGGCGACCGGGGCGGACACGCCGCCGATCTTGGCGCCGATCTGCAGCAGGCGGAACGCGGACGCGCTGGCGCCCACGGTGCCGCCGCTGACGGTGACCGGGATGACCGTGCCACCGGCGGCCCGGGCCGCGATGTGGTCGGTGAACTCCGCGCTCAGCTGGATCGGGTCGGCCTGGGCCGAGACGCCGGCCGCGAACGCCCCGCCCTCGCTGGCGACGCCGGCCAGCAGCAGGGCGGCCGCCGCGGCGGCTCCGGCCGCGGCACGGGACTTCTTCGAGTACGCCATGTCTGCTCCCCCGGTCAGTCGATGTCGGTGTAGCTGAAGGCGGCGGCCGGGGTGAACTTGCTGGTGACCCCGTTGCCGGAGGTGAAGGTGACCTGGACCGGGCCGGCCTCGGCGGCCGCCGGGACGGTGCAGTGGAACGCCAGCGCGGACCCGCCGCCGCTGGCCGGGCAGACCGCCGGGTTCCCGCCGAACATGAAGTTCACCGAGCCGGCGGCGCCGGCGCCGGCGACCTTGACGCGGACCGTGGCGCCGCCGGCGACGGTGTCGCGGACCGCCGAGAGGCTGGTGACGACCGGCGCGACCGGGATCGTGGTGACCGGGCCGGCGACGACGTCCTGCCACAGGGTGAGGTCGGCGTTCTCGGTGGTCAGGGCCGGGACGGTGACCCTCAGGTGGGTCGGGTCGACGTAGCTGGCGGTCAGCTTGCCGGCGCCCGTCCGGACGCTGACCGCGGCCAGGTTGTACTCCGCGACGTTGGCGCCGAGCGTGCCGCCGGTGACGGTGAGCACGTGCGCCCCGCCGCTGGCCCGCAGGTACTGGCCGTCGGCGAAGGCGAGGGCGCTGCGGTACGCGACCTTCGGCCCCTCCACGCTGCCGCCGCCCGCCGAGGTCACCTTGACCACCGCCTTGCCGGCCTCACCGGCGGGCACCGTGGCGTCGATCCGGGTGGCCGAGACGACCTGGAAGTACGTCGCGTCGACACCTCCGACGGTGACCGCGGACGGGTCGCCGGCGTCCACGCCGAGGAAACCCGAGCCGGTGATCTTGATGGTGTCGCCCCCGGCGACCGTGATCGAGCCGGGCGTCACCGCGGAGACCACCGGGAGGTAGTTCACCCTCGCGGCCGACTCCGGCCCGGTGAGGCCGTCCTGGACCAGCTGCATCGTGGCGGGCACGGCCTTGGTGGTGGCCGGCACGCCGACCTTGAGGTGGCTGTCGTCCACCCAGGTGATCCGGGTCGTGGCGATCCCACCCACCTTGGCTGTGATCTTGAGGGCGGCGAACTGCGACGAGGTGGAGCCGACCGATCCACCGGAGACGGTGACCGGGATCTCCGTGCCGCCGGTCGCCTTGGCGGCGGTGTCGGCGAAGTCCGCGGCCAGCCGCAGCCGGTAGCCGAACACCGCCGACGTGCTGCGGCTGGCGCCGCTCCCAGAAGTGACCTTGACCAGGGCGTTGCCGGTGCCGGGCGGGGTGGTGGCGATCAGCTTGGTGTCGGAGAGGATCCAGACGTTGGCGGCCGGCACGCCGCCGAAGGTGACCGACTTGAGGTCGTCCGGGTCGAGCTTCTTGAAACCCGCGCCCAGGACGGTGACCGGGGTGCCGCCGTCGCGGGTCCCCATGAGCGGCGAGATGCTGGTGACGACCGGGCTCACGTCTACGGCGGCCCGGACCGTGCCCGGCGCGGAGTACGCGGCGGACGGCTGTGCGATGGCTACCACCACGGTGCCGGCGACGGCGACTGCGGCGGCGGTGAAGGCGGTGGCCCGGCGGGCCGGAGATGTCTTCGTCATGGCGAAGGCACTTATCGGATCCGGCCGGGATCAGTTGCGGAAAGCTACGACAGCAATGCGGTGAGTACGGAGACCGCCTTGTCGATACCGTCGTCGTCGACGTCCAGGTGCACCACGAGACGGGCCAGCCGGGGCAGCATCGCGGCGATCAGCACGCCCCGGCGCGCGGCCTCGGCGGCCAACTCCGGAGCGTCCAACCGGGCCTTGGTGAGGTCCAGCAGGACCAGGTTCGTGCGCACTTTCTCCGGGTCCACCACACCGAGCGGGGCCAGCCCGTCCGCGAGCCGGCGGGCCCGCGCGTGGTCCTCGGCGAGCCGCTGCACGTGGTGGTCGAGGGCGTACCGGCCGGCCGCGGCGAGGATGCCGGACTGCCGCATCCCGCCGCCCATCCGCTTGCGGATCACCCGGGCCCGGGCGATCCTCTCCCGGCTGCCCACCACGAGCGAGCCGACCGGGGCGCCGAGGCCCTTGGACAGGCACACCGAGAGGGTGTCGAAGACCGCGCCGTAGCTGGCCAGCGGCACCCCGTCGGCGACGTGCGCGTGCCAGATCCGGGCGCCGTCGCAGTGCAGGGCGAGCCGGTGGGCGTCGGCCACCGCGCGCAGGTCGTGCAGCGTGGCGAGCGGGACCACCCCGCCGCCGCCCAGGTTGTGGGTCTGCTCGACGGCGATCGCCGCGGTCGGCACGGACGGGAAGCCGGCCGGGCGGACCATGTCGGCGATCCGGTCCACGTTCAGCGCGGCCCCGGTCGCCGCCCAGGTGCGGGTGGAGATCCCGCCGAGCACCGCCGCGGCGCCCAGCTCGTACGTCACGACGTGCGCGTCCGCGCCGGCCAGCAGCTCGCCGCCGGGCGGGGTGACCAGCTGCAGCGCGATCTGGTTGGCCATCGTGCCGGACGGCGCGAACAGCGCCGCCTCGTGCCCGAAGAGCCGCGCCACGTGCTGCTCCAGCGCGTTGACGGTCGGATCGTCGCCGAACACGTCGTCGCCGACGACGGCGGTCGCCATCGCCTCGCGCATGCCGTCGGTCGGTTTGGTGACGGTGTCCGAACGAAGATCAACCACGGAGCATCTCCGCGACCAGGAAGGCGAGTTCCAGGCTCTGCTGGGTGTTCAGGCGCGGGTCGCAGGCGGTCTCGTAGCGGTCCGGCAGGTCCAGGTCCTCGATGCCCTGCGCCCCGCCCAGGCACTCGGTGACGTCCTCGCCGGTCAGCTCGATGTGGATGCCGCCGGGGTGGGTGCCGAGCCCGCGGTGCACCTCGAAGTAGCCGAGCACCTCGTCGACGATCCGGTCGAAGTGCCGGGTCTTGTAGCCGTTCGACGACTCGTGGGTGTTGCCGTGCATCGGGTCGCACTGCCAGACCACCTTGGCGCCGGTGGCGTGCACCTTCTCCACGATCGGCGGCAGCGCGTCGCGCACCTTGCCGTTGCCCATCCGGCTGATCAGGGTGAGCCGGCCCGGGATGTTCTCCGGGTTGAGCTTCTCGCACAGCTCGATCGCGGTGTCCGGGCTGGTACCCGGGCCGATCTTGACGCCGATCGGGTTGGCGATCCGGCTGATGAAGTCGATGTGCGCGTGGTCCAGCTGCCGGGTGCGCTCACCGACCCAGAGGAAGTGGCCGGACAGGCCGTACGCCTTGTTGCCGGAGACCCGGGTGAGGGCCCGGTCGTACTCCAGCGCGAGCGCCTCGTGGGAGCAGTAGAGGCTGACCGTGCGCAGCGCCTCGTTGTCGGTCATCCCGCAGGCCCGGATGAAGTCGAGCGCCCGGTCGATCTCGCGGGCGATCGCCTCGTAGCGCTCGCCGGCCGGCGAGGCCCTGACGAAGTCCTTGTTCCAGTCGTGCAGGCCGTGCAGGTCGGCCAGCCCGCCGGCCAGGTAGGCGCGGAGCATGTTCATCGCGGCGGCGGAGTTCGCGTACGCCCGGATCATCCGCTGCGGGTCGGCGACCCGCGCGGTCTCGTCGGCGTCCAGCGCGTTGATCATGTCGCCCCGGTACGCCGGCAGACCCAGCGAGTCGGTCAGCGACGAGCGCGGCTTGGTGTACTGCCCGGCGGCCCGGGCCACCTTCACCACAGGCATCGACGCGCCGTACGTCAGCACGACCGCCATCTGCAGCAGCGTCCGCGCGTTGGCCAGCAGGTGGCTCTCGGTGTTGTCGGCGAAGGTCTCCGCGCAATCCCCGCCCTGCAGCAGGAACGCCCTGCCCTCGCACACCTCGGCGAGGCGCGCCCGCAGCTGGTCGACCTCGTAGGGCGCGACGATGGACGGGACGTTCTCCAGGACCTTGCAGACCGAGGCGACCTCGTCCAGATCCTGCCAGGGCGGCATCTGCACCCGGGGCAGCGCACGCCATCGGTCGAGGCCCAGGGCCTCGTCCTCGGCGGAGTCGGTGGACGGACGGGAGGTCGCGACTCCCGGATGGCTCAGCTGATGCCATTCACGGCGCATGGGTAGAGCCTACGAAAACGGGGGCACCGGGATGAGACCCGGTGCCCCCTGTCCCACTCCTGAGATCAGAGGTTGCCCTTGATCGCGGAGATCAGCTCACCGTTGCTGGTGTCGCCGGAGAACTCCCAGAAGAACGCGCCGCCGAGACCCTGGTTCTTGGCGTACGTCATCTTGCCCGCGATCGTCGCCGGGGTGTCGTAGCTCCACCAGTTGCTGCCGCAGTAGGCGTACGCCGTGCCGCCGACCGTGCCGGTGGCCGGGCAGCTGCTCTTCAGGACCTTGTAGTCCTCGATGCCCGCCTCGTAGGTGCCGGGCGCCGCGCCGGTCGCCTTGCCACCCGGAGCGGCCTGGGTGACCCCGGTCCAGCCGCGGCCGTAGAAGCCGATGCCGAGCAGGATCTTGCTGGCCGGAACGCCCTTGCTCTTCAGCTTCTGGATCGCGGCGTCCGAGTTGAAGCCGGCCGTCGGGATGCCGGTGTACGAGGTCAGCGGCGAGTGCGGGGCGGTCGGGCCCTGCGCGGCGAACGCGCCGAAGTAGTCGTAGGTCATCGGGAACACCAGGTTCAGCTTCGCGATGCCGGCGGCGTAGTCGGCGACGTCGAGCTTGCCGCCGTTGGAGCCGTCCGCGGAGATCGCCGAGGTGATCAGGAAGTTCGAGCCGAACTTGTCGCGCAGCGCGGTGATCACCTTCTGGTAGGAGTCCGGGCCGCTGGCGTCGCAGGACAGGCCACAGGCGTTCGGGTACTCCCAGTCGACGTCGATGCCGTCGAAGACGTCCGCCCAGCGGGAGTCCTTGACCAGGTTGTAGCAGGAGTTCGCGAACGCGGTCGGGTTCGCGGCGGCCTGGGTGAAGCCACCGGACCAGGTCCAGCCGCCGAACGACCAGATCACCTTGATGTTCGGGTACTGCTTCTTGAGCTTGCGCAGCTGGTTGAACGAGCCGCGCAGCGCGCCGGTGTCCCAGGTGTCGGCGACGCCGTCGACGCTCTCGGCCGCGGAGTACGCGCGGTCGTAGTCGGCGTAGGAGTCACCGATCGAGCACTGGCCGCCGGTGGTGTTGCCGAACGCGTACAGGATGTGCGTCAGCTTGGCGGCCGAGCCCGACGTCACCAGGTTCTTGACGTGGTAGTTGCGGCCGTAGACGCCCCACTCGGCGAAGTAGCCGACGACGTTCTTCCCGCTGGTCCCGCCGGTCGGCGGCGTGGTCGGGGTGGTGGTCGGCGGCGTGGTGGGCGGCGTCGTCGGAGTCGTGGTGGGCGGCTTGGTGGTCGGGGATGTGGTCGGCGGGGTGGTGCCGCCGCACACGCCGTTGTCGGTCCAGACGTCCCACTGGCCGCTGTGGGTGGCCGGCGACTCGTTCTGGGTCCACCACTTGGCGGTGTAGTTGTGCCCGTTCTGCGAGGCGACGTTGTCCTTGACATAGGCGGTGCTGGCAGACCAGGCGGTGGCACACGCGGTCGCCGCGTTCGCCGCCACGAGCGGGACCGAGGCGGAAGCCCCGATCACGACAGCGGAGGCGAGCAGCGCCCGGCGGAGGGTTTTGCCCACGGGGGTCTCCTCTAATAATTAGGAAACTTTCCAGAAGGAAGGTTAGAGAGACCGTAGTCACATCGATTAACACCAGTCAAGTGAGGTGGCGACCTTTAAGGTCTGTTTAACGGAGTCGCGGCAGCGACCGCCTGGGCCATCTGCTCGGGCGTGGGGAGAAGTTGCTGGATACCGACGCCGAGACCGTGGGCGATCAACGCCAGGTCGTTGAGGTCGATGGGTTGCTTGCCGCGTAGGCGCACGCTCAGCCACTGCTCCGTTTTGCCGATCCGGCGAGCCAGCTCCGACTGCTTAATGTCGTCGGCGAGGACCATCGCGACCTTGATCTGCGTGGCCACGAGCTGCGAGAGAGTCTTCGCGGATACCTCAGGCGTGATGCTCATGCAAAAGATTCTGATGCTCTAGCAACATCAAGTCAACCGAACGGACAGGATGGCACACTCCTGGTTGACGTCTCACGCTATGAGTGAGAGTCTTCGTTCATGACACAGGAACAGCCACTGATGCGGGGTGGACTCACGCAGCGGGTGTCAACTGAACTCAGAGCTGAGATGGGGCGCCAGCGCATCAGTCAGCGCGAGCTCGCCAGGCGTCTCGGCGTCAATCAGGCAGTGATCTCTCGGCGCCTGGCGGGCGAGCAGTTTTCGTTCACCACCGCCGAGCTGGACCGCATCGCCGAGATCCTCGGCGTCCCGGTCGACCGCTTCCTCACGTCGCCCGTGACGGCGGGCGCGGCGTGATCGCCGCCTTCGTTCCTGGCCCGCCTGGGCCCGGCGGCCCGACGCATCCGGCGCCGACCGGCCCCCCGCAGCCCTCCACGCCGTCGCGCTGGGTCGCCGCGATGCAGAACGCCGCCGCGGTGGTTGAGGCCCTCGTCTTGCCGGTGCTGCGCGGCACCCGACCGGCGCTGGCGCCCAAGCCGAGCCCGAAGTCCTGAAACAGAAGCGCGCCCGCCGGCGGCTACCGGGGGCGCGCTGATCACCGGATCCGAAAGCACCCGAGAAAGGCACATCCGATGACCGTTCCCACGAAGGTACCCGACGCACGATTCAAGCGCGCCGACGAGCTGGAGCCCGGCGACTGGGTCACCCTGGTCGGCGACTTCGGTCCCGCGAAGATCCTGTCGACCTACACCTACGACGGCGACATGGGCGAGCGGCGGACGCTGGTCAGCCTGCTCGACTCCGACCGGCAGGTGCCGGAGACGACCCGGGTGTTCGCGAACAACCGGATCGAGCTGCTGACGCAGGCGCAGATCGACGAGCAGCGAGCCTTCATCGCCCGCCAGCAGGTCGCTGCCCAGCTGCGCCAGCTCGCGGACCTGATCGTTCAGCACAGGCTGCCGCTGCCGCGGATGAGCGTCTCGGTGAGCCTGAACGTCGAGACGGTCGACCAGGTGCGCCACGTCGCCAGGGCGCTCGGCCTGGAGATCGGCCCGTGGAATCGCGGCGAGGGCGCGACGACCTCGTGGCCCCGCGACCACAAGACGTACGAGGCGGGGGTGCACGCCGACTGGCACTGCTACTCCGGTTCGCTGGAGCAGCCGGAGCCGGTTGGCTCGCCGGCTCAGGCGGACATCGACGCGGCGAAGTTCAGCACCGACCCGATGACCCGGGCGGCGGCTGAGGCCTATGAGGACGACGAGGGCGACGAGGACCCGACCGGGCTGACCTACTCCCGCGAGGACGACGACCCGCAGGTGATCCGCCCGCACTCGCCCCGCGTCCCGCTGCACGTCGGCGTCCGCGAGTCCGACGGCGGCGAGCTGGTCGACGAGACGCCGGCCGAGGCGCAGCCGCCCGCAGCAACCGTCCCGGCCAATGCGGTCACCGTCCACTTCTCGTTCGGCCCTGACCACACGGACCCGACCACCGGCGAAAGCCTGCACCGGAAGTACGTGACGATCGTCGGCCCGTCGCACGAGGCCTGCCGGGAGGCCATGTTCGCCAGCAGGTACGGCCGGGGCTGGGGCACCGACTACCTCGCCGGCACCGACCAGGCCGACGAGTGGATCCCGCACTGGACCGAGCACGAGCGCATCGTGCTGGACGCCGCGAACGCCGATGAGCCGGTGCACTACCTCGACCGCGGGTCGGACGGCGAGAGCGCTGACCGGGTGGCGTGCGGGGTGAACGTCGACGAGTTGGACGGCTACACCACCCGGCCCGGGTCGGCTACCTGCCCGGCCTGCGTCGGCGCGATGGTATCGGTCAGCGAGTCCCGCTGATGGCCAGGAACACGCTGCCCCTGGAGCCTCCACTGCCGGTGGTCCCGCCGGTCGGCCGCTGCCGGTTCCCGGAGCTGCTCGTCGAGGTCGTCCCGTTGAAGCTGTGGCAGCACCAGGTGATCCTTCCGTGCTTCGAGCGGGCCACCCGCCGAGTGAAGGTCGGGCTGCACGTCGACGAGCCGGTCTGCCTGTGGCACTCGCTCGTCGTCCAGCAGCGGCTCGGCGGCCACCTCGTCCGCGACTACGCCCGCACCTGATCCATCCGGGCGCGGCGGCCCCTGCCTTCACCGCCGCGCCGCCTTGCCTGGGGCGCTCTCGCCCGGCGCCCCAGGCCACCCCACCGACTTCGCAGGAGATAGCAGATGCAGATCAACATCAGCGTCGACGGCCTCGACGCCATCGACCTGAACACCGTCATCGACGGCGAGCCCATCCGCCGCTACAACCACGACACCGAGGAGTACGAGCAGGTCACCCCGAGCCGGACGCTCGGTGACCTGGTGGCCGACAAGCTGGCCGACAAGCTGTGGGGCGACCTGACCCACGAGGACCGCATCGACATCCGCCGCGCCGTCCAGGAGGAGCGGATCAAGGTCGTCCGGGAGCACCTCGCCCCGATCGTCGAGAAGACGCTCACCGAGCAGATCCAGCGCACCAACGGGTACGGGGAGCCGTCCGGCGGGACCGTGACCATGCGGGAGCTGGTGATCGCCGAGGTCGGCAAGGTCATCAACGGCAAGACCGACCGGTACTCGTCCAGCTCCCGGCCGCTCATCGACGAGGTCGTCAACCGGGTCGTCGTCGCGGCGCTGGTGACCGAGCTCGACAAGGTGTTCAAGGCGGAGAAGGAGAAGGTCATCGCGGCGGTCCGCGCGCAGGCCGCCGACCTGATCGCCAACGCGGTGAGCCGGGGGGTCGGACGGTGACCCTCGACCTGTTCGACAGCACCGACACGGGCGAGCACCCGATCGCTGACCCGGCCGTCACCGCCCGGCTCGACGCGCGGGAGATCACCACCACCCGCATCGTCCCGCCGCCCTGCCTGCCCGCCGCCGAGGCCGTCAGCCCCCGCCCGCCCAGGAAGCCGTACGTCGGCCGCCACCGCGCGCCGGCCAGCGTGCCGCCGCTCACCCCTGCCCCCGAGCCGGCCGACCAGCCGGAGCCGACCACCGAGCCGGCCGCCACGCGGGTCATCCTGCTGCCGCGCCTGATCGAGCGGCTGCACCCGAACGGCGGTGTCCGGTGATCGCCCAGCGCCAGCCCAGCGAGCACGCGGGCAAGACCGTGACGATCCGCGCTGACGTCGCCCATCTCGGCGGCCAGGAGTACCGGGTCGAGGACTGGTGGACCAACATCACCGGCGGGTCCTGGATGGACGCCACGGGCAACCCGGCCGCCCTGCAGTACGCGGCGCGCTGGGCCTGCGCCGACCTGCCGACCGACAACGACGTGCTGTACGGCAAGACCAGCGACGGGCTCGGCCACCTGGTGCACGTCTCGGAGATCGAGGTGCCGTCGTGAGCCCCGACCTGAACGAGGACCCGCTGCTGACGCCGGGCGAGGTGGCCCAGATCGTGCGGGTCAGTCGGAAGACCGTCACCCGGTGGGCGAACGCCGGCCGGATCCCGGTCGTGCGGACACCGGGCGGGCACGCGCGGTTCCGCCGGTCCGACGTCGACGCCCTGCTCAACGGCGGTGCCCGATGACCGGACTGAAGCCGGACGCCGGGCGGGCGTACGCCGTGCTCGATCAGATTGACGCGCGCCCGGAGCTGCACAACCAGAGCGCCTGGTTCCATCGGACGATCGGCGGCTGCGGCACCGCCGCCTGTTTCGCCGGCTGGACCAGCCTGCTCGCCGGCGACGAGCCGCTGTGGACGCACGACTACCAGAATCAGACGGACGCGGTCATCGGCGGCGGCAAGAGGCGCTACATCGAGGCGCGCGCCACGGAGCTGCTCGGCATCGACCCGGACCAGGCGGACGCCCTGTTCTACGGCGGCAACACCCGCGAGGACCTCGGCCGCCTGGTCGAGCAGATCTTCGGCCCGCGTCCGGGACCCCCCAACCGCTGGGCGGCGATGATCCCGGACCCGCACCCGATGGCCAACTGCGGGCCGCTCCAGATGCAGCTGTCACCGGGGGTGGCCTGCCCCACCTGCGGCACCGTGCCGCCCGTGCCGGAGCTGCCCACCGACGACGTCCCGCCGAACGCAGGGAGCGCATCGTGACCGAACCAATCACCCCGTGCCTCGCCGAAGCCGACAATGCGCCCGGCGAGCCCTGCCTCCGCAAGGCTGACCACGGCGGTCGGCACCGCGATGCAGATGGCTGGACCTGGACCTACGGCCACAAGCACGGCCGTCCGGACGTCTACGAGATCGTCTGGATATCCGGCCACGTCGAGCGGATCAAGGCGCACCAGGTTTCGTTCCCCGAGGCTGGCCTGGCGTTCGCCCGAGCGACTCTCGGCACGGCCCGCGAGGTTGGCCCGCCGCGCGTCCGCATCTACGCCGAGGTCAACGACGAGTGGCGGCTGATCCTGGCGGCGCGCGAGGAGGACATTCGGTCGCTGCGTCTGGTGACCGACGGCGAGCCGGTGCCGGGCGGTGCCTCGTGACGACCGAGCCGATCTACTTCGAGAACTTCGTCCACGAGCCGCTGCCCTGGCCCGAGCGTCCCGGCCGCTGGTCGTGGTCGATCACCGACGGCATGGCCGGCCGGACCCTCGCCTCCGGCACCGCGCTCACCCAGCGCGGCGCCATCCGGAAGCAGGCGCAGGCCGCGGCACGGTGCGAGCAGCGCGCGCCGTACACCCATGAGCCGCTGCACCGGCTGAGCGACGAGGAGATCGTCTGGATCAACGTCGCGCTGGACCTGGCCGGCATCCCGGTCACGGTCGGGCGGCGCGGCGCCGCGGTGGTGGTGACGCCCCGGCGGGAGCTGACGACCGAGGAGGAGGTTCGGGCTTTGACCCGGGTCCTGGGTCGCACGGACGAGCCGGTGCGCTGGGCGGGGGTGGCCTGATGCTCAGCCACGAACTGGCGCGGGAGCTGCTGGCCCGGCGCAACAACGACGTTCGTATCCAGGTCGTCCTCGACGACAACCCGGGTGGCGAGGCGTACACCACGGTCCTGGTCGAGCTGCGTGACCAGGACTCCACGATCGATCCGGATCTGCGCGCCCAGCCGGTGGTGACGTACGACGCGACCGCCGACGCGGTGGTCATCCGGGCCGGCGCCGTCGTGTCGGCGGCCGGGATCACCACCGACCAGCTTGAGGCCGTCCGGAGCCACATCCTCGGCCAGGGCAGCTACGTCGCCGAGTACGAGCTGCGCGCCGCGCTGGAGGCAGCCGGGATCACTGTTTCGAACGGCGGTGAGACCCGTGGCTGACCTGACCCTGGACCAGGCGCTCGCCGAGCTGCCCGACACCGCCGACGGCATCGCCGCCTACCTCATCGAGCAGGAGTGCCGAGGAAAACCACGCCGCACCGACTGCTGCCCGATCGCCAACTACCTGCGCGGCACCGGCGAGTTCTCCGACATCGACGTCGACCCGGAGATGGTCACCGTGTGGGACGACGACGACAGGTGGGAGCAGGGGCGGCAGCAGGAGATCCAGACTCCGGAGCACGTCGCCTCCTTCATCCGTCGATTCGACGGCGGCGCATGGCCGGAGCTGGTCGCGGAGGGCGGTGACGACCGTGCCTGAGTACCAGCACCCGACCTACCAGATGCACGAGCTCGTCAGCGACCTCGACTGCCTCGCCCGCGCCCAGCGCGCCCTGGAGACCGCCGAGACCGATCTGATCGACGCGTACGAGCGCGCCGATCTGCTCACCCCGGCCGAGGAGGTCGCGCACGCCGCGGCCCGGGCCGAGGTCGGCCGGGGCTGGGCGGAGCTGGCCCGCGCCATCCAGGGGGTGCGCCGGTGACCGCGCCGACCACCTACACCAACCCGTACTGGGACGCCGTCCGCGACAAGCTCAGGTTCGACTCCCTGGACAAGGCCACCGTCGTCGGAGGCACCTACGACCTGGTGCGCCGCCACGACCTGGTCAGCGAGTACGCCTGGACGGTCACCGACCCGGCCACCGTTGCGTTCGTCGCGCAGCACTGCGGGCCGCGCGTCGTCGACCCGCTCGCCGGGTCCGGCTACTGGGCGTACCTGCTCGGCCAGCACGGCATCGACGTGGCCGCGTCCGACCTTCAGCCGGGCGAGAGCCAGTGGCACCGGCACGGCGTCCACGTGCCGGTCGTCGAGGAGGAAGGCGCGGCCGCGGTCAGGGACGCCGGCCGCGACCGCACCCTGCTGCTGTCCTGGCCGCCGTACGACACGCCGATCGGCGCCCACCTGATCCAGGCGTACCAGGGCGACCGGATCGTCTACATCGGCGAGAAAGCCTGGGGCTGCTGCGGCGACGAGGACATGTGGACCGCGCTGGAGTCCGGCTGGACCGAGGCCGCCGAGCACAAGCCGGTCCGCTGGTGGGGGCTGCGCGACTGGGTCACCGTCTACGAGCGCAAGCCGGAGGCGCGGGCGCTCACCGCCCCGGCCACCGGCGGCGAGCAGCTCTGCCGGTGCGCGTTCCTCGGCGCCGGGACACCCGAGCACGCGCGGTCCGGCCTCTGCCTGCCGGAGGTGGGACGGTGACCGCCCCCGCCAAGACCCCCGCCGAGATCCTGCGCTGGGAGACCCCGCCGCCGCCTGCCCGGCCCGGCAACGGGATCACCGGCAGCCGCTGGGACCAGGTCGCCGAGCAGCTGCGCGACGAGCGCGGCCGGTGGGCCGTCGTCTACGAAGGCGAGGCCAACAACGCCAGCAGCATCGCCTCGGTGATCCGCATGGGCAACGTGGCGTGCTTCCGCCCGACCGGCGACTTCGAGGCCGTGTCCCGGCGCTCTCCGGCAACCGGCCGGGTCGCCGTCTACGCCCGCTACCTCGGCGACGGGAGCCACCGATGACCGAACAACCCACCCTGCCGCCGGTCGAGGTCACCGGCCGGCGCGTCACCCCGACCGCCGTGCGGGTCCTGCCGGCCGACGCCGACCGCGACACCTGGCTCACGGCCCGGCGCCGCGGCATCGGGTCCAGCGACGTCGCCGCGATCCTCGGCGTCGCCGACCGCAACACCGCGGTCCACGTCTACCGCGACAAGCGCGGCCAGCTCGTCGACGACGCCGGCGAGGCCGCGCTGTGGGGCCATCTCCTCGAGGAGCCAGTCGCCCGGGAATGGGCGCGCCGGCAGCGGTCCGTGGTGCAGCGCGTCGGCCTGGTCGCGCACGTCGACGAGCCGTGGCGGATGGCGACCCTGGACCGGCAGGTCCTGGAGTGCCCGATGGACCGGTCGGTGCGCACCCGGTGCGCGCTGGAGGTGAAGTGCCGCAGCGCCTTCAAGGCGAAGCGGTGGGCCAACGCGAACGTGCCGGACGACGTGCTCGCGCAGGTGACCTGGCAGCTCGCGGTGACCGGCTACGACCACATCCACGTGGCGGTGCTGATCGGCGGCAACGAGATGCGCATGGCCGTCGTCGAGCGCGACGAGCAGATGGAGGCGTACGTCCTCGGCGAGGTGCGCCGGTTCTGTGAGGAGCACCTGCTGGCCGGTGTCGAGCCGGAGTGGGACCTGTCGAAGGCGCAGGCGCTGATCGACATGGACTCGCTGATGCATCCGGACCGGGTCGGTGAGCTGGACCTGTCGGAGATCGGCGAGGTCATCGAGTACGCCGAGCGGTCCGCGGCCAAGAGCGCGGCGACGAAGGCGCTCAAGGAGTCCAGTGCCACCCTGCGCCGCCTCGCGAACGGGGCCCGGACGGTCACGTTCGCGGGCGAGCTGGCCTACGAGTACGGCCCGGTGACGAAGCGAGACGTCGACCTGGACCAGCTGAAGCTGCGCTGGCCGGAGGCGTACGCGGCGTGCGTGACCGAGAAGACCCACGACCAGATCCGGATCGCGCAGGCGTTCCGGCAGTCCCCCGGAGGTAACCAATGAGCCTGCGCGAGCGCGCTCAGGCGGCCGCGGCCGGCGACAGCGAGCCGGCCGCCGGCCCGGCCCGGCCGAACATCGTCACCGCACCACTGGAGAACATCGAGTACACCGGCGAGATCACCGACGCCGAGAAGGTGCCGGTCTACGTCGCCTTCGCCCGGGTGATGGCCGACGTCCAGTCGGTCAGCAAGGGCGACCAGCGCAACGACACCGGCGGCCGGTACGCCTTCCGCGGCGTGGACCGGGTCGTCAACGCGGTCGGCCCGGCGCTGCGCCGGCACGGCGTGCTGATGCTGCCGACTCGGATCCTGGACCTGGAGTACCGCGAGTCCCGGACCACCAACAACAAGGTGATGCAGGACGTCACGGTCAAGGTGCAGTGGACGGTCGTCGGCCCGGCCGGGGACATGCTGCCGCCGCTCGAATCAGCCGGGCAGGCGACCGACACCAGCGACAAGGGCACCGCGAAGGCGATCAGCGTGGCCCAGCGGGTGCTGCTCCTGACCTCGCTGCAGATCCCGACGCAGGATCCGGATGTCGACCGTGGGCATGAGCGCGGCGAGCGGCCCGGCCCGACGCCGAACGAGTACCGCGACGAGATCGCCGACCCGCGGACGTCGCTGGGCCGGCTGCGGCAGATCCGCTCGGAGCTGCGCCAGCACAACATCGGCGGCGCCGTCGTGATCAACGAGGTCGGCGATGACGAGCCGGTGCTGGCGATGTGTGAGCGGGTCGGCAAGCAGCGAAGCGAGGCCGGCCAGTGACCGCCTACGCCCTGCTCTGGGAGCTGCTGAAACACGCGCTGTGTGGCCGCGGCGGCGACCAGGTGTACCTGCTGGCCGGCGGCGACCCGGCGGTCGACTACCCCGCGGACGACTTCTCCTGGGCCGACGACCAGGACCGGTTCTGCGTCATCCAGGCGGTGCAGCCGTGACCGACCTGCACTCGCCGTACGAGCCGGGCGCCTTCACCGCCGACCAGGCGGAGGCGTTGGCTGGCCACCTGAAGGCGATCGCCGACCCGATGCGCCTGCGGATCCTGCACCAGCTCACCTGGCACGGCCCGCTCCGGCCGGCCGAGCTGGTCGCGGAGCTCGGCCTCAAGCAGCCGACCATCTCGCACCACCTGCGGATCCTGCGCGAGGCCGGACTCATCAAGGAGCCGGCCACGGTCACCGACGGCCGTGAGATCGACTTCGATGCCGCTCGGGCACTTTCGGTGCTCATCGATCCCACGGTGGAGGATCGATGATCCGCCCGCTGAAGGTCATCGGTCTCGACCTATCGCTGACCGGGACAGGGATCGCCGCCACGCACACCGGCCAGGGCGAGCCGCGGCTGTGGTGCTCGACGCGCACCCCGGCCCGCCGGCCGACGCTGACGAAGATCGACCACCACCGTCTGCACGAAGCGGTCAGCCTCGTCATGGGCGCCGCCCGATGCCGGCCGGATGTGGTGGCCATCGAAGAACCAATCCTGGTCGATAAGGGCAACACGACGCTGCGTCTGACCGAACTGCACGGGGCGGTCAAGCACTGGCTGTGGGCCCGGTCGATCCCGTACATCGATGTGCACCTGACGAAGGTGAAGACGTTCGCGACCGGCAACGGCGGCGCGAAGAAGGACGCCGTGCTCGCGTCGATGATCGCCACGTACGGGCGACTGGTTCACATCGGCACCGACGACGAGGCCGACGCCCTGTCGCTGCTGGCGATGACGCTCGATGCCTACGGGCAGCCGCTCGCCGAGGTGCCGGACTCGCATCGACGGGCGCTGAACGGGATCCGCTGGCCCGACCTGGCGGGGGTGGCGTGATGCAGGAGTTGGGAGGCCGCCGCGAGCAGGTCGAGCTGACCATGGTCACCCCGCCGCACGAGCCGACCGCTGACGAGCGGATCGCGTCGATCCTCGGCAAGCGGATCGACGCGGCCGGTCAGGTGATCGCGGAGGCGCTGGCCGAGCAACTGCGCCTGGAGGCGGGGGACCGCGACCTGCAGCTGCTGGACCTGTGCTGGGACCTGCAGCGGGTGCTGCGGCTGCGGCCGCCGGCGCCGCCGGTCGTGCCGGGGAGGTCCTGATGGACGACCCGGGCAAGGTGCTGGCCGCGATGCTCGTGCTGCTCCTGGTGTGCGCGCTGCTCGGCGGATCGAGCAACCGGTCATGAGCGCGATCGACGAAGCACCGGACTGCGTGTGCGGCGACCCGCGCGTCGAGCACAAGCGCGGCACCGGCGGATGCAAGGACCCGGACTGCGGGTGCGCGAAGTACGACCCGGGCGACCGCGCCGCGCCGTCCGAGCCCCGGCCGACGCCGCACCTGGACCGCGTCAAGAAGGAGCGTGATGAGGCCCTGGCCGCCGAGGCCCGGGTCAAGGCGTACTGGACGAACGCGGCCCAGGAGTGCGATGCGGCCCGCCGGGAGCTGGACAAGGTGCGCGGTGAGCTCACCGCGGCCCGGCGGCAGGTGAACGAGGCTGTCGAGGCGGAGGGCATCGCGCTGGAGCGGGTCGCGGCGCTCCGGCGCGAGCGCGACGAGGCACGCGCCGAGCTGGAGAGCGTGCGCGTCCAGCTCGACCAGGCCGAGGCTCGGTGCCGCGACATCCAGGACGAGGAGCTGCCCGCGGCGATCGACGAGGCCACCGCCCAGCTTCGCGCAGAGCTCGCCGACCGGGCGGACAAGCTGCTGCTCGAACAGGCCAAGACCGCCAAGCTCCGCCGCCGCCTCGCCCGGATCAACGCCGCCGAGCGGCTCTACGACGAACACGTCCGGCACCTCTGCCGCGTCTGCGGCAGCCGGTACCGGGAGCTCCACAACCACCCGTGCGGGCCGCTCGTGCCGGTCCGCGTCCGCATCACCTTCATCAAGGAGTAGCACCACCGTGAGCATGACGGTCAACATCAGCGGCACGTTCAGCGAGAAGCAGCGGCCCAACAACGGCCTGGAGCGGGTCGCCCAGTTCATGGACACCCACCGGATCGCGCAGATCCCGGTCGTCGCCGTGGTCGAGTGGCATTCGCACCAGGAGACGAAGACAGGCACGAAGATGGCGGTGTCGATCGTCGCGGTCGAGCCCGGGTTTGAGGCGGACGGCTCGGACCCGACCGGGATCGGCGGCCAGCTGCGGCAGCTGCTCGACGAGCTGCGTAAGCGCAACGGCCTGGCGTCGGTGGAGGACACCCTGTTCTCGGCGCCGCGCGAGTCGTACGACTTCGACGGCGACGGCGGCCCGGAGCTGGACGGGCAGGAGGCGCTGCCGATCCGGATGGGCCCGGACGGGGAGCACCAGGTGCCGGAGGCCTCCGCCGAGGAGCTGATGGCCGAACGCGCCGAGGTGGCGAAGTCCTCGGTGGTGGAGGCAACCGCCGCGCTGGCCGCCAAGGACGCGGCAGCTGGTGTCCCAGCGGCGGAGTTCTCGGGCGGCAACCGGTGAGCGTCGGACCAGGCCAGATGCTCCCCCTCGGCACCGGCGGGCAGGGGTACACCCCGGCTGCCCAGACGCGCCTCAACGCCTTGGACCTGGCGGTCAGGGCGCACGAGGCGTACACCAGCATCGACCTGGTGAGCTTCGGCTCCGACGGGCCGTCGGCCACCAGTCGCGGCGAGGAGATCCTGGCCACGGCCAGGCAGTTCGAGGCCTACCTGCGCGACGAGGGCGACGCGCGGAGCGAGACCTCCGGCGCTCGGCTGGGTGGTGCCGCGTGATCGACCACGACGGCGCCTGGCTGCCCAGCGTGACGATCGGGCTTCCCATCCTGGGCGTGCTCACCCTCGCCAGCCTGGCCATCACCGTGATCGCCATCCTGGCGTCGGTCATCAAGGACTACCGGGGCCATCGCGACCACGAGCACTGGGTCATCGCCTGGCTGGCCCCGGCCGCCCTGCTTGGGCTCCTCATCGGATCCGGCGCCGGCTACTGGCCCTGGGGCGGCGACTACCACCGCCTCCAGCCCGCCACCGGCACCGTGCAGAGCGTCGACACGCGGTTCCTCGCCGCCTCGCAATACGTGGTGGTCACCTACGACACCGGGCTGATCGTGCGCTGCGACGACAGCCGGTGCGCCACGGTGACGCCCGGCGAGCAGCTCCGGCTGCTGTGCACGAAGGAGCACCAGTTCGGTTCGCCGCTGGCGGCCGACGGCTGGGGCTGCCGCTGGGGGCAGGCGCCATGAGCCGGGCGCGCAAGACGCGTCGCGCTCGGGCATGGCGGGCGTACGTCGGCCGCAACGACGCCCTGGTCGCGCACCAACGTCGCGCCGCTGGCCTGCTGCACCCGATGCGGATGCCACCGAGTTACTTCCGCCGGGTTGAGGGGTTCTCGAAGCACCTCGTCCGACTGATCAGAGGGAACGGGCTGTGACAGGACCAGAGCACTACCTCGAAGCCGAGTCGCTTCTGGAAATGGCCGACGACCTGCCCGCCTCAAAGTCGGTGGACCGGGACTACTTCGCCGCAGCCGCGCAGACGCACGCCACGCTCGCGCTGGCCGCCGCGACCGCCCTGCAGGTGCCGGGCGGCGAGGACGCCGGGATGCGGCTTGCCGACGCCGAGGCATGGGAGGCCGCGTGCGCCGAGACCGACGGGGCGTCCCGGCCGGTCGATCCGTCCAACGTGCCGGTGACCAAGTGGTGAGTTCCCGGACCGAGCGCCGGCTCGCCGAGCGGGTCCAGCTCAACGCCGCCATGTGCAAGGTGCCGCTCTCGTCCTGGGTCGCGATGACCCGGCGGGAGCGGCGCCGCCGCCTCCAGAACGTCCGCAAGGAGACCCACCGTGGGTGAAACTCGCACCATCTACCGCTCCGCCATCCCGGTCGACGACGGGCAGCACGTGCTCGACCTGACCGGCCCGATCGTGCACGTCGCCACCCGCAGTGAGGACTACGTCGAGGTGTGGCACATCCACAACCCGGGCGAGCCCGCCGACGCGCGCACGTTCCGGGTCTACGGCACTGGCCATCCGGACGTCGAGGGTGTGCACGTCGGCACGGCGGTGACGCCGAGCGGCCGGCTCGTCTGGCACCTCATGGAGCTGGGCGGTGAGCGCCGTGGCTGACGACTTCGCGTCGCTGCTGTGCCCGATGCCCGACTGCCTGTCGCCGCTGCACCTGGCGTGGACCTGCAGCCGCCCGCTGTACCTCGGCGACCTGGCCGCGCCGGCGCCGATCGCGCCCGAGGAGGCGGACTTCGGGTTCTGGACCGTGAAGTGCGAGGAGGGGCACGTGGTGCTCGTCCCGGCGGACCCGGGCTGCCAGCGCGAGGAGGGGTGCGCCGGGAACTGCTCGTGCGACGTCGACCACGACGACGAGCTGCGCACGTTCCGCGCCAGCGACGTCACCCGGCTGCACAAGCTGCTGGCCAGGCTGGGCGGTGGGTCGTGACTGAGCCGACCGACATCTTGATGACCGAGCAGTTCCTCATCTATCCGAACGACTCGCGCGGCGACGTTCAGGCCTGGGGCCTCACGCACGTCCAGGCCGCTCGCTACCACGCACGCCTCGGCACCTACCACGCGCGCCAGGCGCGGCACTACGCCGACAAGGCGGTGCGGTCCGCAAAGGTGCCCGGCATCGTCGGCGTGGCGGCGCTCGTGCTCCTGCTCCTGCTCATCGGCGTGCTTCTCGGGGGTGAGCACCGTGGCTGATCGGTTCATGATGGCGACCCACGCCTTCCACCAGCTCGCCGGCGACATCTCCCGCGACGAGCACCACCTGGCGCTCATCACCGACGAGGACGACGACGACTTCATCGGCTCCTGGGTAGAGGGCGCCGGCTTCATCAACGTCCGCTTCCCGAAGGGCACCACCCGGGAGCTGGCCACCGACGAGGTCGAGCGGTTCAACGGCCGGGTGGTCCAGGCGGGAGCCGGCGCCTGGCGGATCCAGATCCCGGGCGGTGATGACCGTGGCTGACTACGTCAACGACGACATCGTGATCGCCTGCGCCGATCTGGCTGGCCGAGCCGGGGCGACCAGCTTCGAGATCGGCTACCTGCACGACGACGTTCCCGCCGACGAGGCCGGCTGGTACGCGCACGTCCAGTACAGGGGCGCGCGGATCACCGCGGAGGACCACCGGTCGCCGACCGGGGCGGCGCTTGCGCTGGCGGAGCGCCTACTGCGCGGCGCGACGTGCCGGTGCCGCAGGCCGGTAACCCTGTCCGACGCGGCCGAGGGCTGCCGGTGGCGGCTGGTCGGCCAGCGGTGGGAGCCCGGCTGCGACGCCGCGCCACTGCGGCTCGACGGCCCACGTGGCGACCTCGCAGCGATGCAGGCCGCGCTCGCCCAGCCGGCGAACCGCGCCGCCCGGCGGGCGGCTAAGCGGAAGGGAGGCGGCCGTGGCTGAGCCGCACCTTGACCACCCCGGCGAGATCCACTGGTTCAAGGGCGAAGGCCCAGCGCCGGTGGTCGGCCCGTGCGCGCACGACTGCAAGCACCTGGGCCAGGGCGTCATCGCCTGGGGTCCGTCGATGGACCGATACGAGCTGGTGGAGTGCGGCATCCGCGCCCCGGAGGACCCGAACGGGTGCGGCGGCCAGTGCCGGGCGTGGGTCGATGGACAGGGCCGCGTCACCACCGAGTGGCTGACGGTCGACCTGGCCGGGGTGGTGACTGCCGATGCGTAGCTGGCGCCGTCGCCTCGCCCGGCTGCTCGACCGGATCCCCGGCCAGTGCCGGGCCGACCTGAAGTGGTGGGCGCAGCGCGACAACCTCTCCGGCGGCAGCCGCTGGCCCTGGTCGCCAACCAAGCCCGGGTGCGTGAAGGGCGCGATCCTGAACGGCCGCTGCTACTGCGGGAAGCTCCGCGCGGGCCGGGCAGCCGAGCGAGGTGGTCCGCGATGAAGCTCAGCAACTACCACTTCGCCTGCCTCTTCATCGCCGTCGCCACCAGCTTCGGCTGGTACTGGCGCATCGCCATGGAGCAGCACCTGATCCCGTGGTGGCTGCGGGTGCCGTTGGGCGTCATCTGCGTTGGCGCGCTGGTCCACTGGCTCACCCGACGGCTCGACCGGGCAGGTGCGCGATGACCGGCCGGACGCCCGAGGGCTTCGAGATCACCGCCTGCCGCAGCTGCAACGCCCCGATCATCTGGGCCACCAGCCGGGGCGGCAAGGCCATGCCCGTCGACGCCGAACCGACCGAGGACGGCAACGTCGAGCTGGCCGAGCGGCCCGGCCTGTTCGTCGGGCCGGTGGCCACCGTGCTGACCGGGCCGTCGCTGCTCGGTGGGCCGCTGCGCGAGGCGCACTTCACGACCTGCCCGGACGCGGACCGATGGAGGCGGCGGTGAACGAGCTGACCTCCGAGATGATCCGGGCGTACGTCGAGGCAACCGGCGAGCCGAACTGGTCAATGCCGCCGCGGCATCTCGACGGCCTGGCCGCGGTCGCCGCGCTCGCCGGACGACCGGCGGCCGCCCCGCACCGGTGCGCGGACTGCGGCCGGTCCGCCCGGCAGCTCACCGCGGTGCCTGACGGCGATGCCACGGTGTGGCTCGGCCCGACCTGCCTGCGGCGGCGCCGGGACGCGGCTGCGGTCCGGCAGGCCCTGCCGATCGGCGGTGAGCGGTGATCGAGCCCCTGCCGTGCGGAGGCATTGAGCCCTGCGACAGCTGCCTCCAGGCAGGCGGCTGTGCGGCCGAAGCCGACCGGGTGCTGGTTGGCCGATCCGCCTTGACCAGGAGTCTGCGCCACCGCCTCGCCCGTCGCTGCAGGTCGCCGTACGTCTGGCTCGCCGTGCCGGTGATCTCGCCGTACACGGAACGGCTGCGCGCGGCGGCGTTCCCCGGCGACTGCGTCTACCTGGTGCTGCCCGGAGGTGACCTGTGAGCTACTGCTGCGCCGAGCACGACTGGATCGAGGACGACTGGTACGACGACGAGGACGGCATCCCGGCCCGCGAGGAGCCGGACTACTGCTGCTGGGACTGCGAGGACAGCGGCATCGTGACCGGCGCGTCCGGCCGCGAGGTCAACTGCCCCGAGTGCCGCCCGACGCCCCGACAGGAACGGCGGCGAGAGCGCCGGATCGCATGGACGAACCGGCGGTGGAGGCGACGGTGGGCGCGGCTGAACGCGGGTCGTGAGGCCGTCGGCGGTTTCGACGACGAGGCCCCGTTCTGATGGCCGCCATGATCACCGCGGAGTCCTGCGCCTGGTGCGGTATCCCGCAACGCGGCCACGGCCAGCGCTGGATCGTGGGCATCGGCTGGCACGGCTGGACCGCCCCGGACAAGGCCCTGATCTCGCTGCGGATCCGGGCGCGCTTCCGGGCGAAGGGCTGGCTGCCGTACTTCTGCCCCACCTCCGGCGAGGTCGAGCACCCGCGCCTCGGCGGCTTCACGGTCTGCTGCAGCCGGCCGGACCTCCACTGCGACCCGACGTTGGTGAGGCGGCCGTGACCCAGGAGCCGCTCATCCCGGGCCCGCCGCGCCCGGCCAGCCACACCGGCATCTGGTCGCGGCTCAAGACCGCGGACGGCGCCGTCGACGCCAAGGCCTGGACGCACCACCGCGACACGAAACAGCACGTCGGCCGGTGCCACTGCGGTCAGCCGCTGCACCCCGGCGAGCCCTACAAGGTCGGCCCGCGCGACGCCTACCCGGCGGTGTGCGCGGGCCCCGGCCGGCACGAGGTCGTCGCGTACGGCCCACGGCTGGCGAAGAAGCGGACCAACCAGATCGGAGCGAAGTAATGGGAATGAGCCCCCGCGCGCACCTTGCCTACGGCTACGACCTCGGCGGCGCCGAGGACTTCAAGGCCGCCGAGCGCGACGAGTACGGCTCACCGAAGCTGCCGTGGTTCCCCGACGACGACAGCGAGGTCGACGACTTCGGCAGCGAGGCCGAGAAGATCCTGCTCGCCTCGGCCGGGTTCGCTGAGGAGTGGACGCCGGCGGCCGCAAAGGCCGGCTACTACGACCGCAAGCGCGACGCCGAGAAGCGCTGCGGTGTCGAACTGGACACCAGCGGCCACTACGACCACTGCGGCTGGGTCCTGATCGCGAAGGGGTCCGAGCAGTCGGTGGAGTGGTCCCAGGTGATGGCGCTCGACTCCGCCGAGATGCAGCGCCGGCCCGCCGCCGAAGGCTGGGACGCCAAGCTGCGCGACGCCCTGACCGCACTCGGCATCACGCCCACCCAGGACGGCCCGAAATGGCTCGTCTACCCGTCGTACGGCTGACGCGGACCTGCCTCACCCCACCCAGCTCAACCCTGAACCAGAGGTAGCCCGTGACAACGAACGCCCACGACCTCGGCGTGACCGTGGGGGCCTGGAACGCGCTGGTCCGCCGCGCCAGGATCAGCGACAAGCACAAGCTGAGCGCGCTCATCGTCAGCTCCTACGCCGACGCGGACGGCACCGGCATCCACTGCGGCGTCGCCCGCCTGGCTCTCGACCTCGGCGGCTCGCAGTCCACCGCGAGGCGCTACCTGAAGTGGCTGCGCGACGTCGGCCTCATCGAGCTGGTGCGTCCCGGCAACCGCCGCAAGCGCCTCTCCGACGAGTACCGGCTGATCCTCGGGCCGGACATTCTCGAACACGTGGAGGTCGTCGACCCGGCCACGTACGACGCCGCCCGCGACGAGATCCGGGACGCGAATCGGGCCGGCGCTCGCGCCCGAGAGGCCCGCGCCCGCGTCGATCAGCGCTCATCCAAGGTGAGCGCTGGTGAGCCCGATCAGCGCTCATCCAGAGTGAGCGCTGATGAGGTGACACAGCCTGTGGATAACTCGGATCAGCGCTCATCCAAGGTGAGCGCTGATCCGGAGGACGCCGAAACGATCAGCGCTCACCCAGGGCGAGCGCTGAAAACGTCGATCAGCGCTCATCTGGAGCACGATCAGCGCTCACCCATGGATGAGCGCCCACCTTCCCTAAACACCTACCCGGAAGAACTCACCTCCCCGCTAACTGACGATGGAGACCTAGAAGCGGCCGTCACCCATTCGCGCGCGAACGGCGAAGCGACGAACCCCGTTTCCTCCACTCGGCCAGATCGATGCGTTCACGGGCTCGGGGGCGGCCGCCGCGACGACGGCACGCCCGAATGCGCGCTCTGCCGCCGCGGCGCCCCCGCGGCCGACCCGGCACCCGAACGCGAACAGCTCGCCACCGTCATCCCGTTCCCCACCCGGAGGGCCTCGTGATCCTGATCCGCCACACACACGACGCCCGGAACGCCTACCGCCGCTTCCGCGCCGACGCCGGCGTCACCGCCGCCCAGCTCGCCGAGCAGCTCCACATCACCCCGGAGCGGGTCTACGACCGCGAACGCGGCGTCGGCCTCGGCATCGACGACCTGGCCGCCATCGGCGACTTCGCCGGCTACGACCTCGCCCTGCTGCCCCGGCGCGGCGGCGCCAGCAGCTGCTGCGAGCACTGCCGCCGGGTCGCCGCGATCATCGACGAACGCCGCGCCCACCGGATCCGCGTGATCATCCCGACCCCGTTCTCGACGCTCTTCGACCTGATCGCCAAGGCCATGGGGCGGCCGGCATGACCCAACTCTGCCTGATCGCCGGCTGCCGCATCCGCGACCGGCACCTGCCCGATTGCGACCAGGACCACTGCCGCGGCTGCCTGCCCCGCACCGCCCACGAGGGCTACACCTGCGACGTGTGCGAGGGCCGGACCGTCGACCGGCTCGCGCTGATCGCCGAGCTGGCACCCGACGCCCGGGCCGTCGCCGCCGGCCTCGTCCGGCGCGGCACCGGAGGCGCGCCGGCCGGCAAGCCCGGCTCGCGGCCGCCGCTCAACGACGGCGCCACCGACGCGCTCGACGAGATCCAGAACCGGCTCACGACCCTCGCCCGGGAGATCGCCGACGCCCGGGGCCTTCAGATCGCCTCTGCCGACGAACGGGGGCGCGGAGTTCCCGACCCCCTAGCCCACGTCTGTTCGTGGCTGTCCGGCCAAGTGCGATGGGTTCGCCACGCCCTTGATGATCAAGGCGGGGCGTACGCGGCAGGCGTCTACGCGGAGATCGCCGGCTGCGCCCGCCAGATCCGGTCGATCGTGGACGGCCGCGGCGAGCCGAAGTACCTCGGCCCCTGCGGCGCCATCGTGGACCCCGAAGACTGCCCGGAGCGCGGAATCGGCGACCACGACTGCGGCCAGCACAAGCCCTGCCCCGGCAACGTCTACGGCTGGCCCGGCGCACCCACCGGTACCTGCCGCGCGTGCGGCCACCAGGTCAACCAGGACGAGCGGCGCGCCTACCTCGACGGCGAAGTGCGCGAACACCCCTACCGGCCCGCCCACATCGCCGAGGCGTACGGCGTCAACGTCAAGACCATCCGATCCTGGGCGACCCGCATCCGGCCCGACACCGGCCAGCCCGCGCTCGCCAGCTACTGGCGCACCGACGACGGCGCGATCGAGCCCTGGACCGAACCGACCGTCGGCGACGGCCTGGACGACGAGCAGCGGGCCGTACGCGAGGCAGAGATCCGGGCCGAGCTGGCCGCGCGCGGGCCGCGGCTGCACTACGTCGGCGACGTGCTGGACTTGGCCGCGGCCGACGCGGCGAGGCGGGAGACCGAGCGGGCCAAGCGGGCCCGGCGAGAAGCGGCGCAGGCCGCCGAGATGGGAGCGTGACGAGATGCGGCACCCCGAGACCGATGACGACTTCCGGCGCGAGGTGTGCGACTGGTTCAGGGCCAACGGGGTCGACCCGGGCCGGCTCCGGCAGGACCCGCAGGCCAGCATCGCCGACGGCCGGCTGACGTTCCGGCGCGTGGTCTTCAGGGAGCTGACCGGCACGCCCATGATGGACCCGGCCGAACCGTTCGAGCCGCTGACTGAGGTCGTGACCGTGCCGCTGGTCGTGCAGCCCAGCGCCGACATCGCTGAGTGGCTGCGGCCCAAGTGCCCGACGTGCGGGCGATGAGCGACGTCGAGATGGGAGCATGAGCAGATGAGGGCCTTTGATGTGCCGGTCGCGCTGCTGGCCTGGCTGCTGTGCGGCGCTGCCGCGCTTGCCATGCTCGGTGGCAACCCGACCGCGATCAATGGCGTAGTCGGGGCTGGGGCGGTCGCGCTGATCTTCACCGGCCTGGCGATCTGGGACCGGGGGTGAGCGCCGTGGACGACCTGAGGCGGTTCGGCGTCACCAGCGATGAGGCGCTGGAGGGGGCCTGGGAAGTTGGGGCCGCGCTTCGGGGTGCCATCGTGCGCGGCCCCGCGCTGCTGGGTCTGGCGCCAGACGGCCTGCCGTGGGACGCACCGACCGACGAGCATGGCCAGCGGTACTCGCGCTGGTCGGACGTGCGGAACCTGCTTCCGGGAGAAGAAGGCGACGAGCGTGGATGACCTGATCACCTTCCTGCGCGCCCGGCTCGACGAGGACGAGCGGGTGGCGCGGCCATAGTCGCGCTGAAGCGGCCGACGCGCCAGCAGATCTCAGCCCCTCACGGCCACCGACCCGGCACCTGGAACCCAGCACGCCCGATCGGCCCCGACCCACGCGAGCCGCTGCTGCGCCTGCTCGCCCTGCCCTACGCCGGCCACCCGGACTACCGCCAGGAATGGTCTCCCGTCAGCAACAGTTGACAACGCGGCCGGTCTGCATCCATGATCTGCATGCGGATCCAGTCCGCCCAAAGCTCGACACAAGGCCCCGCCCAACAGCAGGGCCTTCGTCGTATCCAGACTCCGGCTGCGTCCGGATCGGTGGGGGAACGGGGCGCGCACTGGGTGGCAGAGCGCGCCCCACACCACGGAGGACGCCATGCCCAGGCAGCACGTGTGCGCTGAACCCGGATGCCCTGAGGTCCAGGCGGCCAGGCGCTGCGACGACCACCAGGCGCAGCGCGAGCGGGCACGAGGCACGAAGCAGCAGCGCGGGTACGACGCAGCACACGGCAGGCTGCGGGCCGACTGGGCACCGCGTGTCGAACGGGGCGAGGTGGACTGCCACGAGGTGGTGTGCCTGATGCCCATCCGCCGCATCCTGCCCGGCCAGGCATGGCACCTGTGCCACGACCGTGAGACCGGCCAGCACCTCGGGCCAGGGCACGCATCGTGCAACGCCAGCGAGGGCGGACGAGCAGCACACGGAGGTTGAGCGCATGCCTGACCAGCCAGCAGGTCCCATCCTCGACGGGCTCGGCATCACCCTCGATCTTGAGGACCGTGACCTCGTCGTCTCAGCCCTCGTGCTCGCCAAGGTCGTCAAGGCCGACGGCCAGGTGGTCCTCGTCATCGAGGACAGCGAGGGCATGAGTTGGCTCGACCAGCTCGGACTGGTCAGCGCTGCCGACGCCGTCATCCGTACTGGCGGATACCAGCACGACGACGAGGACTGAGGCATGGGCTGCGTCTTCTGCGCCATCGTGGCCGGCAGCGAGCCAGCCACCATCGTGCGCCGCTGGGCAGACGCCATCGCCATCGTGCCGCTCAACCCAGTGATCGAAGGGCACGTGCTCGTCATCCCGAACCAACACGTGACCGACGTGACCGAAGACCCGGACGTCTCGGCCATCGCCATGCGCGCCGCAGCAGAGCTGGCCGCGCCGCCCTGCAACGTCATCACGAGCGCAGGACCCGAAGCGACGCAGACCATCCCGCACCTGCACCTGCACATCGTGCCCCGGACGGCAGGCGACGGACTGGCGCTGCCCTGGTCGCCGACACGCTGAGTGACAAGGGGTGGGGGGCCACCCCCAAGGGGCCTGACCTGCAGAACCGCTGGAGAGGGCTCCGTCCGGTTTGCCAGGTCAAAGAGTCTTGGGCCGTCACGCAAGGTGATGGCCGCCGACGCCGCGCAAGGCGGCCGAGGGAGTGATCCACCATGTTCGACCGCATCGTTCGCACGGCCCTGCGGGTTCGCCGGATCGGCGGGTACGAGGTCCGCCCCTCGCTCGACTGGCGAGCGCTCGGGTTCCTGCTGCGATGGGGCAACCTGCGGCCCGGCCGCGTCTTCAGCGCCCAGCTCGGGCCGCTGGTGATCTGGGTCGAGCCGCTCGACGGAACCACCGACTGATGGGCCGCGGAGGCCACGCACACTCGGGGCCGCCGCCGGACCCGAACGCACTGCGCAACGAGCGGAACGACGTCGCCGGCTGGAAGGTTCTGCCGGCCACCGGACGTCCCGGGCCGGCGCCGGACTGGCCGCTGACCCCGGCGGGCAACCGGGAGTCCTGGCACTGGACTCGGCTGTGGAAGACGCCGCAGGCCACCCAGTGGGAGGTCCTCGGCCAGCAGGTGGAGGTTGCGATCTACGTGCGTCGCCTGGTTGAGGTCGAGCAGCCGGGCGCGACCGCATCGCTCGGCAACCACGTGTTGCGGCTCGCCGAGGGCCTGGGCCTGACGATTCCCGGCCTGCTGCGCAACCGGTGGCAGATCGGCTCACAGCAGGCCGCGCCGGTCAAGCAGCCGCAGGTGCCGACCGGCACTGACGGCTCGGCGCCGGCCGCCAGCTCGGCTCGTGGCCGGCTCCTGAGAGCCGTTCCGTCCGATGGCAGCTGACCGGCACTACGTCGTCGACTTCCCAACGCTGTGGATCGTCCCGGACTGGATCGAGCGGCACTGCCCGCAGCCGGACCGGTTCGGCCGCGGCGGCCCGATGCGGCTGTACGACGTGCAGCTGTGGTGGACCCTCAACCACTACCGGGTCAAGCCGGACGCCCTGTGGGTGCCGGAGGAGCCGATCCTGGCGCCGGCGTTCCACAACCGGCGCTCGCAGATCATCGGGCCGCAGAAGATCGGGAAGGGGCCCTGGGGTGCCGGGATTTGCCTCGCCGAGGGCGGTGGGCCGGTGCTCTTCGCCGGCTGGGCCGAGCCCGGCGACGTCTACCGGTGCGAGGACAACGACTGCGGCTGCGGCTGGGTCTACCACTACGAGCCGGGCGAGCCGAGAGGCATGCGCTGGCCGACCCCGCTGATCCAGATCACCGCGACGTCGGAGAAGCAGACCGACAACATCTTCCGGCACGTCAAGGCGATGATCCGGCTCGGCCCGCTCAGCGACCTGATGCGGGCCGGCGAGGGCATGGTCCGCATCGGTGCCGAGGGCGAGATCGACACGGTCACCGTCGGCGCGCTGTCGAAGCTCGGCAACCCGGTCACGTTCGCCATGCAGGACGAGACCGGCCTCTACAACGACAGCAACAAGCTGCGCAACGTCGCCGAGACGCAGCGCCGCGGGGCCGCCGGCATGGGCGGCCGGTCGCTGGAGACGACGAACCCGTTCGACCCGGCGCAGGACAGCGTGGCGCAGCGGACGTTCGAGTCCGAGGCCCGTGACATCTTCCGGTTTTACGAGCCGCCGCCGGCGAACTTGTCGTACCGGAATCGGCGCGAGCGCCGGAAGATCCACGCGTACAACTACGCGCCCTACCCGCACAACAACATCGACAGCATCGACGCCGAGGCGGCCGAGCTCGCGGAGAAGGACCCGGAGCAGGCGGAGCGGTTCTTCGGCAACCGGATGGTCTACGGCCAGGGCCAGTGGCTGGACGGCGACCGCTGGGACGCCCGGTCGTGGCAGAAGCTGCACCCGGGTGAGCCGCTGCGCGTCGTCCCGGCCGGGACGCCGGTGGTGGCCGGGTTCGACGGATCCGACACCGACGACTGGTCCGCGATCCGGCTGCAGACCGAGGACGGCTTCCAGTTCACGCCCCGGTACGGTCCGGACCGCCGGCCGACGATCTGGAATCCGGCGCAGCACGGCGGCCAGGTGCCGCGCCGGGAGGTGCGGGCCGCCTGGGACGAGATCGTCGAGACCTACCAGCTGGTGCGCGCCTACCTGGACCCGCCGGACTGGAAGACCGAGATCGACGAGCTGGCCGAGCGGTACGGCGAGAAGGTGTTCATCCGGTGGGAGACCTACCGGACCACGCAGATGCACGCCGCGCTGCTGCGGCTGCACACCGACGTGGTCAAGGACGGCACGACGTTCGTCCACGACGGCGACCAGGTCGTCGCCACGCACGTCCGCAACGCGCGGAAGCTGGCCCGGTCCGGCCAGCGGTACATCCTCGGCAAGCCGTCGCAGCAGCAGAAGATCGACGCTGCGATGAGCAGCGCGCTGTGCAACGAGGCCGCCGGTGACGTCACCGCGGCCGATCTCTGGAAGTCCGCCCAGCCTGTCGACAGCACCGTGCTCGTATTCCGCTGAGGGGAGGACTGCGTGGCTCTCTCCGACGAGGAGCGGGAACTGTTCGGCCGGCTCACGGCGAACCTGCCCCGGGTGGTTCGCCAGAACAAGATCCTGGACGCCTACTACGACGGCGAGCAGCGCGTCGAGCAGCTCGGCCTGGCCATCCCGCCGGAGCTGCGCCAGTTCCTGACGATCGTGGCGTGGCCGGGCACCTACGTGGACGCCATCGAGGAGCGCATCGACCTCGAGGGCTTCCGGCTGCCCGGATCGGACGAGGCCGACGAGGACCTGTGGCAGGTGTGGCAGGCCAACGACCTGGACGAGGAATCCCAGATCGGCCACCTGGAGACGCTGGTCCGCCGCGACGCGTTCGTAATCGTCGGCGGCGCTGACGAGGAGACGCCGGACAGCCCGGCGGCGGGCGGCGGTGACGCCGACCGGGATCCGGCCATCCCGCTGATCACAGTGGAGTCCTCGGACGAGGTGGCGGTGGAGCGTTCGCCGCGTACCCGGCGCGTGTCGGCCGCGGCGAAGCTGTACCGCGACGGGCCGACGCTGCGAGGCACCCTCTACCAGCCGCACGCGACGGTGTGGCTGGAGCGGCAGTCGGCCCGCTGGGTCGAGGTGGAACGCGACGAGCACAGCCTGGGCGTGGTGCCCGTCGTGCCGCTGGTCAACCGGCCGCGACTGTCCCGCCGTGAGGGCCGCTCGCAGATGCACCGGGTCATCTCGTTGACCGACGCGGCGGCCCGCGCGCTCACCAATGCGCAGGTCGCGACGGAGGTCATGGCGATCCCGCAGCGGTGGGTAGTCGGGGCGAGCGCCACCGACTTCAAAGACCCGCGCACGAAGGAGCAGCTGACGACCTGGGAGTCCTACTTCGGGGCGATCTGGGCCCTGGCGAACAAGGACGCGAAGGCCGGACAGTTCACCGCTGCGGACCTGAGCAACTTCAAGACCATCGTCGACCACTACGCCTCGCTGGTGGCCGGCGTGACCGGCCTTCCGATGCGCTACCTCGGCCAGAGCACCACCAACCCGCCGAGCGCCGAGGGGATCCGCGCCGACGAGTCCCGGCTGATCAAGACCTGCGAGCGGTTCCAGCGCGGCGCCGGCGGCTCCTGGGAGCGAGTGATGCGCCTGGTCCGCCGGATCATCGACGGAGACTGGAACCCCGACCTCGCCCAGCTGGAGACACTGTGGCGCGACCCGGCGACCCCGACGAAGGCGGCCGCGGCGGACGCGGCGGTCAAGCTCGTCCAGGCGGGCATCCTGCCGGTCGAGGCAGCCTGGGAGGACATGGGCTACTCGGCGGTGCGCCGCCGGAAGCTGCGGGCCATGCGGGAGGCGGAGCTGGCGCAGGACCCGGTCCGCGAGATCGCCGCCGGCCTGGCCCCGCCGCAGCAGGATCCGGCCGGAACGGACCCGGCCCTCGACGATGTCGTCGCCGGCTGAGCTGGCCGCCGAGCACGCCCGCACCCGCCGCCGCCTCGCGGTCGCCGTGGCGGACGAGGCGCGCAGGGCGTGGCGGGCGGTCGACCCGACCCGGATCGCCGAATCGTGGATTGCCCAGATGGCCCGGCTGCTGGTGCTGGTCACCGGCGCCCAGCGCGCGGTGGCTGGCCGCGCCGACCAGTACCTGACCGACGCGCTCGTCGCCCAGGGCCTGGACCCGGAGCCCGCGGCCGAGCTGGTCCCGCAGGCGCTGAGCGGCGTCGCCTCGGACGGGCGGCCGCTCGACAGCCTGCTTTACCGGCCGGTCGTGACCGCGCTGACCGGGCTGCAGCGCGGCGCCCCCCTGGACCGGGCGCTCGCCGGCGGCCAGGCGGCGCTGGACATGATCGTGCGCACGCAGATCTCCGACGCGGGCCGGATCGCCGACCAGGTCGCCATGACGGCCCGGCCGGGTGCCACCGGGTACGTGCGGATGCTGGTCGGCCGGTCCTGCTCGCGGTGCGCGATTCTGGCGGGGAGGTGGTACGCCTCCAACGCGGGTTTCGACAGACACCCGCGTTGTAGACCCGGGGCGACTGCATCCACATTCCCGGACGTGAGAGCACCGTCGGCGACGAGCGCACCGACCCGAAGGTCTTCTTCGCCTCGCTGTCGCGACAGGAGCAGGACCGCGTATTTACCCGGTCCGGCGCTGAGGCGATCCGGCTCGGAGCTGACATCGGCCAGGTCGTCAACGCGCGCCGCGGCGCGGTCGGCCTGACGCCGGCGGGCGCCCGGATCACCGCCGAGGAGGCGCGGACGCTGCGCGGCGGCCTCGCCCGCGGCCGCCTGCAGAGCGTCGAGCTGTTCGGCCAGCAGGTGTACGTCACCAGCGAGGGCACCACCACTCGCGGCTTGGCCGGCGTGCGGCTCGGCGCCCGGACCGACGGCGTCCGCGGCAAGGGGCGGCGGTATCGGTCTGCCCGGGCGCCGCGGCTGATGCCGGAGACGATCCTGCAGATCGCCGGGAATGACCGGCAGGAAGCGGTGCGACTTCTCCGGCGCTTCGGCTACCTCATCTGACCTCCCGGCGCGCAAGGCGTCAGGACCGACCCCGCAACGGAGTCACAGCATGAAGATCCACCTGCCCGTCCATGGCCCGGACCTGCCCGTCCACCCGTACACCGGCCTCACCGCTCTGGCCTTGCGCCGCAACGGCGCCCCGATCTGGCCCATCAAGGGCGGCGCCCCGGATGACGACGAGGGCGGCGAGGACGACGGCCAAGCCGACGACTCCGAGAACGGAGGCGCCGATCAGGACGAGGCCGATGACGAGCTGGGCGACGCCGGCAAGCAGGCCATCGACCGCATGAAGGCCGAACGCAACGCGGCCCGCAAGGGGCTGCGCGGCTGGACAGCGCTCGCGCGGGAGTTCGGCGCGAAGACGCCGGACGAGGTCCGCAACCTACTGAAGGGCAAGAAGAGCGACGGCGGCGACGTCCCCGACCCGGAGCAGATCCGGCGCGAGGCGCGTGCTGAGGCCGAGCGCGAGATCGCCCGGGATCGGCTGCTCGACAAGATCGAGGCCAAGGCATCCGGCCGGTTCGCCGACCCCGCCGACGCGGCGGCGTTGCTGCTGCGCGAAGGCGACCCCGAGGACTTCCTCGACGGCACCAAGGTGGACGCGGACGCGATCACCGAGGCGCTCGAGGATCTGCTCGAGCGCAAGCCCTACCTCGCCTCGAAGGCGGCCGACACCCGGCAGCGTCAGCTCAAGCCGGACAAGTCGCAGGGCAACCGCGGCACCGCCCGACCCTCCGCCAACGACAGGGCCGCCAAGCGGCTCGAACGGCTCGGCATCACGAAGCCGAGCTCCTGAACCACCCCGTACGTACCGCGTCGGGGCACACACCCAGAAGGGGATCCATCTGATGTACAGCGATCTCGGGGTGACCAAGACGATCCGGCGTGCCGGCGGCCCGACGTGGGCCGGCGAGTTCCCGGTCGACTGCGCACCCATCACCCTCGACGCGGACGCCGTCCTCGCGGTCTACCCCGACGGGAACATCCCGTCCGGCGCCTGCCTGGCGCTGAACACGGCCACGGGTCGGCACGTGCCGTACGGCGGCAGCGCCGAGGAGGTGCAGACCGTCACCGTCACCGGCGGACCGACCGGCGGCACCTACACCCTGACCTTCGGCGGCCAGACCACCGCGGGCATCCCGTACAACGCGACCGCCGCACAGGTACGCACCGCCCTCGAGGCGCTGTCGACCATCGGTGCCGGCAACGTGGCCACCAGCGGAGGCCCGCACCCGGGTACCCCGATCACGGTTACCTTCCAGGGGACTCTGGCGAACACGAACGTCGCCCAGATGACGGCGTCCGGCGCGTCGCTGACCGGCGGCACCACCCCGGCCGTGACCGTCGCGACCGCCACCGGCGGTGGCACCGACCTCGGCGCTGGCGGCAGCGAGACCGCCAAGGGCTTCCTGCTCGACGACAAGCAGGTCCGCGCCGGCCGGCACGTCGACGCCGCCCTCTACTACCGCGGCCGCGTCTACAGCGACCTGCTGCCGGCTAACAGCGGCTTCGACGCCCAGGCCGCCGCCGAGCTGTCCCCGAACATCTACATCGACAAGGTGGGTGCCTGAGCATGGCGACCATGGCTCTTGAGCTGACCGATCCCGAGGAACTGACGGTCGCCGCCCGCCAGATCCCGTTCCCGGCCGGCATCCTGCAGAACTGGCTCCCGGCCGTGACCCGTCGCGACCACCGGTACCTGTTCCGCCGGTCCGCCCGGTCGCTGCGCCGAGCGATCCCGTTCCGGCCGTGGAACACCCCGGCGGTGCCGCTGGACCGCGGTGAGGTGAACGAGGTGTCCGGCCGGATGCTGCCGCTGTCCGGCATTCTGTGGCTGCTGGAGGAGGAGTCGCAGCTGCTCGACGCGGCCCGCGCCGCCGGCGACGAGGACGCCATCGCGCAGGTCTTCGACCAGGACCTGCTCACCCTGACTCGCGGCGCGCTGCAGCGCATCATGCTGGCGCAGGGTGAGGCGATCTGGTCGGGCAAGGTGACCGTCGGTACGCAGTCGGCGCCGGAGAACCGGCTGCAGCTGGGCTCCGTGGACTTCGGTCTGCCGGCGCAGAACTTCATCACGGCCTCCACGCTGTGGAACGCCTCCACGCCGGACGTCTTCGGCCAGCTGGACGCGCTGACGACGACCTACAAGACCACGACGGGCTCCGAGGTCATGCCGGGCGTGGTCATCATGAGCACGCGGATCAAGAACGTGCTGCTCAAGGATCCGGACTTCCGGAACCTGCTCGGCTCGCTGCTCGGCGCTCCGCCGTCGATCGGCACGGCGCAGCTGCGGCAGCTGTTCGCCGACCGGGAGCTGCCGCGCCTGATCGTGGACGACACTGCGGTGCCGAACCACAACGGCGTGATGACCCGGCAGATCCCGGACGACCGGATCGTGATCCTGCCGGAGATGCCCAGTCAGGGCGGCCAGGCCGTCGGGCAGACCCAGTGGGGCACCACCGAGGAGGCGAAGAAGCTCGTCCGCGCCCAGGCCCTCGGCGAGGAGAACGCGCCGGGGCTGGTCGCGGTCGCCATGGAGTCGGAGAACCCGGTCCACACCGGCACCCTCGTTTCCGGCATCGCGATGCCCGTGGTCACCGACCCGGACCTCATCATGAGCGTGAAGGTGCTCTGATCATGGCGAAGCTGACCGCGAACACCCTCGTCGTGCACCCGGACACCGGCTCGCCGGTCCTGCTCGCCGAGGGGGGACCTCTTCCCGACTGGGCCGCTGGCCTGGTGGGTGACCACCTGCTCGACGAGCCGTCCTCGGCCGGGCTCGGGGAGGCCGTCGGCCGCGGGCCGGGGACGGCGCGCAAGTCGGCCTCGGATACCACCGAGGTGGATGCGCTCCGTGCCCGGATTGCGGAACTGGAGGCGGCGCAGCAGGGCAACTCCAGCAGCCCGACGGAGCTCGACGCGACCCAGCAGGGCGGGCCGAAGCTGCCGCCGCGTTCCGGACCGGGTTCCGGCGCTCCGGAGTGGCGCGCCTACGCCCGCTCCGTGGACGTCGAGGTCGCCGACGGCGCGTCCCGCGAGGACGTGATCGCCGCGCTCGACGCCGCGGGCAAGCCCACCAAGTAACCGTCCGGGCCGGCCGGGCCGCCTGGGATTCCTCCTGCGTCTCGTCACTCCGGCCGGCCCGGATCCAGCATCACGAAGGGGGTTGCGGTGTCGCGCGACTGGAAGACCACCTACGCGGCATCGGCCAGCTCGGCCACGCACACCGCGACCTTCCCCTCCGCAGCGACCGCCGGGCGCAAGCTCGTCGCGTTCGGCGTCGCCCCGGCCAGCGTCGATCCGTCCGGCGCGTGGACGGAGATCGCTGAGGCCAGCGATCCGGCGCTGGGTGACCTCTCGGTCGCCACTCTGACCGCGACCGGCGGCGAGACCTCGATCACCTGGGTTCGGGAGCCGTCGGCCAGTACAGCGCCGCGGACCCTGGCCGGCTGGGTGGAGAGCCGCGACGACCTGGGCGCGGTGCACGCCGGGACGCTGGCGGTATACGGCAACCCGTCCGGCGTCAGCTCGATCGACCTGGCGCCGATCGTCACCACGGTGCCGAACTGCCGGGTCTACGTGGCGGTGGCAACCAGCAACGACGGTTCGGCCTGGACGCCGACGATCCCCGGATTCACCGTCGAGGACGTCGTGCAGGGACCGGCGAACGGTGCCGAGCCGGTGCGCCTCGCCATCGCCACCGCGGTGGTCCCCGCCGGCACCACCACGGTCAGCATCACCGGCGTGCCGATCAACCCGGCCATGGTCGCCGTCTTTGCGCTGGAGCCGGCGAACCTTACGCCCGCGCCGGCCGCCGAGACCGCGGTCGAGGCGGAGAACCGGCAGACCGGCGTCGACAAGGCCACCTGGGACGTCAGCGGCATCGACCCGACGATCTTCGGATACGCCACCTCGATGAGCGTCGCCCGCGGTACAGGCATCGACCTGAAGATCCACTCGCCGAACTCGGCGTGGACTGGCGTCGTGTACCGGCTCGGCTGGTACGGCTCCCGCGGCGCGCGCCAGGTCGGCACCCTGGGCGGCCCGCAGACCACGCAGCCGGCGGGCACCGTCGACCCGACGACGGGCATGGCGTCCTGCGGGAACTGGACGGTCAACGGCAGCTGGAGCGTGCCGGCCGACGCCACCCCCGGCGTCTACATCATCACGATCGCTCGGGCCGACCTGCCGAGCGCCCGCGCGCACATCGGGCCGTTCGTGGTCACCGACCCGACGCGCAAGGCGAAGATCGCGGTCAAGCTGTCGGACTCGACCTGGCAGGCGTACAACCACGCCGGCGCCAACCCGGCCGACATCCACAACGGCAAGAGCCTCTACGGGCAGGGCGGCAGCTCCGGGTTCACCGCGGATAAGAGTCTGCGCGCGAAGGCGGTCAGCTACGACCGACCGCTGCTGACCCGGCTGTACTACCCGCAGACGCACTTCATGAACTCGGAGTATCCGCTGCTCCGCTGGCTGGAGCGGCTCGGCTACGACGTCGACTACCTGACCTGCGCGATGGTGGACGCGGACCCGACGCTGCTGCTCGGTCGGCAGGCGGTCATCAGCTCCGGCCACGACGAGTACTGGTCAGCGGGGATGCGCGACGCGTTCGTCGGCGCCCGGGACGCGGCCGGTAACCAGTCCAACCTGCTCTTCCTCAGCGCCAATGAGGCGTTCTGGCGGATCCGCTTCGCCGCCGACCGGCGCTCGTTCAGCTGCTGGAAGGACACCCACGACGCGGCCCTGAACCCGACCGGCCTCTACAGCGGAACCTGGCAGGACACCCGCAGCTTCAACAACGACCGGCGCCCGGCCTCGTTCCTGACCGGCCAGCGGTTCCGCCTCAACGGCATCGCCGCTCGGTCGCTGGTCGCGACCGCGGCGCAAGCCGCCCTGCCGCTGTGGCGCTCGACGCCGGTGGCCGCGCTGACCGGCTCGCAGACCTGGACCTCGCCGGTGGGGGTCGTGGGCTTCGAGGCCGACGAGCCTGCGGACACGTCGAGCACCGAGCGTCCGGCCGGCCTGATCCGGTTGTCGCAGGCGACTGCCACGGTGACCGGCCAACTGGCCGACGACAACGGCGACTCGTACAACGGCAGCGGCACCTACGTGCACGCGATGACCGCCTACCGTGCGCCGTCCGGCGCCGCGGTGTTCGCGACCGGCACCGTGCAGTACTCCTGGGGCCTGGACGCGGTCCACGACCGGGCCGGCACCGCGGAGAGCCCGACGCTCCAGCAGGCCCTGACTAACCTGCTCGCCGACCTGGGCGCCGTGCCGCCCGCGTACCCGTTCCCGGCCGGGCTGGAGATGCCGACCCCGGTCACACTGGCCGCGTACGGCTTCCCGGACGTCTCCGCCCCGGCGGCGCCGTCCGGCCTCCAGGCCACCGCCGGGCAGACCCAGATCGCGCTGACCTGGTCGGCGGCGACCGACGACACCGGCGTCACGGGGTACGACGTGTACCGCGACGGCGTGCTGGTCCAGGGCGGGATCAACGCGCTCAGCCACACGTTCAGCGGCTTGGTCGCGGGCGCCTCGTACGTGCTCGGCGTCCGGGCCCGGGACGCGGCCGGTAACCAGTCGGCGCTGGCCACGGTCACCGCATCGACGGTGACCGGTGTTCCGGTGCTGTTCACGCTGCCGGAGCTGGACGCCTGGGTGCAGACCGCGGTCCCGGCGGCCACCGGCCAACTGGTGCTGGAGCTAGTGACCACGGAGATCCGCGGCTACGTCGGCCCGGCCCGGTTCGACGCACTGCCGTCGCTGGCGCCGCTGAAGCGAGTCGCGCTGGACCTGGCGCGACGGATGGTCCGCAATGCCGCCGGCCTGCGGTCCACCAGCCGCCAGATCGACGACTACACCCAGACCGACACGTGGGCCACGGAGACCCTGCAGGCGGCCGAGCTGACCGACGACGACCGCGCCGCGATCGATCGGGCGCTCGGCGATGACCGGCCGAGCGGCGCGTTCACCATCCGCCCCACCGGCCGACCGGACCGCGGACCGTGGCGGCGCTGGTGAACCGGGACGACGTGCTCGCTGCCGGCCGGGTCGCCGCCGAGGCCGGGATGCTGGACACCTGCGTGATCCGGCGCCGAACCGGCGAGGCCTCCGACGAGTGGGGCGCCGTAGCGGAGACCTGGACGCAGCTGTACTCCGGGAAGTGCCGGGTGCAGCACCGCGACGTCCAGGCGCAGGAGGAGATCGCCGGCGAGGCGCGGCTGCTGATGGTGCGCCTGGAGGTCCACCTGCCGATGAGCGTGGTCGGCCTGGAGCCGGAGGACGAGGTGCTGATCACCGCGTCCCGATCGGATCCGGACCTGCCGGGCCGGGTCTTCACCATCCGCGACCTCGCCCACGGCACCGAGAAGACCGCCCGCCGGATCGGCGTTGTCGAGCGCACCAGCTGAGGAGGCCATCGTGGACGAGCTGCGCATCGATACCAGCGACGTCGGCAAGCTCGCGGCCCAGATCGACCAGGCCGTCACGATCCTTCCCCGAGAGATCCGGCCGGTGGTCCAGAAGGGCGCGTTGAACATCAAGCAGGACGCGAAGAAGCGGATCGGCTACGGCGGTCATGCCGGCCAGTACGCGGCCACCATCGGCTACGAGTCGGAGGAGACCCGTACCGGCGCGTGGGCCGAGATCGGCCCGGACAAGGAGAAGCAGGTCGGCGGCGGCAAGCATCGCACCCCGGGCAACCTCGGCACCCTGCTGGAGTACGAGTACGGCACGCCCTGGTCGGCGCCGAAACCGCACCTCGGCCCCGCACTGGAGGCAGAGGCGCCGAAGTTCGAGAAGGCGCTGGAGGCCGTGATGCTCAAGGCGCTGGGCCTGTGATCACCGAGCACGCCGCGCCGGTGCTGGCGGCGCTGCGCGGGATCGCGAACCCAGCGCTGACCGTCTCGGACGGCCCGGCCGACCCGCAGAACCCGCCGGACCTGCCGTACGTGGTGCCGTACATCAGCATCGACGTGCCGGATGCGGTGAGCTTCGAGGAGGCGTACGACAAGGTGACGTGCACGATCGCCGTGCACTCGGTGGCCGGCAACTCCGACGCGGTCCGCCGCGTCGCCGACCGGGTGCTGGCCGCGCTGCTCGGCCTGCGGCCCGTGATCCCTGGCCGGGACTGCTCCCGGATACGGCGCGTCGACGGGCAGCCGCCGGACTGGGACCGATCCACCGGCCGGCTCCTGGTGTGGCAGGTCGACGTCTTCGAGTACGAGACCCTGCCGGGCTAAGGCCGGCGCCGCACGCTCACGACCAGCGTGGTCACCACGTACGCGGCGATCGCGACGACGACGAGCGTCCAGATCGTCAGCCGGCCGCTGATGAGCCAGGCGATCCAGCCGAGGAGCACCGCGATCAGGATCCGGTTCCCCTGGTTGCTCAGGCTCCACCGGGACGTGACCGGCTGCGGGGCGGTGGCGTCCTCGATGACGCGCTGCACGTACTCCTCGCGCACGTCGTACCGGGCTGCGATTTCCGGGATCTCCCGGCCGGCGGCGTACTCGCTGGCCATGCGCGCATCTCGATCTGTCACGGCCGTCACTGTACGGCCCGGCTGCACAAGATCACCGTCCGTCGTCCGGCGGACCTTCCACATCCACCGAAGGGAGCGCGTCGGATGACGCTGCAGGTATCCCAGACGGTCAGCGCGGGCGGCATCACGCCGGCGCCGCTGACCCCGGCCGCGTCGGACACCGTCGCCGAGGGCTCGTTCGGGCCGACCGGCGTGGTCGTGCGCATCACCACCACCAGCACGCCGACGAATTTCTCGGTGTCGGACCCGACGACGACAGGCCTCGGCAACACCGGCACGGTCACCCCGGTCACGATCCCGTCCGGCGCCACCCGGAAGTTCTACATCCCCCGGGCGGCGATCAACCCGAACACCCAGGTCGCCACGCTGAACTTCAGCGCGACCACCGGTGTCACCTACGAGCTGGACCGGTGGTGAGCGTGAACACCTACTGGCTGATCGGCCCCGACAACACCTACGCCCAGGTCGAAGGCGCCGCGCGGCGCGACGAGCTGGCGTCGCACGGCTGGACCGCGACCGACGAGCCGTCCGGGTCGGACCGGGTCTGGATGCAGCACGACGTGACCGGCGCGATCTCGCTGCTCCCGGCCGCCGCGCTGGAGCCGTGGCAGGCCAAGGGCTGGCAGCACGTGGCCCCGCCGACGACGAAGACCGAGCAGGGCTACCTGGTGGTGCTGCCCGAGCCCGGCGAGCAGTCGCCCCCGGCGGCCGCCACCGAGACCCCCGCCGTGGCGACGTCGCCGGCGGACGAGAAGCCCAGCGCAAAGGAGCAGAAGAGTGGGCGCTAACGACATCATCGGCGACGGCAAGGAGGCGTGGTTCTACGTCCCCGCTGGCGGCGTCGCCAACATCGCCGCGCCGACGGTCTTGGAGATCACCTCCGGTATCCGCATCTCGCAGTGGATGACCATCGACGGGGCGACGGGTTTTGCGCCGGAGACCGCGGCGGCAGCGACGTCGGGCATCGAGGACCGGACCGACACGAGCATCCCGGGCCGGGTGACGTTCTCCAACATGATGTTCCGGTTCCGCGCCCAGCAGGGCACGGACGTCGCCAGGGCCACGCTCACCTACGACACGCGGGGCTTCGTGTACCGCCGCAAGTCGATCCTGGCGACCACCCCCGTCTCGGCCGGCCAGAAGATGCGCGGCTTCTACGTCGCGTTCGGTGAGCAGGTCGACATGGATTACGAGCAGAACATGCCCGAGCGGTGGCAGGTGCCGCTGTTCCCGGCCGGCACGCAGAACGTGCTGGCCACCGTCGTCTGACCTGAGCGCATCCGCCTTCGCCGCCTCCGACCGGGGCGGTTTTTTCGTGCCCGGCCGGTCCTCCCGGAGCCGGTCGGGCGCCTCATCCGGGATCCGGGAGTGGAGAGAAATGGCTATTCAGGGAATGCCGGTGCGGGATCTTATTTCCGCCGCTGAGACCAGGCTGGGCGACGCCGAACGAAACCTCGCGACCTGCCTCGATTCGCTCAACTCACACAAGCGGCAGCACGGCGGCGTGCCGAACCTGGAGGTCGTTTCCCTGTCGCAAGCGCAGGCAGCAGTGGCGCAGGCGTATGCATCCGTCGCTCTTGCGAAGTCCTGCGTCGCGATGGCCGAGGCGACCGAGGCTCTGCACGACGACACGGCCCGGGGCGAGGTGCAGGCGTGACCACGTACGCAGAGAAGTTGAAGCGCGCCCGGCGGGCGCGGCGCACCGTCGACATCTGCCTCGCCGGCGATCTCGTCGACGAGTTCGAAAAGCTCGCCAAGCAGCTCCAGGAGGCACAGGCGCGACAGACCGCCTCAACCTCGCTGGAGGACTCCGGAGAGGTCGTCACGATCGCGGAGCAGATGGAGGCGCTGCGCCCGCAGATCCAGGAACTCACCGAGCCGTTCGTCCTGCAGGCGATCTCCGGCACGAAGTACCGGACCCTCAAGGCGCAGCACCCGCCCCGCGAGGGCGACGACGGCCAGGTCATCGACCAGGACAAGGTGCTCAACGTCAACATCGACGAGTTCGCCGAGCCCCTGATCCGCGCCTGCCTGGCCGAGCCTCAGTTCAACGACGAGCTGTGGGCCGAGACCATGGAGGAGCTCACCGACGGGCAGTGGGACGCACTGGTCAACGCCGCGATCCTCGTCAACGAGGGCCGGCTGACCGTCCCTTTTTCGCCCGTCGCCTCCGAGATAGTCCAGAGGAACTCCAGCGAGTAGAGGCGGCTGAACGGCTCGGCATCCCGCCGTCGCAGTTCGATGGCCGCGAGCCGGCCGAGGTCACCGAGTACCAGTACGACGCTGACGGTCGTCTGGTCCGGTCGGTGACCACACGGGACCCGCGGTGGACCGACGAGGACCGCGACTGGATGTTGGCGCTCGCCGTCTATCGGTCCTGGCTGTGCCCGAAGTGCGGCGGACTCCTCGAGGAGTGCACCTCCCACGCCGACACCGGTCCGACCTTCCAGGTGAGCAAGATCCGGTGCCGCCGCACGGATGCGCTGATCACCGAGCAGGAAGCGAACACGCTCCCCAATCCCGAGGCGCTGCTCTGGGCCTGGGCGGCCCAGGCCCGAATGTAGGAGGTCGACGTGGCCCGCACCGTGACCGTCAAGATCGGTGCGGACACCAGCGACTTCCGGGCAAAGCTGCGCGAGGCTGGCCAGTCCGTGCGCCAGTTCCGCGACGAGTTGGGCAAGGCCGCCAAGGCCGGTCACCTGGACGAGGTGGCCGACGGCATGGCCCGGGTGGGCGCGGTCGGCGTGGCCGCGTTCGGCGGCGTGGTGATGGCCGCGGCGCGGTTTGAGAAGAGCATGTCCGGCGTCAACGCGGCCACGCACGCGTCCGGCCGCGAGATGGATCTGCTGCGCCAAGCGGCTCTGCGGGCGGGCAAGGAAACCTCGTACTCCGCGACGCAGGCGGCCGACGCGATCACGGAGCTCAGCAAGGCATCCGTCTCGACGTCGAACATCCTCGGCGGCGGGCTCACGGGTGCCCTGTCGCTGGCGGCCGCCGGGCAGATGGACGTCGCCGAGGCGGCGGAAGTCGCGGCGAACGCGATGACGATGTTCCAGCTCAAGGGCAGGGACATCCCGCACATCGCCGACCTGCTCGCCGCTGGTGCTGGCAAAGCCCAGGGCAGCGTCGCCGACATGGGCGAGGCGCTCAAGCAGTCCGGCCTAGTGGCGGGCCAGTTCGGCCTGTCGGTAGAGGACACCACCGGCGCCCTGGCGGCACTGGCGAACGCCGGCTTGATCGGCTCGGACGCCGGCACGTCGCTGAAGTCGATGATCCAGTCCCTGCAAAACCCGACCAAGGAATCGCGGAACCTGATGCAGGACCTGGGAATCCAGGTCTACGACGCACAGGGCAAGTTCGTCGGCCTCACGAACCTATCGCAGCAGATGAAGGACAAGCTGACCGGGTTGACGCAGGCCACCCGCGATCAGGCGATGGCGCAAATCTTCGGGTCCGACGGCATCCGGGCGGCCACGGTGCTGTACCGCGAGGGCTCGTCAGGCGTCCAGAAGTGGATCAACGCGGTTGACGACAGCGGCTACGCGGCTGACACCGCGCGGCGCCAGACGGACAACCTGATCGGCGACCTGGAACGGCTTAAGGGCAGCCTGGAGACCCTGGCGATCGAGTCCGGCGGCGGAGCGAACGGTGGCCTGCGCGTGCTGGCGAAGACCGCGAACGCACTCGTGGACCAGTTCGCCGATCTGCCGCCGGTGGTCGGCGGGAGCGTCACGGTCCTGGCCGGCCTGGCCGGCGGTGCGGCGCTGCTCGCGGCCGGCTGGGTCAAGGCCCGCCGCGGGACGGCCACGTTCCTCGAGGAGTTGCGCGGCACCGGCCCGGCCGGCACCCGGGCGGCGACCGGCCTGCAGAAGGTGACCGGCGCGGCAGGTAAGGCGGCCGCGGCGTTCACCGCGCTGCAGGTGGCCAGCATGGTGGTCGGCGAGTTCCAGTCGAAGCTGAACCCGCAGGCCGAGGCGCTCGCGAACAGCCTGGGCACGTTTGCCACCTCGGGCCAGACCGCCGGCGAGATGTCCCGGCTGCTCGGCGGTGACCTGTCGAAGCTCGACGGGCAGTTCCAGATCCTCGCCGACTCGGCCGGCAAGGCGACCTGGGCGCGCGGCCTACAGTCCGGCCTGGAGTCCCTGATCCCGGGCCTGGACGGCACGGACGGCAGCCTCGCCAGGACCAGGGAGCGGGTCACCGCGCTGGACCAGGCGCTTGCGCAGATGGTGCAGGGCGGCCAGACCGACCAGGCGAAGAAGGCGTTCGCCGGGCTGGCAGGGCAGCTCGCCGTCAACGGCGTGTCGATGGACGAGTTCAAGAAGCAGTTCCCGCAGTACGCGGCGGCGATGCAGGTCGCCAACACGACCACCTCCGACGCGACCGCGAAGACCGGCGAGCTCGCCGGGGCGCTGGGTGAGGGCGTCGGCGCGCAGAAGGAGTACGCGTCGGCGGCTGATGCGTCCGCGGCCGCGGTGCGGGGCGAGCGCTCCGCCCTGGAGCAGCTGTCCGACCAGCTGAAGGCCGAGACGGACCCGGTATTCGGGTTGTTGGATGCGGAGCAGAAGCTGGCCGAGGCGCAGAAGGCCAGCGCGGACGCGATCAAGGAGCACGGCAAGAACTCGGCTGAGGCGAAGGAGGCCACGCGCAACCTGGCCCTGGCGGCGATCGACCTGGAGGGCAAGGCCGGCGCGCTCGGCTCTGCCTTCAATGGGGAGCTGACCCCGGAGCTGAAGTCGACGTTGGAAGCGGCAGGGCTGACCAAGGGGCAGATTAAGGACCTGGCCAAGCAGTTCCGCGACGCGAAGAAGGATGGCGACAAGTTCTCCAAGAGCTACCAGGCGGAGATCTCGCTGTCCGGCTACGGCCGGGTCAAGGGCGACCTCGACAAGCTGCTCGTCTACCAGCAGGCCCTGAAGAAGGGCATCCCGATCTCGGCCGCTCAGTCCGCGTTCAACAAGAACGCGTACCACTCGGGCGGCTGGACCGGGCCGGGCGAAAAGTACGAGCCGGCGGGCATCGTGCACGCTGACGAGTTCGTGATCCGCAAGGAGAGCCGGCAGAAGATCGAGCGAGAGAACCCCGGCCTGCTGGACGAGATGAACGCGACCGGCCAGGTCCGCGGGTACGCCGGCGGCGGCGCGGTGCTGCCGTTCCGGACGAGCGTGTCGGGTACCCGGGTGCCGTCGCGTGCGGAGGTCGCGCGTGCAGCCGGCCCGGTGTTCGACCGGGACTGGCCGTCGAGCCCGAGCGCCCAGCGCGGTGACTCCGGGGTGTGGCGCTCGGTCGTCGCGCTGATCAAGAGCACCGGCCCGTTGTCCGGCGAGTTCGGCAACGCGTACCGTCCGGGCGACCCGAAGTGGCACGGCTCCGGGCGCGCGGTCGACTGGATGGGCTACGAGCAGGACGCTCTGGCTTCCTTCCTCGCCAGCAAGAGGCCGCTGGAGCTGATCCACCGGACGAAGCACCGGGACTACGCGTACACCCGCGGCGTCAACAAAGGCAGCTTCAATTCCGCGTTGATGGAGGCGCACCGCAACCACGTGCACATCGCCATGAAGGACGGCGGCGTGATCAACGAGCACGTCATCGGGGTCGGCCGCAGTGGCGCCACGTACGAGTTCGGGGAGAACGGGCCAGAGGGCGTGACCCCGCTGCGCGGGTACGCGAGCGGTGGGCTGGTCAGCGTGGCGCCGCGAAGCTCGTCGGGTGCGGGTTCGGGCGGCCGGCTGGGCTACCTGGAGTCGGTGCTGGCGGCCCGGGACGCGGTGGAGTCGCTCACCGCCGCGTTGAAGGAGAACGGCCGGGTCTGGTCGAGCAACTCGGCGCGGGGCCGGGACAACAGGCAGTCGCTGATCGCCGGCGTCCGGGCGGCGCAGCAGGCCGCCGAGGCGAAGTTCGCAGAGACCGGCTCGGTGCGGCAGGCGAACCGGGTCTACGCCGACTACATCCGCCAGCTCGACGCGGCGATGAAGCGGATGGGTGTCAACGCCAAGGCCAGGCGCGAGCTGATCAAGGCCTACTCGGAGCAGCCGAAGTACGACCTGGGCTCGGCGGGGGCGGCCTCGAATTCGTCCGCCCGGGTCAAGACCGTGACGGACCAGATGTCCGCCGATGAGGCGCTGGGCGACATCCGCGCTGCGTTCGCCTGGACGCGGCCGGGGTTCGACCCGAAGACCGACACCGGCCGGAGTGAGCTCAAGCAACTGTTTGCGTTCTTGAGCGCGGCGGAGTCGGCGGCGCAGAGCCTGTTCGCGGAGACCGGCAACAGTAAGTCGGCGGCGGCTCTGTACAACTCGTACGTTGCTCAGCTGCGGTCGCTCCTCAGCCGGTCGGGGATGGGCAGGTCGGCAATCGACCGCCTGCTCCAGCAGTACGGCCGGATCACCCTGTCGGCGAACCGGTGGGGCGGCATGTACGAGCGGGCCAGCGGAGGCCTGCGGGAGGCGCAGATCGCCGACGGCGGCCCGACGCAGTACGCCTGGGCGGAGCAGAGCACCGGGGGCGAGGCGTTCATCCCGCGCCTCGGCGACAAGTCCAGGTCGCTGGCGATCTGGCAGCACGTCGGCGAGCGGTGGCTGCACCAGCCGGTGTGGCGGCCGGGGGCGGCCGGCGGCGCGGCCCGGTCCGGGCCGATCACCGTGCAGGCCACCATCCCGATCACGCTCGGGTCGGAGGTCATCACCCGGCAGGTCCGCATCGAGGTCGACGCCGCAGTCGGCCGGGTCGTCGACGCCGTCGTCTACGAGACCGCCTGACGCCGGGCGGGAGCCTCGAGGAACCGCCCGGCGCCACCGTCCTCACGGATACGGCATCTCGTCGACGTTGCCGGGTGCACCGCACAGCGGGAGGGCAGCAGGCCGGGGTCGAGACCGTGGCCCTGGCCGGAGCTGAACCGGCATCACCACCAAGTGCAGGGCCGTGAGGCCCAACGATATCGCAGGGGGCTGCCGTGCCGACGACGCTGACCGCCACCCCGGAGCCGGCCAACAACCCGCCGCGGGTGCTGCTGCAGCTGGAGTACACCGGGCAGAGCTCGGCGACCATCGTGCGCAACGACCCGGACGGCAGCCAGACCCCGGTCCGGCTCGCCGAGCCGGCCGCCCTGGACGGGTCCGGCGTCTGGGTGGGCTACGACTACGAGAGCTGGTTCGAATCGGCCACCACGTACACGGCGTCGACCGGCGCCGGCAGCATCACCAGCTCGGCGGTGACGCTGTCGGTGTCGGACGTGTGGCTGCGTCACCCCGGCGTCCCGTCGCTCAGCCAACGCATCGATTTCCAGGGCGAGGGCACGCCGGTGCGTGCGGTCGTGCAGGCCGTGCTGGAGCCGCTCGGCCGGCGCACCCCGATCGTCGTCTCCGACGGGCAGCGCAAGTCCAAGCGGGGCGACATCACCATCCGCACCAAGAGCGACGCGGAGCATGATGCGCTGCTCGCCCTGGTTGACGACGTCACGCCGCTGCTGCTCGACGTGCCGCCCAGCAAGGCGTTCGGGGCGGACTTGACGCACCAGTACCTGGCGATCGGCGACCTGACACAGAACCGGCTGCGGCCGGACTACTACCCGCACCCGTGGCGGATCTGGATGGCGCCGTACATCGTGGTCGGCCGGCCCGCCGGTGGGATACAGGCTCAGCGCACCTACGCCGACGTGCTGGCCGCGCACGCCACCTACCAGGCGGTGCTCACCCGGTACGGCAGCTACACCAGCATGCTCACGGGGGCCTGACGTGTATCCGGTGAGCCCGGTGTTCGGGCAGGCGCTGCGCGAGTCGCACGCCGTGGTGGTTCGGGTGGACGCCTACCTGGGCGGCACGCTGATTGCCGGGGACATGCCGATCTCCGGCGGGTCGGTCAGCGTCGCCGGCGGCACCGGGGTGCGCCGCACCCTGGACCTGACGATCGCCGACCGGAGCCTGTGGGGCACGCTCGACGTGATCGGGGTGGAGCTGCGCCCGTACCGCGGCATCCGCTACCCGAGTGGTGACGTGGAGCTGGTGCCGCTCGGCGTATTCTCGCTAGACCAGCAGTCCATCGCGGTCGAGCCGGGCGGCGGGATCCAGGTGCGCTCCGCGCCGGACCGGTGGGCCCGAGTGCAGCGCGCGCAGTTCGAGCAGCCGACCCCGGCGATCCCGACGGCGACGATCGCCAGCGAGATCCAGCGCCTCGTCACCGGCGCGGTCCCGGGCGTCACGGTGGTGAGCACGGCGACCAGCACGGCCAAGGCCGGGCCGCTGGTGTGGGAGCAGGACCGCGCCCAGGCCGCCGTTGACCTGGCCACGTCGATCGGCGCCGAGGTGTACTTCGACCAGGCTGGCAACCTGGTGATCCGGGATGCGCCGCTGCTGTCGCAGACCCCGGTGTGGACGGTCGACGCGTCAGCCTCGGGAGTGTTGCTGTCTGGCGAACGGATCCGGGACCGCAGCCGCACGTACAACGTGGTGGTGGCCTACCCGAGCTCGCTGACAGGCTCGGCGCCGTACGCGCCGGTGATCGTCGCCGACACCGACCCGCTCAGCCGCACCTACGTCGGCGGGCCGTTCGGGCGGGTCCCCTACCGGTACACCTCGCCTGCGATGACCACGCAGGCGCAGGCCCAGCAGGCCGCGAGACCCCTGCTCAACCGCCTCAAGGCGATCAACGCGCAGCTCAACGTGACCGCGGTCGTCAACCCGGCCCTGGACCGCGGGGACGTGATCACCGCGCTCACTCCGGACGGGACCAGCGAGCTGCACCTGATCGACTCGCTGACCATCCCGCTGGAGGTGGGCGGCACCCAGCAGATCACCGCCCGGTCCAGCCGGCCCGAGGGCGACGTCCCAGCAGGAGAGTGAGCATGCGCTACTTCTACGACACCGAGTTCCTGGAGTCCGGGCCGGAGCACCCCATCGAGCTGATCTCCATCGGCATCGTCGCCGAGGACGGCCGCGAGCTGTACCTGGTCAACCGCGACGCCCCCTGGGGGAAGATCAAGAAGAACGGCTGGCTGATGGCCAACGTCGTGCCGCAGCTGCCGCAGCCGCACGGAGACTGGCGCAACCACATGCCGAAGCGGTGGCTGATCGACCTGAACAGCCCGTACGTGCGCAGCCGGGAAGCTATCGCCGACCGGGTGGCGACGTTCCTGCTGGGCAACGACCTGGAGACGTACGCCGACCTGGAGCTGTGGGCTGACTACGGGGCCTACGACCACGTCGCGCTGTGCCAGCTCTTCGGCCGGATGATCGACCTGCCGGACGGCATGCCGATGTTCACGCACGACCTGCAGCAGGCACTGCGCGCGGCCGGGAACCCGTCGATGCCCCAGCAGGCGAGCGGTACGCATAACGCACTGGAGGACGCGCGCCACCTCAGGGCATGCTTCCAGGCCCTGCAGGGATCTCCCCGTTGAACACCACCAAGCTGGCCGCGGAGATCACCCGCAGCCGCCCACCTCAGGGAGCCCCGTCGTCCTGGGTGGAGCCGGCCGTCGTCGCCACCGTCACCCCCGGCGCCGCGGCCGACGGTGCTGCGCTGGTGGAGGTCTCCTGGCGCGCCACGATCGTCCAGGCCGCCTACCTGTCCCCGTACACCCCGGCCGTCGGGCACACCGTCGCGGTGCTCTACCAGGCCGGCGGGTCGCTGCTGATCCTCGGCCGCATCGTCGGCACCCCGCCCAGCTAAGGAGCACCGTGCCCAACACCGCGAACCTGTCGCTGCCGTACCCGTCGCTGTCTAGCGCGCCGAACGTTCCGCAGGACATCCAGAATTTGGCCGCCGCCCTGGACGCCAAGGTCGGCGGTGTCATTCTCTGCACCTCGGCGACCCGGCCCACCGGCCGGCACGGCGCGGTCATCTACGAGACCGACACCCGGACGTTCCGGCTCTACGACGGCACCAACTGGCTGCGCCTCTCGATGGTCAACGAGTCCACCAGCGGCCGGGTCAACGAGCCCACGGACATCACCGGCATCTCCTCGACCAGCCCTACCGCGGGGACCCCCGTCTGTGGACTTTCCTTCACCGCGCCACCGTCCGGGGCGGTCTACGTCACCGTGGGCGGCCGGATCGAAAGCAGCAGCGGCGGCAACGAGACCCGGCTCGGCTTCGAGATCCGCGCGGGCAACGCCATCGGCTCGGGCACTGTCACGCTCGGCCCCGACTTCACCCGGGCGCTGACGGTCGGGACCGCCGTCAATACATCTCAGCCCGCGGTGCTCAACGCCAGCCTGCGCTACCCGGTCGACCTCACCCCCGGGACCGTCTACAACGTCCGAACGATGCACTGGGTGACCGGCGCCAGCAACGGGGCCGTCATCCACCGCACCCTGATCGTGGAGCCTGCCCTGTGAGACGCATCCTCGCTGTCCTCGTTGCCGCCGTCCTCACGGCGGCTTTTTTGTGCCTGCCGACCGCTCCGGCGGCCGCGCTGACCCGGTCGGAACAGTGGCGCGCGATCGGCGAGACGGCCATCGCCCGGTACGAGGCCGCGACGCCGCCGACGTCGTTCAAGCCGATGGTGTGGTCGGCCGCGATGCTCGCGTACGCGGACCTGCGCGGCTGGTCGGATCCGCACATCCCGGTGCTGATCGATCGGCTCATGGACGCCCGGAACCCGGACGGCGGCTGGGGTGTCAGCGCCGCGCTGGACGCCTGGCAGGACGGCACGAAGAATCCGGCGTCGACCACGTACACGGTCACGCTGTCCGGCCACGTCGGACCGGCCCTGCTGCGCGCCTACCAGGCGGGCGTGTTCACCGACCCGGAGCCTTTGCAGACTGTGGTCAAGCTGCTGATGACCACGGCCAAGTCGACCACCTCGGCCGGTGACTGCTTCGCCTACTCGCGGGCGGCTGCCGACGTGCCTAGCGCGGACCGGCCGTGCATCCACAACGTCAACGCGTCCGTGGCGCACTATCTGCTGCGCTCCAAGGCGGCGGGGTTCGACCGGGGTGGCCTGGCCGCCCAGGTGACGTCGCTGACCCGCCGCGAGATCTCCGCCTACAACGTCTCGTGGGCCGGCTGGCCGTACGCCGACGGCCGGACCGTCGCCCAGGAACTCGACCATGGTTCGTACTCGGCGCTCCTCATGCTGGACCTGGCGTACCCGATCGGCCGGGAGGCGATGACCGCCGTCGTGGGTCGGCAGGGTACCGATGTCGACACCGTGCTGGGACACCTGCGCATCGCCGCATCCCCGCCCGGCCCGCCGGTCTTCGGCGGGTCCTGGTGCGCGGCGGGGGACCGGTACATCGCGGAGGCGCAAAACGCCGCGCAGACGTGGACATCGGCGACCGATCTGGCCGCGATCGCCCAGGGCGCCGCCCGCAACGCGGCCGCCTGCGCCGAACCCGGCGGCCCCGGGGCGCCGCCGACCACCACTCCTCCGACGACCAGGCCGGCATCCGACCCGACCACGCCGCCGAGCCCGTGGCCGGACCCGACAACCGCGGGGAGCGCTGGCCGCTCCTGACGGTCAGCGGGCCGCCCACTCGCCATCTGTCGCGGCGAGCGCGGCGGAGGCGGTGGCCAGATACTCCCCGGCGTCCCGCCCGTCGCGCACCTGCCAGTAGCCCTCTACCCAGTGCCACGCGGCGTGCCGCAGCCGATCACCGAGCGGGGTGGCGTAGATGCGCCACCGGTCGAACCAGGTCCGGTCGGTGTCGGCGTACACGGGCAGATCCTCGTTGTGGAGGGCGCGCTCAGTGTCTTCGCTCAACCGGACCGTCGGGTCGACGGTGCGCAGCTCGTTGCTCAGGCGCCGCATGGCCTCGGCCACGGCCTGGCCGCTGACCCACCTGCGGTTGGTCTCCGACTTCTGCACCTCGTAGCGCTCTCGCCGGGCCATCGCTGCTGCCTCGTCGTCGATCTGGCGGGCGAGGTCGTGCGCGGCAGCCTTGAGGGTGTCGACGGTGGGCATTGGTGCCTCCTGGTAGCGGACGAGTCGGGCGGCGGGCTTGCCGTTGCGGGTGAGGACGATGTCGGCGCCCTGCTGGACGGCGGTGACGAGGTCGCCCAGCAGCGGCCGCGCCTCCTTGATTCCGATGTACTTCCTGTTCACAGGCCAAAGGTTAACCTTTTGCCGAGCATGATCACAAGAGGAAATCGACGGGCTTCCGCCCCATCTGCACGTAAGAGTGAGGAGCCCCCATGGCCGCTACTCCCTACCTGGTCACCTGCCTGGTGACCCTGCGAGCCGAGTTCAACCGCCTGTCGCCCCGGCGCGACAAGAGTTCCGACGGCTGGATCGGCGACACCGCGCACGCCTCGCGCACCTCGGACCACAACCCGGACGGCGCCGGCCGGGTGCTTGCGATTGACATCGACTCGGATGGGCCGTGGCCGGTCCCGTTCGGCGCCCTGGTTGAGCGCCTGCGAGGCGACCCCCGGCTGGAGTACATCATCTGGAACCGCCGGATCGCCTCACGTAGCCGCGGCTGGACCTGGCGGACTTACACCGGGTCCAGCGACCCGCACACCGGCCACGCGCACCTCAGCGCACGGCACGACCACACCGGCAACACCTCGACCGCCCCATGGGGCCTGATCCAGGAGGACGACGTGACGCCCGAGGACATCGAGAAGATCGCGACCGCCACCGCCGCGAAGCTCAAGCCGCAGCTCGAGCAGGCCTCGTCCGCCTGGGACGATACATTCGGCCGGGGCGAGAGCCAGACCACTGCCGGGACCACGCTGATCGAGATCCGCAACAACCTGCGCGCGGTGCTGGCCAAGGTGTTCGAACAGCCGGACTCCCCGATCGACGAGGCCGGTATCGTGGCGGCGATCCTGGCCGGCCTGGCGCCGGAGAAGATCGCGGCGGCCGTCGCTCAGGCCGTGCCGCGCGAGCTGGCCGAGGACGTGGCGAACGAGCTGCGCGACCGGCTGGCGTCGTGACCGCGGCCGCCAGCCGGCTCGCCACCCGGCTCGGCCGCCGCGGCGCCGCGCTGCTCTTCTTCACCCTGCTCGACTTCGTGTACTGCCTGAGCCTGCTCACCAGCCCCCGGCCACTGTCGCCGCTGTACACCTGGATGGACACACTGGTCCCGCTTCCGGCATGGGCGGCGTGCTGGGGTGCGGTCGGCGCGATCTGCCTGTGGTACGCGTTCCGGGCGTACGACACACCGGCGTTCATGGCGGCGGTCGCGTTGAAGGTCGCGTGGGGGATCAACGCGGCGTTCGGCTGGCTGACCGGCGCCGTCCCGCTCGGCTACGTCAGCGCGGTGATCTGGCTGGCGTTCGCCGCGTTCGTGCATCTGATTGCCGGCGGCATCCCCCCGGGGGTGCGCCGAGGCACTGGAGGGTGGCGCGCATGGACCCTGTGATCGGTGCGCTTCTCACGCTGATCGGGGTCGTCTTCTCTGCCGTGCTGACCAAGCGGGGCAGTGACCGGAAGCTGCGACAGGACGCCGGCCAGCAGATGATCGATCAGCACCAGGAGGACATCGCCACGCTGCGCAAGGAGGTCTCCGACCTGCGCCGCACGCAGCGGATCCAGGGCGACTACATCGGCCAGCTGCGTCGACACATCGCTGACGGGAACCCGCCGCCGCCCCCTGCGTGGCCCGAGGGGCTGATCACCTGAGCAGGCGCCCGGCCTGGCAGGTGGGTGATGACCGTCAGTGACCCATTGCTTCCGCCGGCCGGGCGTCTCGCCTCTCCATGTTCGGCCATCCGGCCCCCGGCCTGAGCGCGAGGGTCACCAGCGTTGCGCGGCCCGCCATGCCCGCTGGCGCTCGGCTACATCGAGGTCGGCGCCGCACGCCCGGTACAGGTCGGCCATCGGCCGCCGGTGGCCCCACAGATCCGGATCGTGATCGATCGCGCCGAGCTCGTTGCCCAGCGCGACCCCGTAGACGACCGGGTCCGTGCTGAGCGTGCGCAGCTCGGCGACCGCCTGGTCGTCGGCTGGCCGGCCGAGCGCGAGCAGCATCCGCTCGGCGTGGCCACTCACCGCGGCCAGCTCCATCCGCTGACGCCCGTCCAGCCCGTCGACGGGTGGACGTTCTTTCACCATCTCGATCACCTCCAGGAGGTCATCATGCCGCTGCCCACCGTCGGCCGGATCGTCCACTACACCCTCACCCAGCACGACGCCGACGCCATCCAGGCTCGGCGGGCCGAAGCGGTCACCACCGCCAACATGACCGGCGAGGGCCAGACCCTCCCGGCCGTGGTGGTGCGCACGTTCGGCGGCGACGCCGCCAACCTGCAAGTCCTGCTCGACGGCCCGGACACCTACTGGGCCACCTCTCGCACCGAGGGCGAGGGCCCGGGCCACTGGGCCTGGCCGCCCCGCGCCTAATCCCCGAAATGGAGACCACCATGCTCAAGAACGGTAAGGCGATCGTCGCCCTTCTGGTCGCGCTCGTCGTCGCGGCGTGGCCGCAGCTGTTCGGTAACCACCGGCTCGACCTGGCCGAGGGGATCACTCTCGCGGCCGCATTGGTGGCGGTGCTCGTCACCTACCTGGTGCCGTTGGTGCCGTCCGCGCCGTGGCTTAAGACGCTGCTGTTTGCGGCGACGGCCGGGCTGGGCGTGGCGACCGCGGTGGTGCCCGGAGGGATCACGTCGGACGAGCTGCTCCTGATCCTGGGCGCGGTCGCGTCGGCGCTCGGGGTGTGGGCCGCGCCGGCCGCGTCGACCACCGGCGTCTCGGTCGGCTGGGGGCCGGACCAGTACGACCTCGCGGCGTGACGGATTGGAACGCTGACTCCTGCACCCGAAACTGAACACCCACCCCCGTTTCGCGGAGGTGGGGTGCTTCTCCGTGTCCAGGGTCAGGCACCGTCCCGATCGCGGGCCACGTACTCGGCCAGCACATCGGCCAGCCCGCCCGCATCGACCTCGCCGCGGATGACCGCGGCCCGCAGGTCGACGGAGAGCGCCTTGCGCGCCTGCTCCGGATCGTCCTCCGGCGTCGTCTGCTCGATGACCCGCCGGACGGCGGCCGTCCTCTGCTCTCGGTGGATGCGCAAGGCGTCGAGGACGCCCGCGGGCAGTGCATGAGGTAGGTCAGCCATCGGCCGATCCTCCCAGCCGGCCGCCATGCGGACGCATCCCTCGATCGGGTGAGCTAAAGCCAGGACCGGGCCACCCTCGCCGCGATTCCCGCCACGCTGGCCAACCGCAGCACCGGCGTCCCGTCGTCGTCGGTGAGTGCCACCTGGCCCTCCCCGACCTCCCGGCCGGCGGCCCGTTCCTGGGCCAGCACCCGCACCAGCTCGGCCTCGATCCGCGCCGCCAGCTCATCCATGCCGACACCGTAGACCGGCCCACCGACATCGCGCCCCGCCTGTGGATAACCCACGGGCGGGGCGCTTTCGTCGTTTCCAGGCTCTGTCGCGCTACCGTCGACAGTGGCGGCCGGGGTAGAGGCCGGCCGCCACACCCTGTCCTCTACCAGGGAGTCAGCAGTGGCCCAGCCGACTATCGGTGAGAACATCGCACGTTTCCGCCGCGCACGTCCGATGACCCAGGAAGACCTGGCAGAAGCGGCCGGCGTTAGCGTCGAGACGATCCGGAAGCTTGAACAGGGAAAATCCGGCGGGAACCCGCGGATGTCGACGCTCAACCGTCTTGCACGGGCGCTAGGCGTCCCGGCCACAAGACTGCTTGGCGATGCCTCCAGGGAGACCGCGGCAGCTGTATCCGACATTGACCAGCTCGGGCTGATCCAACTCCGGCAAGCTCTGCAGCCGCCACGAGGCCTCCGCGGCGTGCTGATCAACGGGCCCGAGGTAGATGCACCAAGCCTCGTCGAAGTCAGCAACGCCATTCGGGCCCTCGACGTGGCCTACCACCGGGACGACTATGCCACCACCCTCTCCGGGTTGCCCCTGCTGATCACCGAAGCCCGATCAGCCGTCAGCGAGGCCTCGACCGATGACCGCGCACAAGCTCTTGAGCTGATGGCCCAGACCTACCAGCTGGCCGGTACAACGCTGATCCAGCTGCACGCGTTCGACCTCGCGCACCAGGCGCTCAACGATGCCCTGGACGCTGCGGGCCGGGCCGGCAACGATGTCATCGGCGGATCGGTCATCACAACAATGTGCTGGCTGATGCTCCGCCAGGCCCGCTTCGACGAGGTCGAGCAGCTTGCCGTTGTAACTGCGGACGCGATCAACCCCAGCTTCGCTCGGCCGAACCCGGCGCAACTCGCCGTATGGGGCTGGCTGTTGCTGCGTGCGGGCGCCGCCGCGGTGCGGAACAACCGGGACGACGACGCCGACGGGATGCTCAACGCCGCAGCGGCCGCCGCGGTCCGAATCGGTGACCGGGTGCCAACCGCTCTCCTCTCGCCCGGGCCGGCCACCATCGGTGCTTTCTGCCCAACCACCGTGGCGTGGAAGCGAGTTGAGTCGGAGCTGATCGCTGGGCATCCGGACCGGGCGCTGGAGCTTGCGAGAACCGCTCCGGTTTCGGAGCGCCCAACGTCCAACAACCGGAATCGGCATCAGCTTGATGTGGCTGCTGCGCACTTGCAGGTCGGCCAGCCAGACGATGCCCAGGGTGTGCTGCTGACCTTGAAGGAGACGGCGCCGGCATGGCTCCGGCATCAGCGGTTGGCGACTGATCTGGTCTCGTCGATCATCGCCGAGAAGAAGCGGGCGTTGGGCACCGAATTGGCCGCGCTGGCCGAGCTGGTAGGTACCGAACGGTAACTGGTATCAGGCGTACCAGTTCCTCCTGGCGCGGGTTTCTGCTGGTACGTCGCCTACCTTCACTCCTGGTGTGCCATCCGTCACTCTTGATCGCAGCGACGGCGGGCAGCCGGGATTGAGAGATTTCCGACCGGCCCGTCGTCGCCCAGCGCGGCGGGCCGGTCGGTCTAGATCAACCATGGAAAATGCCCGGACCCGCCGCGCTGAGCCCTTGGACGCGGCGGAGGAGCGGGCATGCTCACTCAGGAACTCGGCACAGCGGCAAGCGCCACCCACAGGCAGATCCTGCCCACCGGCGTCTGCTCGGATCATGCGGCGCCGACGGTGTGGCCGTGCGCGTCGGCGATCGAGCTGCTGGTGCAGCAGTACGGCACCGGCTGGGTGCTAGCCGCGCACCTCTGGGACCAGTTCGAAGAGGCCGCGCGGCTGTACCCGAGCCTTGGCGTGCTGCACCTGCGAGACCTGGTCATCTCCCGACCGCTCGACGCGGTGCAGCAGTGGCTGGATGAGGGCCGCGGCTCCGGCCGGCGCCGCGAGGCGGCGTGACCGTGGGCGACTTCATTTT
>NZ_BOMW01000065.1 GCF_016862395.1 Actinoplanes siamensis | reverse complement strand
CTCGCGGACCCGCCGGTCCTTCGCGTGCAGACCGGCGGCCAGCTCCAGCGCCTCGGTCAGCCGCTCCCGGTCGGCCTCCGGGAACGACTCCAGCTCCAATCCGAACCGTTGCCGCAGGCCGGCCTCGCCGTACACCTCGGTGATCGCGTGCAGTGGCATCGAGAGCAGCATCCTTGGTGCCATGCGGATCAGGTATACCGGATCTTCGGCCGGCACGGGGGTTGCTCACGTGCCGGATGTGGCCGGCCCCACCACCGGGTCACCGTGATCGGCGGGTGTGTCGGAAATCGGCGGCGCAGCGCCCACCGCCGGGTCGAACGCCGGCGGGCGTGGCGAGGTGCGCGGCGCGGGTGACGGGCGGGCGGCGCCGGCGGTCCGGCCGGCGGCCATCGCCCGCGCCGCCGGGGAGAGCCGGACCGCGGTGACCGAGGCCTGCCGCAGCGTCCAGGGCTGGGCCGGCTCGGCGTGCACCCCGCGCCTCGGGGTGCCGGCCCCGTTCGTGAACTCCTCCTCGGTCATCGCCTGCAGCGCGCTGAGCGCCACCCCGACGATGGTGGCCGCGGTCAGCAGCGTGATCGGCACGATCAGGGCGAGCGGCCGGATCCCGTCCGAGGAGGGGACGATCGACGGGTCCAGCTCCACGGACATGGCGGCCATCCCGGTGTAGTGCATGCCGCAGACCGAGATCGCCATCACCGCCGCCGCGCCGGCCATCCGGGTCAGCCCGCGCACCGACATCGCGAACCACAGCGCCGTGGTGCAGGCCGCCAGCGCGATCACGGCGGACGCGGCGACCAGCATCGGGTCGTAGTGCACCACCGCGGAGACCCGCATGCCCTCCATCCCGGTGTAGTGCATGGCCAGCACCCCGCCGCCGGTGAGCACACCGGCCACGGCCGTCTTGGCGGGGCGGGGCGCGCCGTGCCCGACCACCATCAGCCCGATCCCGACGGTGACCACCGACAAGGCCAGGCTGAGCAGGGTGACCCGCAGGTCGTAGCGGACCGGGCTGTCCGGCACCTCGAAGCCGAGCATGGCGGAGAAGTGCATCAGCCAGATGCCGCCGCCCCCGATCGCGAACGACGCGATCGTCAGCCACCGGTTGCGCCGGCCGCGGCTGTGCGCGCTCCGGGCGCGTCCGGTGCAGAGCAGTCCGAGGAAGGACCCGAGGTACGCCAGCAGCGCCGCGGCTATCGGGTTGAACGGCCCGTAAGTGAAATGGTGTACGTGAGCTGCCACTGGCCTGCCTCGCGGAGAGTGAGCGATGGTCCGCGGGGTAGTGAGTCAGAAATCTGCTGTGGTTCATCGCACGCGGAGTGCGTCGCGCACCAAAGAGAACCGGGATCGTTCCACGTTCGGAACGATCCCGGTGCCGGTACGGAAGGGATGGGGTGCGGGGGATGCCGATCAGGTGAAGATGCTGACGCCGCCGGGGCCGACCAGCAGGCCGACGATGATCAGCACGATTCCCCAGAGGATCTGCCGCCGGAACAGCGCGAGGATGCCGGCGACCACGAGGATTACGGCGAGAATCCAGAGCAGTAGGTCCATGTCGCTGCTGGTACCCGATGTCCGAAAATCGGAAACCTGGGTCCGATCAGGCGTTCGCGAGCGCCGTGTCCCGCGTGTCCACAGTGTCGGTGAGCAGCTGGTACACGTTGTACGCCTGCTTGATCACCGGGTGCGCGACGTTGCGCACCGGCACCCCGCCGGGCGTGCGGCCCCGCTCCGAGCCGTGGTGCGCGTGCCCGTGCAGGGCCAGCGTGGTGGGCGCCTCGTCGATCGCCTGGCCGAGCTGGTAGCAGCCGAGGAACGCGAAGATCTCCGGCGGCTCACCGGCCAGCGTCTCCGGGACCGGGGCGTAGTGGGTCAGGGCCACCAGGGCGTCGCACTCCTCCACCGAGCGCAGCGCGGCGCGCAGGGCGGCGGCGTACCGCTCGCTGGTCCCGACGAAGTCCTTCATCTCGCGCTCGCCGAAGTTGCTGGCGCAGGCGCCGTTGAAGCCGCCGCCGAAGCCCTTGGTGCCGGCGATGCCGAGCCGGTGGCCGTTCAGCTCCAGCACGGTGGCGTCGCCCTCCAGCACGGTGATCCCGGCGTCGGTGAGCACCTTGGTCAGGCCCTCCTGCTGATCGCTCTGATGGTCGTGGTTGCCGAGCACCACCACGACCGGCACGGCCAGCCCGCCGAACTCGGTGGCGAAGCACTCGGCCTCCTCCACCGTGCCGTGCCGGGTCAGGTCGCCGGCGATCAGCAGCGCGTCGGCCTGGTCCGGCAGTTCCTCGAGGGCCGGCCGGTACCGGCCCACCACGTCCTTGTCCACGTGCACGTCGCCCACAGCGGCGATCCGGATCATGAAATCTCCTCCACCTCGGCCGGCGCCTGGGTCCGGGTGATGCCGATGTCACACGCGATCTCCAGGTCGGGGTAGCGCGCGGCGATCTGCCGGCAGATCTCGTCCCGCCGCTGCGCGCTCTCCACCTCACCGCCCAGAATCAGTACGTTCTCCCGCTGGTGCACTGTCACACCCTGCTCGGCGATCCGGTCGTGCTCGGCCAGCAACCGCTGGATGTCCGCTTCCAGATCGATCTGTTTGGTCATCTTTAGGACCTCACCCTCATCGGACTACCCTCTTCGGACGGGAACGGCACGACGTCGAGCCGGTCCAGCAGGACGAGGAACGCCTCGGCGTACGGGGACTTCGCGGTCTCGCGCCACACCCGCCTCCAGTCGATCTGCTCGCGCAGCGACCGGGCCACCGGCAGCCCTTGGGCGAAGTCGCAGTGATGCTGGCTGAAACTGAGCAACTTGTGGACCATCAACTGGGTGGCCGAGAGCACCGGCATGTAGATCGCCTCGACCGAGATGCGCTCGGTGTCGGCCAGCGTCTCGTCGGTGACCGGCGTCTCGACCGGACGGTAGATCAGGTCCACCATCCGCCCCTCCTCGTCGAAGACCTTGACCAGCCAGTCCTCCGGCGGCTCCTCCGTGGTGAAACCCACTTTGGCCAGCTCCCGGAGGGCGTGCTCCTTGTCCTGCTCGCGGAACATGAAGTCCACGTCGTGATCGCTGGAGTGGCCGCCGTGGGCGTAGACGGCGAAGCTACCGCCCAGGGCGAACGGGATCTCCGCCGTCTTCAGGGTGGCCGCGACACGCTTGAGCGTGTTGGCCAGCCCCTCGTCGACGCGGTGCGGCATGGTGACCTCCTGTTCCGTTTCCAGTTGAAATCGACTACCCCGGGTAGCCACTCCTTGAACCCCTGCTGATCATTCTGTCCCGCTCTGCCCGGCTTGCGAGGACGAACGCGGCGTGCGGGATACGGCTACCGTCGGTTGGTATGTCTTCCCCAGCGCATTCCGTCCGTACCGTGGCCCTGGTCGGCATCGACGGCTCCGGCAAGACCACGCAGGCCCGGCTGCTCGCCGCGGCGCTGGCCGGGGCCGGGCGGCCGGCGGCGTACCGGCAGAACGCCGGCGGGCGGGCCTGGTTCGGCCGGCTGGCGACCAGGCTGGGCCGGCGGGACGCCGAGGAGCTGCTCGGCCGGCCGGCCATGATCCTCGTCGAGTCGCTGCTGCGCTGGCTGGCGATCGCCCGGACGCTGCTGCGCCGCGCGCTGCGCGGGGAGATCGCGGTGATGGACCGGTACGCCGTCTGCCAGTACGCCAGCCTGCGAGCGCACGGGGCCGGTCCGGCCGCCGAGCGCCGTGCCCGGCTGGCCTACCGGCTCTTCCCGCTCCCGGACGTGACGCTCTTCATGGCCGTCGATCCGGAGGTGGCCCAGGAGCGGATCGTGCGGCGGGGCACCGACACCGAGTCGCTGGAGTACCTGAGAGCGGCCGACCGGGCATACCGGTCACTGCCGGAGTTCGCGGACTTCGTGGTGGTCGACGCGAACGGTCCGGAGGAGGAGGTCTTCGCCGTGATCCGGGCCGAGCTGGCCCGGATCACGGCCCCGGTCCCGGACCGGACCCCGCTCCGGGTGCGCACGATGCTGCTGGCCGGCGTCCCGGTGCTGGCCGGGGCCGCCGTCCTGGGCTGGCAACTTGCTGAATCTCTCTGAGGTGCTCGCCAGGTTGCCGAGACTTTCAGGCCTGTCCGTAGACCGGGATCCGGGCGCCGCTGACCGGGGCGGAGGCGTCCGAGGCGAGGAACAGCACGGTGGCGGCGATCTGCTCGGGGCTCACCCAGCGGCTCCGGTCGGCGTCCGGCATGGAGGCTCGGTTGCCCGGGGTGTCGATCACGCTGGGCAGCACCGTGTTGCAGCGCACGTGCTGCTTCTTGTACTCGACCGCGACCGTCTCGGCGAAGGCCAGCACCGCGGCCTTGGACGCGACGTAACCGGCCGCGCCGGGGAACGGCGCCACCGCGGCCCGGGACGCCACGCACACCACCGCACCGCCGCCGGCCGCCACCAGGTGCGGCAGCGCCGCCGCGGTGGTCAGGTAGGTGGGGCGCAGGTTGGCGGTGAACATCGCCTCGAACTCCTCGACCGGGGTGTCCGCGACCAGCCCGCTTCCGGCGTACCCCCCGATCCCGTTGACCACCGCCTTGAGCGGGGTGCCGGGATCGCCGGCGGCGGCCGCTGCGGCGGCGGCCGCGCCGGCCGGGTCGGTCAGATCGGCCTCGACGGCGACGGCGCCGACGGGCAGCCGGCCGACGGATCCGGTACGGGCCGGCGCCACCACCCGCCACCCGGCGGCCAGGAACGCCGCGATGGTGGCGGCGCCGAGGCCGCCGGTGCCGCCGGTCACCAGTGCAGTGTTGGTCATGAAAGCATCCGAGCAGGTCGTCACCCGGCCGCGGGTGTGTTTTTCCTCACTTATCGGGCCCGCGGCGCGTGGCCGCGCGAATGTCACCGCATCGGGGAGCGTCACCCGTCCGGGCGAGTGAAGTCCTGCTCGGCGTGGCGCATTGTGGCCGATGGTCCGGTTCGGCCGGGTGGCCGGAGACGCGAGTTCGATTTGATGTCCGCGTTTGGTTCAGGCTTGCCGGAAGCTGGTCGATGCTCCACGTGAACCCCTTGGGCCGACACCCCGTAATACCGGTGTACAGGCACCAGGGTGACGAGCGTCGCGGCGCCCAGGTGATGCCCGTCGCTGTGGAGCATGAGAGGCCGATGGTGTTATGAGGCGCTCGACGGGTATCCGTCTATACGCAAGGCGGTCGCTACGAGATCGCACTCAGCTACCGCGCACTGGGCTCTCAGGTAAGACCCAGGCATTCGTGACACTTTCGACCGGCCAGCCGGAATCAGCGCAGGCAGCCATTTGTTGTGTAGATGTCAGCAACCGCAATGCACGAGCTGCGGACGTTACGGGAGAGGGCTGATGGACGCAGGTAATGCCCGTAACAGGGTTAGTGACGGCAATGAGGGGACCGTGGGCAACGTGGAGAAGAACACCGTGATGCGTACCGACCAGGTCGCCGAGGAACGCGACCTCGTCGGAGTCTACCTGCACGAGATCTCCCGGACGCCGCTGTTGGACGCCGCGCGTGAGGTCGAGCTCTCCAAGTCGATCGAGGCGGGCCTCTACGCCGAGTACCTGCTGGATCAGGGCGAGGAGCGTCGCGGCGTCAGCCGGGAGGAGCTGGAGCGCCTGGTCACCGAGGGGCAGCGCGCCAAGGACCTGTTCATCCGCGCGAACCTGCGGCTGGTCGTCTCGATCGCCCGCCGTTACGTGCGCTCGGGCATGCCGATGCTCGACCTGATCCAGGAGGGCAACACCGGCCTGGTCCGCGCGGTCGAGAAGTTCGACTACGAGCGTGGTTACAAGTTCTCGACGTACGCGACGTGGTGGGTGCGCCAGGCGATCAGCCGGGCCATCGCCCAGCAGGAGCGCACCGTGCGCCTGCCGGTGCACCTGGTCGAGGACGTCAACCGGATGCGCAACGTGACCCGCCAGCTCGTTCGTGAGCTGGGCGGCGACCCGGAGCCGGAGCAGATCGCGGCGGCCCTGGGCGTGACCGTGGAGCGGGTCAACGAGCTGACCCGCTGGGCGCAGGACACGGTGTCGCTGGACACCCCGGTCGGCGACGACGGCGACACCAACCTGGGCGACCTGGTGGCCGACAGCGACGCCCCGTCGCCCGAGGAGATCGTGCTGAGCGCTCTGGAGCGCCAGCGCATCGAGGGCCTGCTCAACCACCTGGACGACCGCTCGGCCGGCATCATGCGGGCGCGGTACGGGCTGGAGGACGGCCGCGAGCACTCGCTGACCGAGGTGGCCTCGCGCTTCTCGCTCAGCCGGGAGCGGATCCGCCAGCTGGAGATCCAGGCGCTCGGCCGGCTCCGTGAGCTGGCCCGCGCCGAGGGCCTGCAGGCCGCCTGACCGGAAAACCCCACCGACGAACATCGAAGGCCGGCACCCCGCGGGGGCGCCGGCCTTCGTCGTGCGTGCGGTCCTACTTGACCCGGCCGTATCCGTTCGGAGTCATGATGTTGATCGTGCGGTGCAGCACGTCCCGGCCCGCCGACGGCGCGTCGATGATCATGTTGTCGCCGACGTAGATCGCGACGTGCTGGTTGTTGCGGTAGAACACCAGGTCGCCCGGCCGGAGATCGGCCCGGCCGATCCGCGCCGTGGCGCTGTACTGCGCGGCCGCGTTGTGCGGGAGGGACTTGCCCGCCGCCGCCCACGCCGCCATGGTCAGACCCGAGCAGTCGTACGAGTTCGGGCCCGCGTCGCCGAAGCCGTACGGCTTGCCGATCTGCTTGAAGGCGAAGGTCACCGCCTTGCCGGCCGAGCCCGCGACGCTCGGGATCTGGCCGTTGTAGGAGCCGGTGTTCTCCGTGGCGCTGCCGAAGGCGGCCTCGCGCATGGCGTACAGCTTCTGCAGATCCTTCTTGATCTTGGTCTGCTGAGCGCCGAGCTCCTTGTTCTGCAGCGCCTGCTTCTTCTCCGTGACCTTGAGCGCCGCCTGCTTGTCGGCGAAGCTCTGCGTGGTCTCGGAGAACTCGTCGATGTCCTGCTGGTTCGCGCGGGCGAGCTGGTCCAGGTAGCCCAGCCGCTGCAACAGGTCACCCTGGTTGCCGCTGAGCAGGACCTCCATCGGGCCGACCCGGCCGGTGATGTACGACGAGGTGGCGATCTTCTGCATCCGGGCGCTGGCCTGGGTCAGCGCCTGCTGGGCCGGCTTCAGTGAGGCGTTCAGCTTCACCATGTCGGCCTGCGTCTTCTTCAAGTCGATCTTCGACTTGTTGTACGCCTCGGTGACGTCCTCGAGCTTCTCCGAAGCGGTGTCGATCTGCTTCTTCAGCTCGTCCTTGGACGGGGCCGCGTGCGCGGCGGCAGCTCCCGACGTGGTGATCGCCAACGCGGTCAGCGCGACCACCAGCGCCCGGAGCCTGGTACGGGGGTGTGGCACTGGTCAGGGGCCTTTCTTCCGCTTCGTGCCGCCTACCGGGTCAGCTGACGGGTTCGGGCTCGGAAGATGGCCCTACCGCGCTGTGGGCGCGGATTCACCCCATGACGGTGGGTCCCCGGTTCCAGCGGCGCCGGGGCGCCACCCGTGATTCGGCGGCGTTGGTCGGCGCCACCGGAGGGTTTGTGGCTGCGGACCGAACCAACCGCATCAACTTATCGGTGCAGAAACCAAAATCAAGACCTTGGCGCGTGAATTTTACCAATCGTCGGACTTGTAACCTTAATCCCGATAACCGGCTGTTATTCGGTCCGCGCTCAGCGTTATTGAGACGAGTTCTAATCGTTCAATGCCGGAGCGAGGTTCGCATTCGGCATCCAGTGCCGGGTGACCTGCCGTTCGGCCCAGAACGAGAAGAACGGGATGGTGCCGGCCAGCATCACCAGGACCATCCGGCCGAACGGCCAGCGCGCCCGGCGGGACAGGTCGAAGGTGAGCAGCAGATAGATCATGTAAAGGAAGCCGTGCAGCGGGCCGATCACCGCGACCACCGTGTCGTTGTCGCCGAGGTACTTCAGCGGCATGCCGACCAGCACGAGAAGGACCAGGAACACGCCGACGATCCAGGCGATGATCCGGTAACGGGTGAGGGCGCCCTGCACGGTGGGGTCTCCTTCTACTTCTTGAGTCTGCTGCCGGGGTAGTCGGCGGCGCGGGCTCCGGGATGCTCGGCCAGCCAGGACAGGTAGTCGTTGTAGGCCTCGAGCTCGGGATCGGCCGGGTCGGACCCCGCCGCCCGCACGGCGACCCGGACCGGGCGGCCCAGGGTGACCGGGGCGCCCGGCTCCCGCGCCGGGACGGGCGCCTCCTCGGCGGGCTCCTCGGCGGGCTGGGACCTGCGCCGGTGCAGCTGCACCTCGCGGAACCAGATGAACACCACGAAACCGGCGAAGACCGGCCACTCGAAGGTGTAGCCCCAGCTGAGCGAGTTGCCCCCGGTGGCGCGGCTCAGCTGCCACCAGCCCAGCCCGAGGCAGCCCGCGACCAGGACCAGCGCCAGGACGTGCCGGGCGATCCATGCCGGAGACCACAGCCCTTTCATGTCCACGAGCGTACCGGCGGGTTTGGTGATCGCCCGCACGGGCAAGCGATGACACACGAATCACGAACCACGAACCGGAAGCGGAGGGGCACGACATGACGGACGCGCGATCCGCGGACAGCGCGCTGGCGGACTTCGACACCGGGATCGACCCGGCTGGGCTGGCCGACGACGACCTGTTCCGTGAGCTTTCCAGCCTGTACCGGACCCGCCTGGAGACCCTGCGGCACGGCCCGGACGCGGCGCTGGAGAACCACTTCCGGCGGACCGCCGAGCTGGAGACCGAGTACATGGCCCGCTTCCCCGGCCGCGAGGTCGACCCGGCGCGGCTCACCCAGGCCTTCTGAAGAGTCCGCCCGCCGTATCGAGAGGGACCCCGAACATGACCAGCCTGCAGGACAAGGTCGCCGAGGTGGCCCGGGCCTACGCGCCGCACGAGCACCGGCCGCTGAGCGGCTACCTGGCCGCGATGGGCGGGCTGGGCGTGCTCGCGGCGAGCCTGGCGGCGGCGGCCCGGATCAGCGGCCGGCCGGTACCGGAACGTCCGGCCGTCGCCGACGTGGCGCTGGTCTCCATCGCCACCCACAAGCTCAGCCGGCTGATCGCCAAGGACGCGGTGACCAGTCCGCTGCGGGCGCCGTTCACCCGGTACGCCGAGCCGGCCGGCGCGGCCGAGCTCAACGAGGAGGTCCGGGACTCCGGTAGCAGCGTCAAGCACGGCATCGGCGAGCTGGTCACCTGCCCGTTCTGCCTGGCCGTGTGGGTGGCCACCGGGCTGACCGGGGGACTGGTGCTGGCGCCGCGGCTGACCCGGCTGGTGGCCACCGCGCTGACCGCCACGGCCGTCTCCGACTTCCTGCAGATGGCCTACTCGATGGCGAAGGAGAAGGCGGAGTAGCTGCCGCCCTCGGTGTTACTCAGGTCACACTGGCTACCGGAATCATGGGCGGGTGCCGAAGGTTGTGAACGGATGCCGGTGTGCCCAGTGTCCCCGGGCCTCACCCATCGCCTGCACGGAATACCAGTCCGGCTGGAGCCGTGTTGAGCCACTCGCCGCGAGGCGACCTGCACACCGGCATCTACTTTCGTTCGGCCCCCGGGAATCCCCGGGGGCCGAACGTGTTTTCACGTGCCTACTAGGTTTAAACGGACAAGACCCCCCGATCGGGGCACCAAAACGAGCCGCGGCAGGATCGACATGGCAGTATCCGTCGGGTGTCTGTACCGCAACGTCGCGTACCGGCCGCCCAGCGCGGCACCCGGTCCCGCCGGCGCACCACCTCGGGTGGTGTGACCCCGTCCGGCACGGCCCGCAGGCTCGTCGCGGGCCGCCGGCCACGGCACACCGGATCCGCGTGGCTCGGCGCGCAGGAGCCGCATCCGGTCGAGCTGGCCGGGCTGTTGCACGAGGTCAGCGCGCGGTTGCTGACCGCCGACACGGTGACGCAGGCGCTCGACCGGCTGGCCGCTCTGGCGGCCGGGGCGATCCCCGGCGCGGTCCGCTGCTCGGTCGCGCTGATCGGCGAGGGCGGCCCGGTCGCCGTCGCGGCCGCCGGGTCCGCGGGGGAGACGTCCGACGGCCTGCAGTACGCCGGGGGCGCCGGCCCCGGGCTGGAGGCGGCCCGCACCCGCACCCTGATCACCTCGGACGACCTGGGCGCCGACGAGCGCTGGCCGGAGCTGCACGACGCCGCCCGCGCGGACGGCATCGCGGCGGTCGTGGCGATCCCGCTGGACGTGCGGCGGCACGCGGTCGGCGCGCTCAGCGTGAGCCTGGGCCGTCCCGGCCAGCCCGGCCCGGACCTGCTGCTGACCGCGATGGCGATGGCCGGGCAGGCCGAGGTGCTGCTCGGCGAACTGCACCGCCGCGAGGCGCTGACCGAGGGCGCGGCGGTGGACCGGGCCGTCGGCGTGATCATCGCGCAGCGCGGCTGCGGCGTGCAGGAGGCCTACCGGATCCTGCAGGACAGCGCACAGCGCCTCGGCCTGGACCGCGTCACGGTCGCCGAACGCCTGGTCGCCGCGGCCGCCCGCGACCGCGACAACTAGCGCCGGCCCACACTCGCCCGTCGGGCGGATGCGCCGTGCGCGGCCCACACTCACCCGTCGGGCGGATGCGCCGAACGCCGACCATGCTTCCGCAGCGGAAGGACCCGGCCGCGGAAACAGCCGGATCAGTCCGACCGGCGCCGGGTTGACCCGGCCGGCGTGTGCTCGCCGCCCGCCGGTGGGCGGGTATGCGGGCAGGGCCCGGAGATGCCGGCCGGACCAGTCGTGGTGGGCTGTGTCAGTCGGTGGGCTTGGTCACCTGCTGGACGACCTCGAATTCGAGGAGGCTGGCGCCGGTGGCGACAGGCTTGGCGCGCTCGCCCGAGTGGGCGGCCTTGGCGCTACCCTGCGACCACGCCTGGAAGGCCTCCTCGGACTCCCACTTGGTGTAGACGAAATACCGGTTGTCGCCGGCGACCGGGCGCAGCAGCTCGAAGGCGAGGAAGCCGGGCTCGTTCTCCACCGCGCCGTGCCGGGCGGCGAAGCGCTTCTCCAGCTCGGGGCCGGCGCCCTCGGGGACCTCAATCGCGTTGATCTTCACAACAGCCATGCCGCCACGCTACCGCCGCCGATTCCCCGGCTGGTCCGCATGGGTGTCCCGGGAGCGTCAGACACCCATGCGGACCAGCCGAACAGCCGGCGGCCGGCGATGGGCCGCGAGGGCAATGGCCGCGCGCCGTCGGCGGGGCGGCGATGGGCCGCACGGCGGTGCCGGCGGGGCGGCGCGGGAAGGCCGTGGGTGCGGCGGTCCGGCGGGGAGCGCGGGGACGCTGTGGCCCGGCGACGTGCCGCCAGGAGGCTGTGGGGCGGAGGCGGCGCGGGAGCGGTGAGCTGGGGGGATCGAGCCGATTGCGGGGGTACGCGGGGTGCGCGCACCGGCCGTACCCCCGCAATCGGGTGTTAGTGACCTGGCGTGTCGCTGCCCGCCTTGACCTCCGCCTGGTTGTCGTCGCCGCCGGTGGCCGCCGGGCCGGAGCCGGGGCCGGGCACGCCCGCGCTCCGCTCGGCCTGCGCCGCGTCGTCGGCGCGCTGCTGCTGGGCGGAGCGCATCGCCAGCGGGACCTCCGGGAGGAACAGCACGACCAGCAGGCCCACCAGCATGATGAAGAACGCCATCAGGTAGACGACGTGCACGCTGTCCGAGAAGCCGACCTTGAACGGGTGGGCGACCACGTCGGTGAGCTTGTTGATGAACGACGTGTCGCTGAGCGCGCCGCCGCCCTGGGCCTGGCCGAGCAGTTGCTGCTGGGCCGGGTCGGCGGCGGCCCGGGCGAACTCCGGGTTCCGGGCGGCGTCGGCGTACGCGTCCCGGATGTTGCCGGGCAGGACGTTGAACAGCACCGACAGGAAGACCGCGGTGCCCAGCGTGCCGCCCATCGAGCGGAAGAACGTGACGGCGCCGGTGGCCACGCCGATCTCCCGCGGGGAGACCGCGTTCTGCACCGCGGTGATCATCGGCTGCATGTTGCCGCCCAGGCCGAGGCCCATCAGGACCATCACCAGCATGGTCCGCCACAGCGGGGTGTCCGCCCCGACCAGCGAGAAGAGCAGCAGCGCGAGCACCATGAGCGTGCTGCCGACGATCGGGAAGATCCGGTAGCGGCCGGTGCGGGCGATCAGCTGACCGGAGATGATCGAGCCGGACATGATGCCGACCACGAACGGGATCATCTGCAGACCGGCGGCGGTGGCCGAGGAGCCCTTGACGATCTGCAGGTACAGCGGGACGGTCATCAGCCCGCCGAACATCGCGATGCCGAGGATCGTGCTGGACGCCGTGCCGACGGCGATCGTGCGGTTGTTGAACAGACGCAGCGGGAGCAGGGCCTCGTCCTTGTAGGCGCGCTCGGCGAACACGAAGGCGATCAGGCCGACGACGCCGATGACGTAGCAGAGGATCGCCCGGCCGGAGTCCCAACCCCACTCCCGGCCCTGCTCGGCGACGGTGAGCAGGGGCACCAGGCCGACGATCAGGGCGACCGCGCCGGGCCAGTCGATGCGGTGGCTGACCCGGGTATGCGGCAGGTGCAGCACCCGCGCCACGACCGCCATCGCGGCGATGCCGATCGGCACGTTCAGGTAGAAGACCCAGCGCCAGCCGTCGATCCAGAGGAGCCGGTCGGCGCCCGCGAAGAAGCCGCCCAGGATCGGGCCGAGCACGCTGGCGGTGCCGAAGACGGCCAGGAAGAAGCCCTGGTACTTGGCGCGCTCACGGGGCGGCACGATGTCGCCGATGATGGCCAGCGCCAGCGACATCAGGCCGCCGGCGCCGATGCCCTGGATCGCCCGGAACGCGGCGAGCTGGTACATGTCGGTCGACAGGCCGCAGAGGAACGAGCCGACGATGAAGATGCCGATGGCGAACAGGAAGAACGGCCGCCGGCCGTAAATGTCGGACAGCTTGCCGTACAGCGGGGTCGAGATCGTCGACGTGATCAGGAACGCCGTGGTGGCCCAGGCCTGCAGGTCGAAGCCGTTGAGATCGTCGGCGATGGTGCGGGTCGCCGTGGCCATGATCGTCTGATCGAGGGCGGCCAGGAACATGCCCATCATCAGGCCGACGAGGATCGTGAGGATCTGTCGGTGGGTGAATTCCGCGGCCGGTCTCGCGACCGGCGGGGTGGGGTGGCTCACGCGTTCTCCCGTGGTGGTGCTCCGAGATCGGTGCGCAACAGCGCCTCGACGGAGGTATTGAATTCGTGAAAGAGCTGGGCGAACGTGTCGACCCGGTCGGCCGGCCAGTCGCTGAGTGCCCGCTCCAGCAGGGCGACGCGGGCCGTGCCCAGGCGCTCGCACGCGGCCAGGCCGGCGTCGGTGACCGCCAGCCGGGAGGCCCGGCCGTCCGCCGGGTCCGCCTCCCGCCGTGCCAGGCCGGCTTTGACCAGCTGGGCGACCTGTCGGCTGATGGTCGACGGATCGGCCTGCTTCAGCTCGGCGAGGTCGGTGACCCGCATCGGGCCCATCGAACGCAACGGCAACAGCAACATCAGGGCGGAGAACTCGGCGCCGAGGTCTCCCGTCTTGAGCATGCCCCGAAAACGTGGCCCGACCCGGATCAACCGGAGGATTTCGTCGGACAACTTCGCGACGCCGCTCGTGGCGTTGGGCTCGTCGTGCACGTGATTGCCGTCCTCATGGGTGGGGACAATACGTGTAGCGTACAACTTGTTGTGTGGTGAACGCATTTCGGGTCATCGCATGCGCCAGACCCCGGTCCGTAGCTCCCCTGTCTCCTCCAGGTGCTCCGGGACCGGCACCACGTACTCGGTGACCAGGTCGAAGAGCCGTTCCGGGAAGTATCCCCGGCCGGGATCGCCAACCAGCACGGCCGCGCCGGCCCGGCGGTACGCGCGCAGCGCCGCGGTCATCCGTGGCGCGACCCGGGGGCTGTAATAGACGTCACCCGCGAGCACCACCTCGGGATCGGCCAGCTCCTCCGCCAGGGTCACCGCGTTGGCCGCGGCGTTGCGGCGCGCGGCGGCGACCGCATCCGGATCGATGTCCGATGCGGCCACCCGGGCGGCGCCGGCACGGGCCGCGGCGATCGCCGCCACCCCGGAACCGGTGGCCAGGTCGAGCACCCGGCGGCCGGCCACCTCGCCCGGATGGTCCAGCAGGTGACGCGCCAGGGCCTGACCGCCGGCCCAGACGAAGGCCCAGAACGGGGGCGGGGCGTCGCTGCGGAACTCGCCGCCGGTCAGATCGAAGAGGCCGAGCGGGGCGTCGACCAGGTGGAGAGAGATCTCCGGGGCGAGGGGCACGGGCCGCAGGGCGGTCGGGGCATCGAGCACGGGGGCGATTCTCCGCCCGTACCGCCTAATAATCTCCTGATTTTAGGTCTGCGGGATCTCTGCCGGACCTTCAGACGGTGCTGGGTGTCCGAGCGGTCTGCAGCTTCGCCCGGTACTTCGCGCGCAGCTCGGCCGCCCACGGGGCGTCCTCGTCCTCCAGCAGCGGGCGCGCGGCCAGGAAGGCGGCCGCGGCCAGCGGGCGCGTGGCACGCTCCGGCGGGCGGCCCTCGGCGGCCGCGATCAGCTGATCGAAAGTGGCCACGTCGACCCGGACCCGCTCGGTGTCCAAGTGGTACGTCCCCTGGTTGCCGACCACCACCGAGTCGCGCCCGCGGGCGCCCGGCTCGAGCCGGTCGCGCAGCACCTTGAGGTCGGCCCGGACCGTCGCCGGCGGGGCGCCGATCAGGCCGGACAGCTCCACAAGCGACTGCTCGCCGTGCAGCGCCAGGAGGGCGAGCAGCTGACGCGGGCGGTCGCCGCCGAAGTCGTCGCCCGCGAGGCGGACGCCACGGGTACGGACCTCGATGCGGCCGAAGAGCTGGATGTCGTACATGATTCAGAATCGTGTCGGCGGCCGCGGTGCGCCAGCAAGCCCCAATGCGGGGGGTGCCCTCGGCCGAAAGACTGGTCGGCACGGGCCATCAGGTGGCAACCTGACGTCGCCGTGGCACAACGCTCGCCTATTGGTAGGGCGGGCAGGTTGACGGGTAGTCCTTAGACTGCGCGGGGCCCGCCGGGCTGCCCGCTGACAGAGGATGGTGTACGCATGGAGAACGACGAGGCGATCCGAGTGCTCGTCGTCGACGGTCACCAGACCTTTGCCGAGCTGCTCGGACACGCTCTGGCGGGGCAGGCTGACCTGCGCTGGGTGGGGCACGCGCGGACCGGTCAGGAGGCGCTGCGCCTGGCCTCCGAGGTCACTCCGGACGTGATCCTGCTCGATCCGGAACTGTCCGATGCCGACGGCATCGCGATCGCTCAGCTGATCCGGGTGCGTCAGCCGGACGTCCGTGTGGTGATCCTCACGGCCCGGGAGGACCCGACTCTGATCAGCCGGGCCACCGCGTTCGGCGCGGCCGGCTTCATCTCCAAGAACGGCGCGCTGGCCGAGGTGCTCAACGCGCTGCGGACCGCGCACGGCGGCGGGATGACCGTGTCCACCGACATCATGGCGCGGCTGCTGCGCAGCACCAGCCCGGCCACCGTGACCCGGACCGAGAGCGGGCTCACGGCCCGCGAGGACGAGGTGTTGCAATTGATGGCGGCCGGTCTGGACGCCCGCGCGGTGGCCCGGCGGCTGGGCATCAGCGTGCACACCTGCCGGGGGCACCAGAAGGCGGTGCTGGCCAAGCTGGGAGCGCACAGCCAGTTGGAGGCGGTGGCCATCGCGACCCGGCGCGGGCTGGTCCGGCCGGATCGCCGTTAACTCTTCGTTTCGGCTGATCCGCTGGGCGCTGCTTTCCGTGTTCTCCTGAGGGCGCCACGTGACGGCGCTGCTGGGGAGAGGACACCGGCCGTGGACCGTACCGTGATCGACGGTGAAACGCGATCATCGTCATCTTTGCCGTCTTCGTCCGGTTCGTCATCCTCGTCTTCCTCCTCTTCTTCGGACTTGGCTTTGAGCGAGTTGCCGCAGCGACGCAAGGGTGAACGGGACCGGACCTATCGGCGGCCTCCGGCGGAGGAGACCGCCGGGACGCAACCGGACGGGGTGCCGGCCAGCAGCTGGTTCGCCGATGCCGGGTCCGCGGCGCCGGCGGCGCCGGAAACGGCCGCGCCGGCCCCTCCCGGATCCGGGGCCGGCTCGACGACCGGCCCGGTGTCCGGGCCGGCCGGGCCGCCGGAGTTCGGGCCGGCTTCGCCCGGTGGGCCGGGGCGGACCTCGTTCGGGTTCAGCGCCGGGCCGATCAGCGGAAACCGGCCGCTCGGCGAGCAGGACGACTCTCCCGGCGCGTCCACCTCCGGGGGACCGTCCTCCGGTGCCTTCCCGGTCGGCGGGTCCTCCGGTGGCTTCCCGGTCGGCAGTTCTTCGCCCGGCGGGCGGGACGACTCCGGGGGATGGCCGGCCGCCGGCGCCGACCCGGGCGGGCTGCCGATCGTACGAACGAATCCGGTTGACGCCGCACCGCACCCACCCGCCGCCCGGCAGCGGTCCGGGATGGACGCCGGCCTCTCCCTGCGGGAACGGGCGACCTGGGCGGACACCCTGGACGTCCCCCGCGACATGCCGCCCGGCGCCGCGGCCCCGGCGGTCCGTGCCGCGCCGCTCGTGCGGCCCCGGCGGTCCCGGACGGTCACTGTGGGCATGGCCGTGCTCGGCACGATCGCCGTGCTGGTGATCGCGCTGACCGGGGTGGTCTTCTACTCCGGCCCGGACTCCCGGATCAACGAGATGCTGAACCTGGGCGGCCGGACCGCCACCGCCGCGGCCCGGCTGGTCACCGCGCCGCTCAACGGGCGCACCAAGGCGGCGTTCGAGATGCTCGCGGCGAGCGACCGGCTCCGGGTCTCGGTCACCGACATCGGGGACGACCTGTTCCGGATCAGCACGCCGGACGACTCGCCGGTGCTGCCCAGCCCGCAGCTCACCGACGACGGGGTGCGCCTGCAGGTGAGCCGGGAAGGCGGCGGGACGGACGCCCAGGTCGACGTCGTGCTGTCCGCGCGAGTGCGCTGGACGCTGCGCTTCTCCGGCTACGCCACGGAACGTGCGGTGGACCTGGGCGACGGCCAGGTGGTCGGGATCGAGATCGTCGGCGGGACACGGCGGGCCGTGCTTTCCCTGTCGAAGGCGACCACCACCGTGCCGGTGAAGATCACCGGCGGGGTGGACGAGCTGACCGTGCGGGCGCCGGCCGGCAGCCCGGTGCGGGTCAAGGTCGGCGGAGGCGCGACGACTGTCACCGCGGGCACCCGCACGCTGCGCAACGTTGCCGCCGGCTCCACGCTGACCCCGAAGGACTGGAACACCTCGGGACGCTACGACGTGGAGGCGGCCTCGAAGATCACGCTGCTGAGCGTGGAGGCGGGCTGAGCCGGGGGCCGCACGACCCCCGGCTCCCGGGTCAGGACAGCACGCGCAGGCGGACCGTCTGCTCCATGGCCCGCAGCTGCTCCAACACCGAGTCGCTGTACCCCTTGCCGATGTCGGTGATCAGGTACCCGTACTCCCCGCGGGTGCTCAGCAGCTGACCCTCGACGTTCACGTTGTGCTCGGCCAGGATCCGGTTGACCTGGGCCAGCACGCCCGGCGTGTTCAGGTGGACGTGCACGATCCGGTGCAGGCCGGGCTGCTCGGGCAGCACCACGCCGGGCAGGTTCACGCTCAGCGTGGTGTTGCCCTCGGTGAGGAACTTGGCCAGCTTGTTCGCCACGAAGCCGCCGATGTCCGACTGCGCCTCCTCCGTCGAACCGCCGATGTGCGGGGTGAGGATCACGTTCGGCAGGCCGCGCAGCTCGGAGAGGAACTCGTCGCCCCGGCCCTTCGGCTCCTGCGGGAACACGTCGACCGCGGCGCCGGCCAGGTGGCCGCTGCGCAGGGCGTCGCGCAGCGCCAGGTGGTCGACCACGATGCCGCGGGACAGGTTGAGGAAGAGGCTGCCCTGGCGCATCCGCGCGAACTGGTCGGCGCCGAAGAAGCCGGCGTTGCCCGGGCGGCCGTCCACGTGCAGGGTGACGATGTCGCTGATCTCCAGCAGCTCGTCCAGGCTGGCGCAGCGGTGCGCGTTGCTCAGCGCCAGCTTGTCCGCGGTGTCGTAGAACGAGACGGACATGCCCAGGTTCTCCGCGAGCACCGACAGCTGGGTGCCGATGTTGCCGTAACCGACGATGCCGAGCCGCCGGCCGCGGATCTCGTGCGCGCCGTCCGCCGACTTGTCCCAGACACCGGCGTGCATCAGCGAGTTCTTCTCGGTGAGGCGGCGGGTCATCGCGATGATCTCGGCGATCGCCAGCTCCACCACCGAGCGGGTGTTGGAGAACGGCGCGTTGAAGACGGCCACGCCGCTGGCCGACGCGGTGGCCAGGTCGATCTGGTCGGTGCCGATGCAGAACGCGCCGATCGCCACCAGGCTGTCGGCGGCCTCCAGCACCTTCGCCGTGACCTTGGTCTTCGACCGGATGCCCAGCAGGTGGACGCCGGAGACGCGCTCGATCAGCTCGGCCTCGTCGAGCGCGCTGGAAACGGACTCGACCTCGAAGCCGTCCTCCTCGAGCCGGGACACCGCATCGGGATGGATGCTCTCCAAAAGCAGGACTCGCGCCTTGGGCTGGTCGATCATCATCTTCCGTTCCATGTTTCGGTAGGCCGCCGGGCCTAGGTCGGGCCGCCCGGGCCGCCACGCCGAAGCCCAGTTCCACAGGGCGTCAAGCGTAGTCCCCTCGGCGGTGACGGTCGGGGCGGTATGGGGGAGGTCCCAACAGCCGGTCTGCTGCTGGGGTCCACCGGCTGTCGTCGCCGGTCGGTCTCGCGGACTTCTGTGACGGGGCACGGGCGGCCCGGTGGCCGCCTCCTGCTCTGGTGCAACGCCTGACGCGGGATCGTGGCAGCGCCATCCGCGAGGGGAAACAGAATTTCTCGCCGATGGGATGCCGGGCCACTGGGTCGGACGGCCTCCGCGGGGGCGCGGCTGACCGGTGCTGGGCGCGGCTGGCCGGTGCTGGGCGCGGCTGGCCGGTGCTGGGCGCGGCTGGCCGGTGCTGGGCGCGGCGACCGGCGCTGGGTCCGGCGACCGGTGCTGGGCGCGGTACAAGGTGGACGGCGAGCCGGTAGCGCTGATGTGCGGCTCGACGCCCGCCTGCCGGGCCTGCGGTCGGCTAATGCCGGGTGCCGGTTCCCTCGTGGTGGCGGGCCCGGCACTGGGCGCGGGCCAGGGTGTGACCGAGCAGCACACCGGCCACCAGAGCGACCGCGGCGACGGCGAACAGCAGGCTGGCGATCATGCCAGGAGGATACTGCCGATCACCTGCGGTGAGGACGCTCCTCGAACCGGCTTCGAGAGAGCACAGCGCGCCCGGCAGCATTCGAACCTGCGACCTTCGGAGTAGGAGACCTGCCGGGCAAGCTGGATCATCAGACCTAATCGATCATCATCGTGAGCAGGGAAGACCCCCGGCACGGGAGGCGGCTGAATCAGCCGCGATCAGTCTTGATCATCAGCGTTAACACCCGCGACAGGTAACAAAGCAGGTAACCGGCGTGATAGCAGCCGAGATGTTGCCACAGTTGCCGAGCCGTTGGTTGTAGCGCCGGCAGACCGTATGGGATGAGGTTTGCCTGTCCCCAGCTCAATTCATCCTTTTCGTTGATTCGTCATGGAGCGACAAAGGCTAGCATCGCAAGGTATGCAGGCTTTTGATTCTACCGGCGAATTTTGGCTTCCGAGTCCGCACGGTGTTAAGCGGTACGGCCGACTCGTGTTTGACCCAATTGAGGGAGCCACCCTGACCCTTGCCGACCCCCTTGTTGAACGCAGGGCTAATGGGGAAGAGTATGAGAAAGAGGGGGGTCAGCGCTCTCGTATCTTTGGCGTCATCGATCACGGCGGCGTCAGTGAGCCGGTGACGCTTATTGACTCCGTTCAAAACAATCGACGAAAGTATCGTCCGAACTTCCTTCTAGTTGGTGGGCATTTCGAGACTGATGAAGAGACGGCATTTGAGTCTGTTATCGTTCGCCTGCGTGACGCAGCCCCCTGGGTCAATAGGAAGGCAATAACTGTTGAGGTCGATTCGGCTGTTGAGGGAATGGATCGGCGTCAGGTTGTTTGTCGCCTCGATATGCCAGGGGAGAACCAGGCTAGATTCTCGCGAGGGGAGATCACTGTCGTATTCCACTGGTCTCGGGACGATGCTGAACTCGAAAGCTTCAAGGTTACATACTGGCCCGAATTTGTGATCGAGTACGACAAGATGACCTCACTCGCAGAGATCATCGAGGATGCCGGGCATCTGAATAGCTTGTCGTCGCTTTGTGTTGACCGCGCGGACGCCTTCATTAGCTTACGCGCCTACCGGAAAGATTTTCCGGAGGTCAGCATTAATGGAGAGCCATTCTATAATACGCGGCGACCTATAGAGCTGAAGGCTCGTATGCAGGAGCCGGGGCGGCAGCGAGAGGTGCGAGCATTGTCTTCCCATGACGTTATCGTTCCCTTAGAGGAATTCGGCGGTGTTCAGGCGATAGCAACCTGGTTGGATTGTGTTCCTGCTATTACTCCGATTGTGGGCTCACTGCTCACTATGCGGGCCCAAAGTATCTACAGTGAGAATAGGTTCCTGAACGTTGCGTCGGCCACGGAAGGACTCCACAGGGCACTCATCGGTGGCGGGGAATACATGCCCACGAAGGAATTTGACAAGCTGCGAAGAGCTATTCGGAGCCAGCTTATCCCGGATGTGCATCGCACATGGTTCAACAATTTGATGGTTCATGCCAATGACTTCAATCTTGATCGGCGCTTGAGGGATCTGGTTGCCGAGCTAGGAGATTTATCCGGTTACCTCGTCGGAAGTAATGTCGATTCGTGGGTGGCTGCCGTCAAGAAGGCTCGGAATAACCTGACACACCTCGATGAGTCTCGGCGGAAGTTCGATGGTGCGGATCTGTACTGGCTGGCCGAGAGCTTGTTCAATGTCACCAGGCTCTGCTTGCTCCTGCGTGCAGGGCTCGAAAAGCAAGGACTTCCGAAGATCGTTCAGCGTATTCATGGGTGGAGCGATGTAGGACGACTTGAACGCGCTGTGGACCGAATCGCGGGTTTGCCGCCGAGGGAGTAGGCGAAGCACTCGTGAGCGAGAAGCCTTGGCGGAGTAGGACGAGGCATTGCTGATCGGGGTCGAAAGACGTGAACGGTTGACTGTCGGTGACGGAGCGGCCACGATGGCGGAGCGCGCAACACCTCGCAACCCACGAGACAGGGAGCCGATCGTGCGCCTAACGTTCGTAGCCAAGGACCCGAACTCCAACCCCACGAACTCGCCGACCCTCTACCGGACTGACCGGGGTAGCTGGCTGGTGCAGGGCTTCGTGGTGACCGATCCCGACGCGCTGGCGGAGATGGACATTCCGGAGGGAGAGTCTGTGGTCGAGATTCCTGACAGGATGATCCAGTTCTTCACCGAGGAGGGTCGTGGCGTCGCTGGATGAGGCGGAGTTTGATCGCCTGCTCCGCACCTTTGAGAGGTCGTCAGACCACCTGGAGACGCGTGACGCCTACGGAACCGAGGTTGAGATTCCGTACATGGCCAAGTGGGCGGCTCAGGAACCGGATGACCTGAGTTGGCTGGATGACTGGTGTTCCACCCTGCGGAGCCATGTGGCCGCGGGCAAGAGCGTCCGTCGGGCTCGTGTGGTCTCTGAGCCGCTGAGCGATTACCAACTATGGAGTTTCAGCATCGCCGGCCCGATGGTGGCCGCTGGCGAGGACATCCGCTGGACTCCCCGCTCGCTGGTGTCGTCGCTGGCTCTCCCCGGAAACGACTTCTACCTGTTCGACGACCGGCTAGTGGTCTTCCTGCTCTATACCGGAAGCGGACTGAACGCCGGGATGGAGACTTCGACCGATCCCGCAGTCGTCAGCCTCTGCCGATCCGCCTTCGACGCGGTGTGGAAACTCGCGATCCCGCATCGTGACTACGAACCCAAGTAGCTCCGCCAAGCAGGCGCAACAGGCGCTCGGCGCCCGACTCCGTGAGATCCGCAGAGATGCTGGACTCACGGGTCGGGCGCTGGCTGCTGCGACGGGTCAGCACTACACCAGGGTGAGCAAGCTGGAGAACGGCGTCCAACAGCCGACCTCCGACGACATCCGGGACTGGTGTCGCGCCTGTGGGGCTGAGGCCGAAGCTCCCGATCTTCTGGCCACGTTGCGGGCTGTTGAGTCGGCGTACGTCGAGTTCCGCCGCCAGGCGCGAGCCGGCATGAAGCGGGTATTGGGCATCCGCGCTCCCACTCTTTACGAGGAGACGCGCCTCTTCCGGATCTACGAGCACAACGTGATCCCCGGCCTCTTCCAGACCCCCGACTACTGCGCCGCCATGCTGTCGTTCTGGAGTCGATTCCTCGACGCTCCCAACGACCTGGACGAGGCGGTCGCTGTCCGGATGGAGCGTCAACGGATCCTCTATCAGCGCGGCAAGCGGTTCGCCGTGATCCTGGAAGAGCAGGCGTTGAGAACCTGGTTCGGCGATGCGGATACCCAGGCCAACCAGCTAGACCGTCTGTTGACCGTCATGTCGCTCCCGACCGTGGCGCTCGGCGTGATCCCGCTGATGGTCGAGCGAGGAGCCGTGCCGTCGGCCGGGTTCTGGATGTTCGACAACCAGCTTGTGGCTCTGGAGACCCCGACCGCGAGCATCGAGGTCACTCAACCAAGTGAGATCGAGCTGTACGGGCGGATGTTCGAGAACCTTCACAACGTCGCGCTGTATGGCAAGCCAGCGAGAGACCTCATCACCCGCGTGGCCAGCGAACTGAACTGAAGCAACTATTCGCAACATCGTGGACCCGTGAGATCTCCCTTACCTAGCGTCTATCCCTGTTGCCAATGAGGGATGTGAACCATGGTGCTGATAGTCGCAGTGGCCTCGCTGGTCGTCGGGTTCGTCGGCGGCGTGCTCAGCTTGAAGGCGAAGAACCGTTGGTGTCCCGGCTGTGGGACGAGTCTTGCCTGCCTCGCCTGCGAGGAGGTGAACAGTGGATCACCGCGTTCAGTCCACGAAGCATGAGGTCTCGCCCGGCGTCGTCCTCAAGGTGAGCGTCATGGGTGGCTACTCGGTCGAACGAGAGGGCGACTACATCGGCTGGATCCACGCCGGCGTCGGCGACCGGTGGAGTGCCTACGTGAGGCGTCCCGGTACCAGCGGCGATCTCCTCGGCCGGTACGCCCAGGACGAAGCCGTGAAGGCCATCGTGACCGCCTGGGACGCTGGCGTTGCGCTCCCGAACGGATGCCGGGCATGACGGAAGCCTGAGTACCCGCCGGCCGTTCTTGTGCATGCCGAACCTTGTCCTGGCGTAGCGATTCTGCGGCGACGCGGGGTGACCCTGATCCCGATGATCACGCCCGCCATAGCCCGGACCTACCCGCACGGCCGGATGCACAACTGCTTCCACTTCATGTTGCAGAATCGCGGCGTGGTGGAGGTAGTCCAGTACCCGCCGCATCCGTATGAGGAATCGACGGTGGTGTACGACGACGCGGCCATGCCGTTGTGTGCGGTGTGCATGGGGACGCATGGGGTCCTGGACCATCTGATCCTGCCGCCGGGTGTGCGTAGCCTCCGTGGCTCACTGAGAGGATGAAGGCTCGAGCGGAGAGGCTCAGCCTCTCGGGGCTGGTCTTCAGTTCACCGCACCACCTGAACAAGTCGGAACGGGTGTGGGACCAGAGCAACTCCGCCAAGGCGCTCGCTCGGATCTTCATCGGGAGCGGGTTCCCTTGGGTCACCCCGCACACCCCTCGCCGTACGGTGGCGACGATCCTCGACCAGTCCGGCGTGCCGATCGCCACGATTGCCGACCAGCTCGGTCACACCGATCCGGCCATGACCGCCCGCGTGCACCTTGGGCGTGACCTCATGGGCGACAAGGCGTCGGTCGCGGCGTTCCTCTGATGCCGGAATACCAAAATAGGTAACAAAACAGGTAATCGGGTCTTGAGGTGGAGCATCATCAGATGCCCTCGCCCTGGTAGATCGAAGTTATGGCGCGCCCGGCAGGATTCGAACCTGCGACCATCGGATTAGAAGTCCGGTGCTCTATCCGCTGAGCTACGAGCGCTGGCCAGCACATACTAGGCGGTGGTGCCGGACTTGTCGTCCGCCTTGTCGCCCGTCTTCTCGACCGCCGTCTCGGCCGCCTCCAGCGCGGCCGCGCGGGCGCCCTGTTCCTCCGGCGCCGGCGGGACCTCGACCTGCGGCGTGCCGGGCGCCGGGAGGTACGCGTCGACCCATCTGCCCAGCTCGCGGAAGACCTCGGCGCGGACCTCCGGGCCGGACAGGGTGAGGTCGTGCTTGCCGCCGTTGAACCGGGCGATCGTCACCCGCGGCCCGAGCCCGGGCGCCCATCGGACGATGTGCTCGACGTCAAGCACGGAATCGGACACGTGGACGTCGTCGTGCCAGGCGTTTCCGCGGAATGTCCGGTCCGAGCAGGCGACCAGCACCGGCGCGTCGATGGCCAGGCCGGCCTGCAGCCGGCGCTGGCCGCGCCGGATGGCGGCGAGCCATCCCATCCGGACCGGGAAGCCGAGAATCGGCTTCCAGGCCAGGTCGTAGGACCATTCACCCTGGTAGTCCCGGTGCAGGCTCTGCCCGTAGAGGCCCAGGCCGCTGGTCGGCATTTTGCGGTACGGCGTACGTCCGGTGAGCGCGATCGCCACGGACAGCGCCGGTCGCCGCACCGCCCAGGGCAGGTTGAACTCGAAGAACGGACTGTTCAGGAACAGCCCGTCGACGATGCCCTGCCCGCGACGGGAGTGCGCCCACAGCGAGGTGATCAGCCCGCCCGTGGAGTGGCCGGTGACCAGCAGCTGGTCGTGGCCGTCCTGCTCGCGGACGATCCGGGCCGCCTCGTCCAGCTCCGGGTAGTAGTCGGTGAGGCTGCGGGCGAAGTTCGGCGTCTGGTGGGGGAGCAGGCTGCGGCCGTACTTGCGCAGGTCCAGGGCGTAGAAGTCCCAGCCGCGCTCGACGAAGAAGTCGGCCAGGTGGGTCTGGAAGAAGTAGTCCACGAAACCGTGGACGTGCAGCACCGCCCGGCGGGCCGGACGCTCGGCGCGCCGCCGCACGAGTGTGGCCACGACCGGCCCCTCGTCGTCGGTGCCCAGCTCGATGGTGTGCCGTTCGTACGGCGAGCCCAGGACGTCGATCTCCACCCGGACAGGTTACCCGCGGGTATGCGGGGGTGCGCCATATCAGATCCACCACTGTTCCGGGCCCTCGTCCACATTCCCGCGCCGTCCACAGGGAGATCCGCACGCCGGCGCCGTCCGGGCCAGGCTTGCCCGGTCCGCCGCGCCCGGCTCGCACCGGCCGCGGCATTCGACGACACGAGGAGAGATCAGTGTTCGACACAACCGTCACCGTCGTCGGCAACGCGCTGGCCAAGCCGGAGTGGCGCCGCACCAAGGAGTCCGACCTGCTGGTGGCGAACTTCAAGATCGCGTCAACGGCCCGCCGGTACGACCGGGAGAAGCGCTGCTGGGTGGACGGCAACACGCTGCGGATCCGGGTCTCCGCCTGGCGCAAGCTCGGGGAGAACGTCGCCGCCTCGATCGGGGCCGGCGACCCGGTGATCGCTTTCGGCCGGGTCTACAGCCGGGACTGGACGGACGAGGACGGCAACCGCCGGGTCTCGTACGAGATGGAGGCGCACGCGGTCGGGCTGGACCTCGCGCGGGGCCGGGCCCGGTTCTACCGCAACCCGCCGTCGGCCACCGCGGCCGTCGAGGACGCCGAGGCCGAGTCGAGGATCGCCGGTGAGGCGGCCGAGCTGGTGACCGACGTGCCGGTCGGGTTCGGCGACGGCCTGCCCGAGCCGCTGCCCGGCGAGGCCGAGCCGGAGTTCCTGGAGGTGGTGGCCGGGCTGATGGAGCCCGATCCGGCGGACCCCGGGGCGCCCGTCCTGGATCCGGCCGGCCCGGAGGCGCCCGTCCTGGATCCGGCGGACCCGGAGGCGCCCGCCCCGGAGGAGCCGGACGCGCAGCCGGAGCCGGCGACCGCGGAGGTGCGGCGCCTGCGCCGGCCCAGGCGGGAGCCGGTGGCGGCCTGAGACTTTACCGGTAGCCGCCGCCCCGGAGGGTCTTTCCCTGCGGACCCGACGGGGTGGCCGGCGCCCGGCGGCCCGGCCGTACCGGGGTCCGAGGCCGGGCCGCCGGCTGCCGGCCGGCTCGGTGGACGAGCCGGCTCCCTCGATCGGGATGGGCCGATCGGGCGGCTTTCCCGGGCCGCCCGGCCGAGCGGCCCGATTGGTCTCAAGACAACCCCAACCGGCAGACTGAAGCGGTGATGCTGAAGGACATCCGTGCCATCGCCGACGAGACGATGGTGCTAACGCCCGAGGATCAGGATGCCGAGCAGGCCAACACCAGCTGGTTCGGCGCGCCACCGCACGAGCGCATGGGCACGTCTGCCGACGAGGTGGTGGCCGCCTTCGAGGAGACCGCTGTCGCGTTGCGGGACCAGGTGGCCGCCTCCGGCCACCGGGGCACCGCGACGTTCTACGTCTGGCACGACGCGGAGGCCGGCCAGCTGCGCTGCTCGGCCTGCACCCGGAAGCCGGGCGACCTGCAGTTCCCGGTCGCCTACCAGGTGACCGACGACTTGCACGCGATCGTGACCGAGTTCTTGGAGGACCGCGCGCCCGGATCGATCCAGTGGGGCGCGCTGGAGCCGGTGCCGTACCCGGAGGCCGAGCCGGCGACCATGGCCGTGTGGGCGTTCGACCTCACGCCGTTCGGCCGCTGAACGAACGCCGTTCGGCCGCTGAACGACCTGTCACACCCGAGGAGAGGAAGACCGTGCCGTACCGGTGGGCCGCGGACGCGGCCGGACTGATCGCCGGATATCTGCTGGACGCCGTGATCGGTGATCCGCGCCGGTTCCACCCGGTCGCCGGTTACGGCACGGCGGCCGCCGCGCTGGAGCGCCGGGTCTACCAGCCCCGGCGCCGGGCCGGAGCGCTGTTCACCGCGGTGGCGGTGGGTGCGCCGGCGTTGGCCGGGCTGGCCGCCGCACGGGCCACCCGGCGCGTCCCGGCCGCCCGGTTCGCGCTGACCGCCGCGGCCACCTGGGCCGTGCTGGGCGGCCGCACCCTGCGCGCGGAGTCCCTGGTGATGGCCCGGCACCTGGAGGCCGGTGACCTGGCGGCGGCCCGCGGGCGGCTCGGCCACCTCTGCGGGCGGGACCCGTCCGCACTGGACGAGCCGGAACTGGCCCGGGCCACTGTCGAGTCGGTTGCTGAGAACACGTCGGACGCGGTGGTCGCCCCGCTGTTCTGGGGCGCGCTGTTGGGGCCGGCCGGGCTGCTGGGCTACCGGGCGGCGAACACGCTGGACGCGATGGTGGGGCACCGGTCGGCGCGGTACGAGCGGTTCGGGACCGCCTCGGCGCGGCTGGACGATCTGCTGAACCTGGCGCCGTCCCGGCTGACCGGACTGCTGACCGTCGCGGTGGCGCCGATCGGCGGGGGGGCGCCGCGGGAGACGCTGCGGGTCTGGCGTCGCGATCGCAACGATCACCCCTCGCCGAACGCGGGACAGTGCGAGTCGGCGATGGCCGGGGCGCTCGGTGTGCGGCTCGGCGGCCGCAACGTCTATTCCGGACGCAGCGAGACCCGGCCGTTCCTGGGCGACGGGCCGCGGCCGTCGGCTGTGCACCTGAGGCGGGCGGCGCGGATCTCCGGGGCGGTGGGCGCGGTGGCAGTGCTGCTGGCCGCGGGCGCCGCGCTGGTCCGCTCCCGCGTGGGCTCGCGATGACCGGCGGGCTGCTGGTCGCCGGGACCACATCGGACGCCGGCAAGAGCGTCCTCACCGCCGGGATCTGCCGCTGGCTGCACCGCAACGGCGTCCGGGTGGCCCCGTTCAAGGCGCAGAACATGTCGAACAACTCGGTCGTGGTGATCGGCCCGGACGGCCGCGGCGGCGAGATCGGCCGCGCCCAGGCGATGCAGGCCGAGGCCGCGGGCCTCGCGCCGGACCTGCGGTTCAACCCGGTCCTGCTGAAGCCCAGCAGCGACCGGACCAGCCAGGTGGTCCTGCTCGGCGAGGCGGTCGACACGGTCACCGCGGGCAACTACCGCTCGCTGCGGCCCAAGCTCGCCGAGGTCGCCCACGCCACCCTGACCGAGCTGCGCTCCGCGTTCGACGCGGTGATCTGCGAGGGCGCCGGCAGCCCCGCCGAGATCAACCTGCGCGAGGGCGACTTCGTCAACATGGGCCTGGCCCGCCGGTTCGACCTGCCCACGCTGGTGGTCGGGGACATCGACCGGGGTGGCGTGTTCGCTGCCTTCTTCGGCACGCTGGCGCTGCTCTCCGCCGAGGACCAGGCGCTGGTCGCCGGCTTCGTGATCAACAAGTTCCGCGGCGACCTGGGTCTGCTGCGGCCGGGCAACGACATGATCGCCGCGGTCACCGGGCGCCCGGTGCACGGCGTGCTGCCCTTCCACCGCGACGTCTGGCTGGACGCCGAGGACTCCCTGGCGTACGGCACCACGCTGGGCCGTCCCGGCCCGCCGCGCGGCCGGGAGTGGCTGCGGGTCGCGGTGATCCGCCTGCCCCGGATCTCCAACGCCACCGACGCCGAGGCGCTCGCCGCCGAACCGGGCGTGCGGGTGCACCTGACCGTCGAGCCCGGTGACGTCGCCGACGCCGACCTGGTGATGCTGCCCGGTTCCAAGGCCACCGTCAGCGACCTGGCCTGGTTGCGCGAGACCGGCCTGGCCGGCGCGGTCGGCGCTCACGCCGCCGCCGGCAAGCCGCTGGTCGGCGTCTGCGGCGGATTCCAGATGCTCGCCGAGTCCATCCACGACGAGGTGGAGAGCGGCCACGGCACCGTGCCCGGCCTGGGCCTGCTACCGGTCGGCATCACGTTCGCCGCCCGCAAGACGCTGGCCCGCAGCGCCGGGTCGGCGCTGGGCGCGGCGGTGCACGGCTACGAGATCCACCACGGGCTGGTGTCGCGGGGCAGCCCGGAGCCGCTGCTGCGGTACGCCGACGGGCGGCCGGAGGGGGCCGTGGCCGGCCACGTCTACGGCACGCACTGGCACGGCGCGTTCGAGTCCGACGAGTTCCGCCGCCGCTTCCTGACCGTGGCGGCCGCGCAGGCCGGGCGGCACGGGTTCACCGTCGCCCCGGACACCCGGTACGCCCGGATCCGGGAGCGTGCGCTGGACGTGCTCGGCGATCTCGTGGCCGAGCACCTGGACACCGGGGCCCTGATGCGGTTGCTGGAGGAGGGTCCGCCGGCCGGGCTGCCGTTCGTCGGGCCGGGCGCCCCGTAAGGGTGCGACCCTGACGACAGCATTGCGTTCCGGGCGTACGTTTGGTCCGGCGCGGCGGTCGCCGCGCGGGGCCGGATGTGCCACGAGGACGGGGTGTGATCGATGACGACCGACGAGGAGAACCGACCGGTACGCCGCCGGGTGACGCTGACGGGCATCAGCTCGCGGGCCTGGGAGCATCCCGCCGATCGGGGCGCCCTGTCGGCCCTGCGTGAGCTGCGCGGCTTCGACGACGTGGTGAAGACGTTCTTCGGCATGTGGAACGAGCGCGGCTTCCGGCTCAGCTACCTGGCCGGCTCGATCCGTGTGGACCACCGGCAGTACCCGCGGGTCTACCAGCGCTTCACCGAGGCGGCCAGCACGCTGGACATCGCCGAGCTGCCCGAGCTGTACGTGACCCAGTCGCCGATCATCAACGGCTCGGCGATCGGCCTGGACAAGCCGTTCATCGTGGTCACCACGGGCGCGGTGGAGAGGCTCGACGACGACGAACTGCGCGCCATGCTCGGGCACGAGCTGGGACACGTGCGCAGCGGCCACGCGGTCTACAAGACCATCATGATGATCCTGACCAGCTGGGCGGCGAACATCAGCTGGATCCCGGTCGGCGCGATAGCGCTGCGGGCCATCATCGCGGGGATGCTGGAGTGGTGGCGCAAGGCGGAGCTCTCCGCCGACCGCGCCGGCCTGCTCGCCGGGCAGGACCCGGCCGCCTCGCTGCGGCTGTTGATGAAGCTGGCCGGCGGCGGGGACCTCTCGCAGATCGACACCACCGCGTTCCTGGAGCAGGCCGCGGAGTACGAGAGCGGCGGCGACATCCGGGACAGCATCCACAAGCTCGGGATGACGGCCTGGAGCACCCACCCGTTCCCGGTCGCCCGCGCCGCCGAACTGCGCAAGTGGATCGACTCGGGGGCGTACGCGGCGATTCTCGGCGGCGATTACCCGCACCGCGACTCGGACGGCGACTCGTCGGTCACCGAGGACGTCAAGGCGGCCGCGAAGTCGTACCGGGAAGATTTCGCCAATTCACAGGATCCGCTGGTCGGGCTGCTGCGCCGGGTCGGTGACGGCGCCTCCGACATGGCCGGCGCGGCGGCCGGCCGGGCGATGAACTGGGCGAGTGACGCGCGGCGGCGGGCCCGCGGTGACGGCGACGGCGGCGCGGGCGAAGCGGGCTGATTACGATCGGGAAATGAGCCTGACTGAATCCGAACTGCGCGCCACAATCGCGCAGCAGATGCCCGGTGTCCGCGCCGACCTGGAACGGCTGGTGCGGATCCCGGGCATCGCTTTCGAGGGTTTCGACCACTCGCACGTGGAGCGTTCCGCCGAGGCGGTCGCCGAGCTGCTCCGGGGCTGCGGCCTGGACACGCAGATCGTGCGGCACGGCGGCCAGCCCGCGGTGATCGGTCGCAAGCCCGCCCCGCCCGGGGCCCCGACGGTGCTGCTCTACGCGCACCACGACGTGCAGCCGACCGGCGACCCCGCCCTGTGGGCCAGTGACCCGTTCGAGCCGGTCGAGCGCGACGGCCGCCTCTACGGCCGGGGCGCCGCCGACGACAAGGCCGGCGTGATGGCCCACGTGGCCGCGCTGCGCGCCTTCGGCGACCGGCTGCCGGTGGGTGTGGTGGTCTTCGTCGAGGGCGAGGAGGAGTACGGTTCGGACTCCCTCGACGCGATCATCCAGGCTCACCTGGAGGAGCTGCGGTCCGACGTGATCGTGATCGCCGATTCCGGCAACTGGGACATCGGCCGGCCCGCGCTGACCACCTCGCTGCGCGGCCTGGTCAACCTGTTCGTCGAGGTCAAGGTGCTGAAGAGCGCCGTGCACAGCGGCATGTTCGGCGGCCCGGTTCCGGACGCGCTGACGGCCCTGGCCCGCGTGCTCAGCACGCTGCACGACGACACCGGCGAGGTGGCGGTCGGCGGCCTGGTCGGGCGCGAGGGCGCCAGCGTCGACTACCCGGAGGACCGGTTCCGCGAGGAGGCCGGGATGCTCGACGGTGTCCAACTGATCGGCCAGGGCACGATCACCGACCGGATCTGGACCAAGCCGTCGATCTCGGTGCTCGGCATCGACGCGCCGCGCACGCTGGAGGCCGCCAACGCCCTGCAGGCGACGGCCAAGGCCAAGATCGGTGTGCGGGTCGCCCCGGGGGACGACCCCAAGTCGGTGTACGCCGCGGTCAAGGGTCACCTGGAGAAGAACGTTCCGTGGGGCGCGCACGTCGAGGTGACCCTGGAGAGCGACGGCAGCCCCTCGGTGATCGAGGCGACCGGCCCCGGTTTCGAGGCGGCTCGCGCCGCGTTCCGCGCCGCGTGGGACGGGGCCGAACCGGTGGACATGGGCGTCGGTGGATCGATCCCGTTCATCGCCACCTTCCAGGAACTGTTCCCCGATGCGACGATCCTGGTCACCGGGGTGGAAGACCCGTACTCCGGGGCGCACGGCCCGAACGAGAGCCTGCATCTCGGCGAGTTCGAGCGGGTCTGCGTGGCCGAGGCCCTGCTGTTCAAGAACATTGCGGAGACCCTGACGAAGTGAAGTAGGACGGAGTCGCTGATGACCGAGCTGTCGTGTGAGGTCCTCGTGGTGGGCGCCGGCCCGACCGGCCTGATGCTCGCCAACTGGCTGACCCGGCTCGGAGTGCACGTGCTCGTGGTGGACGGCAAGGACGGCCCCACCCGCGAGTCCCGGGCGCTCGTCGTGCAGGCCCGCAGCCTGGAGATATACGACCAGCTCGGCATCGGCGAGGAGGTGCTGGACGCGGCCCGCCGGGCGGAGGCGCTGGCGCCCGGCACCGGCGCCCGCGTCTTCGGCCGGATCCCGCTCGGCGCGCTGGGGGACGGCGTCACGCCGTACCCCTTCATCGAGGTCCTCGAACAGAGCCGCAACGAGGAGATCCTCTACGACAATCTGTGCAAGCTCGGCGGCGACGTGATCTGGGAGACCCCGGTCACCGCGGTCACCCAGATCGACGACGGGATCCAGGCCAAGGTCGGCAACCACACCGTGCACGCCCGCTTCTGCGTCGGCTGCGACGGGACGAACTCGGCGGTTCGCAGGGCCCGCCGGATCGCGTTCGAGGGCAGCACCAACGCGCACCGGTTCTACGTGCTCGACGCGGCCGCGGCAGCCGGGCTGGTAGCCGACTCGGTGAACGTCCGACCCGGCGGGCGTGACTTCCTGCTGGCCTTTCCGATGTCCGGCCGGGACAACTGGCGTCTGATCGGCATCGTCCGCGACGAGGACGCCGACGGCTCGCTGGACGAGGAGGACGTACGCGCCCGGCTCCGCGAACGCTTCGCGGTGACCTACACGGGGGCGCGCTGGTTCGCCACCTACCGGGTGCACCACCGGGTCGCCGCGGCGTTCCGCGACGGCCCGTTCTTCCTGGCCGGCGATGCCGGTCACGTGCACTCGCCGGTCGGCGCGCAGGGCATGAACACCGGTCTGCAGGACGCCCACAACCTGGCGTTCAAGCTGGCCGACGTGCTCCGCGGCCGCCGCCGCGACAACTGGCTCGACCGATACGAGGCGGAGCGGCGCCCGGTGGCCCGCACGCTGGTCGCCACCACTGACCGGATCTTCCAGGCGATCACCTCGGACCGGCGGACCACCCGCGCGCTGCGCACCGCCCTGGTCCGGCTGCTGGCCCCGGTCGCGGTGCGCACGCTGCCCCGGGCGGCGGGCGGTTCCCGCCTGTTCCAGTACGTCTCGCAGGTTCGCATCCACTACCCGATCGGCCCGGAGGCGAACCTGCCGAATGGCCACCGCGACCCCGTCGTCGGCCGCCGGCTGCCCTGGTCAGGTGGCAATTTCGCGGTCCTGCGCACGGCCGACTGGCAGATCCACGGCTACGGCGGCGTCGAGGGCACCGAGGCGCCCGACCTGGGGCTGCCCGTGCACATCTTCCCGGCCGCGCCGTCGACGCCTCTTCAGCCCGGTTTGTTCTATCTTGTCCGCCCGGACGGTTTCGTCGCCGCCCGGGCCCGGCCCGCCGAGGCGGAGGTGAAGTTCCGGCACGCGCTGGCGGTGTGATCGGCGATCAATCCTGTTAGGATTCGAACATGCGTTCGATAAGTGCTGCTCCGTCCGGCACCGCGTCCCGGATCAAGCCCGCCGGGCCGCGCGCCACTCTGGATCGGCTTCGGACCCGTGATCGCATCGAGTCGATCGCACGGCTGCGCGCCGCGGTCCGGGCCATGGGGGACGTCGACGTCTCCGGGTGGGACGACACCACCCTCACCGAGCATCTGGACGAGCTGTCCCGGGCGTTGTGCGGACTCGACGCCGAGCTCACCCGCGTCGCCGAGTCCGTCCGCGCCAGAGGCTTCCGCATCGACGAGGCCCTCGCCGCCTAACCGCGAACGACGCCGGCCGCCCACGCCGGCCGCCCACGCCGGCCGCCCACGCCGGCCGCCCACGGCCTTTTGGCGGCCCTCATGGCTGGCCGGAAGGCGGGCGCCCGTGCCGCGGTCTCGCACCAGCCGTGCCGTGCCTCGCGCGGCTCTGCGTCGCGTGGCTGTTCTTTACGCCTACGCGTTCGCGGCCGCACGCGATGCCGTGGGTCCGGGCCGTCTTCGCGCTGCCGGGTTCTGGCCGGCTGTGAGACACGGCTCGGAGACACCTCTCACGGCCAGCTGAGGTCGTGACTGGGACCCGGCGGCCGACCCCCGGGATGTTTCGGGCGGGGCGAGGGGCTTTCGGCCAGTGGCGCAGGGGCTGGCTGCGGCTGGCCGCCGGGTTGACTGTGCTGGTTGGGGCTGGCCGCCGGGTTGGCCGTGGCTGGCCGCCGGGTTGACCGTGGCTGGCCGCCGGGGTGCGGGGTGTCCGGGGCCCGGTGAGTCGCTCGGCGGTGCTCCGGTGGGGCTGTGGGTGCGCGGTGAGGCTGTCAGGATGGGATTCGTGCGGTTCATCGACATTGCTGCCACCTCGGCCGCGGTCGCCCGGACCGGTGGGCGGAAGGCGAAGATCGAACTGCTCGCCGGGGCGCTGCGGCGGCTGGCGGACGACGAGATCGCGGCCGGGTCGGCGTATCTCGCCGGTGAGCTGCGGCAGCGCCAGACCGGGGTGGGGCATGCCGGACTGCGGGAGCGGCCCGCGCCGGCCGCCGAGCCGACGCTGACCGTCGGTGCGGTGGACGCGGCGATCGCCGAGATCGCGGCTGTCGCCGGGACCGGGTCGCAGGCGCGCCGGCGGCAGCTGCTCGGAGCGCTGTTCGCGGCGGCCACCACCGACGAGCAGCGGCTGCTGGTCGGGCTGTTCAGCGGGGAGCTGCGGCAGGGCGCGCAGGCCGGGCTGCTCGCCGAGGCGATCGCGGTGGCCGCTCAGGTGCCGGTCGCCGCCGTACGCCGGTCGCTCCTGCTCTGTGGTGATCTCAAGCAGGTCGCCGTCGCCGCGTTGACCGGCGGCGCTCCCGCGCTCGCCGGGATCGGCCTGCGGGTCGGGACGCCGCTCAGCCCGATGCTGGCGCAGAGCGCTCCGGACGTCGGCGCGGCGCTGCTGGCCACCGGCACGCCAGCGGTGGTCGACACGAAACTCGACGGTATCCGCATCCAGGTGCACCGGTCCGGCGACGAGGTGGCGGTGTTCACCCGCAGCCTGGACGACATCACCGAGCGGCTGCCCGAGGTGGTGGCCGCGGTCCGGGCGCTGCCGCTGCGCGAGGTGGTGCTGGACGGCGAGGCGATGGCGCTCGACGAGCGGGGCCGGCCGCGCCCGTTCCAGGAGACGTCCAGCCGCGCCGCCACGCGCGGAAAGTCGAATCCGCTCGCGCTGGTGCCGTACTTCTTCGATCTGTTGCATCTCGACGGCGCCGACCTGCTCGACGAACCTGGCCGGGTGCGCTGGGCGGCGCTGGCCGACGGGCTGCCGGCCGGGCTGATCGTGGGGCGCGAGACAGTGGGGACCGAAGAACAGGCGGCTGCCGCTTTCGCCGCGGCCGTCGGCGCCGGCCAGGAGGGGGTCGTGGTCAAGGCGCCCGATGCGTCGTACGACGTGGGCCGCCGCGGATCGGCCTGGGTGAAGGTGAAACCCCGGCACACCCTGGACCTGGTCGTGCTGGCCGTCGAGTGGGGACACGGGCGGCGCCGCGGCTGGCTGTCCAACCTGCATCTGGGCGCCCGCGATCCGCGGACCGGCGGGTTCGTGATGCTCGGCAAGACGTTCAAGGGGCTCACCGACGAGCTGCTGCGCTGGCAGACCGAGCGGTTCAAGCAGTTGGCCGTGGACGACGACGGCTGGGTGGTGCGGGTGCGCCCGGAGCAGGTGGTGGAGATCGCGTTCGACGGGGTGCAGACGTCGCCGCGCTATCCGGGCGGGGTGGCGCTGCGGTTCGCACGGGTGCTGCGGTACCGGGAGGACAAGACCGCGGCGGAGGCGGACACCATCGACGCGGTCCGGGCGATCGGCGGCGGGTTATAGGGCGGCCAGACTCCGTACGTAGTTGACCTGCTGGTTGATGGTGATCACCTCGTCCTCGTCGTGTACCGGGACGCGGGCGACGTACTGCTGCGGGCCGCTGGTGACGGTGACCTGGACCGTACCCTGCGGCGCCGACTCCTTGACCAGCAGGAGCAGCAGGCTCAGGCCGAGGGTGAAACAGGTGCCGGCGATTCCCGCGATCTTGGCCCAGAGCGGGGTACGGCGGTGGGTCACCCAGAACTCGTTCACCTGCCAGCGGGATCCGGCCAGCGGGAAGTCCCCGGCGGGGGTGCGGATCAGCGTGGAGGTGATCTCGATCTCGGCGATCTGCACGATCACCGGCCCGGAGGCGGCCGGCGGGCCGGCCGGGAATCGCGGCGGACCGGGCCGAGCGGGCGGGCCGGCCGGCGCGGGGGCGCCCCAGGGATCGTCCGGCGGGAAGGTCATGCCCGGGACATTAATCGGCGCCCTTGCGGGCCGCGAGGCGACGGTCCGCTTCCTCGACCCGGTCCACCGGTTTCTTCGCCTTCTTCGCGGCGGCGGCGGCAGCGCGGGCGGCGGCACGCTGGTCGGCCGCCGCGACGCGATCCCGGGGCCGGCCCGTGGCGGCGGCCTCGACCGGCTGGCTCACCGTGGCAGCGGCCGGAGCCGCGTCACCGGTGCCGCCCGGCTTCGGCCGCTCACCGGCCGTCACGTTCGCGCCGCGTGCCTCCCGGCGCGCCTGGTAGCCGTAGAGCACCAGCGCCATGACCGCGAACAACCACCACTGGACCGCGTACCCGCCGTTCTGCCAGGCGTCCTCGTGATCGATCGGGATCCGCGCGAAGGCCGCGTCGTTGGCCGGGGTCTGCTCGGTGAGCAGCAGGTATGCCCCGTACACCGGGAAGGGGAGTTCATCGGCCAGGCGAGACAGATTGATCCGGCGGGTGTCCAGCCGCCCGTCCCGTCGCTCGATCGGAGCAGGTCGGCTTTCCGACAGGTGAATCTGTCCGACAACGGTCACCTCGCCGGCAGGCGCGGCCGGCACCTGCGGCGCGGCCGTCGCCCCGCCGGTGGCCGGTGGCACCCAGCCCCGGTCGACCAGCACCGCCGTGCCATCGGCAAGCATCAGTGGCGTGAGGATCTCGAAGCCCACCTCGCCGTGCACCGTGCGGCCCCGCGCCTGGATCTCGTGGGCCGGGTCGTAGCGCCCGGTCACCGTCACCTTTGTCCAGGCCAACGCCTTGCCCGGGGACGGGCCGGCGTCGCCCTGCGCGGACGGCGCGGTGAGCTTCGCGGTGAGCGGGACGGCCTGCGCCGAGTCCGCCGCGTCGATCCGGCTGTTGATTTCGGAACGCTCGTGATACCGGCGGAGCTGCCAGTTGCCGAGCATCACCATGATCACCGAAGCGACCACGGCCAGGGCAGCAGCGGCCAGCCAGCGAGGAGTCAGCAGGAACCGGTACACCCCACGAGGCTACCCGGCTGGGCGGCAGCCTCCGCCGCAGCCGGGTACTGTGCGAACTCCGGCGGCCAATAGCACGTGACCGCTGGTCCGCGAAACCACCGGGGGAGAAATTGATCACCGCCCAGCCTCGTCTGGTCGTGAGTGCGCCGGCATCCGGCCACGGCAAGACCGCGATAGCCGTCGGTCTGCTGGCCGCCATGGCGGCCCGTGGCATCCCGACGGCGGGTTTCAAGGTCGGCCCCGATCACACCGACGCGGCGTACCTCGGGCTGGCCTCCGGCCGTCCGGGCCGCAACCTGGACCCCCGCCTGGTCGGCGCGCAACGCATCGCGCCACTGTTCGGCCACGGCGCGTCCGGCGCGCAGCTCTCCGTGATCGAGGGCGCGATGGGCCTGTTCGACAGCCTCACCGGCCAGCCGGAGGTCGACGGCACCGCCGCGGTCGCCGCGGCCCTGCGCGCCCCGGTCGCGCTGGTGGTGGACGTGGCCGCGATGGGTCACTCGCTCGCCGCGCTGGTGCACGGCTTCCGGATGTTCGACGAGATGGTGCACCTGGGCGGCGTGATCCTGAACCGGGTGGCCTCGCCCCGCCACGAGCAGATGCTGCGCAGCGCCCTGGACGACATCGGCATGCCGGTGCTCGGCGCGCTGCGTCGCGGCGACCTGCCCAACGTGCTGCCGTCCCGCACGCACGGCCTGGTCCCGGTCGCGCACCGGAGCGTCGAGGCGGCCCGCGCAGTGCGTCGGCTGGGCGAGGCGGTCGCGCGGTCGCTCGACTTGGACCGCCTGATGGCGCTGGCCAACTCGGCGCCGTCGCTGCCCGGCCCGCTGTGGACGCCGGCCGAGGCGGCCGGCGACCCGGCCGAGACGCGCCCGCTGGTCGCGCTCGCCGGTGGCCCGGGGGCGCCCTACACCTACGTGGAGACCGCTGAGCTGCTGACCGCCGCCGGCGCCGAGGTGGTCGTCGTGGATCCGCTGCGCGACGAGTCGCTGCCACCCGGCACACGGGCCCTGGTCGTGGGTTCCGGACTGCCCGAGGGGTACGCGGAGGAGCTCTCCGCCAACCGCCGCCTCTGTGCCGACGTGGCGCGATTCGCCCGGGACGGCTGGCCCGTGGTGGCCGAGGGGGTGGCGCTGCCCTGGCTGGGCCGGGAGCTGGACGGCCGGCCGATGTGCGGGGTGCTGGACATCACCGGCAGCACGGGGGAGCAGACCGTGGCCGGCTACCGCGAGGCGACCGCGCCCGGCACGTCGGTGCTGGCCCCGGCCGGCGCCCGGATCACCGGCTACAAGCAGCACCGGGCGGTGGTGACGCCGCGGGCCGGCGCCGCCCCGGCCTGGACCTGGTCGGGTGGCAACCCGGAGGGGTTCGTCTGGCGGCAGGTGCACGCGTCGCAGCTCGGGTTGCACTGGGCGGCCGCGCCGGAGATCGCGAAGCGCCTGGTCGCGGCCGCGATCGCCGGTCCGGCCAAGCCGTCCGGGCCGGCTGGGCAGATGCCCGGCCCGCAGATGCCTACGCCGCAGGTGTCGGGTCCGGTTCCGCAGCTGGCCGGTCCCGCGCCGCAGCTGGCCGGTCCCGCGCCGCAGCTGGCCGGTCCCGCGCCGCAGCTGGGTGGGCCTGGCCAGCCGATGCCGATGTCCGGGCCGCGTCCCCGGCCGGTCCAGGACTCGATCTCGGGACCGCTGCCGGGCGGGCCGGCGCCCTCGGGCCCGCCGTCCGACCCGGCCCCGACGACCGGCCCGGTGCCCGGGATGTTCCCGCCCGAGGGCCCGGGCGGGATGTCCCCGCCGCCCGGCCCGGCCTTCGGCATGCCACCGGCGGACGCTGCCGGGCCCGGCATGTCTCCCGGCCACGGCCCGCTCCCGCAGCGACCGGGCGGGGCCATGCCCAACGGTGGCCCGATCCACGGAACGCCCGACACCGGCCCGGACGCCCGCCCGCCGTCCGACGTCCCGATCTCCTCCTGAGGCGCCACGTGACCGATTCCAACCATCGGTCCCGGCAACACTGGGCAGCCGGTCGGAGAGCGGGCGGCTGACCGATTCCGGCCGTCCGCACGGGTAGTCGGGCCGGCGTCCGGCCGGCGCGTCGACCAGCAGGCCCCCGTAACGCGGCGCACTGATCGCGGTCGGCCGGACGGTGGCGGCGGCCACCCGCGGAGCCGCTCCCGCCCGCCCGGCCCGCTTCGCGCAGACTCCGGCGACCACACCCGCCGGAAGCGGCCCGGCGTGCCAATACGACGCCCGCCGGTCCGGAAGCCGTCGTGCCGGCCTCGTACCGTGAGGGGGCACCGCGAACCGAAGGAGGACGATCGTGGCCGCTCGCCTGCCGCTGGATCTGGACCCGCCGGTTCGTCAGCTCAGAGCACTGCTGCTCGGGGTCGGCGACCGCGAGCTGACCGCTCCCACGCCATGCCCGGGCTGGTCCGTCGCGACCCTTCTCGATCACCTGATCAGCCTGGCGGAGGCGTTCACCCAGGCCGCCCGCAAGGGCGCCGACGCGTCCGGCGACGGCCCGCCGGCGCCGCCGTCGGCGGGGCACCTGCCGCCGCACTGGCGCAGCCGCCTGCCGGTGCTGCTGGAGGAGCTGGCCACCGCGTGGCAGGAGCCGGCGGCCTGGCGGGGCGCGGCCCGGGCCGGCGGCGTCACCATGCCGGCCCGTGAGCTGGGCGCGGTCGCCGCCAACGAACTGGTCATGCACGGGTGGGATCTGGCCCGGGCCACCGGTCAGGACTTCGCCGCCGACCCGCGGGTGCTGGCCACGCTGATCGACTTCCTCGCCGCCGGCCCGCCCGGGGGCACGCCGGGTTTCCTCGGTCCCCGTGTCCGGCTGGATCCGGAGGAGGACACCGACCTGGCCCGGGCCCTGTCCCTGGCCGGCCGCGACCCGCGCTGGCGACCACCGCGCCGTGACGTCCCCCCGGCCCAGCGGCACCGCGAGCAGCCACCCGCGGCCCGCCCCGCGTGACGCCCGCGCCGCGGCGGGGAGCGGGCAGGCGGGCGAGCGCCGCGGAGTGCGCGGGGCGGCCGCTGCACGCGGGGCCCGCGAAGGCGGCTGCGGAAGGGGCACCTGGGCGTGCCGGTGGTCGCGCGCGGCCCCGGAGCCGCGCCAAAACGGCGACTACCAGGTGAGTTTGTCGGAGGGTGGGGTGAACTTGAGCTTGGGCTGACCCTTGAGCGCGTCCCGCAACGTCTGCGCCACCGTGTACTTCGAGATCGTCGACCGCCCCTTGCCCACGTTGTGTTCCGGATTGTCCGGGTCGGCGACGAAGGCCGACGCCGCCAGTTGCGGGGTGTAGCCGCTGAACCAGGCCGTCTTGTTCTTGTCCGTGGTGCCGCTCTTGCCGGCGACCGGGCGCCTCATCGTGCCGTACACCATCTCGGAGGTCCCCCGGCCACCGCAGCTGCCGCGAGCCGAGCCGTAACCGGTCGGGCAGCGGGCCGCGTCGGTCGCCGCCCGGGCGACGTCCTGGCTGAAGACCCGATGGCAGCGCGGCGCCGCGACGGGCCTGCCCTGGTACGTCGCTTCCTTGCCGTTGGGGCCCCGGATGGACAGCACCGGCAGCGGCTCGCAGTAGTTGCCCTCCGCGGCCACCGTGGCGAACACGTTGGCGATCTCCACGGGCGTGGCGTCGCTGACCCCGAGGGTGAACGCGCCCCACCCGGACGCGTGTTCCGGAGTGGCGAGTTTCCGGTCGACAGCGGTACGCCACCTCAGACCGAGCTTCTCCGCCATGGCCACCGCCTTCTCCGCGCCGACCCGCTGTTCGAGCTGGACGAAGTAGGTGTTCACGGACTTGCCGAAGCCGCTCCACATGGTCTGGTTGCCGGTCATCGACTTGCTGGAGTTCTTCGGGCACCACTTCGTCCCGCAGGTGGCCGGCCCGGGCGCGGTGATGTACTTCGAGACGAAGCGTTCGGGGGCGTAGAACGACGTGGAGAGCGGCAGCCCCGCCTGCAGAGCGGCCAGCAGCGTGAAGATCTTGAAGGTGGAGCCGGCCTGGTACCCGGCCATGGCGCCGCCGCCGAGCAGCGGGTTCACCGTGTTCGGGTAGTTGCCGCGCACGTCGCGCTGGGACCTGTCGCTGTGCCTGCCGTTGTTGTCCTGCTGCAACGAGTACCGCCGGTTCACGGCCATGCTCACGATCCGGCCGGTGCCGGGCTGGATCACCACCTGGCCGTGCGCGAAGGGGCTGTTGCGGCTCTCCTTGTCGAGCACGTGGCTCATCGCGTACCCCTGAATCCTGGGGTCGATGGAGGTGACCACCCGGTAGCCGCCGCGGCGCAGCTTCTCCTCACGGTCCTGGACGGTCCGGCCGAAGGCCGGTTGCTCCTTCCACCAGTTCTTGAAGTAGTCGCAGAAGAAGCCCCAGTCGTTGTGCCGGCCGGAGACCGAGACGCAGTCGTTCGGCGGGGTGCTCAGGCGCAGCTTGATCCGGGCGCTCTTGGCGCTGGTGGCCTGCGCCGCGGTGATCGAGCCGATCTTCAGCATCTGGTCGATCACGTAGTTGCGCCGCTGCAGCGCGGCCTCCTGGTCCCTGATCGCCGGGTCGTACGCCGACGGCGCTTTGACCAGCCCGGCGAGCAGCGCCGCCTCGTTCAGGGTCAGGTCCCGCGCCGGCTTGGAGAAGAACACCTCGGAGGCCGCGTAGATCCCGTACGCCCGGTGGCCGAAGTACGCCGCGTTCAGATACCGCTGCAGGATCTCCTGCTTGCTGAGCCGCTGTTCCACCTCGACGGCGAGCCGCATCTCCCGCAGTTTGCGCGTGGTGGTCTGCTCGGTGGCCTCCAGGGCCTGCTTCGGCGTCCTCGCGCTGTCCCGCAGGGCCATCCGCACGTACTGCATGGTCAGCGTCGACGCGCCCTGGGACACCCCGCCGGCCTGCTGGTTGGCGACGAAGGCGCGGGCCACCCCCTTCACGTCGACGCCGTGGTGCTCGTAGAAGCGGGTGTCCTCGGACGCCACGATGGCCTGGGCGATGTACGGCGACATGTCCTTGAGCGGGACCTGCCGCCGGTACTCCTCGTAGAACATGGTCAGCGGCGTCCTGCCGTCGTTGGCGTAGACGTAGGTGGTCTGCGCCGCGGGCGTCTCGGTGAGCCGCTCCGGCATGTCCTCCAGGGCGTCGCTGCCGGCTTTGATGCCCATCCCGGCCAGTGCCGTGAACGGATAGGCCAGCCCGGCGATCACCAGGCCCGCGATGAGCCCGGCGCGGATCAGGAGGGCGACTCGTCCGGCTGCGGTGGGGCGGCGGTCAGTCACCCCCTGAAGTTATGACAGAAGCCCTCATGTTCCTCACGAACGCCAGAAGTGAGACATTTCCGCGACAGTCCGGGCTGCGGCATGCTGTGCGCATGACGTTCGATCTTGATCATCACGGCGACGCCGAGGTCGGGGCGGGCCTGATCGATCTCGCGGTCAACGTCCGGCACCAGGAGATGCCGGCCTGGCTGGCCGACCCGATCCGGGAGTCGCTGGGCCGGCTCGCCGCGTACCCGGACGCCACCGCGGCCACCGCCGCGGTCGCCGCGCGGCATCGCCGGGACCCGGCCGAGGTGCTGCTCACGGCCGGCGCCGCGCAGGCGTTCGTGCTGCTCGCGCAGGCGCTGCGCGGGGCGCGCCGGCCGGTCGTGGTGCATCCGCAGTTCACCGAGCCGGAGGCGGCGCTGCGCAACGCCGGCCACCGGGTGGACCGGGTGCTGCTGCGCGCGGAGGACGGCTTCCGGCTCGACCCGGGGCTGGTGCCGGACGACGCCGACCTGGTCTTCGTCGGCAACCCCACGAACCCGACGTCGGTGCTGCACCCGGCCGTGGACGTGGCGAAGCTGGCCCGCCCGGGACGGGTGCTGGTGGTGGACGAGGCGTTCGCGGACACCACGTACCGGGCCGGCTGCCCCGGCGAGCCGGAGTCCCTGGCCCAGCGCCGGGACCTGCCCGGCCTGGTCGTGCTGCGCAGCCTGACCAAGACCTGGGGCCTGGCCGGCCTGCGGGTCGGCTACCTGCTGGGCCCGGCCGGCCTGCTGCCGCGGCTGGCCGCGGCGCAGCCACTCTGGGCGGTCTCCACGCCGGCACTCGCGGCGGCGGCCGCATGCGCGTCGCCGGCGGCGGTCGCCGCCGAACGCGAGATCGCGGCGGCGGTCGCCGCCGACCGCGCCCACCTGCTGGAACAGTTGCGACACGTGCCGAGTGTCACGGTTGCCGGCGACCCGGCCTCCACCTTTGTCGCGGTACGTCTGCGCGGCGCCGACCAGGTGCGCGCTGAACTGCGAAAACGTGGGTACGCGGTGCGTCGTGGCGACACTTTCCCGGGCCTGGGCCCCGACTGGCTCCGGATAGCGGTGCGCGACACTGCCACCACGGACCGGTTCGCGCAGACTCTGCGAGAAGTGATCCGCGACCGCATCGACGAGTGATACGAGAGCGCACCGACAAAGTGATCGAGGAGCGACCGTGACCCTGGAGACCACCCTGGCGGCCATCCGCCCGGCCGACGGGCAGGCCATGGCCGCCGCCCGCGAGCTGCAGTCCCGGCTCACCAAGCCGGCCGGCTCGCTGGGCCGCCTGGAGGAGCTGTCGGTGCGGCTGGCCGGCCTGGCCGGGACCTGCCCGCCGCCGCTGCCGGAGCCGGCCACGATCGTGGTCTTCGCCGGCGACCACGGCGTGCACGCGCAGGGCGTCTCGCCGTGGCCGCAGGAGGTCACCGCGCAGATGGTGGCGAACTTCGTGGCCGGTGGCGCGGTGGTGAACGCGTTCGCCAGGCAGGCCGGCGCGGACGTGATGGTGATCGACGCCGGGGTGGCGATCCCGCTGCACGGCGGGCCGAACCTGCTGGACGCGAACATCCGCCGGGGCACCCGGGACATGACCGTGGAGCCGGCGCTGACCCGCGAGGAGGCGCTGGCCGCCGTCGAGCTCGGGATCGCGGTCGCCGGGCAACTGGTCGAGGCCGGCGCGAAGTGCCTGCTCACCGGTGACATGGGGATCGCCAACACGACGCCGGCCGCGGCGCTGATCGCGGTCTTCACCGGTTCCGCCCCGGCCGCCGTGACCGGCCGCGGCACGGGCATCGACGACGCGACGCTGGCGCGCAAGACCGAGGTGATCGCCGCGGCGCTGGCCCGGCACACGCCGGTGGCGGCCGACCCGCTCGGCGTGCTGGCCACGGTCGGCGGGCTGGAGCACGCCGCGCTGACCGGTCTCGTTCTGGGCGCCGCGGCGCACCGGGTGCCGGTGATCGTGGACGGCGTGATCGCCGCCTCGGCCGCGCTGGCCGCCGCCGCGTTCGCCCCGGACGCGGTGGCCGCGATGGTCGCCGGGCACCGCTCGGCCGAGCCGGGCGCCACCGTGGCGCTCGCCCACCTGGGCCTGGAACCGCTGCTCGACCTCGGGATGCGTCTGGGCGAGGGCAGCGGCGCGGCGCTGGCGCTGCCGGTCGTCACGGCCGCGGTCCGGGTGCTGCACGAGGTGTCCACGTTCGACAGCGCGGGGGTGTCCGAGAAATGAGCCTCTATCCGATGGCGTTGCGCCTGCAGGGGCGCCGGGTGCTGGTGGTCGGCGGCGGCTCGGTGGCGACCCGCCGGGTGCCGGGGCTGATCGCGGCCGGGGCGCGTGTCGACATCGTCGCGCCCGAGCTGACGCCGGCGCTGCGGGCGCACGTCGACGCCGGTCGGGCCACCTGGACGCCGCGGCGCTTCGCGCCGGGCGATGTCGAGGGCGCCTGGCTGGTCCATGTCGCGGTCGACGATCCGGAGTCGGCGGCCCAGGTCAGCGCCGCCGCCGAGGATCAGCGAGTCTTCTGTGTACGGGCGGACGACCGGGACGCCGCCACCGCGTGGACGCCCGCGGTCACCCGGCACGGGCAGGTGACCGTCGCGGTGACCGACGGTGGCGACCGCCGGCGCGCCATGGCGGTCCGTGACCTGGTCGCGCACGCGCTGGAGGCGACGCCGCCGGCCGCGCCCGAGCTCAAGGGCGTCGCGCTGGTCGGCGCCGGCCCCGGCGACCCCGAGTTGATCACCGTGAAAGGCCGCCGGCTGCTGGGCGCCGCCGACGTGGTGGTCGCCGACCGGCTGGTCCCCGGCATGCTCCTCGGCGAGTTGCGGCCGGAGGTCGAGCTGATCGACGCCGCGAAGATCCCGTACGGGCCGTCCGCCGCCCAGGAGGAGATCAACCGGGTCCTGGTGGACCGGGCGCTGCAGGGCAAGTTCGTGGTCCGACTCAAGGGCGGCGACAACTTCGTCTTCGGCCGCGGTGGTGAGGAGGCCCTGGCCTGTGCGCAGGCAGGCGTCCCGGTGCTGGTGGTGCCCGGCGTGACCAGCTCGATCGCGGCGCCCGCGCTGGCCGGCGTCCCGGTCACGCACCGCGGGGTGGCGCACGAGTTCACGGTGGTCTCCGGGCACATCCCGCCGGATCACCCGGACTCGCTGGTGGACTGGGCCGCGCTGGCCCGGCTGCGCGGCACGCTGGTCGTGCTGATGGGGTTGAAGAACCTGCCGGGGATCGCGGAGCGCCTGGTCGCCGAGGGCCGGGACGCGGACACCCCGGTCGCGGTGATCCAGGAAGGGTCGACGGCGCACCAGCGCTCGCTGCGCAGCACGCTCGGCGCGGTGGCCGGCGAGGTCACGGCCGCCGGGATCCGGCCGCCGGCGGTGGTGGTGATCGGCGACGTCGTCGCGGTCACCGCGGCGTTCCGCCCGGCCGCCGGCTGACCGGCGTACCCAGGCTTCCCGGCGCCGGACCCGAAGCGGCCCGGCGCCGGGAAGCGTGGTTCGTCACTCCTGCTCGTCGGCCCCGAGCTCGTCGAGGAACGTGCGGGCCCACCTGGCGACGTCGTGGGTGCGCAGGTGGCGCTGCATCACCCGCATCCGGCGCTTGAGCTCGGCCGGCTCCGAGCCGACCGCCCGCAGCAGCGCGTCCTTCACGCCGTCCGGGTCGTGCGGGTTGCACAGGAAGGCCTGGCGCAGCTCCGTGGCGGCGCCGGCGAACTCGCTGAGCACCAGCGCGCCCCCGGTGTCGCCGCGGCAGGCGATGTACTCCTTGGCGACCAGGTTCATCCCGTCCCGCAGCGGGGTCACCATCATGACGTCGGCCGCCACGTACATCGCTGCCAGTTCCTGCTTGCTGTACGACTGGTGCAGGTAGTGCACGGCGGGCACGCCCACCTTGCCGAACTCGCCGTTGATCCGGCCGACCTCGCGCTCGACCTTGACCCGCAGCGTCTGGTAGTGCTCGACCCGCTCCCGGCTGGGCGTCGCGACCTGCACCATCACCGCCTCGCCGACGTTGAGCTTGCCGTCGGCCAGCAGCTCACGGAACGCCTTGAGACGCAGCTCGATACCCTTGGTGTAGTCCAGCCGGTCGACGCCGAGGATCACCGTCTCGGGATCGCCCAGCTCGGCCCGGATCTGCTTGGCCCGGGCCTGCACCGCGGGGTCGGCGGCCAGGCGTTCCATGTCCTTGGTGTCGATGCTGATCGGGAACGCGCCGGCCTTCACCTTGCGCCCGTCCACCTGGATGGACTGGCCCTCGTAGCGCAGGCCGAGCAGGTGCCGGGCCAGCCGTACGAAGTTCTGCGCGGCCAGCCGCTGCTGGAAGCCGACCAGGTCGGCGCCGAGCAGGCCGCGCAGGATCTCGGCCCGGAACGGCATCTGCATGAACAGCTCGATCGGCGGGAACGGGATGTGCAGGAAGAACCCGATCCGCAGGTCGGGACGCATGTCCCGGAGCATCGCGGGCACCAACTGGAGCTGGTAGTCCTGCACCCAGACGGTGGCGCCCTCGGCCGCCACGTCGGCCGCCGCCTCGGCGAACCGTTGATTCACCGCGCGGTACGAGTCGCGCCAGCGGCGTTTGTAGACCGGGGTTTCCACCGCATCGTGATAAAGCGGCCAGATCGTCGCATTCGACTGGCCCTCGTAATAGCGTTCGAGTTCGTCGGCGCTCAATGGCACCGCGTGGATGTGAATGCCTTCGAGATCGAATGGTTCAGGGGCTGGGCCGTCCCCGCCGGCCCAGCCGATCCAGGTGCCGCGGTGCTCGGTGAGCACCGGATGCAGGGCCGTGACCAGGCCACCTGGGCTGGGCCGCCACTGCCGCTCCCCGCTCGGCAGAGTGACCTCGTCAACGGGTAGACGGTTGGCGACGACGACGAAGGAACTTCGTTGGGCCACGCTGAGTACACCTCCGGGTGGTTTCTGTTCCCAAGCCGAGCCTACTGTGCGTAGCCAGCCCGGGTCGTACCCACTCTGGTCATATGGTTTTGACCGGGATGCCATCCTGTGCCGGTGGCCCCCCTCGATGATCATTCCCAGCCGCGCCGCCTGATCTTCTTTCCTGTGGTGATCGCCACGGTGCTGCTCACGATCATCGGCATGATCGGGGGGTACCTGCTGAGCGAGCGCCGCGGCCGGAAGCCGGTGACCACGGGCCCCGGATCGCCCTCGGCCTGGGCCTCGCCGGCGCCGATCCTGCTGGCCACCGACGGCCCGTGCCCGAAGCAGAGCCAGGAAATGGGAGGCGGCGCGGGAGCGTTGGGAACACTGTCCCAGGTCCTGCGGATCACCACCGACCGCAAGTCGGTCGTGTGGATCTGCCAGGACGAGGCGGGGAAGCTCTTCTACCACGCCAACAAGGGTGGCCAGGACGCGCCGTGGGAGGAGGGACGGACCGCGCTCTTCCTCCCGGACGTGGAGCGTCTGCCGGACGGCAGCTTCCGGGCCGTCGCCACCTGGGACAGGACGGTCTTCACGGTGAGCGGTGAGCGCGTGGTGATCCGCCGGTCCAGCGGCGCCGAGGAAGTGCGGAAGGTGGTTCCGGACTGACCGGCCGGGGTTGGCGTTCACGGCGGCCGTGGGACCTGGAAAGATTGTCCTTTGATTCGGCACCGGAAATCGACGACCTCGGAGGTAGGGCACACCGTGGCCCAGTACATCTACGTCCTGGAAAAGGCGCGCAAGGCGCACGGCGACAAGGTCGTGCTCGACAACGTGACGCTGAGCTTCCTGCCGGGCGCCAAGATCGGTGTCGTCGGCCCGAACGGCGCCGGTAAGTCCAGCCTGCTCAAGATCATGGCGGGACTCGACAGGACGAGCAACGGCGAGGCCCGGCTGATGCCCGGCTACACCGTCGGCATGCTCGCCCAGGAGCCGCCGCTGAACGACGCGAAGACCGTCCTCGGCAACATCGAGGAGGCGGTCGCGGAGACCAAGGCCAAGCTGGAGCGGTTCAACAAGATCGCCGAGCAGATGGCCACGGACTACTCCGACGAGTTGATGGAGGAGATGGGCAAGCTCCAGGAGGAGCTGGACCACGCCGACGCGTGGGACGTCGACTCGCAGCTGGAGCTGGCGATGGACGCGCTGCGCTGCCCGCCGCCGGACGCCGACGTCAGCCAGCTCTCCGGTGGCGAGCGCCGTCGGGTCGCGCTCTGCAAGCTGCTGCTCGAGGCCCCCGACCTGCTGCTGCTCGACGAGCCCACCAACCACCTGGACGCGGAGAGCGTGCACTGGCTGGAGCAGCATCTCGCGAAGTACGCCGGCACCGTCCTGGCGATCACCCACGACCGGTACTTCCTGGACAACGTGGCCGGCTGGATTCTCGAGCTGGACCGCGGCCGGGCGATCGGCTACGAGGGCAACTACTCGACGTATCTGGAGAAGAAAGCGCAGCGCCTCGCGGTCGAGGGCCGCAAGGACGCCAAGCTCAAGAAGCGCCTCACCGAGGAGCTCGAGTGGGTCCGCTCGAACGCCAAGGCGCGACAGACCAAGAGCAAGTCCCGCCTGGACCGCTACGAGGAGATGGCCGCCGAGGCGGAGAAGACCCGCAAGCTGGACTTCGAGGAGATCCAGATCCCGCCGGGCCCGCGTCTGGGCAACACCGTCATCGAGGTCAGCGACCTGGTCAAGGGCTTCGACGGGCGGACGCTGATCGACCACCTGTCGTTCTCGCTGCCGCGCAACGGCATCGTCGGCATCATCGGCCCGAACGGCGTCGGCAAGACCACGCTGTTCAAGACGATCGTCGGGCTGGAGCAGCCGGACGAGGGCGACGTGCGGATCGGTGAGACCGTCAAGCTGTCGTACGTCGACCAGAGCCGCGCCGGCCTCGACCCGTCCAAGACCGTGTGGGAGGTCGTCTCCGACGGGCTCGACCACATCATGGTCGGCAAGGTCGAGATGCCGTCCCGGGCGTACATCGCGGCGTTCGGCTTCAAGGGCCCGGACCAGCAGAAGCCAACGAAGGTGCTCTCCGGCGGCGAGCGCAACCGGCTCAACCTGGCGATGACGCTGAAGATCGGCGGCAACGTGATCCTGCTCGACGAGCCGACGAACGACCTGGACGTGGAGACCCTGAGCAGCCTGGAGAACGCGCTGCTCGAGTTCCCCGGCTGCGCCGTGGTGATCTCCCACGACCGGATGTTCCTGGACCGGGTGGCCACCCACATGCTCGCGTGGGAGGGCACCGAGGAGGACCCGGACAAGTGGTTCTGGTTCGAGGGCAACTTCGAGGCGTACGAGAAGAACAAGATCGACCGGCTCGGCGCGGAGGCCGCCCGACCGCACCGGGTGACCTACCGCAAGCTCACCCGTGACTGAGCGGTTCGTCTACGACGTGCCCGTGCGCTGGTCCGACATGGACGCGTACGGGCACGTCAACAACGCGCGCTTCCTCACCCTCTACGAGGAGGCGCGGGTGGCGATGTTCTTCGTCGGGGCCCGCAAGCACGGGCTCGGGTCCTTCGAGGAGGGCATCGTCATCGCCCGCCACGAGATCGACTACCTGCGGCCGGTGGACTTCGGCGAGCCGGTGCGGGTGGAGATGTGGATCTCCGAGCTGCGGGCGGCGGCGTTCACCGTCTCCTACGAGCTGTTCGACGACGGGGTGCTGGCCAGCCGGGCGAAGTCGGTGTGTGTGCCGTACCACCTGGTCGCCGGGCATCCCCGGCGGCTGACGCCGGAGGAGAGGGAGTTCCTGATGCCGTACGTCGGCAGCGGGTCACCCGAGCCCGGCGCCGCCGGGGACGGGACGGTCGGATCCGGCTCCGCCGGGGGCCGGTCATGACTGGGCACGGCCTGCTCGGGGTTCCCGACGCGGGCGCGTTCCTGGCCCGCCTGACCCGGCTGGATCCGGGAGCGCCGGTCCGGCTCCGGTCGGCCGGCGGCCGAACCGCCCTCTGGGCGCATCTCCCCTGGGACGTGCTGGTCACCCGCGAGGTGGCCGGCCCCGGTCCGGGCGACGCCACGGTGTCCGCCGCCGAGCTGCTGGCGGTGCTCGCGACCGGCGGCGAGCGCCTGCCGGAGCGCCGGGACACCCGGTGGCGCTGGGCGCTGCCGCCGGCGCTCAGCACGGCTGTCGAATCGATTTCCGGTACGGAGCTGGTCCGGCTCGCCGCGGCCGCCGCCGGAACCCTCCGCGAGGTCACCGCGGGCGGTCTCGCCGGACGCGCGGTCGGGCAGCGGGCGGTCCGCGACGCGCTTCTCGATCACGTCGCGCTGGTCGTCACTCCGGCCAGCGGCGGCCCGGTCGAGGTCTCCCAGCGACTCGTTCAGGCGGTCGCCCGGATGGGTTTCCTGGGTCCGCGGACCACTGTTCCGGGTTCGGACGACGCCGAGCCGGTGGTGGCTCGGGTGCGCACAGCGGGCACCTGGGTGGGAATTTCGGCACCATATGGAGTCGCGTGGCGACAGAGCGCCCACAAATTGACCGTTATGCCGATGGTGAATCACCCGTTCGGGTGAGGCCACCTCGTCCTTCCGGTCCCGCCCTCCCGTTGGGGGGATGACCTTTAGGAAACGGTTGGGTACCGTCGGCCCTCGGATCTACTGCAACGTCCGGCAGCGGGTTCGATGGGGAGCGAGGTGCGCACGATGCCGTGGTGGTCTTGGCGTCCGGGAACGGCCGCGGAGAACGAACCGGATACCGGTGGCGAGGTCGCGGTGCAGAGCACCGTCCGCGTCGAAGTCCCGGCCCAGCGCGAGCCGGCCCGGACCCCGGCGCCCTCCGAACTGCCCCCGGCCGCGTCCTGCGAGCCGGCCGCCGAGACGGTGACGCTGGCCCGCATCGGCAAGGCCCTCGACCTGCTCGACATCCGGTTCCTGGCCGACGGCGGCGGCAGCCTCCTGGCGATGTGGGAGCGGCACGCGGTGCTGTTCACGCTGGAGGGTCCGGACGACGAGATCCTGGTGATGCGGGCGCGTCCGCACGCGACGGTCCCGCCGGACTGGGCCGACCGGGCGTACCGGATCGTCAACGAGTGGAACCACACGCGGCGCTTCTGCAAGGCGTACGTGGGGGATCCGACCGAGCGGGGTCAGCTGCCGATATACGCCGAGCTGCAGGTGCCGCTGGCGGCCGGCGCCCACGACGCGCTGCTGGTCGAGCTGCTGGACTGCGGGGCGGCCGTGGCGACGTCGTTCGTGGACTGGCTCCACGACGAGGGCGCCCTCCTCTGAACCCACCGCCCGATCCCTCCCGGTGACGACCCGCCGGCTCCGCACCCGCCCAGGTCGCGGCGCGGCCCCCGCTCCCGGCTGGCCCCCGGGGGCGTCTCGACAACCTGGACACGGCCCTGACGGCCGGCCCGGCACAGCCGGCTGTCCGGGAAGGTCTCTCGGCCGCCGGGACGCCTCCCGGCGCCCGGCCGGTTGGGTCAGTCCAGCGGGAACATGCCGATGCGGCCGTGGTACTCCTTGCCCAGCTGGTCGGTGTCCGAGCCGACCAGCAGGCCCTGCGGCACCGTCAGGAACGCGCGGACGCCGACCCCCCGGGCACGCGTCGGGTTCCAGGACAGGGCCTTGCCGGTGGCCGGATCGACCGCGCCGATCCCCGGCCGGGAGACCGCACCCGGCCCCGGCCCGTTGCCGTCCGTGCCGTAGGGGTTGTCGAACCAGCGCTGGTGCCCGCCCAGGTAGACCGCCGGCCCGGTGACCGCCACCGCGTAGAGCGAGTCCCCGCCGGTCCGCTGCACCCAGGTCGGCAACTGCTCACCGGTCCGGTTCGTCTCGAACCGGGCCGCCGAGTCGCACAGCTTCTGCGCCGAGGAGGCCCGGCCGGTCGCGGCCACCACGAAGTACGAGCCGTCCGGCGAGAACTTGACCTGGCGCAGGTACGTGTCGAAGCCCTTCATGCACTGCGGCTCGAAGGCACGCGTGTACCACCCGGTCAGCTCCGCCGACGACCCGCCCACGTCGAAGATCGCGATCTGGGTCCTGTCGTCCTTGCCGGCCTTGAGGAACGCGCCGACCGCGACCAGCTTGCCGCCGTCCGCGGTCAGGTCGAAGTGCTCGACCCGGGTGCGGCTCAGGCCCGGCCCGGCCAGGTGGGCGTCGAATCCCTGGTCCACCGTGCCGGTCTGGGCGTCCATCCGGGCCAGCCCGACCCGGCCGACGCCGTTGATCGCGGAGAACGTGCCGGCCGCGTAGAGGTGGTCGCCGCGGGTGGCCAGGGCCCGCACGTCGCCCCAGTTCACCTTGGCGCGGAACGACGTGTCGCGATTGCCGCTGGCCAGCCAGAGGCGGGTGATGCCGCGCTGCTTGACGCCGTTGACCGTCTTGAACGCGCCACCGACGTAGACCGTCCCGTTGGCGCCCGCGGTGAGCGAGTAGATCGCGCCGTCGACCTCCGGGGCGAAACTGCGGATCGTGCCGTCGTGCAGGTCGTACGCGAAGATGTTCTTCCGGGTCAGGGTGGTGTGCCGGCCGGCGTCCGTGACCTTGGTGAACGCGCCGCCGACGATCACCGTGTCACCGACCACCGCCAGCGCCCACACGGTGCCGTCGAGCACGTGCGGCGTCCAGTCCACCGGGTTCTCCGAGACCACCCCGGACTGCGCGATGTCCGCCATCGCGGGCGGCGGGGAGGCGGCCAGGCCGGCGAGGAGAACGGTGGCGACGGCCAGCAGGCGACGGCGCATGGGGCGGCTCCCGGATCGTGACGGACACTCCGATTAACGAGTCACCGCCAGATAAGTCACGATCAGTCGCTGTTCACCATGAAATAGGCCGCGCGCTCCAGATAGTCCCAGAGCATGGTGTGCTGCTCCTCGGGCAGCGCGAGCGAGTCGACCGCCGCGCGCATGTGGGTCAGCCAGGCGTCCCGCTCGGCCGGGCCGACCCGGAACGGCGCGTGCCGCATCCGCAGCCGGGGGTGGCCGCGGGTCTCCGAGTACGTGCTCGGGCCGCCCCAGTACTGCATCAGGAAAAGCGTCATCCGCTCGGTGGCCGGCCCGAGGTCCTCCTCCGGGTACATCGGCCGCAGCAGCGGGTCCGTCGCGATGCCCTCGTAGAACTTGCCGACCAGCTTGCGGAACGTGGGTTCGCCGCCCACGGCGGCGAAGAAGGACTCGGGTGCGCTCACCTTCCCATTTTGCCAGCCGGATCTCAGGTGGCCAGTGGGGCGGCGGCGCTGTTGGCGGCGGACAGCTTCCCCCGGTCCGGCCAGCGGGTCGCCACCAGGATCATCAGGACCGTGCCGGCGACGCTCCACAGGCCGACCACCAGGGGGATCCGGAACCGCTCGGAGAGCACCCCGTTGATCAGCACGGCGAGGAACTGGCTGGCCTGGATCCCGCTGGTCATCACCCCGAACGCGCGGGCCCGGTGGCTGGCCGGCAGGACCAGCGCGAACGACGCGTTGAGCGAGGGCAGCCCGGCCCCCTGGGCCATGCCGGAGAGCGCCACCAGCGCCGCCACCACTGTCGCCGGGGGACCGGCCAGGGTGGGGGTGAGCACCAGTGGCGTGGCGACGGCCAGCAGCGGCACCAGGCGCCAGCGCCGCTCGTCCGGGACCAGCCGGCTGAACAGCAGCCCGCCCACGACGATGCCGAACGGGCCAGCCGCCATGATCAGGCCCTGCTCCAGTCCCTGCGGGATGCCGTCCGGGGTGGCCTCGGCGGCCCACGAGGCGGCCAGGCTCTCCGGGACGACGCTGAAGGCGATGGTGGTGAACACCACTATCGCTATCGCGCGCAGCACCGGGCTGCCGAAGACCAGCTGGAAGCCCTCCGCGGTCTCGCGCAGCAGGTGCCGGCGGCGTTCCGGGGCCACGCCGGCCGGCCGGACCCGCACGCAGGTCGCGATCAGCAGCGCGGAGAGGGCGAACGTGCCGACGTCCAGGCTGAGCGCCAGGCGCGGGCTCAGGCTGACCGCCAGCGCGGCGCCGGCCAGGTAGCCGATCACCTGGGCGATCTGCCCGGACGTGGTGGTGGTGGCGAGCGCCAGGGTGAGCCGCTCGCGCCCGACGACCAGCGGCATCAGCGCGGACCGGGCGGCCTGCGCGGGGGGAGCGCCGAGGCTGGCCAGCAGCACCACCAGCAGGGTCACCGCGGTGGGCAGGCCGGGGATCAGCAGCACCCCGGTGAGAGCCATCCGGAACAGGTCCGAGACGACCATCACCCGGCGGTACGGATACCTGTCGCCGAGCGCGGAGAGCACCGGCCCGAGCGTGATCCAGGGCAGGTACCCGATCGCGAAGGAGATCGCGGAGAGCAGCACCGACCGGGTCTGCTGGTAGATCAGGACGGTGACGGCGGCCCGGGTCAGGTAGTCGCCGACCCAGCTGATCAGCATGGACGCGTAGATCGCCCGGAATTCGCGCAGCGAAAAAAGGCTACGGAAGGTGACTAACTGGTCGCCTTCCGTAGCCTCTTTGGAACGCTGCGGACCCTCCGGGTCGTTGGCCACGGGTCCTCCATCGACCGGCGCGAACGTGCATGTGCAAGAGCTTTATCGGATTCTGCCCGATCGTCCTAGTGGATGCTAGGGCGGTTGGTCCGATTTCAAGCCGTTCGGTGGAGAGTGTAACCGCGGCGTGTCGCGTAAGCGCAGGTCAGACGGATCCACCCGGGCGCGGCACATCGATCGACGGAGAAGAATTTTCCCGGCCCGAGTACCAGGGCGGCGGCACCGCGGAGCGCGGCACCAGGCGGGACGCGGCGATCCGCTCGGACAGCCCGGTGTTCTCCAACGCCTCGGTCAGCGCCCGGCGCAGCTCCCGCTGCACGGCCACCTGGCTGTCCGCGGTCGTCTTGGCGATCGTCCGGATCGTCGCGCCGTCCACGGTCAGCTGCTCGACGCCGACCACGTCCGGCGGCTCGATGAACTCGGTCCGGTGCTCCGGGTGCCCGGCGACCGCGTCGGCGGCCTCCCTCAGCACCGCGATCGCCTCCTCCGAGTTGACGAAGCCGATCGGGATGTCGATCACCACCATGGCCCAGCCCTGGCTCTTGTTGCCGACCCGGACGATCTCGCCGTTGCGGATGTACCAGAGCACGCCTCGGGCGTCGCGCACCGTGGTGATCCGCAGACCGACGCTCTCCACCACGCCGGTGGCCTCGCCCAGGTCGACCGTGTCGCCCACCCCGTACTGATCCTCCAGCAGCATGAACAGGCCCGCGATCAGATCCTTGACCAGGCTCTGCGCGCCGAAGCCGAGCGCCACGCCGACGATCCCGGCGCTGGCCAGCAGCGGCGCCAGGTTGAACCCGAACTCGCCCAGCACCAGCAGCGTGGCCATGGTGAAGACCACCGCGCTGATGAAGCTGCGCAGCACCGACCCGATCGCCTCGGCGCGCTGCCGGCGGCGCTCCGGGATGAACTGGGCCTCCTCGGCGGCGACGTCGGCCCGCTCCTTCAGCGGCTTGAGCAGCGCCGGCATCGCGGCCCGCGAGGTGCTGGCGGTCAGCCGGCTGATCGCCCGGTGCAGCAGCCAGCGGATCAGCATCGCGATCAGGACGATCGCGATGACCCGCACCGGCTTCACCACGAAGACGTAGCCGCTCTTGGCCAGCCACGGGCTGACATCCTGTTCGAGCAGCCATCTGCACACCGAGTCGGCGTCGCACGACTTGGTGAGGTCGACCGTGGGGAGGCTGGGATCCGGAGACGGAGCAAGGAGCACGGAGAGTCAAAGTACCGGGTCCGACTGAACGGGCGCCTCAGACGTTTACCGCGTGGCCACAGATTGTGCTCGCAATTTGGTCATCCATCAGGGACTATTGGCGCACAGGCTTCGTCGGCGAGGCCCAGATCACACACGGCTGAGCTACGGGAGCGCTACACAGCAACTGACACCGGAAGGGTGATCGCGATGCCTGACATACGACCCATGGTGGGCTCTTCCGCGTTAGTGCTGAACGCTACCTACGAGCCTCTGTGCGTCGTATCGGTGCGTCGAGCGACCATCCTCGTCCTGACCGCCAAGGCGGAGTGCGTCTCCGACGGCGACGGCATCCTGCACAGCGCGAGCGAGGAACTGCCGGTTCCGTCAGTGGTCCGCCTCACGCGGTACGTGAAGGTGCCGTACCGCACGCATGTCGGCCTCTCCCGCCGGGCCATCTTCGCCCGCGACGGCGGCCGCTGCGCCTACTGCCGGGGCTCCGCGGAGACCATCGACCACGTCTTCCCGCGCAGCCGGGGCGGTCTGCACGCCTGGGAGAACGTGGTGGCCGCCTGTGCCAAGTGCAACCACAGCAAGGGCGACAAGACGCCGGCCGAGCTGGGCTGGCGGTTGCACTCCATACCGCAGGCGCCACGGGGCGTCGCCTGGCGGGTGCTCGGGCACCGCACGCCCGACCCCCGTTGGATGGATTGGCTGGACCTGCCCGACACCCACGCCGCCCCGGCACCCGCCGAGGCGGCGTAATCATTTCCTGGCCTCGATGAGCGACGCGTAGACGACGACGTTGTCGGAGTAACCCTGGTCCCCGCCGAGCCACTTGCCACCACAGGTCATCAGGCGCAACGAGGGCCGGCTGTAGTCACCGTAGACACGCTGGACGGGCAGCCGGTCCTTGTCGTACCGCTCCACCGTGTTCACCTCGAACACGGCCACCGTGCCGTCCGACCGGCCCACCTCGACGCGCTGCTTCGGCTTGAGCCTGCCGAGGTCGTGGAAGACCGACGGCCCGGTACGGGTGTCCGCGTGCCCGACGATCAGCGCCGGCCCGAACTGTCCCGGCGTCGGCCCGCCGTCGAACCAGCCCACCTCGTTGTGCCGGCGCAGCGGTGGCACGTCCACCGACCCGTCGCGGGCCTGCCCGACCGGCAGGACCGGCGCGTCCACCTCGAGGTCCGGGATGGTCAGCCGCTCCGGCCGGCTCGGCTCCAGCACCGGGAAGGCGCGCGGCGGCGGCTGGCCCGGCTCGCCGAACGGGTCCAGGTCGAAGCCGGTGGACACGCCGAGACCCATGCTGACCGCGAAGAGCCCGGCGAAGAACAGCAGCAGCGCGATCCAGCCGATCGGCAGGCGCCGGCGGCCCCGGATCGCGGGCGGGGCCGGCACCCGGCGGCGGGGCTGGGGCACCCGGAAGGCGGGCCGGCCGCCCTGTGGCCGGGGCGCCGGCAGCGGGCCGGTCACCACGCCCGGCGGCGGGGCGCTGATCACCTGCGCCGGGCGTTTGCGCCGGACCGACTCCGGCACGTCGCGGGGCGGCCCGGGGTCGTCGGTCATCGCGGCCTCAGCCCAGCCGCCGGCGGCGGATCGACAGCACGCCCAGCCCGGCGCCCGCCAGCATCGCGGCCAGGCCGCCGCCGACCAGCCAGGGCGTGGTCCGCTCGGCGGCCGTCCCGCCGCCGCCGGTGGCCGGCCCGCGGGCCGGCTCCACCCGGGCCACCACGTGCATGGTGGTGCTCGCGGTCCGCCCGTCCGGGCAGCGCAGGGTGACCCGGTAGTCGCCGGTCCGCTGCCCGGACGGCACCTTCGCGGTCGCGGTCAGGAAGCCGAACTCCGGCTCGACCGGCACCGAACCGATCGGCTCGGCGCCGACCGTGGCGGCTTTCAGGTTGTCGTCGCAGGAGGCGCGCAGGGTGACCGGGTCCCCGGCGCGCACGGTGCTCGGGTTGAGCTCCACGAACACGGCAACGGCGGCGTGCGCCGGGAAGACCAGCGTCACCGGAAGAATCAGTCCGACGGCCAGGCCCATGGAATCCCCCCTCCAGCCGTGCCCGGGCGAAAAGCCCGCGGACGGCGCGTGAAGGTGATTTTCGCACCGTCGAGCACGATCCGCGTAGATCCCGACGGCGTGAGACTCGGGTTCGAGACCCGACGGTCCGGCACGACTCGTGCTCCGCTACCGTGATTGACGTTCGACATAAATAGGATCACCGGCGCCTGGGGGCGTTCAGTTGTCTGTAATCACAACCATCCTGGTCTATGTGATCATCCCGGCCGCGATCATCGGCACGGTGGCGGTCATCGTGTTCGCCACCTCCGACAAGGCGAAGCCGTCCCGCCGGTACCGCCCGGGCCGGCCGTACGAGTTCGCGCCGATGTGGTTCCTGGCCTCGCCGGAGCGCACCGTCGCGGCGGGCCACGGTCACGCCACCCCGGCGATCGAGCGCGGACTGGTCATCGAGGACAGTTCCGGCGCTCCGGTCCGGCCCGGCCCGACAGGAGGCGCAAGTGACAAGTGGTGAGCTGGCCGAGGCCGACCGCGAGACTCCCTTCACGACCAGTCAGCTGCTGCGCCTCGACGAGGCGCTGCGGATCGCCGACCAGGCGACCGGCCTGACGTTCAGCATCTACCTCGGCGAGCTGGAGGAGCCGCTCCGCGAGTCCGCCGAGAAACTGCACAGCCAGATCGCGCGCCCGGAGCGGGCGGTGCTGATCGCCGTCTCGCCGAACCAGCGCCGCCTGGAGATCGTCACGGGCGAGGAGGCCCGCCGGCGCGTCAGCGACCGCGACGCGAAGCTGGCAGCGTTCGGCATGGCCGGCTCGTTCTCCGGGGGCGACCTGATCGGCGGCCTGCTGATCGGCCTCGACCAGCTGGCGTCGCGCGCGGGTCGTTCCTAGAAGACCCCCACCCGGATCGGGTACGGGGCGTCGAGCTTCACCCGCTCGGCGCCCTCGATCCGGCGCGCCAGGCGGTAGGACGGACCGTCCAGCGTGTGCACCGACAGCGCCTCGCCCGGCTCCACCAGCCAGTAGGCGGGGATGCCGGCCGACGCGTACACCGCCGGTTTGAGCAGGCGATCGTAACGCCGGGTCTCCGGCGCCTCCACCTCGACCACCAGCGCCACGTCCGCCGGGTCCACCCAGATCCCCCCGGACGACCGCGGCCGCAGCACGATCACGTCCGGCACCAGGCTGCTGATGTCGATCCCGACGCCCAGCCGGTCACACACCCACCAGTCCGGCGGGGCGGCCGTGCGCAGCGCGGCGATCACCGCCTCGACGCCCGCCTCGTGCACCCCGTCCGGGGGCGGGGTGACGTGCAGGCTGCCGTCGACGATCTCGTACCGGTGCCCGTCCTGCGGGAACAGATGCAGATCCGGCTCGGTCCACCGGCCGTCCGGCGCGCTCCACCGCTGGCTCACCATCGTCACGGGCCACCTCCAACACCGCGGAGTGTCAGCCTACTGACGGCACGCCGATGCAACTTGCAGTACGCAGGAAAAACGGCCCCTCCGAGTCGGAGAGGCCGTTTCGCCCTGATCAGGCAGCCGCGCTGTCCTTGGCGCGGGCCTTCAGCGCCCGGAGCACGCCGTCCCGGCCCTCGGCCACCAGACGCCGCAGCGACGCCGGGTGCCCGTCCTGCGCCAGCCAGGCGTCGGTCAGCGCGACCGTCTCCTCGCTGATCTGGAACGTCGGGTACGCCAGCGTCGCGAACTCCTGCGCGGGCTCGCTGTCCGAGCGCGCCCACACCGAGCCCACCACGGCGAAGAACTTCTCCGCGTACGGCGCTGTCAGGGCCACCTGGCGGGTGCTCTGGAAGCCCTGCAGCAGCGACCGGTTGAGCCAGTTCGGCGGCTGCTGCGGCCCGGTCAGCTCGGCCCAGACGCGAGCCTTGTTCTCCGCGGTCGGCAGCAGGGCACGGGCGATCGCCGCCTCCCGCTCACCGCTGGCCGTCTTGTCCGAGGCCAGCTCCGCGTCGATCTCCGACTCGTCGGCCGCGCCGATCGCGGCCAGCGCCTGCAGCAGCGACCAGCGCAGCTCGGTGTCGACGACCAGGCCCTTCGGCTTGGCGCCGCCGGTCAGCCAGCCGCGCAGCACGGCCGCCTGCTCCTGCGTGCGGGCGGCGGTGATGAACGCCCGGGCCCAGGTGAGCTGCCAACCGCTGCCCGGCTCGGCCGCCGCCAGCTGGGTCTCGGCCAGCCGCGCCAGCATCGTCCAGCCCTCCGGCGCCCACTGCGGGTCGGCGAACGACACCAGCGCGCTGGCCGCCTGCCGCAACGTGGCGGTGGTCAGGTTGATGTCACCCTCGGCCGGCAGGCCGGAGCAGACCAGCCGCACGTAGTCCCGGGCGGCCAGTTCGGCGTCGCGCAGCATGTCCCACGCGGCGGCCCAGCACAGCGCCCGCGGTAGCGCCGAGTCGAACCCGGCGATGTGGTTGACCAGCACCCCCAGCGAGCGCTCGTCCAGGCGCAGCTTCGCGTACGTCAGGTCGTCGTCGTTGATCAGCAGCACGTCCGGCGCCTTGATCCCGGCCAGCGCCGTGATCTCGGTGCGCTCGCCGGCCACGTCGACCTCGAGCCGCTCCCGGCGCACCAGCCGGTCGCCGTCCAGGTCGTAGAGGCCGATGCCGATCCGGTGGGTACGCAGCGTCGGGTACCCGGCCGGGGCCTCCTGCAGCACCGTGACGCTCGTGTAGCGCTCCCGGTCGTCCATCTCGACGACCGGGCGCAGCGTGTTGACCTGCGCGGTCTCCAGCCACTGCGCGGCGAACTTGCGCAGCTCCCGGCCGGACGCCGTCTCCAGCTCGGTGAGCAGGTCGTCGAAGGTGGCGTTGCCCCACGCGTGCTTGGCGAAGTACTCCCGCAGGCCGGTGAGGAACGGCTCCAGCCCGACGTAAGCCACCAGCTGCTTGATCACGCTGGCGCCCTTGGCGTAGGTGATGCCGTCGAAGTTGACCTCGACCGCCTCCAGGTCCGGCATCTCGCAGTAGACCGGGTGGGTCGAGGAGAGCTGGTCCTGCCGGTAGCCCCAGGCCTTGCGGATGGACAGGAACGTCGACCAGGCGTCGGTGAAGCGGGTGGCGTGCGTGTTGCACCAGTGGCTGGCCCACTCGGCGAACGACTCGTTCAGCCACAGGTCGTTCCACCAGCGCATGGTGACCAGGTCGCCGAACCACATGTGGGCGAGCTCGTGCAGGATCGTGTTGGCCCGCTGCTCGTACTCGTAGTCGGTGACCTGCGAGCGGAAGATGTAGTGCGCCTCGGCGTGCGTGACGCAGCCGAAGTTCTCCATCGCGCCGGCGTTGAAGTCCGGCACCCAGAGCTGGTCGTACTTCGGCAGCGGGTAGCGCACCCCGAACTGCTCGTGGAAGAAGTCGAAGCCCTGCTTGGTGATCAGGAACAGGTCGGCCTCGTCCAGGTACCGGGCCATCGAGGCCCGGCAGAAGACGCCCAGGTCGATGCCGTCGTGCGAGTCGCGGACCTCGTGGTACGGCCCGGCGCAGATCGCCGTGATGTACGTGCTCATCCGCGGCGAGGTGGTGAAGTGGACCGTCCGCGCGCCCGTACCGGCCGGCTCCTCGGAGTCGACAGGCATGTTCGAGATCACCTTCCAGTGATCCGGCGCGATCACGTGCCAGGTGAACTCGCTCTTGAGGTCGGGCTGGTCGAAGGCCGCGTACACCCGCTGGGCGTCGGCGGTCTCGAACTGGCTGTAGAGGTAGATCTCCTGGTCGACCGGGTCGACGCTGCGCTGCAGGCCCTGGCCGCTGGCCGAGTAGGCGAAGTCGCCCTCGACGACCAGGACGTTGCGCTCCGCCAGGCCGGGCAGCGGCAGGCCCTTCTCGGCCGACCAGGTGCTCAGGTCCAGCGGCGCGCCGTTGAGCGTGGCCTTGTGCAGCTCGACCGCGGCGGCCTCGATGAACGTCTCGGCGCCGGGCTCGCTGCAGTTGAACGAAACGATGGTGGTGGAGCGGAAGGTGCCGGAACCGGGGTTGCCGTTTCCGTCGGTCAGATCGAGGGTGATGTCGTACCCGGTCACCTCGAGCAATCGACTCCGCTCCGCGGCCTCGACCTGGGTCAGGTTGTGAACACCGGCCACGTGCACTCTCCTTCGAGCTGACTGCTTTTCCTCGCAGCCTATTCGCCGCGCTCGAGTCGCACCTCATCCGCACCGCCTTCGGCGGTGGCAGTATCGATCCATGACTGAACGCGCCACCGTCGACATGTGGTTCGACCCGCTCTGCCCGTGGGCCTGGATCACCTCTCGCTGGCTGCTCGAGGTGGAGAAGGTCCGCCCCCTCGACATCCGCTTCAACGTGATGAGCCTCTCCGTGCTCAACGAGGGCCGGGACCTCCCCGAGGAGTACCAGGCCCTGATGACCAAGGGCTGGGGCCCGGTCCGGGTCTGCATCGCCGCCGCCGAGACGGCCGGCCCGCAGGTCCTGCGGGACCTCTACACGGCCCTGGGCACCCGCATCCACCTGCAGAAGTACGAGCTGGACGAGAAACTGTTCCGGGAGGCGCTGACCGAGGTCGGCCTCGATCCGGAGCTGGCCGCGGCGGCGCACACCGACGCGCGCGACGAGGCCCTGCGGGCCAGCCACAACGCCGGGATGAAGCCGGTCGGCACGGACGTCGGCACCCCGGTGATCCACGCGCCCGGCCCGGACCCGGACTCCACCGTCGCGTTCTTCGGCCCGGTGATCACCCCGGCGCCCAAGGGCGAGGCCGCCGGCCGGCTGTGGGACGGCGTCCTGCTGGTCGCCGGCACGCCCGGCTTCTACGAGATCAAGCGCAGCCGGGAGATCGGTCCGATTTTCGATTAGTTCGCCACTTGTTCACCGAGCCCGTCGTTGGATGAGGTGATGCACACCTCATTCAACGACGCCGCGGGCATGACGATCGGCGTTCAGCGCGAAGTATGGGTGGATTTGCCCCCTGAGCTGGCCGGATTCGTGGCCCCGCCGATCATCGTCACGGCCAGGCCGGTCGAACGGCCGGTGAACCCGCATCGACGGCCCCAGTCGAGCCGGTCACGGGGGAACATGCCGGTGGGCAGGCGCCGTCGTCCGGCCGGGTAAGTTCCCTGCCATGACGGTCGTGCACCCGATCAGCCGGGCCTGGATCACCACTGGCGGTACCGGAGCCCAGAACTACGACGAGTTCGCCGACGACGCCGAAATCACCGACATCATCACGGCCAACCCGCACAGCGCGCTGGCCGTGGAAATGCCGCATCTCGCGCCCGAGTCCCTCGGGAAGACCTTCACCGAATCCCTCCCGGACGCCGTCGTCCGGCTGGAGAACGAGAAGTCCGAGGGCCACTACCGGCAGGCTGAGCACGTCGTGGTGCTCTACCGGATCACCGGGAAGGACGAGGCCCCCGCCTACGGCCTGTGGAGCATGGTGGACACCGCCCAGATCTCCACCAGCGCCGACGAGCCGGGCCTGGTCATCCGCAACGAGGACGTCTTCATCGCCAAGGTCCGGGAGCGCGTCGCGCTCGCCGAGGCGCTGTCCACGCTGCTGTCGCCGGTGCTGCTGCTGCAGACCGGCAAGGGCGAGGAGTTGCACGCCGCTCTGGCCGACGCCTGCGACGCGGCGGGCGAGCCGGAGGCCACCGACACCGACCAGACCGGTCGTACCCACGCCATCTGGGTGGTCGGACCGGGCGAGCTGCAGGACCGGCTCACCGCGCTGGCCGGCGGCGGCGAGCTGGTGGTCGCCGACGGCAACCACCGCAGCCTGGCCGCGCAGACCGGCGGGCTGCAGCGCTTCCTGGCGGTGATCACCACGCCCGCGTCGGTCGCCATCCAGCCGTACAACCGGCTGATCAGCGAGCTCCCGGCACGGCCGGAGGAGCTTCTGGAGCGCCTGCGCGCGGCCGGTGCGACGGTCACCGAGCTGCCGCGCGCCGCGGAGCTCCCCGGCAAGGGGACGATCGAGGTGTACGCGGCGGGCCGCTCGTACGCCGTCGCCCTGCCCGCCGACCCGGCCGGCACGCCTGTGGAGAACCTGGACCACGCCCTGGTCGAGCGGGTGCTGCTGCACGACGCCCTGGGCTTGGACCCGGGGGACAAGCGGATCTCCTACATCGGCGGCGACTACCCGGTCGAGTGGCTGCGCGGCGAGGTCGACGCCGGCCGTGCCGCCCTTGCCGTGCTGATCGCCCCGGTCACCGTGGAGGACTTCGTCGAGGTCAACCTGGCCCGGCTGAAGCTGCCCCGCAAGAGCACCTGGTTCACCCCGAAGGCCCGCGGCGGTCTCGTCCTCGCCCAACTCGGCTGAGGCGGGATGCTCCACCCCCAGGTGACGGCGGCGGCGAAGCTTCGCCGCCGCCCCTCCGCCGAGCAGCTCGCGGCCGGACCCTACGAACGCCTCCAGTTCGCCCGCGCGGCGATGGAGGAGTCCAACGAGGCGGAGACCGGCCCGGCGCTGCCGTTGCCGGTCGTCGCCGACCTGGACGCCGGCGGCGTGCCCTGCCGGCTCTACGCCACCCGGGCCGGCGCGCCCGTCTTCGTCTACCTGCACGGCGGCGGCTGGTGCTACGGCAGCGTCGAAACCGTCGACCGGTTCTGCCGCCGGGTCGCCGACCGCTCCGGCCTGGCCGTGCTGTCGGTCGGTTACCGGCTCGCCCCGGAGCACGTCCACCCGGCCGCCCTCCAGGACGCCGAGACGGTGCTCGACCACGTCCGTAAGACCGGCGGCGAGCTGGGCGTCGACGCGTCCCGGCTGGCGATCGGCGGGGACAGCGCCGGCGGCCAGCTGGCCACCGTCACCGCCCGGCGGCAGCGGGACGCGGGCACCCCGCTCGACTTCCAGGTCCTGATCTATCCCGCTCTGGACCCGCTCACCTCGGCGGAGTCCTACGACGAGCTGGGGGAGTACGGCCTGGACCGCGCCTCGATGAAGCTGGCCTGGGAGACCTACGTCCCGGACCCGATGCGGCGGCTCACCGAGGACGTGGCGCCGCTGGCCGTCACCGACCTCTCCGGGATGCCGGCCACCCTGCTCATCACCGCCGAGTACGACGCGCTCCGGGACGAGGGCGCCGACTACGCGGACGCGCTGGTGGCCGCGGGCGTGCCGGTGGTGCACACCCGGTACATGGGCGTGAACCACGGCTTCGCCCGCAAGATCGCCACGATCGACGCGGCGCGGGCGGCCGCCGACCAGGTCGCCGCCGCCCTCCGCGCCGCGCTGACGTTCTAATCGGCCAGGATCAGCTCGAAGTCGTACCCGAAGAAGAGGCCCGTCTCGACGACGCCCGACATCTGCTTCAGGCGGGTGTGGGCGTCGTCGGCGATCTCGCTGAACCGCAGGTCCAGGATGAGGTTGCCGCGCTCGGTGAGGACCGGCCCGTCCTTGCCGCCGGCCGCCCGCAGGGTGACCTCCGCCAGGCCGGGGAAGCCCGCCAGCTTCTCGAAGATCAGGCTGAGCGCGGCCGGGTCGATCTCCACCGGGGCCGCGAAGTTCTGCCCCAGCCGGTCCACGATCTTCGACCGGTCGACCACGATGAACGCCTTCGGCGCCGCCGCCATCATCAGCTTCTCCTGGTAGAGCGCGCCGCCGCGGCCCTTGATCAGCCGATGTGCCGGGTCCACCTCGTCGGCGCCGTCGAAGCACCAGTCCGGCCGGACCTCGTTCAGCGTCGCGGTGCGTACGCCCAGCGCGGCGCACGCGTTCGCCACCTCGATCGAGGTGGGGATCGCGGTGAAGGCGAGCCCCTCCTTCTCGGCGCGGGCCGCGAGGGCCTGCAGGGTGAGGAAGCTGGTCGAGCCGGAGCCGATGCCGACCGTCTGCCCGTCCTGCAGCTCGGCGGCCAGCCGCGCCGCCGCCTCCCGCTTGGCTTCCTCGTTCTTGATGGCACCTGACCAGGTCAGGCCGTTGGGGCGGTGCTTCCACTGCATGGGCTAGTCAACCGTTTCCACGAGCGGTCGGTGGTCGGCTCCATCGTAGTCAGCGGCGGGGCAGGTCCTCGCGCGGCAGCCAATTGCGCCGGACGATCACCAGATCGCGGTCGGCCGCCGCGAGCTGCTCCCCGGACGGCCGCGCGGCGTCCCGGGCGCGCAGCGCCGCACCCACGCTGACCTGCGAGGATCCGGAACCGACCAGGCCGCGCAGACCGCGCTCGGTCTCCCGGTCCTCGCCGTTGCCGGCGGTCGCCGGGCGTTTCACCGGGCCGCGCGGGCCGCGCTCGGCCTCCCGGTCCGCACCGCCGCCGGCAGCCGCGGGGCGCCTCGGCGGCCGCGCGTTCGCCGGTGGGGTGGGCACCGGCGTGTTTCCCGGTTGTGCGCTCGCCGGCGCGGTCGGCACCGGGGTGTTGCCGGGCGTCGCGTTTCCCGGCGTCGCGTTTCCCGGCCCGGCGGGCGCCGGCGCGGACGGTGGCGGGGCGGGCACCGGAGCCGGCGGCGGCTCCGGTGCGGCGCCGCTCGTCCGGGACGAAGGGCGCACACGCCGGCGGCGGCGTTCGGGCTCGACCATGAACCCGACGGTACCCTCAGAACACCTCAGTGGCGCTGGGCGCGTGGTGCCAGCCGAACGCCAGACTCGGATCATTTGCGGTCAGCTGCCGCACCCGACCGGCCGCCGCGAGCACCCCGAGCGACGTCCCGCCCAGGTAAGCAGCGCCGAGATCGGTCACCGAGCACGCCAGGTCGGCCGGGTCCCCGGTCCGCGCGCAGGACGCCCCGCCCGGCCCGCCGGTCAGCCGCCAGCGCCCGGCGTTCGCCGGCAGGAGCGGGTCCTCGACCTCCAGCACCACGTCCACCGGCGCCTGGTACCGCCGGGCGGCGAGCGCGCCGGGCACGTCCACCAGCCGCACGAAGAGCGCGTCGGAGAGCATGGTGCCCAGCCGCCGCGGCTCGTCCACCAGGTGGCGCAGCGGCTCGTCGACCGCGCCCAGGTCGAACGACACGGTCCGGCTCAGGTCGATGCCGAGCAGGAACCGCCAGAGCGTCTGATACGTCGCCGGGTCGGCGGCGGCCACCTCGCGGACCTGCACCTCGGCGTCCGGCCCGTGGTGTGTCCAGCCCCGCTTGACCCGCCAGAGCGCGTAGCCGGTGGGGCCGCCGGGGCCGTCGTGCACCACGGCGTACCGCCGGGTCGTGCCGTCCCGGCGGTCCCACGGATCGGCGAGCACGTACCGCCACCACCGGTCGTCGCGGTCGGACCAGCCGACCCGGGTGACGCGCAGCTGGTCGAACGTCTTGGCGATGTCCGAGAGGAGCTCGGCCGGATCGCCCATCCGCAGCCGGCCGGCGGGTTCCGCGGGCGGGACGGTGAGCCGTACCTCCCGATTCATGATCGAGAATTTGAGGCGGGAGGACGCCGGGCCGTACCCGAATCGGGGGTAGATGGTGGTCTCGCTGGCCCACAGCACCGCGAGAGCCTCCCGCCCGCCCTCCGCGATGTCGCGCAGCTGGCGGTGCATCAGCGCGGTCAGCAGGCCGCGCCGGCGGTGCGTGGGCCGCACGCCGACGCAGGAGATGTGCGCGGCCGGCAGCACCGCTCCGGGCACGGTCAGCTCCCGGCTGTAGGCCACCGTGTGCCCGGCCACCAGCCCGCCGTCGTCGGCGACCAGCGAGCGCGCCGGCTCGAACACCGCCTCCTCGGCGGCCCGGGCCGCACCCTCCAGATTCTCGTGGAAGACCACGCCGAGCAGCTCGGAGATCGCCGGAAAGTCCTCGATCGTGCCCGGGCGGACCCGGATGCCATCGTCCATGGAGCTTGTGTAACGGACGCGTGTGGGTCCGGGCCAGCCATTTGCGCGCTCGTTACTCTCGGATCAGGTGGTCGTCCGGCCACCTGATCGGAGAGGGGAATCATGCCGGAGCAACCGCAGTGGTCCGAGCGGACGCTCGACATGCCGCCGCAGGACCCGTGGGCCGAGCCGCCGACGGTGACCACGCCGGCCGGCCCGGAGGCGGGCGAGCCCACCCGGGCGCATCACCAACCGGTCTCCCCGGAGGCGGGCGAGCCCACCCGGCCGTATCACCAACCGGTCTCCCCGGCGCCGCAGTCGCCGTTCAGCCAGGGCCGGGCGCAGGTGACGCCGCGCACCCCGCCGCGCGACGACACCGCCGTGCACGAGCCGACCGGCACCGGCTGGCCGGGCGCCGACGTCCCGCGGGAACAGCACAGCATCGGCTGGCATCTGCGCCGGCTGCGCCGCGGCGGCGAGTGGAGCACGGCCGCCGCGTTGTTCGCGTTCGTCTGCTGGGGCATCTGGGCGCTCTCCGGGGGTGGCGCGCTGGGCACCCCGGTGGTGGTCTTCGTGATCACGCTGCTCGTCGGCGTCGGCGTCTTCGCGCTGGCCCGGCTGGTCGGCCGCCTGGTCCTGGAGCGGTACCTGAACCGGCCCCGGCACACCGCCCGGGGCGCGCACGTCGTCGCCGGGCTCTACCTGACCGGTGTCGGTTTCACGTTCCTGCGCCAGACCGAATGGGTGATGGACGCGGTCAACTGGATCAAGGATGTGTTCTCTGCCTGATCGCCTCGCTTCGCTCGGCGGCACATCGTCCTTTGAATCGATGGCGAGAGCGCGGAAAGCGGCCACGCTTCGCTTGCCGTTGTCCGTGCTCTCGCCGTCGACAGGTGAAATGCGTTTTTTGCGGCGGTTGGACCGTCTTCACCCTTCTGGGTAGGTGACGGGCGCGGGATTCGGGGTATCGGCGAGTTCGTGCAGGATTCGCGGGTAGGGGTCGTTGTCATCACCTGGCAGCGGCGGGACGAGGCGCTGGCCTGTGTGGAGCGGTTGCTGGCGCTGCCGGAGCGACCACACGTGGTGCTGGTGGACAACGGGTCGACGGACGGGACCGCGGACGCGGTCCGCGCCCGATATCCGCGGGTCGAGGTGGTCGCTCTCGCCGAGAACCTGGGAGCGGTGGGCCGCAACGTGGGCGTACGCCGGCTGCGCACCCCCTATGTCGCGTTCTGCGACGACGACACGTGGTGGAGCCCCGGCTCGCTGTCCCGGGCCGCCGACGTGCTCGACGCCCACCCGCGGGTGGCGCTGCTGAACGCCCGGATCGTGGTCGAGCCGTCCGGCGTGGAGGACCCGATCGTCGCGGAACTGCGGGACTCCCCGGTGCCCGGCCCGGACGGCCTGCCCGGCCCGGCGCTGGGCAGTTTCCTGGCCGGCGCCTCGGTCGTCCGGCGGGACGCGTTCGAGCGGGCCGGCGGCTTCGACGAGCGGCTCTGGCTGGGTGGCGAGGAAGAGCTGCTCGCCACCGACCTGATCACCGCCGGCTGGGAACTGTGCTATCTGGAGGATCTCACGGTGCACCACCGGGCGTCCCGGCTGCGCGACGCCACCCACCGGCGTCGGGTCGGCCTGCGCAACACGCTCTGGTTCACCTGGCTGCGGCGGCCGGTGGGACCGGCCGTACGCCGGACGCTCTTTCTCGCGCGGACCGTGCCCCGCGATCGGACCTCGTTGCTCGCCGCCCTGGACGCGGCCCGCGGCCTGGGCTGGGTGCTGGCCCACCGCAGGCCCCGCCCGTTGCAGGTGGAGGCCCGGCTCAGCGTTCTCGACGAGACGCAACGGCGCTCCACGGCGCGCCGTTACGTGGGCTGACGGGCAGCGCGCGGCCCCCTTCCCGCGGGGCCGCGCGGGCCGGTCGGCGATCAGGCGTCGGCCAGCACCCTGCCGGTCTCCAGCAGCGACTTGAGGTCACTGAGGACCCACGCCCAGCCGCCGCCACCCTCGGCCGCCGCGTCCGGGTTGCCGGAGACCATGGCGGCGGTCACCGGCGCGTCGGTCACGTCGTGGGTGATGGTGACCCGGCAGACCCCGGGCGCCGAGTCCTCGATCTCGTAGGTCAGCGTGGTGAACCCCTCGGCGGCGGTGCCCGGGTCCATCAGCATCCGCCAGGACAGCACCAGCCGGCGCGGCGGCTCCGCCTCCAGCACCTCGCCGTCCACGATGGGGTCGGGCAGCTCGAAGCCCTGCGCCGCGGCGTGGTCGAGCATGCCCTGGTTGGCCGTGGAGTGGTACCGGCCGCCCTTCTTGAGCTCGTAGTACTGCGGAGTCGCGTAGCCGTACTTCGCGTTCCACTCCGGATCGGTGATCGCCTGCCAGATCCTCTCCGGGGCGGCCTTGATCCAGATCCGGAACACCTTGGTGTCGCTCATGGCTCTTCCTCCAGCGTGCGCTTGAGATCGATGAGGGTGGTGATCTGGTGCTCGGTGTACTTGTCGATCCACCGGTCGTGGATCTGCCGGATCGGCACCGGGTTGAGGAAGTGCAACTTCTCCCGGCCCGACCGGCGCGTGACGACGAGTCCCGCCTCCTCCAGCACCCTCAGGTGCTTGGCGACGCCGAACCGCGTCATCTCCAGCTCGGACTGCAGCTCGGTGAGCGTGCGGCCGTCCCGCGCGAACAGCAGGTCGAGCAAGAAGCGACGGCTCGGGTCGGCAAGCGCCTTGAACACCCGATCGTCGTCCGTCATGACGCAAAGTTATGTGACCTTTTGGTCACCTGTCAAGCGTGACGACGGCCGGCCGGCGTACGACTCGGTCGCGCCGGACTCGGCGCGACCGCGCTCGCGGGCGCTGACCCGGCTCCGGATGTTGTTGTCGTACCCGGCCGCTACCGTCTGCCCCATGTCGGACTTCCGGGCGCTCACCGTCACCGAACTCGCCACGGCGCGCACGGGCAGCCGATGCCCTGGGAGTCCGGGGACGCGCCGCGGGTCAGCCCGGCGGAGGCCGGCGCCATCGGCGGCGCACCGTCCTCGGCGAGCTGGCGGGCGTCCTGCGCGCGGTCGGCATCGGCCGCGAGCGCGTCACGGTTCTCCCCTGCGACGCGGACGTGCACGCCGTCCGCCGGGTCGGCAGCGTCGGCGAGGTGGAACTGGCCGGCGGCGGCGGAACCGACATGCGGGTCGGCATCGCGCACGCGCTGAGCGCCCGCCCGAAACCCAGCATCGTCGTGGTCCTCACCGACGGCTACACCCCATGGCCGGACGCGGCGCCCGGCAGCGTCCGCGTGGTGGCCGGGCTGGTCGGCCGCCGGGCCCCCGAACCGCCACCCTGGATCGAGACGATCCGCATCCCGGAAACCCTCTGACCACGGCGTGACCACCGGTCCTCAGCGTTGGTCACGCAGGTCGATCAAGTAGCTGCTGCTGTCGGCGGTGTGACGGATCGACGTGATGGGCTCCGGGCGGACTGTCCGCTGCCCGCCGCCGGTGACCGGCTTGAGCCGCACGATGCGCTGGACCAGCCAGGACCGATCGGTGGGGCGCCGCAACGCCGCTTGCACCTCGTCGGCGACGTACCCGTCGGCGACCTCCACGGTGCCGCGGAACCGGACGCGTTGCCCGGCGGCCGGTGGCGGATCCGGGTAGGAGGTGCCGACGTGGATCGGGACACCGTCGACGTCCAGAACCCACCCGCCCAGCGGGCAGGTGCGGACGAACGGCAGTGCGATGCCGGTGAGGAGCAGCTCGGTGGGGCCGGCGCTCGATCGGGGAAGAGCCGTCACGGAGGGGTTCAGGTCTTCGCCGGGAGCCCAGTGGTCGCCGTGGGCTTCCAGCGTGAGCACGGTTCGGCCGCCGACCTGAGCCCGGAAATCCGAGCTGCCGACCAGTCCAGCGGTCACCAGCACACCGGGCAGGGTCAGGGCGTTCCGGTCGTTCTGCGACAACACGACTCCAAGCTAGGCGGCGGCTTGCTGAACAGTACGTTCCCCGCCTCGTCAAACGAGAGAACGCCGGGGCACTGCCCCCGCCTCCACAACGTCCAGGTGCTCGTGGACATGCTCGGCGACCAAGCCTCGACCGCCTCCGGTCCTCCTCGGGCGAGCGCTGGTCCCTGCTCATCGTCCGCGAGGCCCTGGACGGCGCCCACCGTTTCGCCGAGGTCAGCCTGCGCGTGGCCGGTCACCGTTCGTCGGCGACAGCCGTGACATGGACAACCAGGCGGTGGCGTGATCATGCACAAGCGCGCCGGCCGGGCGCTCGCGACAGCCAGCCAGCAGGCTCCAACCTGGCGGGCGCAGGTCAGCGGCGTCGAGGAGGCCGGTAGCTCCGTTGAGACAAATCACCGAGGTGACCGGAACAGCTTCTGGGCGGTCGTCGAGGCGCTGACGGACAGGATCGACCTGCTAGCTGGCAGGCCCAGCCGTCGGCAGCCTGATTTCTTTGACGAGAGCACCGGCCCAAAAGCTGACCATCAACAGGTGGAAGCCGATGTCCCACCAGTCGCGGTCCGCACTGAAGAAGTCCCCGACCAGAACGCAACCACCAACCGCGAGGAGGATGGCATATGCCCCCATCAGCCCCGCGTTCTGCGACCGAGACTTCGCCACGTGATGCTCCCTCCAGCCGGTCAGTACGCCGTCACTGTAGATCGCCGCCACCACGACGCCCCAGGGGCGAGGTGGACGCTGCTGACCTGCGCCAGCGTCTCTCGGCGACGCAGCCCTGGCCGGAACCGAACTACATGCGGCAAACCATCGGGCACAAGGTCGTCACTGGCAACCGAGAGGCTCGGGCACTGTCGGCCGTTGTCGGTAACGCACTGCCAGCTCATGTGGAGGAACTACGAGAGGTACTCGTCGGCTGATTGCCTGCAACCGCCGGATCCGCGAACGTCGGTCGCTGGCGGGGACCGTCGTCATGGTGTGGTTGGCCTCCACGAACGAGAAGGTGAACGACGCCAACGCTATGACGATTCGTCGCTGGGGGACGCGGCTGGCACTACTAGTTCCGCCCAGACGATTTTTCCATCACTGATCGGGCGGGTGCCCCATCGATGGGCGAGGGCTTCGACCAGGACCAATCCGCGATGCCCGGGGATGTCGGCGACGGGTTCTCTGCGGCGGGGGACGCGGCCGTCGCGGTCGCTGACGTCGATGACGAGCCGGTCGTGGCAGTGGTGCAGGCGTAGCTGCAGCGGGGCCTGGGTGTGGCGTACCGCGTTGCTGATCAATTCGGTCGCGACGGTGATCGCCTGGTCGGTGACGTGTTCGAGCTGCCAGGCGGTGAGAGCGTTACGGACGAAGCGGCGCGCCTCAGCGGCGGCGTGGGGGCTGGCGGTCAGCGGCTGGATGGCCAGCACGCTGTCGGGGTGGGTGTTACGGACGTAGAGCAGGGCGACATCGTCGTCGTAGTGGCCGCCGGTGAGCTGGTGGATGAGTTTGTCGCACGCGACGTCGGTTTCGCTGTCCGGCCGCGTGGCCAGCTCGCGCAGGGCATGGCCAAGTTCGTCGATACCGTCGTCGACCGGTCGGTCGCGGCGTTCCACGAGCCCGTCGGTGTACAGGGCCAGACCCGACCCGGGTGGGAAGTCGACCTGGCGCTGGAGGAAACGGGTGCCGATGCGAAGGGGGAGCCCGAGGCGCTCCTGCAGAAACGTCACGGTGCCGTCGGGAGCGACGACCGCGGGTGGCAGATGGCCGGCGTTGGCGTAGCTGAGGGTGCTGTTCACCGGGTCGTGCACGGCGTACACGCAGGTGATGAACTGGTGGCCGGGCATGGTACGGGCCAGGTCGGACACGTGCCGCAGAACCTCGTCCGGGGGCAGATCGAGAGCTGCGTAGGCGCGTACGGCGGTACGGATCTGACCCATGACGGCAGCCGCGCCGACGCCGCGCCCCATGACATCGCCCATGACGAACGCGGTACGCCGACCGGGAAGGCCGATGACGTCGAGCCAGTCCCCGCCGACCTCGGATCCGGTCGCCGCGGGCAGGTACTTGGAGGCGATCTCGAAGCCCGGAACGGGATCGATGGTCGGCAGCATGCTGCGTTGCAGCTCAACGGCGGTATTGCGGTGCAGGGCGAACAGGCGGGCATTGTCCAGGGCGATAGCCGCGTACCCGGCGATACCGACAGCGAGCTGTTCATGACGGCTGGTGAACTGCCCCGGCGCCGGGTGGCCGAAGAAGAAGCCGCCGAGCACTTCCCGGGAGGTGGTGGAGACCACTGGGACTGCGAGGTAGCTGCGTAGCGGCAGGTGCCCGGCAGGCATGCCGTGGTAGGGGGCGTTCTGCCCGTATCGGGCGTCAGTGGTGATGTCGTCGGAGCGCACCACGCCTTCGCCGGCGAACGTCGGCCCGAAAACCGCCGTATTGCGGGGCATGGGGAAGGACGAGAACGCCTCCCGGGGTGCCCCGGACAAGGTGTAGAGGGTGTACGCCTCGCCGCGTTCGTTGACGACGTTGTAGAAGAACGCCCCGAACGCCGCTCCGGTGGCGTGCGTGGCGGCGTCGGTCGCGTCCTGTACCAGGGAGTCCATGTCCAGCTGTGACGTCAACCGCTGCCCCACGGCCTGCAGCCGGTCGACCAAGTCCCGTTCGGCCTGCAAACGGGCCTCTGCCTCGGCCAGGTCAGCCGTGCGCGCATCGACTGCCGCTTGCAGGGACGCCAATTGCTCGCGCAGCTTGTCACTCTCACTGTGCTTGCGTGTCACGATGCGACCCCGACACGGGCATGCCCCGTACCCGGCCGACATAAGGCATTCACGCCGTTCTGATCTCGTGCAGAGCGGCGTCGACATCGGCGCACATGACAAAAAGCTGGTCCAGGCTGGTCACCCTCAACGCTGAGGACACCTGCCGCTGTGCCCCGGCCAGAAACGTTCGGCCGCCCACGGTCTCCGTGGCCTGCTGAACCAGGATCAGCACACCCAGAGCGCTGGAATCGCAGAAACCCACCTCACTGAGATCTACGATCATCGAAGATCCGGCCGGCGGTTCACCCTCGATCACGCTCAGCACCTTCGGCGTGGTACCAAAATCCAGCTCGCCGCTGATCCGGACAACCAGCGCCGCCGGCAGATGACCGCGGTCAAGCTCGACATCTATCAACGCAGTCTGATCCACGCTACCCCTCCCAGAAGGAGCCTCGATGCTAGCCGTACCCGGCTGGGCTGGCGTTGTGTGCGCGCACCAGGAGTGGGAGGTTACCCACCAAGAAGCGGCAGCACACACTCTGCCGTGCACACTGTCAGGGCCGCATCTGGCGGTGCCGGCTTCGTACCCCGAAAGCGAGTTCCCCGGTGATCATCATCAGCAACCGCGACGCCGACAGCGGCACGCGGCTGAACATGGCCGGTGAGCTCGACATTGCCACAGCGGACGAGTTCCTCACCCGGCTCCGATCATCCATGGCCGACATGCAAGCACCGGACTCGCTCCTCGTCGACTTCACCGAGGTCACTTTCTGCGACTCGTCCGGCATCGCCGCCCTCGACGAGCTGTATGCCGACGCCGCCGCGCGAGGTCTTTCGTTTCGGCTGGCGAACCTTCAGCCCGGGGTCCGGCGAGTTCTGCAGATCATCGGCCTGCTGGAGGCGCTGACCAGTTCACAAGCGCCGCTGACCCGGTGAGCCCCAGCGGCGGTCCGCGATGCGCCGTGTCATGTCAGGCACCGCTATGGGGAATCGGGAGCAGACCCGTACGGATCATCTGCGTGAGGTGCTCGCGTACACGGGGTGGCGCACGATCGATGCGGCCGGGTGGAAGGACCTCGACCGACGGGGGTGCCCGGTAGCTGCTGTGGGACACGGGCATGGTCCCCGCTCGAGCTACCGCTTACAGAAACGCCGAACGGCGGCCCGCTGAACCAGTCGGGTCGCCGTTCGGCGAGAAGCTGTTGATCAGAGCGAGCGGATGTTCTCCGCCTGCGGGCCCTTCTGGCCCTGGGTGATGTCGAACTCGACCCGCTGGTTCTCGTCGAGGCTGCGGAAGCCGGTCGAGGAGATCGCGGAGAAGTGGGCGAAGACGTCGGGGCCGCCGCCGTCCTGGGCG
>NZ_BOMW01000064.1 GCF_016862395.1 Actinoplanes siamensis | reverse complement strand
GCGATGAAGTCGCCCATGGTCACGCGGCCTCGCGGCGCCGGCCGGGGCGGCGGTCCTCGTTCAGCCACTTCTGCACCGCGTCGAGCGGTCGGGAGATGACCAGGTCTCGCAGGTACAGCACGCCGAGGGTCGGGTACAGCCGCGCGGCCTCTTCGAACTGGTCCCAGAGGTGCGCGGCTAGCACCCAGCCGGTGCCGTACCGCTGCACCAGCAGCTCGATCGCCGACGCGCACGGCCACACCGTCGGCGCCGCATGGTCCGAGCAGACGCCGGTGGGCAGGACCTGCCTGTGGGTGGCGCTTGTCGCTGTGCCGAGTTCCTGAGTGAGCATGCCCGCTCCTCCGCCGCGTCCAAGGGCTCAGCGCGGCGAGTCCGGGCATTTTCCACGGTTGATCCAGATCGACCGGCCCGCCGCGCTGGGCGACGACGGGCTCAGGCCCACAGTCCCGGGGTCGGTTTCCCTGCCCGGAAGCCCTCGCCCGCCGTCGCTGATCCGATATTGCCGCCCCGCAACCGGCTGCGGCGTATGCCGCTGTTGACACCTGATGACGTTTTCGCGGTGTCGATCGAGGGACAAGGGGCAGCGCCACCCACCTCACCAGCCCTACCGTGAGGGACACCAGCGCACAAAGGCGGTGACGTGGTGTTGACAGGTGTTGACGACGCAGACGCGACACCGGGCGGCACCCTGCGACGCTTGAGGGACGCAGCCGGCTACTCGCTCGCCGGGCTCGCCAAGCGGGCAGGGATGGACCGCACCCTGATCAGCATGCTGGAGCGCGGCAAACGCCCGATCCGGCCGCACCACGCCGAGGCCCTCGACAAGGCGCTGGGCGCCAACGGCGCCCTTCAGGCCCTCGTCGAGGGGGAAGGAGGGGCCGCCATGCAACGCCGCGAGGCAATCGCCTGGATGCTCAGCGCCGTCACCAGCGTTACCGCCACCACCAACCGCGCAACCCTGGACGAGGTCCTGCGCTTCGGGCTCATCGGGGCGATGGAGCAGCCGGAGGACTGGGACTCGACGATCTCCGAGATGCAGCGCCGCCTGGTCCTCGTGCCCGACGAGGAATTCGGGGCCACCGTCGGCGCGAAGCTGCTCGTCGTGCGCAAGGCCCTCGCCGACCGGAGCCGCTCCGACGATGTTCGCGCCGCGGCGATGCTGTCCCTGCTCTACGGCCTGTGGCAGGGCAACCAGGGCCGCTACGGCTCCGCGATGGGCTGGTACCACACCGCGTCGGCGCTGGCCCGCAAGTCCGGCGACCCGGAGATCGAGACGTACGTCCTGGGCCGGTCCGCGTCCCGCGGCGTGTACGAGGGCATGAGCCGCAAGCGCGTCACCGAGCTGGCCGAGGAGGCCCTCGCGGTCACCGGCCGGCCGACGCTCGGCGGGTTCGAGGCCAGGGGCGCGCTGGCCGGGGTGCACGCGATGACCGGGAACGTCGACGGCGGGCGCGAGCAGGTGCGGGCGATGCGCGCGCTGGTCGGTGACCTGCCGGATGACGGTCCGACCGGGCCGGCCGCGCGGGCCGCGAACTTCGACGTGTTCGTGGAGGCGCGGGCCGGGGACGCCCAGGGTGCGGAGCGGGCCCGGGCGGAGACCGAGACGGCGCTGGCCCGGACGCCGCTGTGGCTGGCCGAGTCCCGGATCTACTACGCGCTGAGCGTGGCCCGCGCCGGGTTCGTGTCCGGCGGCGCGGCGCTGGCACTGGAGGCGATCCGGACCGTGCCGTGGAACGTGCACACCTTGGCGATGGCGGCGGCGGATGTGCTGACCGCGATCCCACGCGAGGATCAGAGCGACGAGGTGATGGAGCTGCGGCGGTACGCCGCGCCGGCGACACGACCCTGGGAGACGCTGTGATCAAGCCGCGACACCACGAGGAGCAGACTGCCGCGGAGCACGCCGCTGAGGTGGCCCGGGTCCGCCAGGTCCAGGCCGCGGCCCGCCCGGATCACCATCCGTGGGCGGCAGCTGGCCCGGCGGAGGGCGACCCGTGCCCGGCCTGCGACGTGCCGATCGCCGCGGTGAACGCTGAGCCGTTGGAGTTCGACCTGCGCGACGGCGTGATGGCGGCGACGAGCATGGTGTACGTGGCGCTCCCCTGTGGGCACCCGGTGGTGCGAGTCGCCGGCGGGGGCGCGTAGTCCGGACACGACGAAGCGCCCCGCCCTGGGGACGGTTGTCCACAGGGCGGGGCGCGATGTCGGTGGGCCGGTCTACGGTGTCGGCATGCCGTCAGGGCTCTGGTCGCCGGCTGCTTCCGCGAGCGTCCAGCTGTTCTTGGCAGCGATCGGGGACAGCAGTCCGAGGACGTATTTGCGGGCACGGCGTCGTGGCTCCACCCGCCCGAACCGGGCCGCCAATCGCAGCATCAACTCATCGAAGGCGGCGGACCAGCCATCAAGGTCATCAAGAGCCACGAGATCGGTAGTCTACAGAGGACACCAGGATGCGGTTCAGGGCTCGGCCGCCACCCCGACGCCCCTGTCGACGCGACTTCATCAATCGATGGTCACGATGGCGTCGCCGACACCAGCACAGAGCCAAAACCAGCCACTACCAGCGAAGACTCCACCTCACGGAAGTCGTGCACCCGGACAACCCTGAACTGGAACGGCTGGCCGAACTGCACGCTCGCTTTGCGGGTGATCGCCAGCACGTCGCCTGACCGGGGATTCTCATACCGTCGTCACCTCGCTCCAGTGCTTGATCGCGTCGAGCGGCCGCGAGATGACCAGGTCCCGCAGGTACAGCACGCCGAGGGTCGGGTACAGCCGCGCAGCCTCTTCGAACTGGTCCCAGAGGCGCGCGGCAAGCACCCAGCCGGTGCCGTACTGCTGCACCAGCAGCTCGATCGCCGACGCGCACGGCCACACCGTCGGCACCGCATGATCCGAGCAGATACCGATAGGCAGAACCTGCCTGTGGGTGGCGCTTGTCGCCGTGCCGAGTTCCTGAGTGAGCATGCCCGCTCCTCCGCCGCGTCCAAGGGCTCAGCGCGGCAGGTCCGGGCATTTCCCATGGTTGATCTAGACCGATCGGCCCGCCGCGCTGGGCGACGACGGGCTCGGGCTCACCGTCCCGGGGTCGGTTTCCCTGCCCGGAAGCCCTCGCCCGCCGTCGCTGATCCGATCGTCGCCGAGACACCGCGGAAAGTGGAGACCATCCCTGTCCACGACCTGTCCATGGACAAAGCCGGCTCAGTCGGACAAGCGCGCCTCCAGAGCGGCCACCTCACCAGCGAGATCTGCCGACCCGGTCGCCAGCGCCGTCGCCCGGGCCTCCTCGAGGAGACTCCGCGCCATGTCGCAGTTGCCTCCCGCCAGGTGCGCCGAGGCCAGCGCCAGCTTGTACTTCGCGCCGAATTCGGCGCCGGCCACGTCGTCGCCAGCCGCCTTCAGGCCCGCGGTCAGCTCCTCGATCGCCTTCTCCCGACGCCCCAGCAACGACGCCACCAGACCCCGCTGCATCTGCAGGTAACCCGGCGAGTAGAAGTAGATCCAAGGCGGCTCCTTCTCGGGGTGCTGCTGCGCGTCGGCCATTGCCGCCTGCGCCAGATCGAGCAGCTGGTCGGCTTGGACCGCTTCGCCAAGCAGGGCATGCCCACGCGCGCCCTGCTGGCAGGCCATCGCCCGGATGCCCGGCGACCGACTGTTCTTCGCAGCCGCCGCCGATAGGCCCACCGTCGGTCCGGGCTTGCGCTGCGACCACGCCAAGTGTCCGCGCATCGACAGGGACGTGGCGATCAGCTCCCGGCCGGTCGGCAGGACCGAGGTCGCATCGACCTCCTCCGCGTACTCCAGCGCCCGTAGATACCACTCGTGGGCCTGACCGTGCTTCCCGGCGGCCGCCCGGAGCCAACCGGCAAACTGCGCCCACTGCCCGGCGAGGTCGACCACTGCCGGGCGGATGTCGCCGACAGCCTCATCGGCGAGTTTCTCGACCAGGCGCACCGGCTCGGCCGTCATGACGAGGAGCCGATCGGCGCCGAACCGGTCCTCCAACTGCCGCATGCCGGCCAAGGTGTCATGCAGCACGCCGACGGCGACCGTGTCGACCGCCCGGGGATGCTTCGCGACGTAAGCGATGCGTTCGCCGGCGCCGTTGAGCCCGGGCGTGCGCAAGGTTGCGACCAACGCCCCGTCGCCGTCGAGGATGCTGTCGAGCTTGGCCGCCTCGCCCTCGCTCGGCAGAGGGAGCCGGTTGTGCTCCCAGTTGCTGAGTTTGCTCCGGGAGTAGTGGCTCCGGTCTGCGAGCTGGCGCAGCGTGAGTTGCCGCGCGGTCCGGAGTTCGCGCAGCTTGTCGCCGAAGGTGATGGTGTCCACGGCACGTCCCTGCTTGCGGTCAGGGGGTGGCGGCCGGGCCGCAAGTCCCGGCCACCTGTATCGACGGTACGCCCTGCCAACGAGCGACGCGGGTCCGCCGATACGAGGTCGACCGAACAGGCAATGATCGACGCCGATCATCCGCGACGGACACTGAAGCGCCGTGAGGTCCGGTATGAGTCCAGGGGCACGAATCACCGACCGCGCCTGGTCGAGGCCACTCCTGTGTTCTGGCGTCCGCTGGTGATCACCCTGGTCGCGACCGGGCTGCGCTGGTCGGAGGGGCCGCCGAAGATCTGCGGCACACTCAGGCCGCGCACCCGATCTCCGACCGGATGCCGCTGACCGGTGTGCAGCGCCGGCTCGGGCACTCCCTGATGATGGGCAGGTTGAGGCCGAGTTCGCGATGGCCTCCGCCGGCAACATCGAGGCGCTGCTGTACGTACCGGCCTGGACCGGCGCGGCGATTCCGGCTGCCGTCCGGGCGACCCACCGGGACCTCTCCAGCGACTGAGACCTGTGGGCCGGAGGAGGCGACCACGCCGGGGCCAGGCCGGCATCGTCCGCGGTGATCGGGCCCGGCTCCACGCAATCATCGGCGGCCGGTTGTCGATTCCGGCCGGCGGTCGACGGGCTCGCCGGGAGCAGCGATTTCCCGGCCGTGCACAGCGTGCATGTGCCGCTCCTCTCGCCTCATCCCGCGGCGACGATCCGCCAACGCTGGTTCGCGCTCGTGGAGTCGGCGTACTGACCGGCGCTCGCGCCGTTCGCCGTCCGCCCCATCCCGTCCAGGTAGAGGCCGGTGGCCCGGTTGCGCAGCCGCACGTTGTTCGCGTCGGTGAGCACGGTCCACTGCTGGTTGGCGCTGGTGGAGCCGCTGTACTGTCCGGCCGCGCTGCCGTTGGCGGCGCGGCCCATGCCGTCGAAGTACAGGCCGGTGTTCACGTTCCTGATCCGGACATAGCTGCCGGAGTTCTCGACGACCCATTGCTGGTCCGAGCTCGTGCTGCCCGTTCCCTGAGCGAGGTCGCTGCCGGCCGTCGCGCGGCCCAGTCCGTCGGCGTACCTGCCGGTGGCGGCGTTCACGATGCGAACCGTGGTGGTGCCGCCGGTGCCGATGCCCCACGAGTACTGCAGCCGGTTGAGCCCGGACGGGTTGGTCAGGGTGAGCTCGATGCCGGATCCGCTGCCGGTGCGCCGGGTCAGGCTGTACCAGTCGCCGTCGCGCAGGCCGGGCCAGTAGACCCCGCCGACGCCGAGCTCGCGCAGCTTGCCGCTGACCCCGCGGACGTAGTCGGCGAAGAACGAGCCGCTCGGGATGTTGTAGTCGATGGTGTCGTAGGAGACCCCGTTCTTGCTGCCGGGGCTCATCGGGCCGCCCCACTCGGTGGCCACGGTCCGCGACGCGTACCCGCCGATGGAGCTCGCGATGTGGTTCGCCCACGACGTCTCGTCCTCGTACCCGGCGAAGAACGAGTAGTCGTGGACGGCGAGCAGGGTCGAGTTCAGCCGGCTGTCCTGGCCGACCGCGGCGACGTTCTGGGCGAGGCCGGCGCCGTCCAGGATCACCCGGCCGCGAGGTACGTCCGGGTGCCGGGCCAGCCAGGAGTTGTAGAAGTTGTTCAGGTCCGTTGTGGAGTAGCCGTACGGCTCGTTGATGACTTCGAAGTAGGCGTTGCTGTTGCCGGCGTACCGGGCCACGACGGTGTCCCACATCTGGTCGTAGGCGGCGGTGTTCGCCGGCCGGCCGCCGGAGTAGGCCCAGTACGCCAGGATCACCTTGCCCTTGGTGAGCGCCTGGTCGACGGCGCCGGTGTAGGTGTTCCAGTACGTCGTCACGGTCGGCTCGTTGATCGGCATGCGGACGGTGTTGGCGCCGGTGATCGCGTACAGCTGGCCGACCACCCGGTCGGCCACGACGGACGCGGAGGCGTACGTGTCGCTCGGGCCGAGGCCGGACACGTAGAGCACCCCGTTGACGAAGTTGTCCCGCTGGTCGGCCCAGTTCACTCCGCGGAACTGCGTGGTGTCGGCACGCGCCGGTGCCTGAACCGCGACGGTCCCGGCGAGTGCCAACAAGGCGGCGAGCAGTATTCGGCGCATCCGGTTCCTCCCCATAGCGTCTGTGACGTGGCGCCAAGCCAGCGCCAGGCCGACCGTTAGTTAAAATGTCGCTCGTCGATATGTAAGCCCTCGGACCGCAGGCCGAAATGGCATGGCGGATTCGCTGATAACCATTTTGGGCCTGTATCTATCGGCTGGCGCACGCGAGCACCGGGGCGGACGGAGTGCCGTTGGCCAGGAACCCGAAGACGACCGAGCCGCCGGCCGGGACGGAACCGCTGTACGAGGCGTTGCGGACGGTCACCGCCGAGCCGCTGGTGGTCAGCGCGCCGTTCCACAGCTGGGTGATGGTCTGGCCGCTGCCGAGCGTCCAGCCCACGGTCCACCCGCTGATCGCCGCACTGCCCGCGGTGACCGTGACCTCACCCTGGAATCCGCCCGGCCACGAGCCGACCGTCCGGTAACCGGCCGTGCACCCGGTGACCGGAGTGGACGGGCTGACGGACTGCGACGGTGACGAGGGCGAGGGCGACGGGGGCGACGGGGACGTGGTGCCGGGCGGCAGGTAGGGGCACTTGCTGCGGTACAGCGAGATGCCGCTCGGGTCGGCGAGCGACGGGCACAGGAACTGGGTGTACCGGGTGTCGTTGTCCAGGAAGATCTTCAGCCACGGGATCAGGACCTTCATCTCCGTGTTGTTGGCCCGGGTGAAGAACAGGTGGTCGGCGCCGGCGATCTGCACGAAGTCGCTGGGCGTCGTCGTGGGCATGCCGGCATACAGGTTGTCCAGGTAGGCCGGGGTCACGGTCGGGTCGGTCTGCCCGCCGATGACCATCATCGGCACCTTGTCGGTGGCCAGGCTCAGGGTGCCCGGCGTGCCGGGCGCGAGCCCGACCGCGGCCTTCAGCGAGGGGCGGCGCTCGGCGGCGAGGATCGTCCCGGCCCCACCCGCCGAGTGGCCCATCACCGCCAGCCTGGTGGGATCGACCCGGTCGCGGACGGCGCTGCGCTGCGTCAGGTAGTCCAGCGCGGCCAGCAGCTCGGTGGCACGGGCGTCGGCGCCGTCCGAGCGGGTGATGGTCTCGACGCCGATGACCACGAACCCGAACGAGGCCAGCCACGGCCCCATCCACGCTTCCTCGTCGGCGAACAGCGCCGAGTAGCCGGGCACGATCGCCACCGCGCCCCAGGTGCCGTGGCCGGTGTCGGTCGGATAGTAGATGTATCCCCCGCCGAATCCGTTACCGGCCGGCACTGTCAGCTGCGCGGTGGCGAACGTGCCGCGGGTGGCCGCCACACTCGCCACCGTCGGGTCGGGCCCGCGCTGGTAGGGGTTGTCCGCGGCGTACGCGGACGGCGGCGCCAGGATCGCCAGGACGGCCGCCGCGACGGTCAGTACGGTGATCGCGAGGCACGCGACGAGCCGCCCGCGCCACGCCGCCGGGGCGGGGTTGGACGTGGTGTTCGGCACGTGGGCCACCCTCTCCTCAGCCGACCTGGACGAGGCGCCAATTGTTGTCGGCGCTGCCGTTGTCGGATTCCTGGACGACCTGGGTGCCCCACGCGCTGCCCCCGTTGAGCAGGGCAAGGACCTTGCCGCTGTTGACGTTGCGGATGCGGTAGGAGCCGTCGCTGTTGGCCACCAGGGTCCAGCGGTGGTCGGCGGTGCCGTTGTCGCTCCACTGCAGGACCTTGGCGTTGTCGGCGGTGGACATGCTGTCGACGCCGAGGACCTTGCCGCTGTTGACGTTGCGGAACCGGACCGCGGAGCCGTCGGTGACCCGGACCCAGTTGTGGTCGGCGGTGCCGGTGTCGCCCCAGCCGACCGCGAGCCCGCCGTCGGCGGTGGACATGTTCTGCACGCCCACGACCAGGCCGGTGCCGACGTTGATGAGCTTGTAGACCGGCTCGCCGCCGGTGCCGGTCCCGGTCGCGTTCCAGTAGACGACGTAGTTGAAGTTCTGGGCGTCGTGGAACGGGCCGATGTTCACGGTGGTGCCGTTGGCGGTCGCGGTGAAGGCGAGGCTGCTGCCGCTGGTGCGGGTGATCGACGAGGGAGTCAGCGTCGGCGTGGCCGAGACGGTGGTGTTGCCGTAGTTGCCGCACAGCACCGCCGGCCCGTACGTGATGGCCTGGAGGTTGGGGTTGTCGTTGGCCGCCTTCATGATCACCCGCATCGGCAGTTGCAGGGTGAGGGTGTCGCCGGCCGCCCAGGTGCGGGTGACGGTGACGTAGCTGCCCGGGGTCGCCGTCACGGTCTGGACGGCGCCGTTGACGCTGATCACCGGGTTCGACGTCCACGACGGGATGCGCACCCGGATGCTCCACGAGCCGCTCATCGAGCCGCTCAGCGTCAGCGTCGTGGTGTCGCTGACCGGGTACGTCGTGGTCTGCGTGACGGTTATCCCGCGCTGGGTCCAGTTGAGCACGGACGGCACGTACAGGTTCACGGTCAGCGTGGTGTCGTTGTAGAAGTAGATCGAGTCGGCCAGCTTGGTGTTGGTCTCGATCCCGGTGCCCTGGCAGCACCAGAAGCTGTTGTAGTCGGTGGACCACGTGCCGCCGCCCCAGGCCGGTCCGACGCCTCGCCGGCCGCCCGCCTTGAGTGGGGTGAAGTAGGTGATGTGCCCGTGCGAGTCCGCCGGGTTCTGGGCGCCGATCAGATGGTTGAGCAGCGCCCGCTCGTAGTAGTCGAAGTAGTCGGTCCGGTTCGGGTCGAGCAGCCACAGCTCCCGGGTCAACTTCAGCATGTTGTACGTGTTGCAGTGCTCGCAGGTGTCGTTGGTGAGGTAGCCGGCGATCGCGTTGGGTGCCTTGAAGTGCTCGGCCTGGCTGTTGCCGCCGATCACGTACGTGTGCGCCGACGTGATCATGTTCCAGGAGTTGCCGGCGATGTCGCGGTAGCGCGTGGTCCCGGTGGCCTTGTACTCGCGCGCGGCGCCCACCAGCTTCGGCAGGTTGGTGTTGGCGTGCTTGCCGTTGAGCTGGTCCTGGTTGGCGGCGAGGGGGTCGAAGATCGCCGTGTGGTCGAACCGCTTGGCGGTGGTGAGCCACCGGGCGTCGCCGGTCTGCTGGTAGAGGTCGGTGAGCACCGCGTTCATGCCGCCGAACTCGGTGTTCAGCACCGACTGCATCTGGTTGTAGCTCAGCCGACCGGTGCGCCAGTCGACCCAGCCGGCGAAGCTGAGCAGGACGTCGCGGGCCTGGGTGTTGCCGATGTAGCGCCAGACGTCGAGCAGGCCGGCGAGGGTCTTGTGGATGCAGTAGTACGACACGGCGACGGCCGAGCCGTTCTCGAGGGCGGTGATGTCGGACTCGGGGAAGCCGGACAGGTAGCCCGCGTTGAACCCGGCGGCGCCGTTGTTGGCCTGGCACTTGGCCAGTTCGGCGACCATGGTGTTGGCCTTGTCGCGGCACGTCGTGTCGCCGAGCACCGCGTACGCCTGGGCCCACGCGGTCAGGAAGTGGCCCTGCATGTGGCTGCGGAACGGGAAGTTGGGGGCGTCCCAGCCACCGTTGGCGGCGGCGCCGTTGGTGGACAGCCGGTGGTTGGCGCGGAACACGTACAGCAGCCGGTTGACGTCGACGAACCGCAGGTAGTTCAGGGTGCGGTTCTCGTTGTCCTGGAACCGGCCGGCGGTCAGCCGCACCTGGCCGAGGTCGAACGGATAGGCGGCGACGCCGAAGTCCGCCCGGGCGGGCGGGAGCGTCGCGGCGAACGCCGGCGTCGCCGGGAGGACGCCGGGCCCGCCGATGGCGGAGAAGACGGCGCCGGCGCCGGCGGCCTGCAACAGGTGACGTCGGCTGAGTGAATGCGGAGGCATCGAGGAACTCCAGAGGATCGGGGAACGGCGGACCCGCCGCGGTCGAACAACTGCCGCACCGGCAGCCGGGAACGATCGCCATGTGACAGTGAAGTTAACGCTCACAACGTCATACGTCAAACGACAGATGTCTATGTCAGCAGGTGGTGCCAACCCCCTACCGGCGGGCGGCAGGCCGAATCGGCGCAGTGCTGGTGAATGTTCACATCACGGCGAAGGCGGCAATCGGGTGACCAGGGCGCCTACGCTGGGCAAGACGCCGCCCCGACCACCTTCCATCAGGCCGAGGGCGCCGATCGGGCCACTGCCTCGCGTGCCCGACCATCGCCCTGTAGCCGTCTCGGCCAGCGCTGCGTCAGGCGCCGGAGATGCGATCCGCCGGGCCGGCCACGGTGCCGGTGGTCACCGCCGTGTAGTCGGCGACCGTTCCGGTGGGCAACCCCTGCCACATGCCGCTGCCGGGCTGGGCCAGCACCAGCCGCTCCCCCAGGTAGAGGCCGGTCCGCGGGTCGATGACGATCTCCTGCCGGGTGGCGCCGGTGGTGACGCCCAGGGCGACGCCGTGGCGGCCGTCGAGATCGACCGCCCCGGTGGTGACGTCGAGTCCCGGCATCAACATCAGGGCTCGGTAGACGCTGGATCGCAGCTGTCCCGCAGCCTCGCAGGTCAGCACGCCGCCGGCCATTCGCAGCATTTCGGCCGGTCCCAGATCGGCGGCGTCGGTCCGCAGCCGCTCGTACAGTTGCTCCGGGTCGTCCGGCAGGCCGGCGAGGAAGGCGGGCGTGGGCGTGTACCAGTCACCCGGGCGCCGGTCGCACGGCACGGCCGGAGCGGGAGCCGTCCCGAGCTCGCCGTTCGCGCTCGGGTAGTCGCCGCACGGGCCGTGCTCCCGGGTGACCGTCGGCCGGCTGCGCAGCCCGCCGTCGCCTTCACGGCGGGCGAGGTCGTCGTCGCCGATGAGCCATCGGGTACGGCCGGTGACCGTCGTGATCTTGATCCAGTCGCCGCTGCGGTCGTGCGGGATCCACGTCTCGTACAGCGTCTCCTGCAGTTGGGCCAGCGGGTTGCCCTTGCTCGTCTGCGCCGCGCCGAGCGCCCACTCGCGGGTGGCGGTGTAGAAGTACCGTCCCGGTCCGGCCGAGGTGCCGGTGGTCGCCGCGGAGGCCTGGTCCAGCTGGGCGACTGCCGCGGCGGTGGCGGCCGGCGCCCGTCCGGTGGTGGCGCCGAGCGCGACTCCGGCAAGGATGACCACCGCGGCGGCCGCGGCCCACCACCAGGCAGTACGCCGTCGGGCCGATGCGACCAGCGGTACCACCACGGCGTCGGCCTGGCGCAGCCGGCTCAGTGCCCGGGCGCGCGCTTCGGCCGAGAACCCCGGCCCGGCCGGCTGATCGGCCAGCGCCTGATCCAATTCCTCATCGGTCCACACGGATGTCCTCCTCGACGGTGATCTGGGGCGCGGCCGAGCGCAATTGGCGCCGTACGCGGTGCAGCCGGGACCGGACGGTTCCGGCCGGGATGCCGAGCGCGTCGGCGACCTCCTGCTGGGTGAGGCCGGACCAGCTGCTCAGCAGCAGCACGTCGCGGTCGGCGTCGGGCAGCGCGGCGATGGCCCGGGCCAGTTGGGCCGCGCGCACCTGGGCGTCGACCCGGTCCACGACCCGGCTCTCCGGGCCGTCGGCGTGATCCGTTTCGGCCGCCCGGCCGACGGCGGCGTTCTCCCGGGCGCGGCGGCGCAGATGGTTGTTGGCCAGGTTGGTGGCGATGCCGTACAGCCAGGCGCGTTGGGTGCCGCGCCGCGCATCGAAGGTGCCCCGGCTGCCCAGCGCGGCCACGAACGTGTCCCCGACCAGGTCGTCGGCGGCGCAGCCGGTGCGCCGGGCGAGGTAGCGGTGCAGTTCGTCGGCGTGCAACTCGAACAGGCGCCCCATGTCGTCGCTGGGATCGGGCGGTGGATCCGGCTTGTAGGCCGTACGGCTCGCGATGATCACACCCTTGTTTGGTCACGGGACCGAGAAATGTTCACACGGTCCGCAACCCGTGGTGGATCGCCGTGCGGGATCGAGCGCACGCTCGGCGTGGGCAATTGTTCTTGTACGGCCTGGCGCTGGCGACGGTCGCAGGACGTGCCACGCGGTATCGGCATGCGCGGCGCCGCCTGACCGCCCCGGCCGGCAGCCTGAGTCGGTCTCGCCAACGGCGACACGGCTGGCGCGGTCGCTGTGTCGCCCGGCGAACCGGCGCGACCACCACGGCGCCTGATCCCGGGTAACCGCCCCGGTCGTGCGGTGCCGTTGCCTGGATGCGGATGCTGTGGTGGTCGCGCTGCGGTGTCGGACGTTCGGTCGCGTGGTGGTGCCGAGGGGCCGGTGATCAGTGATCGCGGTTGGTGCCGGTGCGCAGTCCCCAGTCGTACGGGTAGAGCGGCTGGTAGTGGCGGTCACCGATGTCGATGGGTACCTGCTGCGTGGTGGCCGGCCAGGTCACCGGCAGCTTGCCGGTGAACGGGCGCCTGCCGAACAGGGTGTCGGCGACGCCGGCGCCTTCGCTGCCGGGCAGCCAGGAGGCGACCAGGGCGTCGATCTTGCCGAGCTGGTCGGTGATGATCTGCGGGCGGCCGGAGACGACCAGGACCACACATTTGGTGACGGCGTCGCAGACTTTGTCGATCGCGGCTTTGTCGGCCGGCTGCAGGGTGAGCGACTTGCTCTCCTTCTGCGCGTCGGTGCCCCACGGCCAGGCGGGGCCGCCGACGTCGCCGTAGCCTTCGGCGTACGGGGTCTCCCCCACCACGACGATGCCGATGTCGTTCTTGCCGATGGGTGCGGAGGCGTCGGCGCTGTAGGTGATCTGGGCGTGCGGGGCGTCCTGGCGGATGCCGTCGAGGATGGTGGTGCCGGGGATGGTGTCGCCGGAGCGGCCCTGCCAGTCGAGGGTCCAGCCGCCGGCTTGGTTGCCGATGTTGTCGGCGTTGCGGCCGGTCACGTAGATCTTCGCGTTCGAGCGCAGCGGTAGCAGGTTGCCGGTGTTCTTCAGCAGCACCTGTGACTTGGCGACGGCCTCGCGGGCCAGCGCCCGGTGCGCGGTGCTGCCGACCCGGTCGATGTGGTCGGTCGTCGCGAACGGCTTGTCGAACAGGCCGAGCTGGAACTTGCTGGTCAGGATCCTGGACACGGCGTCGTTGATCCGGGTCAGGCTGACCCGCCCGGCCGTTACCTCGGCCTTGAGCAGGGTTTCGAAGCGCTCGGCGGTGTTCGGTTCCATGAACATGTCGATGCCGGCGTTGACGGCGGTACGCACCTGCCCAGCGGTCGGCAGAGGCGTGTCGCCGGTCGCGGCCGGGTCGGGGATCTGGTGGATGCCTTCCCAATCGGTGATCACGAACCCCCCGAAGCCGAGCTTGCCCTTCAAGGTGCCGGTGACCAATTCCTTGTTGGCGTGCATCTTGATCGGGTTGCCGACCCCGTCCTCGGTCCAGTCGATGCTGGAGAACGACGGCATCACGCTGCCCGCGCCGGCGTGCACGCCGGCGACGTACGGCGGGAGGATGGAGCGGGCGAAATCGGTACGGCTGATGGTGGTGACACCTTGGTCGATGGGATAGCCGCTGTCGCCGGTGCCGTAGCTGGTGTTGCCGTCGCCGGCGTAGTGCTTGATCGTCGCGAGGACGCGGTCCGGGTCGGCCAGCTGCGCGCCGCGGCGGCCCTGCAGCCCGGTGACCGCGGTGGTCATCCGGGTGACCAGCTTCGGGTCTTCGCCGAAGGATTCGTAGGACCGGCCCCAGCGTTCGTCGCGAGTGACGCAGACGCAGGGGGCGAAGTCCCACGGGACACCGGTGGCACGGACCTCGGCGGCGGTGGCGTGATAGACCTGCTCGACGAGTTTCGGGTCGCGGCTGGCGCCCAGGCCGATGTTCTGCGGGAAGACGGTGGCGCCGTAGACGTTGCCGTGGCCGTGGACGGCGTCGACGCCGTAGATGATCGGAATCTGCAGTGGAGTGGACAGCGCCGCCCGCTGGAACGTGTTGACCATGTTCACCCAGGCGGCCGGGGTGTTCGGGGACGGCACGGAGCCGCCGCCGGAGAGCACCGAGCCGAGCCGCCACGCGGCGACCTTGGCGGTGTCGTCGGTGACCGCGGCGCGTTCGGCCTGGGTCATCTGGCCGATCTTGTCCTCCGGGCTCATCCGGTTCAGCAGGTCCGCGACCCGCCGCTCGGTGCTGAGCCGCCGGTCGAGGTAGGGCAGGCCGTTGGCGTTGATGATCACCGTCGGGGCGGCACCGGCGGTGACGCCGGTCGTGCCGGCGCCGAGGGCGACGGGGATCGTCTCGGCGGTCTCGGCGCCGCGGTCGCGGCGGACCGGGATACGGATCGTCCGGTGAGCCCCGGGAGTGCTGTCAGCGGCGAAGGTGACCGTGCCGGCCGTGGTCGTGTAGTCGCTGCCGGCGGTGGCCGTGCCGGTTCCCGTCCGGTACGTCAGTGCGGCCGGACGAGCCAGAGGCTTGTTGTCGCTGGTACCCAGAACGAGGGTGACGGTCGCCAGCTCGCCCTCGTCGGCCTGGACGAAGGCCTGGGTCGCGGTGACCGTGGCTGTCTGCGTGTCGGCGGCGGAGGCCACCTGACCGGGCAGCATTGTGGCGCCGATGAGACCGGTGGTCACAGCGGCGATACGGCGGCGCGATAGCCGGCCGTGACGTCGGTGGTGTGAGGGCATGCCGTTCCTCTCCTCGGTGCCGGGTCAGCCCGCGAATGACCTTGCCGGTTCGTGATCGGCGCCGGAAGTTGTCTCCGGTTGTCGCGGCCGATGCGTGTGCGCCCCGCAAGACAGATCGCCGGGATACCCGTTGCTCCTGCACAGGCTGACCCGTAGGGATCCTTGGATTCGAACCCAAAGAGGGTCCTTTCAGAAAGCGCCGACACCAGCAGGCTGCGGCTGAGATGTGCCCCCGGCTCAATGCCGTCGACCGCTTGTGTGGAATCACAGCACCTGGGCTGCCCTTGGCTGTCAGAGCACTGAAGAGTTGAAACCGCGAAGATGGCTTTCTATGAAAGGTACGTGATTTCATGCGTACGTGACGAGGCCAACAAAGTCAAGGCTTGCTGTCGATGAAGCATTAGGCGGCGCATGCCCGGCAGGCTCCTCACCGCCCGGCGCACCGTGCCGCCGGCGCAGCGATCCGCAGGCCGTGCCGGACGGAAGACCGTGGACCACAACGGACCTGAGGAAGCGGCGTTGCCCCTGCTCCGGGCCCGGGCGCCGTGACGCCGCACCCCGGCCGGCAGCGCCATCCTGATCGAAATGCTTCCAGCACCGCCGCGGAGGCGCGAAGTGAGCTCGGCAGAAGATTGATGAAGTCGCGTCGACAGGGGTGGCGGCCGAGCCCCGATCCGATCGTCGCGTCCTCTGTGGACTCCGGATCCCGCGGCTCTTGACGATCTTGATGGTTGGTCCGCCGCCCTTCTCCAGCCGGGCACGCGGATTGCGGTATTAGAGCAAGCCGGTGGACCCGCGACCCGGGCGCCTCACCGGCGGACAACAGATAGATTCTGTGGTCATGGGAGGTGTGGACGTTTTCTGGCGGCGCGTCAGTGAGGAAGGTTTCGTGACGCCCGGCTCGATGGCAGAAGTCCGGGCGCTTGCGCCGCACTTTGCCGAAGAGGGCTATCCGGAAGCGGTCGAGGCCGGGCTGCTCGCAGGGGCGGAAGCCTTCGGCGAAATGGTCCCGGCGCTGGTGAAGCTCGCGGCGCCGGAGCACCCGGCATCGAGGCTCCTATGGCCGTCCAGGTGGAATGCCGACCTCATGACGTCAATGGTCGGGGCTGACGACGTACGGGAAATATCGGATCTTCTGGCTAACTCTCCGATCGAGGAGTGGGCTCAACGTTGTCGGGTCGCGCTCGCGGCAGAGTTCTACCTGCCGGAACTGTCTGACGAGATCGTGGAGATCGTCGTGCAGGACGCACGTGCGGTCGCGGACCTCTTCGCCGCCGCGGCGGCCGCCGGCGACGCGATCCTCGTGCGGGTAGTCGCCTGACTTGTCGGCGCAGCCCCGCCTGCACGCATTCCGCTCGCCTCGCTCGGGCGCGCCCGGCCGGCCAACTGCGTCCCGCGTTGCGGGAGCTCTGGGCCGGGTACCGCGATCGTGACTTGTTGAGCGCGCTCGTAAGGTCATCCGGTGAACGTCTACGACATCGCCGGCCGGCTGCCCTCGATTCCGGTGCTGCGCGACCGGTGCCGGGCCCTGGCCGTCCTGGAGTTGATCCAGGGCACCGGGTACGAGTACTACAGCTACACCGCCTGGGGTGACGACGAAGCAGCGCTGATGAGCAACGGCGGCGGCGGCGAGTACACCATCGTCTTCGGCGAGGCGGGCGTGTTCATCCGGCTGTTCGACCACGAGTCCGCGATGTCGCCCTATGCCGCCAGCGACGAAACGGCGCTCTGGCCGGGACTGCTCGACGGGCTGCCGCCGGAGTTCGCCGGACATGTCACCGAGCCGGCGTTCTGCGACGGCGACGACCTGATCGCGACAGCGGTGCTGTGGCGGCGGACCACCGACGAACGCTGGCACGCCGGCGTCGGCATCACGTTCCCGCCGTCCCGCGGCCCCTACGACATCAGCCCGGACGGCACCGACCGGCTCAGCATCCTGTGTGACGACATCGTCGACGAGTACGTTGACTTCGCCAGTGGCTACCACGAGGCCGAGATCGACCGGGACGCGGTGGCGCACGTCGCGGCGCTGCGGCCGCTCACCGACGACGTGGTCCGGGCACTGAATCCGGAGTCGAGCCTCGCCGCGGTTCGCACGGGGGTGGCCGCGACCGGCTACCCGATCGCACCGGCGGTCAGCCAGCGCCGTCCGGGCTGAGGGAGCGGGTGGTCAGTTCGCGCGCCGTCCGGCCTCGCAGCAGCGAAAATCGTTTTACCGGGGCCGGGCGGGCGTGCGAGGGTTCGCTGCCGTTCGCGCCCACCGGCCGGGCGGCGGATCCGTACCCCTCACGACAGGGCATGACACCACAGATGAGTATTTCCACGATCGCCGCCGAGGATGCCGACCGCTGCCGCCGCGCGCTCGCCGACGAGCAGGCCGCGAGCCTCGCCGCGACCGCCGACTGGGCGCACGTCGACAAGGACCAGGTCCACCGCGACTGGCACGAGCTGTACGGCGAGATCGCCGCCGCCATCACCGCCGGCGCCCAGCCGCGCGACGAGGCGGTCCAGGAACTGATCGCCCGGCACCACGCCGTCGTCAGCCGGTTCTACACCCCGAGCATGGACGCCTACCTCGGGATGGCCCTGCTCTACGCCGAGGACGAGGGCATGCGCACCTGGCACACCTCCTACCACCCCCGGATGGTCGAGTTCCTCGGCGCGGCCATGCGGCACTACACCGACACCCGTCGCTGATCCGCTGGACCAGCGGGCTCGGTCGGTACCGGGCCAGCCGCGGGTACCGGGCCAGCATTCGTAGGCCCGCCTCCGGTCTGGCCGGCGTTGACGGAGCGTCATCCGCGGTGAGGATCGGCGCCAGCGCTTTCAGTAGCGGAAGGTTCCGACGAGGCGGGTGAGGGCGGCGGCCAGGTTGGAGAGATCGGCGGCGGCTTGTTGTGTTGTTCCGGCGTTGTCTGCGGTTGAGGAGGCGACGTGGGCCACGCCGTTGATGGTGTGGGCGACTCCTGCGCTGTTGGCCGCAGCCTGGGTGACGGTGCGGCTCATTTCGTTGGTGGTGGCGCTCTGTTGCTCGACGGCGGAGGCGATGGTGGTGGTGTAGTCACTGATCTGGGCGATGACCTCGGCGATCTCGGTGACCGCGGCTGATGCTGAGGCGCTGGAGGCTTGGATGGCGCCGATCCTCGCGGTGATCTCTTGGGTTGCTTGCGCGGTTTGTTGGGCCAGTTCTTTGACCTCGCCGGCGACGACGGCGAAGCCTTTGCCGAGTTCTCCGGCGCGGGCTGCCTCGATGGTGGCGTTGAGGGCGAGAAGGTTTGTCTGTTCGGCGATGCTGGTGATCAGCTTGACCACGTCGCCGATCTCGGCGCTGGCAGCTCCGAGTTGGGCGACTTGCCCGTTGGTGCTTCGGGCCACTGCCATGGCGTGGGCGGCGACCTGAGCCGCCTGCATGGCGTTGGAGGCGATCTCGGTGATGGAGGCGCTCATCTGTTCCGCGCCGGCGGCGATGGACTGCACGCCGGCGTTGACTTGCTCACTCGCCGAGCTGGCTGTGCTGACCTGCTGCGAGGTGTCGGCCGCTCCGGACTGCAGCTGTCTGCTGACCGTGTCGAGTTGTTGCGCGGCGCCGGTGAGCATGGTGCTGGACTCACCGATGCCCCGGATGGTGGTGGCGACTTTGTCGACGAATCGGTTGAACGCCGCGGCCAGTTGTCCTGCCTCGTCATTGCTGACCGGGGCGCGTTGGGTCAGGTCGCCGTCGCCGTCGGCGATTTCTGCCATCCGGTCGCGCAGCCGCAGGATGGGTCGCACGATGGTGCCTGCGAGTAGGAAGGCCGCCAGCGCGACCAGGAGCACGGCTCCGACGGCGATCAGGATGCTGATCTGGCGGGTGGTGTTGGATTGGGCGAGGATGGTGCTGGTCGGCACGGATACGACCAGGGACCAGGTGTCGCTGGCGCCGAGCTGTACCGGTGCGGCGATCTCCAACGTTTCGTCACCATCGTGTTCGACCACCTGCTCGGCGCTGTGGCCTGCCCGGACCGCCGTGGTCGCCAGCGCGCTGACGCCCGGGTCGGCGGGTTTGCCCGCCTGCTGTGTCTGTCCCCCGCCGACCACCGCGGCGTCCGTGCTGATCAGCGTGGCGTGCCCGGTGCCGAATGGTCGGATGGCGGCGACCAGTGTCTGCAGACTTGCCAGTGACATGTCGACTCCGGCCACTCCCACGACGCGTCCGTCGCGGACGATCGGCACTGCAATCGACGTGATCAGCGTGTCTTTACCGCCGATGTTGTAGAGGTACGGCTCGACGACCTTCTCGTGACCGGTTTTCTTGGCGATCCCGTAGTAGTCGCCGGCGCCGGGTTTGTCGTAGTCGACCAGCGCTGTCTCGCTGATTTTGCCGTTGTCGCGGAACCAGTACGGCACCAGCCGTCCTGTCGCGTCGTGTCCGGCGTCTGCGTTGCGGAACTGACGGTCGCGGCCGTCGAACGCGTTCGGTTCCCAACCGGTCCACACCCCCAAGAACTCCGGGTGCACCGTGAGGATCGAGCGCAGTTGCGCGTTTACGACACGCCGGCCACCGCCGGTCGACGCGGCCGCTTGCAAGATCTGAGCCAGATCGCGGGAGGTGCTCAACCCCGTCTGGATCACCTGCCGGACTTCGGCGGCGTTGCGTTGCGCCACCTCCTCGGCGTACGTGAACCCGGTCCGTCGCGCGTCGGCGGCGTTACGGCTGGTGATGTATGAGACCACTACCAGCATCGCGACAACCAGCATCACCACCATGCCGGCCACGACACGTGCTCTGATCGTGAACTGGAACCAGCGCACCGACTCCCCCAACCGAACCGCTGTCCAAGCACTTCGCTCACCCGATCGGCATATCTCCGGTCGATCTGAACGACGACACCCGCCCGGGGACCGCTACGGGTAGTTTGATGCTGCTGTTCCACTTCCTGCGGTGTGAGCGTGTCGGTAGGTCTGTGTAACGAATGAGTGGATTATTCGTTTTCGCCAGGTGATGGCCTGGTGGTGCAGACAGGATCATGATCATGTCGCTGACCGATGAGTTCGACATCGTCACCATGGACAACGAGGCAGCAGAGTCCCTGGTCAACACCCCGTGGACAAGATCGAGGGCTGGTGGCCCGCTCGGGCGGCCGGATCCGCGCCGATGTGGTGCACCGGCGGATCACCGCGATGGGCTTCGCCGGCGGGGAACGCGCCACCCGCCGAGCCGTCGCCGCGGTGAAGAAGTCCTGGCGGGCCGGTCAGCGGCGGGTGTTCCGGCCGTGGCTCCCGGAGCCGGGGCTGTGGATGCCTGCGCGCGTGCGGTGAACGCGGCGGCGAGCCGTGGCCGGATTGGCGTCTCGGTGGCGACCTCGTAGTGGCCTCGGCGGGGGTTCCGGATGGCGGCGTGTCCGGTGATCATGGTGCATCCAGATGTTCCGCGCCTGGTCAGTGGGTAGAGATCTAGACGATATTGAGGGTTACGCGACGCTCCACTATGGTCACTGTCGTATCGCCGAGTGCGACTTGTCTGGTTGTGCAACTGTCGGAGGAGGTCGGCGTGGAGGCACCCGAGCGTCGCATGTCGACGGCGCTGCTCGGGCTGACGAGCCGGTGCTGATTAGATCTTCAAGGTAGGCGATACGGCGTCCGGCGACCCGCGGAAAACGATCAAGTTGTTACCCGGGCTGTAGCACGGCCGCAACGGCGACGGATCCGGACTTCGAGAGTCTGCAGAACGACGGTGCGAAATTCTGCACGTCGTTGACCTGATCGCGAGGCACTACTTCTCGACCGGAGTGACGATGCCCGGAAAAGAACATCGGCGGCGCCTCGGCGCGATCGCCGTGGCCATGGCCATGGCGCTGACCCTGATGAGTCTTTTCTCAGTCATCTCTCCGGCACAGCGTGGTGCAGCGGTCGCAGATGTGAGTGTCGGCGGCGCGGAGCAGGCCGCCGTCAACAGCCCGGCATGTGATCCGACCGATGGGTTTCTCCTGGTGCGGGCGCCCAGTGACGACGAGCAGATCGGTCTGCCGGCAGCCGATGCCCCGGCCGGGCGGTTGCCGGGCACTCGCCGCGTCGACGCTCCGGTGATCATTTCGACGGACAGTTCCGGGAAGGGCTACGGGACCGTCCGTGGTCCCCCCAGCACGCATCGATGCCGAGGGTGACTGCACGCCGGACGGCGACGGCGGGCAGGTCCGTCGGTGTGGAGTGAGCGCTTCCGTTCGATCGGCAGTGCCAGTGAGATCTGTCCTGGGCTGCTCGAAATAAGAAGAGAGGCCGAAACGTGCAAGCTACTGCTCTCCCTCAGGAGTCCGGAGTTCTCCGACGAGCGAAGCTGCGGCATTTCCTGCGGACGCGCCGGGAGCGGACCTCCCCCGGAGAGGTCGGTCTGGTGAATGTCGAGCGACGACGCACGCCCGGACTGCGCCGGGAGGAGGTCGCGGCGCTCGCCGGCGTCGGGGTGTCCTGGTACACCTGGCTGGAGCAGGGCCGGGACATCAATGTCTCCGAAGAAATCGTGCAGGCCATCAGCAATGCCCTGCGGCTGGACGCCTCCGAGCGGCGGTGTTTCTTCCGGCTGGCCGGGCTTAATTCGCCTCGGCGTGCGGATGGCGAGCGCCGCGACGGCGATTTACCGCACATGCATGCGCTCGTCGAGGGCTGGGCCTCCAGCCCCGCCTATCTTACCGATCGGTATGGACGGATCGAGCTGGCCAACAGGTCCGCACGCTCCCTGTTCCGTCTCAACCCGAGCGGAGACAACTGTCTGGAGAAGTTCTTCACCGACGCGGAAACCCGGGCGAAGTATCCCGACACCGAAAGAGTGGCTCGCGGTCTGGTCGCCAACTTCCGGACACAGTCGATTCAGTTCCCGGACGACCCGGAATTCGGTAGGATCGCGGAACGGCTGCGCCGGGCGAGTCCGAAATTCGCCGAGCTGTGGGACCGGCACGAGGTCGACGACCCTTATCAGAATGTGCGAAAATTCGCCCTTCCGAACACCGGGGTGATTGTCTTCGACCGCGTGCAGATGCGCATGCCGGAGTACTCCGAGTCGATGCTGACCGTGTATATAGCCCGCAATTGAACTGAGCTCGACACCGCCCGGATCTGTAGTTGTATTCGTAGTGCGTCAGGTGCGGTGCAGCGGCGACGACATCGCCGGTCCGGCGCGGGCTGACGGTGGTGTGACGCAGGGTTTCCAGCGGTCCATCAGATCGCGAAGCCGGGTTTGTCCTGCCACCGCGGGCCGCGCAGGAGTGGGCTATAGGCCCGATTGTCGAGAGCAAGCGGTTTGCCATCCGCGGGCTGCTTGATCCAGTTCTCCATACCGTGGCCTGCACTTTCGTAGCGTGAGTCGGCCAGGGAGGACAGCTCGAGCTCGGCGGCTGACCAGTTTCAGCACGGCGGTGACGCTAGAGCTTGCCGTCGAGGATCACGTACGACCAGCCGTCGCGGGCGACCCGTCTCAAGCCGGCGCACAGATTCTGCCCCTGGACGGCGAGCCCGCGACGCCTCCGTCGCGGTAGCGGTATGCGGTGTTGCGATGAATTCTTCGAGGAATCCACAACGAATCGGGAATCGCTGGACGCCACCTCCGCCCGTCGCAACCTGTTGGTCGCTCCGATGGTGCTGGCAGTAACCGGATAAATCCACCCCCGCAACAGCGGGAAGGGTCGGGTAACTTACGCTTATCCGGACCCACATTTCCTGAGGAGTAGATACGTGTCCACAGACCGAATGAGTGCGACAGTGCGCTCCCGGGTCATTCGCCTCAACACGCTGACCGGGCTGCGTTTTCCCGCCGCGTTCGTGGTGTTTCTCTACCACGCGGCGTTGCTCGGCTACCTGGGCCTGAACTGGCTCAGCCCCGAGAACGTGCACGACTACTACCGCTCCGTGCACCACGCGGGCGCGCTCGGTGTCAGCTTCTTCTTCGTGCTCAGCGGCTTCGTGCTGACCTGGTCGGCTCGGGACACGGACACCGCGCCACGCTTCTGGCGCCGCCGGTTCCTCAAGATCGTCCCGAACTATCTGGTGGTCTGGGTGCTGGCCATGGTGGTCTTCGCGGCACCTCGCACCGACATGAAGATCGGGCTGCTCAACTTCTTCATGCTCCAGGTCTACTACCCGGACTTCTCCATCAACTTCGGCGTGAACCCGGCCGGCTGGTCCCTGGCGGTCGAGGCGGTCTTCTATCTGTCCTTCCCGCTGCTGCTCCGCCTGATCAAGAAGATCCCGGTCAACCGCATCAATCTCTGGGTCGCGATCGTCGGCCTGGGCATCATCGCCACGCCGTTCCTGTCCACCCATCTCGCCCCGGCCAAATCCGTGTTCATGCCCATGGAGCCCGAGACCTCGGTGAACCAGTACTTCTATTCGTACATCCTGCCGTTCCCGCGGATCCTGGACTTCGCCCTCGGCATCCTGGTGGCCCGCTCGGTGATGACGGGACGCTGGCGCAACATCGGTATGGTCTGGGCCGGCGCCCTGCTGGTCGCCAGCTACGTGCTCGGCTATTTCACGCCGTACATCTACTCGTCGCGTGCCGTCTGCGTCATCCCGGCCGCCATTCTCATCGCGGCCGGCGCCATCGCGGACCGGGACCGCCGCTTCACCGTCTTCCGCAACAAGGTGACGGTCTGGCTCGGCGACATCTCGTTCGCCTTCTATCTCGTGCACTTCACCGTGCTGGAAGGCCTGTGGAAGTTGCTCGGCAGCAAGCTCTACACCGGGCCACAGGCCGCGGCCATGCTGGTGCTCGGCCTCGGCGTCTCGATCCTCGCGTCCTGGGCGCTGTACTCCTTGATCGAGCGCCCCATCACCCGGCGCTGGTCCAACCCGAGGAAGAGGCCGGTGGCCGCGCAGCGGGAGGCGGTCCCCGCGGAGTCCCAGCCACTCGTCGCCGGATTGGCCATCGAGGAGCGCTGACCGGAAACACGAAGCGACCGCCCGGCCCATCGGACAGGCGGTCGCTTCGTATGCCCGGAAGAGACCTCAGCCGCTGATGCCCGCGGCCCTGCGCAGGCCGGCCGGCGTCGAGAGGTATCCGAAGAGCACGCCACCAGGCTCCATCGCCGCGGACTCGTCCAGAACGCCGAGTGGCACCGGGACGAAGCCGGCGTCGCGGACAAGACGTTCCGTGATGCGGAGCGCGTCCGCGTCGTCTGCGGCGACCGCCATCCCCCAGAAATGCCGCTGCTGTGTACCTCGCGGCCACAGCAGCTCGCCCGGGAGGTGGCTGAATGCTCGCGCGACCGCACTCCCGGGCAGCCGCTTCGCCGACCAGCTGCCCTGGGTCATGCCCGCGCCCAACCCGGACACGAACAGGCCGTCCGCCGAGAGCCCGATCGAGGCGGTGGCGTCGATGACGGTCTTCCCGGTCAGGCGGTCGGCCACCTGCTCCAGCACCTCCTCGAGACTCGGACGCGGCACCGAGAGCAGCGCCACGTCACTGGCGGCCACCGCGTCCGGGTACGTGGTCGCCCGCGCCCGCCCACCCCACTCCTCGACAAGGGGGGCGAGCCGGTCCGGAGTCCGGGAGCCCAAGGTCACGGTGTGACCGGCGGCCAGCCAGTGGCGGGCCAGGGGGCGTCCGATGTTGCCCGCGCCGAGGACGGCGATGCGCAGCGGCGGGGAATCGGGCGTGGATTCGGGCATTGTCCAGCTCCTCGTTCTCGGTGATCGGTCACGGCGGGACTGCCGCTCGGTACGGAGGACGGCGGCCGCCGGTCTCCTGTGCTGACGGCCGCCCGGTGGAATTGCCTAGCCCGTGACGATCTCCGGCCAGACCAGGGCGGTGGAGCCCCAGGTCAGCCCGCCGCCGAAAGCGCTCATCAGCACCCGGTCGCCGGGCGTCAGCAGGCCTCTGGAGGCGGCGTCGTCCAGTGCCAGCGGAATGGAGGCGGCCGACGTGTTGCCGACGCGGTCCAGATTGACGACCGTCCGGTCGCGGTCGATGCCGAGTTGGTCGGCGACGGCGTGCAGGATCCGGACGTTCGCCTGGTGGCCGACGAACCAGTCCACCGACTCGGGGGCCCAGCCGGCGCGATGGAGGATGGCTTCGGACGAGGCCACCATGCGGGTCACGGCGTGCCGGAAGACCGGCTTGCCCTCCATCTGGAAGTACGTCTCGGCCGGGCGGTCGCCGGACGCGGCCACCGCGGCGACAGGCTGGCGGGAGCCGCCGGCCGGGACGATGATCAGGTCCTTGAGCGAGCCGTCGCTTCCCAGGTCGTGCCCGAGCAGGGCGCCCGGCTCGGACGGGTCGCCGGCCCGCAGCACCACGGCCCCGGCACCGTCGCCGAAGATGACCGAGGTGGTGCGGTCCTCGGGATTGAGGATCGTGGAGTAGGTCTCCGCCCCGATGACCAGCACGCGGTCGGCGATGCCGGCGGCGATGGCGCCCGCCGCGGACGCCATCGCGTAAACGAATCCGCTGCACACGGCGGCGATGTCGTACGCGGCGACCGCGTTCAGGCCCAGCCGGTGGGCGACACCGGGAGCGGTGGCCGGGCAAGGGTGATCCGGCGTGGTCGTGGCGACGACGACCAGATCGACGTCGCCGGAGCCGGAGGACTTCAGCGCCCGCCCGCCGGCCTCGACGGCCAGGTCACCGGTGGCGGTGCCGGGTGGGGCCCAGTGACGCTGGGCGATACCGGTGCGTGAGCGGATCCATTCGTCGGAGGTGTCCAGGATCCGGGAGAGATCGTCGTTGGTGATGACGCGGGACGGCACGTACGTCCCGAGTCCGGCGAGGACCGCAGCCCTGATCATGCCGCCGCCTCCTTCGCCAGAGGTTCTTCGCGCAGCGTGGATACCAAGGGGGCCTCCCTCATTGCCGGTGCCGGGCGTCGTAGCCCTGGTCCGTCGGAACACGCCACCCCTCCGGTCCGGACGGGTAGGCACGGCGAACGTGGCAGGGTACGTGGGAACGGCCTGATACGGCCCTGTCGTGCGGGCGCACCAAGGCGTACAAGAATTATCGGGCGGCCGGGCACCGTCCTACCAGATCGTGTTGGCGCTGTGTCTGGCTCCGGTGGTGGCAGCACCACCATGTTCCCGGGTACGGCGAACCCGGGAACTGGGAGACGTCACCCCCGGGCCGACTCCGGACCGGTGTCTGTTTGGGGCAGATACACCAGCAGCCGCACGTTGGAGGCGTCGTCGAGATCCATCGTGAACAGCGTGAAGGGGGCCGGGCCCCGGTCGGGGTGGTTCAGTTCGACCGTCGTGGGCACGAACTCCTCGACCTCGTGACGGCACCACAACTCGGCGAACCGCGTGCTGTCCGCGGCGAGGCCGTCCACCATCCGCTCGTACCGCTGATCGTCGGCGAAGTAGGACGTCTGGAGGCGGAAGCGGGCGGTCATCTGACGGGCCACCCGGGGCAGATCGACGTACCGGCGACCGTGCGATCCGGTAAACAGACCGACCAGGAAGTTCTCGTTGCCCTCCCGCCCCAGGTGGAGCATCCGGGCGGCTTGCTCGTTGGCGGCGAGGACATCCCAGTACCTGTCGATGACGCACGCCGGTCCCAGCAGCTGGGTGTCGACCACTCGTTGGAAGAACTCGTTGTCTGAGGAATTCATGCCTGGTGACGGGAATGGAGGGTTGGCTTCGGCGAGCCGGTACAGATGGACGCGCTCGCGCTCGGTCAGGCGCAGCGCGCGGCTGATGGCGTCCAGGATCCCGCCGGAGACTCTGATGGGGCGGCCCTGCTCCAGCCACGCGTACCAGGACGCGCTGACCCCGGCCAGCACAGCGACCTCTTCCCGGCGCAGGCCCGCCCGGGTCCGACCGCCCGCCGAGCGCATGCCGACGTCGGCAGGAGAGAGCGCGGCGCGACGGCTGCGCAAGAAGTGCGTCAGCTCGGTGCGCCGCTTCTTCTGGCTACCGGAGATGGAGGGCCTGGGGTCCATGCTAGCGGAAGGTAGCCCGACGAACACGAATTGTCAGTGCGGCTGGTCACATGCCGGACGAGCCACGCAACGGTCCGAGCTCAGTGGTTCACCGCCAGCAGCAGGGCCTTCCGCAACTCCGTCAGGAACAGCTCCTGGTGCTCCTTGTGGAAGAAATGACCCCCGGGCAGGATCCGCAGCGAGAAGGACCCCGCCGTGTGCCGGTCCCAGGCCGCCGCGTGAGCGGCGGAAACCAGCTGGTCGTCGCTGCCGTGGAGCACATGGATCGGACACGGGAGCGGCCGGTGCCCCTCCGTCGGATGCCGGTAGGTGGCGCTGATCGACAAATCCTGACGGAGCCGGTCCACCACGGCCCGCATCCGCCGGGGGTTCTCCCGCAGCAGCCGGCCGGCTCCGCCCAGGCCCAGCAGCAGCTCGAGCGCAACGGCGTCCGACAGGTCGCCGATCAGATCCGGAGCGGGCAGATGTGGTGCGCGGTGGGCCCCGACCACGAAGCAGACGGGCGGTGGGCGGCCGGCGGCGAGGCGGCGCTGGGCCACCCCGTAGGCTACCAGCGAGCCCATGCTGTGGCCGTAGAAGGCGTACGGCTCGTCGAGCGCCGGAGCAAACCGCTCGTCCACTGCGCGGACGAGGTCGTCCATCGTGCTGACGGACACCGACCGCGGGGGCGGGGACACCGGCACCACGGCGATCTCGCGCCCGAGCCGTTGTCCCCAACCCGCGAAGGACCAGGCGCTGCCGCCCGCATGGGGAAAGCAGAACAGGCGCAGCGGGGCAGTGCCCACGGTCGCGCCGCTCGTTTCCACCGTGACATATCGCGTCGTGTGGGCCATGCCCACCAGTGTGCCGATGAAGCCGCAGGTTGCAGAGTGTCTGTCGAACAGGGTGGTGCCACCACCAGCTGCCGCCGGCGACCGGTCGGCGCCCCGCGCGGTGGAGCCGGGCCCGGGGGTGGCCCCGGCTCCACCGCGTCGACCCTCGCGTGGAATCCATTGCCGCGCTCAGTCGCGGGACAGGACAAAGCGCGAGAGAACGGCGGTGCCGCCGAGGACCAGGGCGACGACGAGAAGGCCGACGCGCATGCCCGGGAGGGAGAAACCCCCGCCGGAACTGGCGAGCAGGCTGCCGAACAGGGCGACGGCCAGCGCACCGCCGGTCTGGCGAAGAGAGTTGAGCAGCCCGGACGCGGTCCCCGCGCGCTCCGGCGGAACCGAGTCCATCAGCAGGGCGGTCAACGCGGGCACCGCGAGCGCCCCACCGGTGCTCAGCGGGAGCAGGAGGATCAGCACAAGCCACACGGGAGTGTCCGCGGCCAACAGCATCAGGGCCAGCATCGCCACGATGAAAATCAACTGCCCGGCGACGATCACCGAACGCCGCCCGATCCGCTCCGCCAGCCGCGGCGACACCAGATTGGACGTCGTCACCAACGCCGACAGCGGGACGAACAACAGCCCGGCCGTGATCCCCGACATCCCTCGCAGCTGCTGGTAGTACAGCCCCAGCAGGAAGATCCCGCCGTAGAAGGCGGCGTTGACGGCGAACCCGACCGCGAGCGCGACGGTCACCCGGCGGTCCTTCAGGATGCTCGGCGGGACCATGGGTTGGCGGTGCCGTGCCTCGATCACGCCGAAGGCGTACCCGGAAGCGATGGCGATCGCCGCCGCGACCAGCACGGGCACGCTGGTCCAGCCCAGGTGACCACCCTCGATCACCGCGAAGGCCAGTCCGGCCAGGGCCAGAATCGCGGTGAGCTGGCCACCGCCGTCCAGCACGGCGGGCCGGCGCGGGGAGTGCTGCACCCGGATCAGCAGGCCCAGGATCACCGCGCCCACCGGAAGGTTGAGCAGGAACACGGCCCGCCAACCGGCCGCCTCGGTGAGCAGCCCGCCCAGCACCGGACCCGCGGCCATCGCCACCGCGCCGCCGGCCGTCCAGATCGCGATGGCACGGGCGCGTGCCTGCGGGTCGTCGTAGGCCTGCCGGATCAGCGCCAGCGAGGCCGGCATCACTACCGCGGCGGCGGCGCCCTGCGCCACGCGCGCGGCGACCAGCACGCCGATGCCGGGCGCCAGCGCGCAGCCGAGGGACGCCAGGCTGAAGAGGGCGACGCCCCAGACGTAGGCGCGGCGGGCGCCGGCACGGTCGGCGAGGGAGCCTGCGGAGAGCATCAGGGCCGCGAACATCAGGGTGTAGGCGTCGACCACCCACTGCAGCCCGGCCATCCCACCGCTGAGAGAGCCCTGAATCGCGGGCAACGCGATGTTGACGGCCGAGACGTCGATGGTGATCACGACGAACCCGAGTAACGCGGCGGCCAGGGCGATGCCCCTCGACCGCGGCGGCGCGGCGGTCGGGTCCGGGTCCGGCTGTCGTTGCAGCGCGGGCGCCCGCTGCGATCGCGGAATGGTTGACATGCTGACTCCTGGGCTCGCACAGGTGACGGATCATCGGAAGATGGCTGGGCGGGCGGCCACCGCGCGTCGGGGCCGCGGTCCGGTGTCTCGCACCCCCTGAGCCACGACGGCCGGGCCGCCCGCTCCGGCATCGACTCTTCACGTCCGCGCGGCCCTCCGGCAGACCGCGCTGTCCCCGAGGTGCCGCGTTCCAGGCCCTGACACGGCCTCCTAAAAGCCTTGACCCCCTACGACAATGGTCTGATGGCAGCAGAGGCGAGAGGCACCGAACTCGGCCGGTATCTGAAGGCCCGGAGGGCGCAGGTACGCCCGGAGGACGTCGGCCTTTCGGCTGGTGGGAGCCTGCGCCGCACTCCCGGGTTGCGCCGGGAGGAACTGGCCGTGCTCGCCGGCGTGAGCGTCGACTACTACATCCGCCTGGAGCGGGGGCGCGAGACCAATCCGTCCCCCGCCGTGCTGGACGCCCTCGGCCGGGCACTACGGCTGCGCGACGACGGTTACGAACGCCTGCACGAACTCGCCGAGCTGGCCTGCGGCCGGCCCTCCGACCTGCCGGCCGGCCTGGAGGACACCGTCCGTGACTCGGTGCTGCGGATGCTGGAGTCGATACGCCCGTTGCCCGCCTATGTGGTGAACCGTTGCAACCGCCTGCTGGCGGCGAACCGGCCCGGCCGGCGGCTGATGCCCGGAGTCTGGGACTGGCCCGAGGACCAGCGCAACGTGACCCGCTACATGTTCCTCCATCCGGTCGGCCGGGCGCTCTACGCGCAGTGGGAGGAGACGGCCGCGCTCTCGGTGGCGCATTTGCGCGCGGTCGCCGGAGCCGACCCCGACCACCCCGAGCTGACGGCGCTCGTCGGCGAACTGATGGTGAAGTCACCGGAGTTCGCGCGGATCTGGGAGCGGTACGACGTCAGCGAGCGCGGTGGTGGGCAGAAGTCCTTCCAGCATCCGAAGGTCGGACCGATGACCCTGACCTACGAGGTCATGCGTCTGGCACGGGCGGGCGGCCAGCGGATGGTGGTCTATCAGGCCGCCCCCGACACCGCGGACGAAAAGGCCATGCTCCGGCTGGACGCCACGGGCGCCCTCAGCCCGACTCCCGCCCTCCCGCTGCAAGCGCTCGGCGACCGCGACCCGATGCGTACCGGTCAGCCGGTGAACCTCACCAGCCAGCAACGGTCGTTGAATTGATATACCCCACCTCCATACGGAGGTGGGGTATATCAGCGTGCGGTCAGCCAGGCACGACGGCGTGCGCACTCCTCGAGCCCAGGACGTTGCGGTGGATCTCGAGCGTCGCCGTGCAACGGTTGAGCGTGATGAAGTGCAGGCCCGGAGCGCCTTCGTCGAGGAGCCGGTCGGCCATGGTGGTGGCGTATTCGACCCCGATGCGCCGCCCCTCCGCCGGATCGTCCTGGGCCTGCTCCAGACGCCTGGCCAGTTCGCGGGGAAAGGTGGCGTGGCTCAGCTCGGCGAACCGGGCGATCTGCCGGATGTCGGTGGCGGGCATGATCTCCGGGATGATCGGGGTGTCACAGCCGGCCGCGGCGACCCGGTCACGCAGCCGCAGATAGTCCTCCACGTGGAAGAACATCTGAGTGATCGCGTAATCGGCGCCGGCCTCGCACTTGGCTACGAAGTGCCGGATGTCGCTCTCCCAGTCCGGGGAACGCGGGTGCCGTTCGGGAAAGGCCGCGACACCGACGCTGAAGTCACCGCACTCCCGCACCATCGTCACCAGCTCGTGCGCGTACCGGAAGCCTTGCGGATGCGGTGACCAGGGCGCGTTGGGATCCCCCGGCGGGTCGCCGCGCAGTGCCAGCACGTCCCGCACTCCCGCCGCCGCGTACTCACCGATGACACGGCGCAGTTCGTCAGCCGATTGCCCGACCGCCGTGAGGTGTGCCACGGGCCGGAGCGTCGTCTGGGTCACGATCCGCTCGGTGACCTCCATCGTGCGGTCCCGCGACGAGCCACCCGCGCCGTAGGTGACCGACACGAAGGAGGGCGCGAGCGGTTCGACGCGACGGATGGTGTCCCACAGGACCCGCATACCCGCCTCCGTCTTCGGCGGAAAGAACTCGAAGGAGAAGGACCGCTCTCCCTGGGCGAGCAGTTCCCGGAGCGCCGTCACACCGGCACCTCCGCACAGCGCTCGATGTCCACCGCGGCGTCCGCGCCATAGGTGTCGGCGACCCGTGCCAGCAGATCGTCGCTCAACCGGTACTCCTGGGGCCCCACCGTCTCCAGCACCGTGGTGGCCACGGCACACCCCCATTGGGCCGCCCGCTCCTTCGACAGGCCGCGTGCCTTGCCTACGAGATATCCCGCGCGGAAGCCGTCACCCACACCGGTGGGATCGACAGCCTTGTCGGACGGTACGGCCGGAACGGTGACGGCTGCCTCTCCCCGGGTGGCGACCGTCACCCCGTTCGCACCGTGGGTGGTGACCCAGGTGCCCACGCGATTCAGGACCTGGTCCCTGGTCCATCCGGTGCGTTCACACAGGAGCGCGGCCTCGTACTCGTTGCTGAAGAGCACCTGCGCTCCGTCGACGAGTTGACGGACCTCGTCGCTCTCCAGGCGGGCGAGCTGCTGTGAGGGATCCGCGGCGAATGGAATGCCCAGCCGCCGGCTCGCGGAAGCGTGGAGCTGCATGGCGAGTGGGTCGTCCGGCGCGATCAGGACGAGGTCGGGCCTGCCCCACCGGGCCGTGATGTCGGCCAGAACGATGTGCCGCGCTTCCGCCATGGCACCCGCGTAGAAGGCGGCGATCTGGTTCTGGTCCCGGTCGGTGATGCAGATGAATCTGGCCGTATGAGCCTGCTCGCTCACCCGCACCTGGCTGACGTCCACGCCGTGCGCGCTCAACCAGGCGCCGTACTCGGCGAAGTCGGTGCCCACCGCACCGACCAGCAAGGGAGTGACGCCGAGCAGGCCGAGGCCGAAGGCGATGTTCGCGGCGACGCCACCCCGGCGCACCTGGAGATCGTCCACCAGGAAGGACAGCGAGACGGTGGCCAGCTGGTCGGGCAGCAGGTGGTCGTTGAAGCGGCCCGGGAAGGTCATCAGATGGTCGGTGGCGATGGACCCGGTGACGGCGACCCGCATCTCAGACTCCTGCGGCCTTGCGCAGCGCCTCGACCCGATCCGTGCGTTCCCAGGTGAACTCCGGGAGCTCGCGGCCGAAGTGACCGTACGCGGCGGTCAGGCCGTAGATCGGGCGCAGCAGGTCGAGGTCGCGGATGATGGCGGCCGGGCGGAGATCGAACACCTCGTCGATGGCCTTCTCGATCCGGTCGGTGTCGACCATGGCGGTGCCGAAGGTCTCGACGAAGAGACCGACGGGCTCGGCCTTGCCGATGGCGTACGCCACCTGCACCTCGCAGCGGGACGCGAGGCCGGCCGCGACGACGTTCTTGGCGACCCAGCGCATCGCGTACGCGGCGGAGCGGTCGACCTTGGACGGGTCCTTGCCGGAGAAGGCGCCGCCGCCGTGGCGCGCCATACCGCCGTACGTGTCGATGATGATCTTACGGCCGGTGAGGCCGGCGTCGCCCATCGGACCGCCGATCTCGAATCGGCCGGTCGGGTTGACCAGCAGGTGGTAGCCGCCGGTGTCCAGTTTGATGCCGTCGTCCAGGAGGGCCGTCAGCTCCGGCTCCACGACGAACTCGCGGATGGCGGGGACGAGGAGGGAGTCCAGGTCGATCTCGGCGGCGTGCTGCGAGGAGACGACGACGGTGTCCAGACGGACCGCCTTGTCACCGTCGTACTCGATGGTGACCTGGGTCTTGCCGTCCGGACGGAGGTAGGGGACCAGGCCGTTCTTGCGGACCTCGGACAGGCGCTTCGAGAGACGGTGGGCCAGGAAGATCGGGAGCGGCATCAGCGTCGGTGTCTCGTCCGACGCGTACCCGAACATCAGACCCTGGTCGCCCGCCCCCTGGCGGGAAAGTTCGTCACGCTCGCCGTTCCCTGCGACCCGGGTCTCGTACGCGGTGTCGACGCCCTGGGCGATGTCGGGGGACTGTGTGCCGATCGACACCGACACGCCGCAGGAGGCGCCGTCGAAGCCCTTCGCCGACGAGTCGTAGCCGATGGCCAGGACGGTGTCGCGCACCAGCTGGGCGATCGGCGCGTAGGCCGTGGTCTTGACCTCGCCGGCCACGTGCACCTGGCCGGTCGTGATGAGCGTCTCCACGGCGACCCGGGACCCGGGGTCCTCGCGCAGGAGCGCATCGAGAATGGCATCGCTGATCTGGTCGGCGATCTTGTCGGGGTGACCCTCGGTCACGGACTCCGAGGTGAACAGACGACGGGACATGGCGTTCTCCAGGAGGGGAGGCGGTGAGGTGACTCGACGCCGGAGGAGGCGGCGGCCGGGCACGGCGACTCGGCCGCCGGATGCCTTCACCTCAGACGTTGTCCTTGACGACGGTGATGTTGTTGAAGCTGCAGGTCGCGGAGAACTGGCGGTTGGCCTGCATCCACTCCTTCATCTCCGCCTCGATCTCGGCCTGGTGCTCCGGTGACATCGCCAGGGTGTAGTTCCTGAACGCGGTACCCATCAGGAGATTCCACCCTCCGTCGGCCGTCTGGTAATCCATGACGGCGTCCCGGTGGATGATGTTGATGCGCTGCCCCCGGGTCACCTCTTCGAGAACTTCCCGGAAGTAGGCGATGTCCTCGGTGATGTTCCAGGGTGTGGAGATGCGCAAATCCTCGGTCCTGATCTGCGCCCGGTCCAGGAAGATGCCGGAGATGGGCGTCAGGAAATTGCGGCCCAGGGTCATCGTGACCAGTTTGCCGCCGGGCTTGACCGCGTCCCACATCTTCGCCAGGAAAGTCTTGAGGTCGGCGGCGAAAAAGGGCCCGTTGGCCGACACGACGATATCGTACGCGGCGGTGTCGAACTGCGCCTTGTCCATGTCCTCGACGACGAAGTCGACGTTCTTGACGCCGGCGGCCTCCGCCTTCTCCTTGGCCTCCTCGATCATGGAGGCCGAGATGTCGATGGCCAGGGCGTGCCCGGACGGCCCCGCGATCTGCATCGCCTTGACGATCGAATCGCCCGTCCCGCAGGGCAGATCGAGGATCCGATCGCCCTCCTTGACCGCCATGTCGGCCAGCAGCGGCTCGCAGATCACGTCGGGGAAGGCGTCCTGGATTTTCGCGTACTCGTTCGCGGCCTTCTGGAACGTGCCACGAGAGTCGAATTCAGCCATCTTCGTTCCTTTTGTTCGGTGATTCCGTGACGACTTGTTTCGGCATTACAGGGGTATTGCCGGCGTTCAATTCAGCCGCGTTCCGTACGATCACTCGGGAAGCACGGCACCGAGGGGGAGGTGTTTCCATCATGATGATGCGAGCACCACCGGTGCCCGGCCGTCAGGCCGTGACTCCCCGGACGCGATCGGCCAGCCGCTGTCGCAACTCCTGGTTTTCCCCCACGGCGACGGGGTGCCCCACGAGTTCCAGCATCGGCAGGTCGGAGACGTGGTCGCCGTAGGCCCAGCAGTCGCGCGGGTCGACGTCGGGACGGGACTCCAACACCCCCAGCACGGCGGTGCTCTTGCCCGTACCGATGACCGGAGTGGCGACCTCCCCGGTGTAACGGCCGTCGGCGACGATCGGGCGGGTACACAGGACGGCGTCGGCGCCCACCTCGCGGGCGAGAGGCTCCAGCAGCGGCGGGAAGGAGCCGGAGACGAGGACGACGGTCGCACCGGCGGCGCGATGAGCGCTCAGGGCCTCCCGGGTCGCCTCGATGTAGAAGCCCCGGCGGGACGCGGTGCGTTCGGCGAACCAGTCCTCCGCGAGCCGGCCGATCGTCTCCACCGACTGGTCGGCGTAGTGGCGGTAGTAGAAGCGGTTGATGTCCGCACGGGGGGCGCCGTCACCGGCCATGTTGTGGACCATCGCCATGATCCGCTCGTACCTCACCTCCCCGGCATCGCCGTGCTGGCGCACCAGCTGGTAACGGAGGAAGTCGAACATGCTCTTGACGGTGATCAGCGTTTCGTCGACGTCACTGAAGACCAGGTAGGGGCGTACATCTGACATGTGCAGGGCCCTTCTCGATGCCGGCCGCCGTCTGTCACTGGAGACCAGGCTCGGTCACACGACCTGCATCTCTGTCGAGTTCGGTTCGAGCGCCCCCGCCAGTACCGCCACGGTGTCCCGGAGGGATCGCTCGGCCGCGCGGGCTTCCTTGACATGCGCGACCTGGGTGTCGAAGGCGGTGAATCTGACCTCCATCACCGCGGCCTCGCCGCCGCCCTGGAGCACGACGACTTCGCAGGCGAACGTCGTACGGGTGCGGTGCGGCGAACGGTGCGAGAGAACCTTGCACCGGATGGTCGCGGGCAGCGGGAAGAGGAAGTTCCGGTAGTGGGTGGCGAAGGTGTCGATCACGAAATAGCTGTCGCCGACCGCCTCCGGCGGCAGGTAGTGCTGCTCGGCCACCGCGATGAACATCTGCCGCCCGGCCTCCATGGCCAGCATGCCCTGCATGTGCTGGCCGGTAAGGTGGTCGGACATCACCTCGTTGCCCGAGTCCACCAGCAGGTCCGACTCGAAGGAGTCGGGGCCGGTCCGCCGGGGCACGGAGATCAGCACGTTCTCTGCGCGGTGCTTGTGCGCGATCCGCCGCCCGGCACGGTCACGCAGCGCCTGGTCGTCGATCACGACCACGTCCGTGAGGCCGTGCCGGGCAAGCGTGTCGTGGATGAACTGGACGTCGAACTGGGACACCCCCTGCCCGAGCGTTACCCGGACCTGGTCCGTGCCGTGGGGGAACGCGCCCGTCCTGATCTGCCGGGCGAGTTGGGACACCGTATGGACGCCTTCGTGCTCGGCGAATGCGGCGAAGACGTCGCCCACGAGGAGGAAGGCGCCGGCTTCGACTTCGGCTGCGGTGCGGCTGGTCGTCTCGGGCATCTCGGCGGACACCCTCACTCGGAGAGCCGGCGGCTCAGTTCCGGGAACTTCGGGTCGCTGCCCAGAGCGCCGCCCTCCGCCCAGCGGCTGCGCGGCACCTCCTGGATGTAGACGGTGATCTTGTCCAGGGGGGCTCCCGTCACACGTCCGACGGTTCGGGTCAGCTCCTGCATGAGTTCCTGCGCCTGGGCGTCGCTCTGACCGTCCCAGGTGGTGACGGCGATGATAGGCATGGGCTTCTCCTGTGCTGAATGGCGGCTACGGTGCGGCGGGTCAGGACCGCGGGGCGGCGGTGGTCCGCAGGTTCTGGAAGGACGCGCCGCGTAGCTTGAGGTGCGCGTGGATGTCGCCGCCGAGACCGAACTCGCCGATAGCGCCGCCGTAGCTGCGCTGGTAGCTCATCCACAGCACGACCACGTTGATGATCCGGTTGGCCTCGGGCAGTCCTGGGTCCGGGAATGGATTGGGCAGCGTCGCGTCATAGCGGCCGTTCCCGTCGGCGTCGGTGACGAAGACGTTCGGCACTCCGAGCGGGCCGGGCCGGGTGGGCCCGGTGGGGTCAAGGTCGCGGGCACGCAGCGACATCACGGTGTAGACGCTGTTCGGGACGAGCCGGGAGAACGTGAAGCCGAACGTCCCGTGACAGCCGTCGGAGGTGACCCCGACCTCCAGGGTGCCGCTCGCCCTCATCCAGGCGCCGAAGGTCACCGGGGTGGTGAGCTTCGGCCCGTCCTCGGGACGCAGGTCCGGGATGGGCACCTCGTGAAAGGCGTGGCTGGGTCGCTTGACCCGGCCGGCCTCCGGCAGCTGCTCCGGCGCGAACACCATCGGGTAGTTGTTGCACGGCAGGGGCAGCGGAAGCGTGTAAAGGACGATGTCTTTGTCGGGCCCGTCGGGCTCACAGTCCAATTCCCGCACCACGGTGTACGGAGCGAGGTCGCCGAAGTCCGGCAGCGGACTGTCCGGCGAGACGATCGCCGCGCCCCACTCCGGCCGGATCGCACCGTCCGGGGTGGCCCGGTTGACCATCCCGACCACGACGAAGTTGCCGTCGGCGTCCATGACTTCGCTCGGCGGGTAGAGCGGGCCCTGAGTGGTGAGGCTGAGCTCCAGCTTCTCGGTGACACCCGGGGTGGCGGTCCAGGGGGCGGTGGCGGTCTCAGGCATCGGCACGCTGGTAGACGCGGGTGTACAGACCGCTCTCGCCTCCGACGATGAAACGATCGCCGGCCTGCTGGACGATGTCCTGGTACTCGGGGGAGGCGAAGACCTTCTGGTACTCCACCGGGTCGCAGTCGAAACCCGTCACGAACATCACGCCGGGCTGAGTGCTCAGCAGCGTGTGGTACGCCAGGAACGTGGTGACCTGCTCGGCACGGCGAACCACGTCGAAGATGGTCTTCTCGCGCCACTCGCGGTAGGCCGCGTACTCCGTCGGCTTGACCTCGATGTACCGCAGCTGGATGTGCCGTGTCCGGGGCAGCGGATCGACGGTGTCCTTGGGCGCCTCGACGAACTCCAGGAGCTGGCGCCGGAAGTCGGTGACCAAGTCCATCGAGACGGTGTCCCACAGCCTCCGCCAGCCCGCCGACATGGCATCCAGCTCGGCGTAGTCCTGGACCGGCGTGATCTCGAGAACGGTGTCACCGTTCGTGCTGCGGAGCAGGGTGCGGCCGGCCAGCGGTTCCTTCTCGTTCAGTTCGCCCCAGCGGTCCAGCACCTCGTCCACCCTGCCGGGAGCGACGCCAACTTCGGTGAGGATGAGCAGAGTGGCGGACATTCCTGTTCCCTTCCGACGGAGTGTGAATAAGTGATCTACCCGCGCGGACCGCCGCCAGGAATGGCGAAATGCGGGGTTGGGACGGTGCTCGGACGGGACGCCCGGAACCCGTCAGGCCACAGCGACACTCTTGGCCGCGATTACCGCAGCCGCCTCGGCGACGGTCTGCTCGGGGACGAGCTCACCTATCTCGATCTCGATTCCGAAGGACCTCTGGAGACGCAGGGCCAACTCCTCCAGCAGCAGCGAGTCGATCTCCATGGCCTCGAAAGTCGTTTCCGGCGTGACGTCTGCCGTCGGGACGTCCAGTTCCGTCAGAACCGTGACGATGTGACGGGTGATCGAAGTATCCATATCTTCCCCCAAGACACTGAAACGCCGAATGCGAATTCAAGGCGGATGAATCCCATCGCGCTTCATGGATGCAATCCTGCGAGCTGGACGCGGGAGGAGGAAGTGTCTTCCCCTGATGGTGGTGGCAACACCAGCATCAGGGGTACGGCCCAGGCGACCCCGGAGTGGGCACCCGCGAACTCCCGCTCCCGTGACGATCAGATTGCCGCCGCCACCGGATCGGACCAGGACACCGGTGCGGTACCACCCGTCGGCGGTGAAGGCACGGGCGTTGTGGTCGTCGGCGCGGAAGTAGCCGCGGATGGTGTACGGGCCCCGGGTATGCAGCTCGCCCACCTCTCCCACCGCCACATCCAAGTCCCGATCGGCCGGCACCCGGATCTCCGTGGCCACGGTCTCGGCGTGCTGTCCACCTCACGGGCAAGGGGGGACGGCGGCCGGCTGAGGAGGCGTCAGTTCCGGCGTCCGACGAACACGGCCACCACGGCCGCACCGATCGCCAGCACCACCGCTGCCACCACCAGCGCCACCCGAGCGCCGGATGCCGTCGACGTACCCGCCGCCATGACCGCCCCGAGGACAGCCACACCAAGAACGGCGCCGGTCTGCCGGACCGAGTTCAGGGCACCGGACGCGATGCCCACCAGATCCTTCGGCGCGGCCCCGACCACCGCGGTGACCAGCGACGGGATCGCGAATGAAACGCCGAAGCCGAGCAGCAGCAGACCGATCATGCAGAGAGTCACGTCCAACGCCGAGGTGCCGCCGAACACCGCCTGAACGGCGGTGCCGAAGGCCATCATCAGGAAGCCGACCGTCGCCGGGACACGGGCGCCCACCCGGGCCACGATACGGCCCGTGAAGATCGGGTTGAACGCGGTCGGGATGGTCAGGGGCAGGAATGCAGCCCCGGCGACCGAGGCGGAGTAGCCGTGCGCCTCCTGAAAGTAGAGGGAGAGCACGAACAGCACCCCGGAGAGGCCGAAGTTCACCAGGGCTCCGGCCAGCAGACCCGCTGAGAACGTACGGCTGCTGAACATTCGCGCCGGTAGCATCGCGGCGTGGCGGTCCTTCTCGGGTCGCCGCTCGGCCATCACGAACACGACCGCGGCCACGAGCGATACTGCCAGCGCAGCGAGAACCTGCGGCGACATCCAGCCGGCCGGTCCGCTCCCGATCAGGCCATAGGTCAGGGCGGCGAGACCGAGCACTGCCGCGATTTGTCCGGTGAGGTCTACCCGGCGGCCGGCCTTGACCGGCGTGTGCACCGACGAGCGTGTCACGGTCACGACGCTGATCAGTGAGATCGGCACCGCCACCAGGAAGATCGACTGCCAGCCGAACGCATCGGCGAGCAGACCACCCACCACCGGGCCGGCCACCAGACCGGATCCGCTGAGCGCGGCCCACACGCCGAGCGCCTTGGCCCGTGCCTGAGGATCGGCGCAGCTGCTGGCGATCAGCGCCAGCGAGCTCGGTACCAGCAGCGCACCGGCTACGCCGAGCAGCGCCCGGAGTCCGATCAGGATCGGCATCGAGCCGGCCACCGCGCACACGGCAGAGAGAGCGGCGAACGCCCACAGTCCGACGAGAAACACCCGGCGGCCGCCGAACCGGTCGGTCAGCACGCCGGCGGTCAACAGCAGAGCCGCGAACGTGACCGTGTAGGCGTTGGACACCCACTGCAGCGAGCTGAGTCCGCCGGCGAGGTCCTTGCCGATCGCCGGAAGCGCGACAGTGACGATGGTCGTGTCCAGCATGACCACGAAATAGCCGAGCGAAAGACCTGGCAGCAAGAGACCGGCATCCCGGGGCCGGCCCGGTACGGAAGCGCCGACCGGCTTGCCCGCGGCAGACGCCGTGACAGGCTTGGCCATAGGTGATACCACTTTTCCGAGTTGGGGCCTATCAGTCACTTCACCCTGACATCGGTCAGGCCGATTCCAAAGTCGGCAGTTACGATGATTTCCATCGGCCTGACCGATAGGAGCCTCGCCCGATGGAACTTCGTCATCTCCGCGCGTTCCGGGCTGTCGCCCGTACGTTGAACTTCACCCGGGCGGCGGCGGACCTTCACTACGCCCAGTCCAGCATCACCGAGCAGGTCCAAGCTCTGGAGTCCGAGCTGGGCGCGCAGTTGTTCGACCGCTCCGGCCGGCGGCTGCGGCTGACGCCGGCCGGTGAGCGCCTGGTCGGGTACGCCGAGAAGGTGTTGCTGCTGGTGGAGGAGGCTCGCACCGTGGTGCCCGACCAACTCGACGAGCCCAGCGGGGTACTGACGGTCGGCGCCCTGGAGACGCTGTGCGCCCATCGGCTGCCCACGATGCTCAGTACCTATCGCTCACGCCGGCCCAAGGTGCGGGTCGCGGTTCGCGAGGGCAACCGTGGCGAGCTGTACGGCGCGGTCAGCCGGGGTGAGATCGACATCAGCCTTACCTTCGGCGATCCGCCCGCTGACGAGACACTCGGATCCGAGACTTTGGAACGGGACCGGTTGATGATCGTCACCCCGGTTGGTCACCGGCTGGCCGGGTCACCGACACTGCGCATGATGGATCTCGCGGGCGAGGAGTTCCTGGCCACCGAGCAGGGCTGCGGGTTCCGTGAGATGTTCGACCGGTCGGTCGCGCCGCTCGGCGCTGACCGGCCCAAGGTGGTTGCTGAGATGACCAGCCTGGCCGCGCTGTGCAGCTGCGTGGCGTCGGGCATGGGCGCCGCCCTGCTGCCCGAGATCGCCATCCGCAGGCACCTCGACCGTAGTCACGTGGCAGCGATCCCCTTGGTCGACGCCGACGCGCAGACCAAGGTGACGATGACCTGGCTGCGCCGTGGGGAGTCGAATCCGACGCTGACCGCGTTTCTGCGCACGGCGCGGTCAGTGATCGAGGCTCCAGCCGGCCACGCAGCGTAGCGGCGGCTCAGCCCGCGACCAACACGATCCGGCCCGTGGTCACCGCAAGGTGCGGGCGACCGACCCGCGTGACCCGCGGGGAACCCGTTACCCACGGTCCGCGGTCCTTGCCGTCGCGGTCCGCGCGGTCATGGCCGGCGCGTCGTCGTTCGCGGCGATCACCGACTGGCTGTACGACCGCGCACGTCAAGAGGCTTCGGGACTCTTTTCCGGGAGGTCACGGGAGCCGGGCGGCCTCGAATTGTCACGGGTTCCCGGGGTGCTTTCCGCGACGCGGCGGGAGCCGCCAAGCGCCCGGCCGAAACCGATCAGCGCGGTCAGCAGGGCGAGAACGGCGGCGACCGCCGGGGTGGCGTAACCGGTACGAGCGCCGGCCTCCTCGACCACCCAGCCACCCACCGAGTTTCCGGCGGCGATGCCGATCAGCAGGCCGGTGGTGGTCAGCGTCATGCCCTCGGTGATCCGGGACGGCGGAACCAGCTCGTGCACCAGCGTCATGCTGGTGATCATGGTGGGGGCGGTGGCGAGACCGGCGAAGAAGAGCAGCACACCCAGCGTCCACACGTCGCCCGCCAGCAGGACCGGCTGCATCAGTACCGCCATGCCGGCCACACAGATCAGGAAACGTACCGGGGTCCTGCCGCGTACCTTGGCGGCGCCGAACGCCAGGCCGGCGACGGCTGAGCCGCCTGCCAGCAGGCCCAGGATGACGCCGGCCGCGGCGGGATGGCCGAGCGATTCCGTGTAGGCCACGGTGGCCACTTCGATGCCGCCGAAGACCATGCCGGTGAACAGGAACGTCACCGCGATCTCGAGCACGCCGCGGACCCGGATCGGGGAATCCCCGCGCTCGCGGACCTGGTGGACCGGCGGCTCGGTGCGGCGCTGGGCCGCCAGCGACAACGCGCCCACCAGCATCAGCGCGGTCGCCACGACCAGCCCCGCCTGCGGGGCGACCATGGTGCAGAGCAGTGCCGCGAGTACCGGCCCGGTCATGAAGCACAACTCGTCCAGGGACTGCTCGACCGCGTTCGCGCTGTGCCGCATCTCCGGCTGGTCCGCGAAGAGAGCCGCCCATCGCGCCCGGGTGAGGGCGCCGACGTTCGGGGTGCCGGATGTGCCGACCCAGACCACGAACAGCGTCCACGACGGCACGCCGGCATCGATGCAGATCACCAGAAGGGTCGCCGAGACGGCGGAGACCAGCGCGGCCGGCACGGCGATGCGGGCCTGACCGTACCGGTCCACGAGACGACCGATCCACGGCCCGGCGACGGCGACGGCGGCGAGACCCGTCGCCGAGACGGCGCCGGCCAGGGCGTACGAGTCCCGCAGCGTCGCCACCATGATCACCACACTGACGCCGAGCATTGAGATGGCCAGTCGCGCGGGCAGGGCGCTGAGGGTGAACGCGCCGGCACCGGGCGCGGTGAACAGCTGGCGGTACGGCTGTAACACGGAAGTCCTCCAACTCGGGCGGGAGGTGGCGCGGGTGTCCAGGCTCCGTGTGCCGCGGTCAGGCCGGGACTGCCTCGATGACGCTGAGCGGGGCGGCCGCCTCCACCATGTGGCCGAATCGCAGCCCGGCCTCGTCCAGCAGTTCGATGTGCTCGGTCAGGGTTCGCTCCCGGCCGCCGTACACGATCATCATGGCGACGTCGAGCACCTTGCTGGGATGGAAATCGTCGCCCGGCGGAACGACGGCCTCGATCAGCAGCAATCGACTCTCCGGGGTCATCGCGGTCCGGCAGTTGCGCAGCAGGGTGACCGCGTCCGCGTCGGACCAGTTGTGCAGCACTCCTTTGAGGAGATAGAGGTCCGCGCCGGCCGGTACTTCGCGCAGGAAGTCGCCGCCGACCACGGAACACCGTTCGGAGAGCCCGGCGGCCGATATCCGCTTCTGTGCCACCTCAGCGACCTCCGGCAGCTCGAACACGACCCCTTCGGCCCGCGGGTACCGCTGCAGCAACACGGTCAGCAGACTGCCGTTGCCGCCACCGACGTCGACGATGCGCCGGACCCCGCCGAAGTCGTACCCGTTGGCCAGGACCATGCCCATGACCCGGCTGTGCTCCGCCATGGCGGAATGGAATATCTCGCCGTGCTCGGGATGGTGGGCGAGGTGCTCGAAGATCGGCTCTCCGTATACCGCGGAGAAGGCCGGAACCTGAGCGCGGACGCTGCTCGCGGCGTCGTCGTAGACCGGGTTCAGCATGCTCTGGAAGCGCACCCACCAGTGCAGCGACTGCGGATGATCGGCATTCAATCGCTTGCCCATCTCGGTGAGCGCGAACCGGCCGGCGGCTGCCTCGGTGCAGACGCCGATTCCCGCCAGGGCCCTGAGCAACCGGTGCAGTCCCCGCGGATGCGTCGCCGTCGTCTCGGCGAGTTCCTCAGCACTGCGCGGACCGTCCGCCAGCAGGCCTGCCACGTCCAACTCGACGGCGAGTTGCAGAAGGCGGGCCGCGCCGAGCCCCTCCGCCATCCGAAGCAAGCGCATCGTCTCGTCCTGGTCGGTGGGGAGTTGTCTGGTCGTCATGGTCTCTCCAGAAAGCGGTAGGTGTTTCGGATGGCGCCGCGATCAGCAGTTTCCCGGGGTGTACGAGCAGCCGTGACGGGCCGTGGAAGACCAGATCGTCGGCGTGCGGCACCTGTCCGGTCGAGCGGCCGGCGTCGGCGACGGAAGTCATGCCCGCACCCCCGCGCCGAAGAAATCGGCGTAGAAGGCGAACATCTCGGTGACCCGTTCCGGCGCGACCGCCACCTTGTCGGATGCCGCGGCGAGATGCTCGAATCGCAGCGCCATCGAGCGGCTCGCGACGTCGGGGCGAGGAATGAACCGGGGTTCGGTATCCCACTCGAAGGAGGGGCCAGCGCTCGTGCCGGGCCGCCCGGACGGCATCGTCACCAGAACCTCCGCCAGCGGGCTCATCATCCCGGTCATCACGTCGATGGCTGCGTTCATCAATCGGGAACGGCGCAGGCTGGCGTCCGGTTGTTGACCGAAGTGCTGCACCATGAGCTGCACCATCATGAAATACGCGCGGTTGAACAGCTCCAGCACGGCGATCGTCTCCGGCTCGGTGACCCGTTCGGTGTTCGGGTTGCCGGGGTACAACGACGGGTTACGGGCCACCGGATAGGCCGGCGACCACAGTTCCCGTCCGGGACCGCGGGCCGCGGCGTGTTCGGCGAGCAGCCGGTCGGAGAGGCCGAGGAAGATCTCGTAGTGCGACTCACCGCCCCGGACGTACGATTCGATCCGTCCACCCTCACCCTGCTCGGTCACCACGTCGATGGCGAAGAGCGCGCTGGCCAGGTCGTCGACATACAGTTGGTAGTCGGGGTGCACCGCGTTGATCGACTCTCGCAGGAACAGATGGTGTTCCCCGCCGCCCCGGCCGCGCTGGATCATGAACAGGTCGGGAACATGGTGCAGGCCCGCGCGGATGTCGTCGTACAGCTCCGGGATGGAGTGGTAGCGGTGCTCGTCGCGCCCGGCAGGAACATCCGTTCCCAGCGGACCGGTGAGGGGTGACGTCGCACCGGCAGGACGCTCGATGGCGATGAACCGCTGCAGACTGCCCACGTTGAGCGGTTCCAGGGCGAAGTCCAGAGCCACCGGCAGCGTGCTGTTCAAGGTGCCGAAGGAGAAGACCGGGACGTGGAAGCCCTCCCCCATCGCCATGATGATGTTGTTGATGGCCAGGAAGTGGATCATTTCTTCCCGGGCGACCTCGAGCAGCCTTCCGCGCACGCCACCGTCACGGCTGCGGCCACCGTCGCCACAGGCAAGCCGGGCCTGGTCCGGCGTCCACAGGCCGCGGCGTACGAACTCGCGGGCCGCGCCATGTGTCGGGACGGAGTAGGCGGCGTACAGGTACTGCAACATCACCGCCAGCTCGAGCGTCACTGCATGCTGCAGTGCCGTGAGCAACTGCCCGCGCGTGGTGATCGGCACCCCGGTGCGGGCTCGCTCCGGAACCGGTGGTGGAACCCGGGCCATGGACTGTTCGCGCCGCAGGAATCGCAGGAACAGGCCGGCCTTCGCGGCGGACAGATCCCGCGTCGGTGGCATGAACCAGGTGCGCGACCGGTTCGCCGGGTCAGACATCTGCCACAGCAGCCGGGCGTACGTCGCGACCTTGCACCGGTCCGCGAGGCTGAACACCTCGGCCCCCATGAAGGAGTAGAGGAACTCGTAGTCGGCGAGCACCTCCCGGTACAGCAGGTCGAACGTGACCTCCTCGGTCGGCACATCGGCGAGGTGCCAGTCGTCGGGCAGTACCCGTACCGCCATGTGCCCGGCACCGGCCCAGTATCCGAGGGCGTCCGCGTCGTCGTAGGCCAGTGTGCTGGACCCGGGCGGCTCGACCGGACAAGGCCCTGCGTCATGACCCGGGGCGAGCAGGATCCGGCCCGCGCCGGCGCAGGCCCCGCGGACGGTGAACCGGCCGTCGCCCTGGGCGTCGGTGTCGATCACACAGGTCTCCGCGAAGTCGCCGCCGGCCTCGACCGGTCCCGGCCGTACCTGTACGAGGTCGACGTCACCGCACCGCGCCGACGCGCTGGCCGCGGCCGGGTCCAGCGGGCGGGACCGGGGATTGAGGAACTGCCGCACCCGGATACCGGTGACCGGCGCTGGCCGGCCTCGCACGAAGGACCTGATGCCCACGGTCACCGCATGGTCGTCGTTCCTCGATCGGTCAGGGTGCTCCAGCATCAGGCAGGCGTCATCGGTCTGGACCGTCACCTCCTCCTCGGCTACCAGCGTGCGCCGCTGCCCGTCCACCTCCCCGAGCAGGCACAGTGCCTCACCGGGTGAGGGGCCGTCGGCGGGCCGCAGGTTCGGCACGCTGACGATTCCGCTGGTCAGATCACACGCCGGGCCCGCGTAGGCGGACCGTGGAATGCGCGCGATCAGGCGGCCGGTCCGCCCCGTCCGCAGCTCCAGGTCGCCGAGCTGGACCCGGTGGGCGGAGAGCTGCGAGTCCGCTCCGGGGCCGGCCAGAGGCACCGCTGTGATCAGGTTCAGGGTGACCCGGTCGGACTCGACCGCGACCGTGACGTTGTGGAGAGGCACCGGCCGTTCGGTCCATCCGGCAGCCCGCGGTGTCAGCAGCCGTCCGGCGGGGTAGGTTTGCAGCTCGGAACGGCGCCACGGGGCCACGGTGCCCCACACAGCCCACTGGTTCGGCATGTTCGGCGCCGCCGGCATCTGCATGGTGGCCAGCGCGAACTGGACGACGACGCCGTCCACATCCGGCTGCTCGACGACGGCGCGCAGCCGTTCGACCGATGGCGACATCGATGCTTGCGGGAGCCAGTGCAGGCCACCACCATCCGGCAGGACGAACTGGTGCACCGTGGACCGGGCCAGCTCGGCAGCCAGCGGGTGCTCCCGGAGGCCACGACAGTAGTCGAAGTGGTGCCACCGAGGCGGCTGATATCCGGACACGTCGCCGGCGAGCAGATAGCCGTCCTCGTACGACCGGTCACCGCGTCCGAGCCCGAACTGCCCCACCATGACCGTCGTCGTCCAGCGGGAGGTCGGATCCAGGTCGAACACTCGCGCACGGTTGGCTGTGGTGCCCAGATACTCGTTGTAGTGGCCCCACATGTCCACCTGCCGGCCGACGACCGGGTCGGCGCGGTCCAGACCCGTCGACGACTCGACGGCGACGACCTTGGCGTCGATCCAGAAGTGGCTGTTGCCGGCGAAGTTGTAGCCGGCCGCGCTGGTGCAGGGCTCGCCGCTGCCCCGGCGTTCCAGCCAGGCATGATAATCCGGCGGTGGCATGGTCACAGGCACCGGCCCGTCGTCGGTGAGCGCCCGGTTGGTCGCCAGATCCAGCAGGCCGCTGCGCGGCCCGGTGGGCAGCTTGGTGGTGGCCGTGCCGCGGAAATGCAGACGAGGCACGTCGAGGACGCTCATCCGGCCAGCTCCGTACCGACCGGCAGCCCGGTACGCCCGGCCCGGTCGACAGGCCTTGGCACCAGTGGGGCCGCCCGCATCAAACTGGGGGCCGGGAAAGCAGCCGCCATCCGCATGACCATCTGACTCACCGCGTCGAGGGCGGATTCGAGCGCGCCCTCGAGCCAGGCGGGCCGGGACGAACAGTGCTCCCCGGCGAAGTAGAGGCGCCCCTCCGGCCGCTGTGCCCGGACGCGTTGCTCCTCGGCCGCGGCCGCGTCCATGCCCCAGCGAACCGAACATGCACCGTGGCTCCACGGGTGCTGTCCCCACGCCAAGCTCTTGGCGTTGAGCACCATGCCGGGCCGCAGCAGCTGTGGATGCATGGGGGCGAGGTCGGCGAGCACAGCCGCGTACCGGGCCGCCGCTGACATCCGCCCGAGCAGCTCGGCGTCCTCGCCGATGCTGTAACTGGCCAGCAGCACCGCACCGTACGCGGGATCGCCGTCGATCGGCGGATAGTAGGTCTGGCGCACCCGTCCGCCGCTCAGTGAAGCACCGCTTTTGATTCCCTCACGCTGCCAGAACGCTTCGCGGCAGTGCAGTGCCACCTTGGTGGCGGGGACGTACTGCACACCATTGATGATCTGGAGCTTCTCGTCGCTGAAACCACTGAGCCGCAGCCCTCGCAGCACCGAGAAGGGCAACGTGCACAGCACCTGGCCACAGCGACGCACCACGGGGCGACCCTCGGCGCGCAAATGCACCACCACCTCGTCGGAGCCCACATCCACGCCGACCACCTGGTGTTGACGACGGATCGGCCCGTGAACGCGCCGCGCGAGCCGCCGTATCAGCTGATCCATACCCCCGCGCAGCCGGAACAGCTCGGTGCTGGTCTCCATGAGAATGTCGTCCAGGAAACCTCGCAGCGGGTCGCGGCACGCCTCACGCAGGGACGGGTGGGCCGCGAACACACCGTGCAGGTCGAAGGCGTTGCCGTTTTCCCGCACGAACGGCGTCAGGTTGAGGCTGTCGACGTGGTCGAGCAGACGCGTGCGCAGATCTTGACGCAGATCCTGACGTTGATCGGGTGGTGCGATGGCGTCGACGACCAGCGTCAGCCAGGCGCCGAACATCAACGACTCGGGACGATAGCTGTCGCGGGACAGGCCCTCACGGATTTCGGTGATGAGCTGACAGGCGGCGTCGCCGAGGCGGATGTACTTCTCGGCGGTACGGAGGAAGGCGTTCTTGTCGGCCAGCAGACTGTCGAAGGAGCGCAGTTCCTCGGTAAGGCCCAATCGGGCGACGTAACGAAGGGTGTTGCTGTGGGCAGCAGGGATGCGCATGGCGCCCAGTTCGGCGAAGGGGGCGTCCGCCGAGTCACCGAAGCGGAAGGTACAGATCCGGCCACCAAGTCGCCGGCTGCCCTCCAGCACCTCGACGGGAATCCCCAGTTGCTCCAGCTCGTACGCGGCGGCCAGACCGGCGATGCCGGCGCCCAGGATCACCACGGTCGGATCCGGACGCTTGCTGCTCGCCCGGCCATTGGCGGCAGCCTGGTCAGGGGTGGTGCCCAACGGTACCGGCATGGTCGCCGGTGACGGTTCGTTACCCATGCGATTGCCTCCCGCGCCTTAGGTCGACGAGCCCATGGCAGGGGGTGGACTGCTGTTCGCAGGCGATGTCCGGATCAGGACGGCGCTCGCCGACTCAACGGAGCGGATAAGACTGCGCCGTATCGGTTCGGTTGCTTACGATTGGTCAGTCACGCCGACTGTACGAATATTTCCTCAAGCCTCGTTCCGTCTATTGCCTCACGCCTCGTTCAGTCCCTGATCCTACTGCGGTGCAGTTCGAACACACAGCCCCAATGGGAAGGGAGCGACCCATTGGGGTTACCCGCTCCTGCCGGCAAGGACGAGGTGACACGGCCTGGACGGATCGGACCGTGAAGCGCGTCGTGTTCGTGCCCGACAAGGGCAAAAAGTTTTGATAAAGTACCCCGCTCCGCGATCCCCGACGCGGCCGGTGAACAGCGAGCGACCAATAAGCCTGGCCTCGTCCTTCTCATCCTCCTCATCCTCCCCGTCCTACTCGTCCTCCTCCTCCGACGCGTCTCGTGCCCCGCAGCGAATCGGCCCGTCCACGACCACCCCGAGGAAGGGAAAGCGTCACGCACCGCCAAATATCGAGGCAGCACGGTGAGGACACGGATGATGTGCTCGCGAAATTGCCGCATGTACTCGAGGAGGAAATCCCTGGCGCACCGAAGATCCGTGACATCGGAGAGCAGTCGCCATCCAGAGCGGATTGGCCGGAGTTAATGCGACTTAAAGCCTGCCGGCAGGTCTCGATCGCCGCGTTGCCCATGCGGGCCCGGACTCCAGAAGTCATACCGATGCCGCCCATATTCAGGCGCTGAAGAAGGTCTTGTACGCCAGGTCGTCGCCGACCTGCTGCCGCACCTGGGCCGCCGTCATCGGCGCACCGGCCGGCTCACCACTCGTGCCGGGCGAGCCGGAGGGCCATGTCGGCGGGGCCGGGAAGGGCACCGATCTCGGCGGCGACCGACGCCGCGCTGGACCGCAGTCCGCTGTCGCCGAGGAGCTGGGGGATCGTATCGGCCGTCAGGTCGCGGCGATCGGCCGCGATGCCGACGCCCCTCCTGCTGACAGCGTCGGCGTTGATGAACCGGTCCGCGAAGTTTGGAAGCACCAGCTGGGGCACGCCGGCCGCGAGAGCCGTCATCGTGGTGCCGCCACCCCCGTGATGGATGATGGCGGCGCAGCTGGGCAGTAGTTCGTCGAGCGGTATCCAGCTGGCCGCTCGCGCGTTGTCCGGCAACGGTTGCACATCCTCGACCGCCGCGCCCCCGAGCGCGACGACGAACTCCGCGTCCAGGTCGGCCACGGCGGTGAGGATCTGCCGGATGATGCCGAGCCCCTCGACGATCGGCGTGACGGTGCCGATCGTCACGGCGACCCGGGGACGGGACGGCGGCTCCCGCAGCCATGGCAACTGCACCGCACCGCCGCCGTACGGTACGAAGCGCATCGGCCAGCCCTCGATCTGCTCCACCATGCTGGGAGGCGTCAGGGTCAAGGTCAGAGGTGGTGTCCGTGCCGGTGGCACGTCCAGTTCCGCGTAGAGGTCCGCCAGTTGTCGCGTGAAGTCCCGCCGAAGCGGGCCGGCGGGTACGAACGTGACGCTGACCTGGACTGCCGGGACGTCCACCGCGGCGGCCACCAAGGGACCGATCGCGGCCATCTCCTCGTGCACGACGAGATCGGGCCGCCATGCCCGCCCTAATTTCAGCGCGCCTTCGGCCAGCCGCCGGTTCACGCCCGCGAACAAGCCGATGTCGAAGCTCATGTCACGACGGCGGGCGGCTTCCCTCCCGACCTCGATCGGCGTCGATCTGACGAACTCGGCCATCCGGAAACCCGGCGCGATGTCGGCGACCAGCAGTCCGGCTTGCGCGGTGACGAGACTCTCGCCGCAGGTGCCGACGAGGACATCGTGACCAGCGGCGCGGAAGGCCCAGGTCAGCGGAACCAGCGGAAAGACCTGTCCGATTCCGGCAGTGGACAGAAATAGCACCCGCATCGATGACTTCCTCGTGCTCCCCCGGGGGTTCGCGAGCTGACGTTCATCCGGGGCTCTGCGGAAAACCCCTCCGTGCCGCCATTGTAGCCGAGAATGAGTCATATCATCCGTCTACATACCTATCGGCAAATATGTCGGACTCATCGGGGGCCGGGGGTAGCGATGTACCGATCACGGCGCGCCCCGGCCACATCGGTGTCAACCCGGGCCGGCAAGCCGCAAGCGTTCGTACTCCTGCTCGGATCCTGCACACCGGTCATGGGCGCCCTGCTCATCGCACCGGTATTGCCCGAGCTGCAGAGGTCGTTCGCCGGCACCCCCGGCGTGGAAGTCCTCGCCCCCCTGGTCATGACCGTGCCCGCCCTCAGCATCGCCCTGCTCAGCCCGATGGCCGGGATGGTGGTGGACCGCCTCGGGCGTACCCGTCTGCTGCGCTGGTCGATGCTCGCCTACGCCGTGGTCGGCACCGCGCCGCTCTGGCTGCACTCCCTGGCCGCCATCCTCGTCAGCCGAGTGCTGCTCGGCGTGATCGAGGCGGCCATCATCACCTGCTGCCTGACGCTGATAGGCGACTACTTCATCGGCGCGCGGCGTGACCGGTACCTGGCATGGCACTCCATGGTCGCGTCCAGCTCGGCGATCGTGTTCATGGCGGTCGGCGGCATCCTCGGCGCGTTCGGGTGGCGTACCCCCTTCTGGGGTTACGCCATCGCACTGCCACTACTGGCAGCCATGACGGTGGTGCTCCGGGAGCCGCGAAAGGACCTCCGAGGCGCCGATACGCCGGTCGTCGGCGTATCCGGACTGCCCCGCCGGCTCGCCCCGCTGCTGACGCTCACCTTCATCGGCGGCGTACTCCTGTTCTTCGTGTTGCAGGTCCAGCTCAGCTTCCTCCTCGACGACCTCGGCATCGGCAGCGCCGGAATCGGCGCCGCCGCCGCCCTCGCCAACCTCGGCGTCACCGTGGCGGCGATGAGCTTCGCCCGAGCAGCCCGACACGGCGCCAACCACCCACTGATAGCCGGCTTCGCGATCAGCGGGCTCGGACTGCTGGCGATGAGCCTCGGCGACCATTGGCTGACGATCACCGCCGGCGCCGTCGTCTGCGGGGTGGGCGGTGGACTGCTCATGCCCGCCCTGCTCATCGGCACCACCTCGCAACTGGCATTCGAACTGCGGGGCCGCGGCACCGCCGCCTGGATCTCCGTCTACTCGCTCAGCCAGTTCTTCTCACCGGTGGCGGTCGCCGGGATCACCGCGATGGTCGGAACGCTCGACCGTTCACTGCTGGTGTGCGCGATGGCCGGCTGGCTCACCGCCGTGATCGCGCGGTGGATGCTGTGACGGCATCCGCTGCGCACCAACGTCGGGACACTCGCCGCCCGGGGGTCGCCGGTCAGCGCCCAGCCGTCGGCCTTCCCGAAGGTCCGGCAGTACTGGCGCGTGGTGCAGGTCGTCGCGTCGGCCGGGGTGAGCCGGGCCGGCGGGTCCGTGGCCGGTGGGACCGCGAGGTGAGACCGGGTCAGGCCACCGCCGCTGTCCGGCGGGCGGTGGGCTCCGCGGCCGGCTTGCCGAAGTGGTAGCCCTGCGCCAGCCGGTAGCCCAGGCGGTGCAGTTCCGCGGCCTGTTCGGCGGTCTCGACGCCTTCGGCCACGGCGCTGAGCCCGAGGCCGTCGCTGACCCGGATGAGCGCCTCGGCGATCACCGCGTGCCGGCCCGCCATGGTCACGTTGTCGACGAACGATTTGTCGACCTTGAGGACGTCCACCGGGACGGTCTGCAGCAGGCCGAGCGACGAGTGCCCGGTGCCGAAGTCGTCCAGGGCGATCCCGACGCCCAGCGCGTGCAGATCCTCGATGGCCCGGACCGCGACGCCGCCGCTGAACACGGCGGTCTCGGTGACCTCGACGATCAGGCGCCCGGCTGGCATCCCCGTTTCGGCCAGCACGGCGGCGACCATCGCGGCGAGCCCTGGCTCGGCGAGCTGCCGGGCGGAGACGTTCACGCTGATGCGCTCCGGGGCCGTGGCCGGGTGCTCGGCGTGCCATCGGGCGAAGTCGGAGCACGCGGTCCGCATGATCCATTCACCGAGCTCGACGATCAGGCCGTTCTCCTCGGTGACCGGGACGAACTCGGCGGGACTGACGAAGCCGCGTTGCGGGTGCTGCCAGCGGACCAGCGCCTCCACGTAGCGCGGGTCGCCGGAGGGCAGCGACACGATGGGCTGGTACACCAGGCGGAACTCGCCGGTGTCCAGGGCGGCGCGCAGTTCGGCGCCGAGGCGGGCCTTCTCGTCGGTGTGTTCGTCCAGTCCGGCCGCGTACCGCCGCCACCGGCCGCCGCTGCACTTCGCCGCGTACATCGCGACGTCGGCCCGGCGCAGAACCTCCATCGCGTCGCCGGCACCGGCGCCGTCGGCGACCCCGACGCTCGCGTCCACCAGCAGCTTCTGGCCGGCCACCTCGAACGGCTCGCGCAGCGCGGCGGAGATCCGGGCGGCGTCGGCGTCGGCCTCCGCGGCCGTCGCGTCGGCGAGCAGGACAGCGAACTCGTCGCCGCCCATCCGCGCCACCAGGTCGACGTCGCCCAGCCCGTGGCGCAGGCGGTCGGCGACGGCAGCCAGCAGCGCGTCACCGACCGCGTGCCCGAGCCGGTCGTTGATCTCCTTGAAGCGGTTGAGGTCCAGAAGGCAGACCTGCGGGGAGCCGGCCGCGAGGGCCTCGCCGAGGCGGCGGCCGAATCGGCGGCGGTTGGCCAGTCCGGTGAGGTCGTCGCGCATGGCCAGCCGCTCGAGCTGCGCCGACTGGGTCTGGATCTGCCGGACGAAGCCGGCCATGCGGGCGGTCACGAGGAGGAGGACCAGGACGGCGCCGAGCCCGATGGCCGCCCACTTGATCTCATGGTGGCGCAGGCCCTGGATCATCAGCACGGCGGGCACGAGCAGGGCGCAGCCGACCAGCAGCGTGGAACGGCCCCACCCGAACCGGACGGTGGTGGCCGGGCGCGCCGAGGTGCCGGCATCGCCCATGGAGGGGTGCAGCGCGGCGCCGGCCCAGCAGACGTAGCTGCCCAGGAACGCGGCGGTGATGACCGAGGCCGGATATCCGCTCAGCGACGGCGCGAGACTCCAGGCGAGGTCACCGGCGAAGTTCAGCGCCGAGCCGGCGGCGAGCAGGACCACGCTGGTGGTGCGGGCTCCGGTGCGGGTCAGCAGCCGGGTCGCCACCGCGCACATGATCACGTCACAGCCGGGGTAGACGACGGTGAGGATCCGCTCGGACATCGGCGTGCCTTGTCCGCCCAGCGCCGGATCGATCAGGAACACCCAGTAGACCAGCGCGACACCGGTGGCCATCACCGCGGCGTCGATCATGCCGGGCACGTCCCGCCGGGCCGGTACGCCGGCGGCGAGGAGCAGGCCGGACCAGAGCAAGGGGTACGCGACGAGGTAGAGCGCGTCGTTCCAGTACGGGTACGGGTGCTCGCCGTGTAGCAGGCCACCGACCTCGAAGGCCACGTCACCGGCCACGAACGCGATGACGCCGGCGGCGAACACGTACCAGGCGTACGGCCGGGCCGGCCGGTACCGGCGCACCGCGGCGAGGATGGCCACGAACGCGGCCAGACCGATCACGTTGTACAGCGCGGGCGCGAGCACGCCCCCGACCGGAAGCAGCGGGTAGCCGAGGCAGATCAGCGTCCCCGCCGTCATCCACGTCCAGGCCAGGCGGGTCCGGCGGTCGGTGATCGTCCGCAGGTCAGGCGGCGGCGATGACATCGTCGCTCACCACCCGGTCGCGGCCGGCGTCCTTGGCCCGGTACAGCGCCTGGTCGGCACGGCCGAGCAGTTCCTCGCCGCTCTCCACGCCGTCCCAGGTCGCGACGCCGGCCGAGAAGGTGCAGCCCATCGGCGTGAGCGGGCGCAGTCGGTCGAGCAGGTCGAGGGCCTCGGCCGCGGTGGTGCCGGGCAGCAGTGCCACGAATTCCTCGCCGCCGTAGCGGGCCAGCACGTCTGCCGAGCGCAGGTTCGCCGACCACACCGCCGTCGCCTCGATGAGCAGCCGGTCCCCCGTCTGGTGGCCGTGCGTGTCGTTGAAGACCTTGAAGTGGTCGAGGTCGAGCACGGCCAGGGTGAGTGGGGCGCGGTGGCGGGCGGCGTGTTGCAGCGCCGAGGGCAGCGCGGCGTTCCAGGCGCGGCGGTTGGGCAGGTTGGTGAGCGGGTCCAGCTGGGCCGCCTCGCGCAGCAGGTCGGCGTGTTCCGCCAGTACGACGGCCTGCGCCTGGACCTGCCGGACGAGCATCGTCATCCGGGCGATGACCAGCAGGAACATGACCACCGAACCGACCACGATCGCGTACGCGTCGGGAACCCGTCCGCCACCGCTGTACGCCTGCCAGGCCAGCAACGCCGGCGCGATCAGCGTGGCGGTGGTGAGCAGCACCAGGCGGTGCAGGGTCATCGGCCGGACCCGCTGCGGGCCGGCCGTCCGGCCGATCTCCACCATGCCCGGGTGCAACGCGCCGGCGCCGAAGGCGATGTAGCCGGTCAGGTACGCGCAGTCGATCAGCCGACCGCCGAGCGTGCCCGGATCGTAGGAGGTCTGGTTGGCGAACGACCAGAAGTAGTCGCCGACGAGGAAAACCACCATGTACCCGGCGACCAGGAAGAACGCGACGTTGCGGGACCCGCCGGCGGTCAGCAGCCAGGCGACCATGGCGACCAACAGGAGATCGAAAGCCGGGTACGAGATCGCCATCACCTGGCCACCCAAGCCGAGCGACGCCTCCGCGGCCACCGGCTTCATCAGGAACACCCAGCTCAGCAGCGCGAACGCACTCGTGATGATCATCGAGTCGACGAGCGTGGCCCAGTCCCGCCCGGCGCCTCGCCGGCGCAGCAGGCTCAGCAGCCCGGCCACCTGGAGCCCGTAGCCGAGCAGGTACGGGACGTCGTACGGGTGAAAGACCTCGGCGTCGTCCGGGGCGACGAAGTAGATGATGTCGCCCACGACGTTGGCCAGTTGCCCGGCCATGAGCAGCCACCAGGCGGCCACCCCCTCGGGACGGTTGCGCCGGATGCCGACCACGATGGCCACGGCACCGGCCACCGCCACGCCGTCCCACCCCAGCACCCCGTACAGGTTGTCCGGCATCCGCAGATACAGCGCGACGAAGAGCATGCCGCAGATCAGGAAACCCACCCACGCAGGAGGACGCTTCAGCATCTGTGCCGCTTCCTCCCGTACGAATGTCCGACGCTGCTTCCCCGTGTCAGTCGGCGCGGCAGAGGCAGACCTGAGCCATTCGGCACCTGACGGCGCCCACGTGGTGGGCACCGTATCCACATCGCGACGGGTGTTCGTTCGGACGCGAATCACGGGTCGGCGGCGGGCTTGCCGAAGTGGTGGCCCTGCGGTGCCGAAGTCGTCCAGGGCGATGCCCACGCCACGGAGCGCGCGGCTCGTGCGGGGCGGTGACGGCCTGGCCGCCGAACGCGGCCGCACTGAGCCTTTCGTCGCTCAGGCGGCGTAGATCGGTGTCGGGTTCGCGGGGAGTTGCCAGCCGCCGCCGCGGTCGTCGGGATGGGCGGCTACCGGCCGGACGCCGACGCACGTGCCGAGATCCTTCGGGTGCGCGATCCGCAGGAGACCCTGACCGAGCTCGATCGGCCTCGTGAGCTGTCGCCGCGAGCAGGCTCGGCACGACCGACGGGACGCGGCAGCGATCGCCGCCGCCCGAAATACATATATAACCAATGGGAGTTGTAGACTACAGCGGGGCGGCGTTACCGTCCGAACACCGAGCGGCTACGGCACGGTACGGAAGGTGAGCCACGATGGCGGACAACCAGCCCCTGGATCGCGTGCTCGTCGACGCACCACCGGGCATCTCGCGGCGACGCCTGATCACCTCGGCCGCCGCCGGCGCCGGAGCGCTGGCCGCCGGCGGACTCGGCGGCTGGGCGCTGCTGCGCGGCCGGGAGAAGGAGATCGGCGCGTGTACCGACCGTACCGACAGGGAGTTTCGATGAGACGCACTCTCGCCACCGTCGCCAGCGCCGGCGGCCACCCCGGCCCCTACGAGCTGGCCCTCGACCCGCACCGGTCCACCCTGGCCACCGCGACACTGGTCGCCCAGCGATCCGAGGCGGCCCGGATCGACGCGCTGTTCGTGCCGGACCTGCTGGAGTTCGGCGCGCAGGGCACGATCGGCGCCCAGGAGCCGCTGATCTTCGTGGCCGCGCTCAGCCAGGTCACCTCGAAGGCGGGACTGATCGCCACCGTGTCCACGACCTTCCACCACCCGTTCAACCTGGCGCGGATGTTCGCCACGCTGGACCACGTCAGCAACGGCCGGGCCGCCTGGAACCTGGTCACCTCCTCGCTCGGGGAACAGAACTTCGGGGCGGGCGCGCTACCGTCGCCCGAGCAGCGATACGCCCGCGCCGCCGAGACGGTCGAGGTCGTGAACGCGCTGTGGGACAGCTGGCGACCGGGCGCGCTCCGCGAGGGGCCGGACGGGCGGGCGGTGCTGGACCCGTCGCTGATCGAGCCGATCCGGCACCAGGGCGAGTTCTTCTCGGTCGAGGGACCGATCAACATCCCGCCCCTGCCCCAGCGGCGGCCCGTGCTGATCCAGGCCGGACAGTCAGCGGCCGGGATCGCGCTCGGTGCCCGCCACGCCGAGATCGTCTTCACGGCGCTGCCGACGCTGGCCGACGCCCGCGCGTTCACCGGACGCATCCGGGCCCAGGCCGCGGCCCATGGCCGTACCCCCGGATTGCCGTTGATCTTCAGCTCGTTCCACGCGACCTTCGGGGCCACCGAGGCCGAGGCCCGGCGGCTGGTCCGCGAGCGCCTTGAGGCCATCGACTACGAGAAGGGCCGGGAGCTGGTCGCCGGCATGCTGGGCGGCGACATCGACCTCACCGAGGCCAAGCTGGACGAACGGCTGCCGGAGAGTCTGCTGCCGGACATCGGCGCGATCAACCGGCGGCGTGGGCGGGCCGAGATCTTCAGCCGGCTGATCCGCGAGGGACGCACGCTGCGCGAGCTGATCCAGGCCGCCCAGGACACCGGCCACTGGTCGGTGGCCGGCACACCGGAACAGCTGGCCGACGCGGTGCAGGAGCGCTTCGACGCGCGCGTGCTCGACGTGCTCTCGCTCGGTGGGCTGGCCGACGACGTACAGCACGACTTCGTCGTCAACGGGCTGCTGCACGAACTGCGCCGCCGCGGCATCGTCAAGGGCGACTACCGCGGCGCGACCCTGCGCGACAATCTCGACCTGACACCGACCCCATGAAGATCAAGACCGTGCCGGGGTACGGCGCCATGACGCGACCTTCCACGACGAAGACCCGAGCAGGCCGCTCAGCGCCGCCAAGAGCACGCCGCCGTCGGCAGCAGATCTTGGGCGGCAGCACCTGTGGTCGCAAAAGCGGGTCGCGGCGCTCACGTCGGCGTCCGAACTCGTCCGGCATCCGCTGGTCGGTGACCTCGACCCGCAATGCGATGTCGTGTCGAGCCCGACGTACTCGGTAATCAGAGGTTCGCCTGATTCTCAGGTTTTCTCTTTCTGCCACCGGGGAAACGCGGACGCTTCCGCATGCCCGCGATCGCCCGGCGTGCCCCGGCGCCGAGGCTGGTTCGTGGTGGGCGGCACCCAGAAAGCCGCGCCGCCGGCAGCTCCGGACGGGCGCGAACTGCGCACCATGGAAGAACCGCGGGACAACGTACCTGCCTAGGTTGGCGGAAGACATCGGCCAACAGATGGAAGGTCGTCTCATGACGCAGGTTGCCGGCGTGCCCTCTTCGCGGCGTGTCCTCGCGAAACTCAACGGATCATGGCATCGGAACGCGCTGCGGATCTTTCTGTTCGTCACGATCGCACACTGGGCGGAACACCTGGTACAGGCGTACCAGATCTGGGTGCTCGGCTGGCCGCGGCCGCAGGCGCGCGGCATCCTCGGACAGTTCTACCCGTGGCTGGTCACCTCTGAATGGCTGCACTACGGGTACGCCATCGTCATGCTCGTCTTCCTGGCGGTGCTGCGACGTGGTTTCACCGGACGGGCACTGACCTGGTGGACGGTGGCGCTGGCCATTCAGTTCTGGCACCACATCGAGCACCTGCTGCTGCTGATCCAGTCGCAGTCGCACTCCTACCTGTTCGGCAGCGCCGTCCCGACGAGCATTCTGCAGCTCGTCCTGCCCCGGGTCGAGCTGCACCTGTTCTACAACTCCATCGTCTTCGTCCCGATGGTGATCGCCATGTACCTGCACGTCCGGCCGGCGCCGGCCGAGCAGGCGCGGATGACGTGCTCCTGCGGTGGGCACGCCGGGGTCCCGGATCTCGCTCCGCAGGCGGGCTGAGATGCGCCGTTCGGCGGCCACGGTGGCCTGCCTGGTGCTCGGCACCATCCTCGCGCTGATCACACCGGTTCCGGCCGGGGCCGAGCCGGACCTGACCGCCGACCCGGCGCCCGGCGCGATCCTGACGACGATGCCGGCCGCGGTGACGCTGCGGTTCTCGGCGGATGTGGACCTCGAGACGTCCCACATAGCCGTCTCCGGACCGGACGGCGCCGGCCTCGCGGACGGTGAAGCCGAGCAGCCGGGCAGGACCGTGCTGCGACAGCCGGTTCGAGCAGGCGCGCCGGGTGACCTGACGGTGGCCTATCACGTGATCTTCAGCGACGGTGCGAGCACGACAGGCGCGTACCGCTTCAGCGCCGGAACCGGCGCGGTTCCCGCACCGCTCGACAGCACCGCCGAGCGGGCCGCGACCAGCGCGGTGTCCCGGCACCGGCACGACATCGACCCGTTCAGCGCGGTGTTACTGGTGATCGACGGGGCGGTGCTGGTGGCCGTCGGCGGCCTGCTCATGCTGCGGCCCCGGCACGGGAGCCCGGTCTCCCTGCGGCTCGAGGAGCCGCGGTAGGACGGCTGGGCTACGTCCGCCGTTCCGCTGCGGTTCGTGAGCCTCGGCGGGACGGCCGGACGATGACCGCCGTCCCGCGGCGACCGCCGGGATCGGCGGCCCGTGCGGCCACCGGCCACAACGCGTCAGCGACGTCGCCTTTCGGCCGGCTCACCGGCGATCGATCCGGTGTGACCCGCCGACGGCGCGCCGAGGCGTTCCCGGTGGCGCCGGGAATGGCGGAGCCGCGTGGCTCACCGGACCAGCCGCTGAGCGTGGACACGGTGAGTCCCCGCCGCCTCCCCCGGATGGGATCGCACGGTGTGAGCCGACGCTGCGACGAGGCGATGAGCGCGCATTTCCACTTCGCAAAACGGATTGCCGATGCGCTGCGGGTCGAGGGCATCCCGCAGCCGTCCACAATGACGGCAGCTCATTCGTGGGTTTCCACCGGCCCGAACCGGCGCGAATGCGGCATATGTCGGCGCCCCGCCCGGCCGCACCTGGCCGCCGGCCACCCCGGTCGCATTTCCGGAGAACTCTCGGAAATTGCGCAGCTACGCCATCGGTCTCGCCGTCGCCTCAGCCGTCGGAGGGAACCGGCCGTCGCCACTCTACGGAACGTCGCCCCCGCCTCCGGCGGTGACAAGCTCACCGCCGAAGGTGGGGCGAATCGGTCCACCGTCGACACCAGACCCGGAAACCCGCGCCGAGACCGCGGGCTCGTCACTACGCACCGCCAGCGCCGGGCGAACCAATTAGTGACCACGTCAACAGCGCGTAATCGAACATCAGACATTGACGCTATCCATTTAGTGACGCCACCGAAATCGAAGAGTCGGAATGACGCACTTTAACGTCATCCCGACTGTTGGTCAAGGGTCGCCCAGCCCGTAACCATTGCGCTATGCAATCGACTCGTCACGGCAGCATTGCATCATCGATGCCGGTCCGCTAACCTCGGTCTGGAGATCAAAGCGGATGGAAGCGTAGCGGATAAGGGTGCTCGCTGGGCGAGGGTAATCTTGACGGAAGGTTCCGGTGCCCACCATTTCTCGGCCAAGGATTATTCCAATTCATCTCACCCCAATCGTGGGACACCGCCGGGATCGACATCCGGGTAAGTTCACCAAGAATGCGAACATCAACCTTGTTGAACAAAACGCGAACATGGAGGCCACGGTGGCGGAAGCTATCGAGAAAGCCATTCTCCGAGCAGTCACGACGATGCGTGAGAACCTGGGAGAACAGCTCACGGTGGACGACATGGCCCGATCCGCCATGTTCAGCAAGTTCCACTTCACCCGGCTCTTCCAGCGCGTGACCGGCGTGTCCCCCGGCCGGTTCCTGTCCGCGCTCCGGTTGCAACGAGCCAAGGAGCTGCTGCTCTCCACCGACCTCAACGTCGCCGACATCAGTTTGACGGTGGGCTACAACAGCGTCGGGACGTTCAGCTCCCGCTTCACGCGCAGCGTCGGGATGCCACCGACCACCTATCGGCGCCGGGCCGGCTATGCGGCGCACATCGCGGTCGAGCACGGCAGAACCGGGAGCAGCGCCGACTCCCGCGTCTTCGGCAAGGTGCTGCCGACCGTGGGTGCCGCCGAGCTCGTGTTCATCGGCCTGTTCCGGGAGCGCATTCCGGAGGGCCGGCCGGCGCGGTGCGCGGTGCTGCTGGAGGCCGGCAGCTTCCAGCTCGACCGGGTGCCGAGCGGCACCTGGTACCTGCTGGCACAGGCGGTCACCGAGGATCCCGGCGGCACGGAGGAGGACTGCGACCGCGAGCCGGAGGTTCTGGTCGCCACACACGGCCCGCTGACGATCCGTCCCGACACGGCGACCGAGGTCGACCTGATGCTGGCCCCGGTGAGCGACCTCGATCCGCCGGTGCTGCTCGCGCTGCTGGAGGCCCGCAAGGCGGCGCTGGCCAGAGCGATGAGCGTGGAGGGCCTCGACGCGGCGCCGGAGCGGGTCCGCGCGTACCAGCCCGGACGAGCGGCCTGAGCCCACACCGACGAGGAGAAGCAGGAGGCGGGCGGACAGAAGCCCGCCGTCAGCGGGGAGCCCTGGCTTGCGCATATCCGAACTCAGTCGCCGTACCGGTATCCCGGTCGCCACCATCAAGTTCTATCTTCGGGAGCGCTTGCTGTTCCCGGGACACCCGACCGGCCGCAATCAGGCCCGCTACGGCGTCGAGCACCTCCGCCGTCTGCTCCTGATCCGCATCCTGACCGGTTTCGGTGACATGGACCTGGCGACTGTACGGTCGCTGCTGGCCGCGATGAGCGATCCCGAGGTGCCGCTGATCGGGCTGTACACCGCGGCGGCACGGCGGGTGGGGCCACCGGAGCCGGACGCGGACGACGAGGCGTTCCGCGAAGCCCTGGCCGATACCCTCGGGCTGGCCGGGACACAGGGCTGGACCGTGGGCGGCGACTGCGCCGCGGTCCGGCACTTCGCGCAGGTGCTGGTCGCTCTGCGCCAGCTCGGCTGCGCACAGGATCTCGGCTTCTTCGAGCCGTTCGCTCAGGCCGCCGACCGGCTCGCCGAGCAGGAGCTGGCGTTGCTGCACGAGCAGGGCGAGGGCGGCGAGATGGACGCGGTGCACGTCCGTGCCGCAGCCCTCGCCCGGGCCGTGGTCTTCGAGGTGGCCTTCGCGACGCTGCGGCAGATAGCCCTGCAGAGCCGGCTCACGCCGAACCCGGCGAACACCCCTTGATCCGTGGCGTCACGTCCCGGAGGCGGGTCCGGGCCGGGGGATGTCGAACAGCGACGGCAGCCTCATGGTCAGGCCGATGTCGCCGACGGCCCGCATCCGGCCCCGCATGAACAGCGCGAGCGGACTCGCCAGGCCGGTCACCATCAGCACGAAGTCGACAGCGCTCAACGAGAGAGCGACCTTCGGGGCGCCGGTGGGCGCCGGCGAGAGCGTGCAGACGCCGTCGGCGATCACCAGTTCGAAGGTGTCCGTGCCGTCGTCGCGGCCGCCCACTCTCCAGTGGATCACCGCCCGCAGATCGGGCGCCCGGGCGGAGCGGAAGACGCCGGCCATCCCGCTCGCCGCGCCGTGCAGCACCGCGCGGCGCCGCGGGCCGTTCAGGACGTCGCGCAGCCCGGCCGGCGACGTCGAGCGCACCAGCCCGGCCAGCTCGGCCGGGCCCCACTGCCGCGGACCGCTGTCGTCGCCGTGGATCACGGGCGCCTCACCTTCGTGCCGCTCAACACGGGGCTGCCGCGGACCGCTGTCGTCGTCGCCGTGGATCACGGGTGCCTCGCCTTCGTGACGGTCATCGGAAGGCCGCCGCGGACCCGCAGGGAGAGCATCGGCTCGGGGACGACCGCCCGGCCGGGCAGCACGGACAACTCCAGCTCGCGGGAGACCATGGCAAGCACGAAGGTGGCCTCCATCATCCCCAGATTGTTGCCGACGCAGAACCGCGGCCCGGCCCCGAACGGGAGGTAGGCGTGCCGCGGGCGGTCCGGCGTGGCCGCCGGATCGAAGCGTTCCGGGCGGAACGCGTCCGGGTCCGGCCAGTAGGCGGGGTGCCGGTGCAGGGTGTACGGACAGATCAGCACGTCCACCCCGGCCGGCACGTGGTAGCCGCCTATCACGTCCTCGTGCTGCGGGACCCGCGACAGCATCCAGACCGGTGGGTAGAGGCGCATCACCTCGTTGAGCACCATCACGGTGTACCGGAGCCGGTGCAGATCCTCGTAGACCGGCGCCCGGTCGCCGAGAACCTCGACCGCCTCCGCTCGCAGGCGCTCGCGTACCTCCGGGTGGCGGTCGACGAGGTAGAACGCCCAGCCGAGCGTGCTCGCCGTCGTCTCGTGCCCGGCCAGCAGCAGCGTGGTCAGCTCGTCGCGCATCCGCTGCCGGGCGGTCCGGGGATCCGGGTCCTCGCGGACCGCGACCATCAGGCGCGAGAGCGCGTCGTCGCCGAGCGGACGCCGGGCGCGTTCACTCACCAGCCGGTCGACGACCAGCTGCAGATCCCGCTGTGCGCGCCGGAACCGGATCTGCTGGGGCAGCGGCACCCAGAGCGGCACCATCCCGTTGGACACGGCCTCGAACATCGCCTGGTTCTGCATCACCTCGAAGAGCCGGCCCAGGCCCGTGAACGCGCGCAGATCCGTGTCGAGCAGCGTGCGGCCGAGGACGCCGAGTGTCATCGACGTCATCTCCGCCACCACGTCCACCGGCTCACCCCCGACGGCGCGGCGCAGGCGGCCGGTCAGCCGGCCGGCCTCCTGCGCGACCGCGCCGGCCTGCTCGGCCAGCCGCTTGGGGCGGAACACCGGCTGCATCCGGGTGCGCTGCGCGCGCCACAACTCCCCTTCGCTGGTGAGCAGGCCGTCGCCCAGCACCCGGCGGGCCTGAGCCAGGCCCAGCCCCTTGTGGAAGTTCGGCGCGTTGTCGACCAGGACATGTTTGGCGTGGTCGGGATGGTTGAAGAAGAACAGCGTCTTCGGCCCGAGCGTGATCCGGGCGACGTCGCCGTAGGTCCGGGCCGCCTCGGTCATCAGTCCGAGCCGATCCCGGGCCAGCTTCCACAGCAGCCTCGGCGCCGCCGACATCGGTGGGCCCGGCGGTACCCGGCGGGCGGGCGCCTGCGTCATCGGTTCGCCTCCACCGGACCGGAGGTGTCCGTGAACCTCCCGTTGAGGAAGAGCAACGCGTCACGATCCGTGTCCCGGTCCATGAACACCACCTCGCCGATGAAAATCGTGTGATCACCGCCGTCGCAGGTACGCCACAGCTCGCATTCGAACGTGGCCAGGGCGCCGGCTATCAGCGGCGCGCCGGTCACCGGCCCCGGCACCCAGTCCACCGACTCGAACTGGGCGGCGCCGAGGGGCCGGCGACGGCTGGCGAAATGCCGGGCGATCTCCTCCTGGCCGGCTGCCAGCACCGAGATGCCGAACCCGGTGGCCGCCGGCAGCCGGGTGTGCATCAGCGCTTCCCGGTCCACGCAGACCAGCACCAGCGGCGGCTCGAGCGACACCGAGGCGAACGCGTTCGCGGTCATGCCGTGCATGTGCTCGCCGCCGACCGCGACGATCGTGACCCCGGTGGCGAAGGCCGCGAATCCGCGCCGCAGCGCGGCCGCGTCCGTGACGTCGTAGGACCAGCTCGTTCCATTCATCGCCCGCCTCCGCCGGTTCAGACCCGCACGGGCGCGTACGACGCGAGCGCGCGGGTCAAGGGTTCCGGCACGCGGGTGGGCACCGTCCGGGTGTTCGGGCCGCGCATGCAGGCCACTCGCTGGCGGCCGCGGGCGACGAGAGCCTCACCACCGTCGGGGTCGAGCCGGACATAGTCGAAGGCGAACTCGACCTGGGTCTGGGCCAGGTCGACCAGGCTCATCCGGATCGCCAGCTCGTCGAAGGCGGTGATCTCCGCGAAGAACTCGCAGTCCACCTTGAGGGTGAACAGCTTGAGCCCGTCCGCCAGGTCGGCGAGGACCTCCGGGGCACGCTCCTTGAGGAACATCTCCCGGCACCGCCCCTGCCAGCGCAGGTAGTTCACGTAGTAGACGTTGCCGACGAGGTTCGTCTCCTCGAAGCCGACCGTGTGCCGGTACTCGAAATAAGCGGTCATGGTCAGTTGCTCCCGTCAACGAGTACCGACACCACCACGGGGGTGCCGTCCGGACCGAGCGCGGTGGCCAGCGACGCGATCCGCAGGTCTCCGCAGGCCAGCAGGGTCCAGGCGCCGCTGCGGCCTGGTTGCAGGCTCAGCGGGCCGTCGACCGGCGCACCGGCCTTCTGCAGGCACTCCACGGCAGTCCACACCCGGGTGAAGGCGGTGGCGGCGCCGTCGCCGTTCTGCCGCGCGATCTGGGCGGCGAGCGACGCGTGCGGACCGGCGAGCGCGTCCGCGTCCGCCTCCGGGCGCTCGACGACCGGCTCGATGTCACAGGCCACCATCGCCGCCGAGACGACCGCCACGGTGACGCCGGCGCCGTGCGAGGCCGAGACGGTGAGCCCGCCGTCGATCTCGGGACGGCCGTCCGGCCGGTACCGGACCTCGGTGCCCGCCCCGATCGCCCGGCTCACCGCCAGGGCGGTGGACTCGCGGCGCGCGTCCCCGCCCGCCGGTTCGACCACCACCGTGACGGGCGTCCCGATGAGGTCGGCAAGCGATCGTTCCAGATAGGTGCCGAGCAGCACCGGCGCCCACGGGCCCCGGCCGTCCGTGCGCCGCACCGCGCGCAGGCGCAAGCCGTCCCAGCGTTCGACGACAGTACCGTCCGTGTCGCGTACCGCGATGTCGTAGACGTAGGTGTCGCCGTCCCGGCTGCGCTCGGTGGCGCAGACGCGTACCTCCCCGTCGGGTCGCTGGCCGGCCGGGACGATCCGGTCGACACCGACCGGCAGCAGGGTTGCGTCCGGCACGCAGACCTGGTTGCCGTGCATGAGCGTGTCGCGCATGCCCGGGTCGCCCAGGACCAGCCCGTCGGGAAGGTGCGGAGCGAACCACCGCGTCTGCCCGGTGACCGCGACCGTCACGTCGATGTCACGGGCCGCGGCGCGGTGGTAGCGCCGCAGCCGGTGGAACCGGCCGCCCTGGAACAGCAGAGCGCCGTACAGATCGGTGTCCGGGTCGAGCGGAACCTCCGGCAGGTCCCCGGCCGCCGGCCGCGGCGGGCCGTCCAGGTCTCCCGCGTCTGCCCAGGTGAGCTGGGCCCGGAAGTGGTCGGTGGTGTACGCGGTCTCGGAGCTGCGGATCACCGCGGTCACGGTGCCGGGCCCGGTCACCGTGGCGGCGATGCGCAGCGTGGTGCTGCCGTCCGGCGGCACGACGATCGGCCGCAGGAACTCGGCCCGCTCGAAGGTGGGCGCACCCGGGCTGCCGGTGAGCGAGGCGCCGGCCTGGGCCATGGCCTCCATCCCGAACACCGCCGGGAACAGCAGGTCGCCGTCGAGCCGGTGGTCCTCCAGGTAACGGTCGCTGCCCACGCTCAGGTGGACCTCGGTGACCAGCTCGATGTCGGGGTAGTGGACCAGGGGCCGTTCCAGGAACCGCAGCAACGGGAGCTCGCGCTCCGCGCGCCGGATGGTGTCCAAGCCGTCGGCCCGGCTGCTGACCACGACGACCGGCGGCACGTCCGGGTCCGCGATCAGCCGCCGCAGGACCCGTACGCCGTCGTCGGAACCGATCGGTGTGACACCGTCCCGGCGCAACCCCTCCACCACGGAGAGTTTCTCGCCCATACCGACGCCGGACCACACCGACCACTCGACACAGACCGTCCGGCAAGCGGGGTGCTCGGCGGCGAACGCGGCGGTGTAGTCGGCCAGCCACTCGTTCGCGGTGGCGTAGTGTCCCTCACCGCGGAGCCCGGCCCGGCCGATGATGCTGCCGAACGTGACCAGCAGCCGCAGGTCGTCCGCGCCGACCGCCTCGATCACGGCCGCGATGCCGTCGACCTTCGGCGCGAGGGCACGGCGGAACGACTCCGCGTCCAGGCCGGTGAGCGCGGTGGGGGCGTTGTATCCGGCGCCGTGCAGGACCGCGGTGACCGGGCCGAGCGCGGCGGTGACCTCGGACACGGCACGGCGTACCTGCGCCGCGTCGCCGACGTCGGCGCGGGCGTAGTGCACCCGCAGGCCGGCCTCGTTCATCCGGTGCAGATTCGCCGCCAGCTCGGCGTCCGAGGCCGGATCCGCGCGGCCCAGCAGTCCGAGCGCGGCGCCGCTGTCGGCGGCGAGCGCCAGCGCGCACTCCGCGGTGATGCCCTTGCCGCCGCCGGTCACCAGCACCACGTCGGTCGCCGACAGCGGCGCCTCCCGGCGGGACGGCTCGATCGGCATCGGCCGCAGCAGCGGAACCAGCCGCTGACCGTCCGGCCCGTACACCGTCTCGGTGAAGCCGCTGGTGGCGGCGACCTCGGCAACGATCTCCGCCACCAACCCCGCGGCGGGTGGACCGGCGGGCCGGCGCACCACGGTCGTGCGGATCCCTGGCGCCTCCAGCCGCAGGGTCTTGGCCATCCCGGCGGCGCCCCGGCCCGCCTGCACCAGCAGGAAACGCGTGCCGGCGCCACCGGCGAGGGCGGCCCGGGCGCCCGCCAGCACCGCGCCCAGGTCCGGCTCGGCGCAGTCCTCGGGCAGCCAGACGAGCACGCCGGGGCCGACGCCGGCCACGGACAGCGCCTGGCGCAGCTCCTCGGCGACCGGGGCACCCGGAGCGCCGTACGACTGCCACTCGCCGTCCGGCTCGGCGGGGCCGGCCACCGGCCGTGGCGACGGGACCAGATCGATCTCGAACGGGCGCGACCAGGGCGCCGCCCCGGTGACCACGGAACGCTCGGCCGGGTCGCCGTCCTCCGCGGTCGCGGAGAGCTCCTCCAGGAAGTCGGCCAGCTCCCGCAGGGTGGCGGTGGCGAAGTTGGTCGGGGCCAGAGCCGGTGCCAGGCCCAGCTGCTGGGTCACCTGGTTGACCACCTGGCCCACGGTGATGGAGCTCAGATGCAGGTCGTCCAGCAGCAGGCTGTCGTCACGGACCATCTCGGCCGGCAGCTCGGCCCGTTCCGCGGTCAGGCGCCGCAGCAGCTCCAGCCCGGACTCGGTGTTCGGCTGCGGCCCGGCGACCGGCTCGGTCACCGGCTCGGCCGCGGACCGGTCCGGAGCCGGCCGGGCCGGTACGGCGTCCGGCAGGTCGACCGCCGGGACGGCCTCGCACGGGCTCGCGAAGAACGAGAACCGCGCACCGACCTCGAGGCGGCGGTTCACCCGGTCGTCGAAGAGCGCCGAGTACCGGCCCGGGGCGCCGGTGACGTACGCCGCCGCAGCCACCCGCAGCAACCCCGCGGAGGTCTCGTCGTCGGTGTCGAGGGAGACGGAGGGCACGTCGGTGATGCTGGTCGCCAGGTTGCCCAGCACCTGCCCCGGACCGACCTCGATGAAGAGGTCGACGTCCTTGGCCGCGAGGGACACGGCCTGGGAGAACAGCACCGGATCGGTGATCTGCCGGTGCAGCAGACCGGGGATGTCCGCGTCTGCCGGTAGGCTCTCGCCGGTGATCGTGGAGATCACCCGCGCGCCGATGACGCCGAAGTCCCGCGATCGGAGCCCGGCCCTGAGCACCTCGGCGGCGGGTGCCACCAGCGGTGAGTGGAAGGCGTGCGACACGGCGAGCCTCGTCCAGTTCACCCCCGCGCCGGTGGCACGGCGGCACGCCGTCTCCACGTCGACGGCGGTGCCCGCGATCACCGTCTGCGCCGGTCCGTTGTATCCGGCGATGACGACGTCGAGGTCCGACAGCAGCTCGTCCACCAGCTCCGGGCCGGCGCTGATCCCGGCCATCGTGCCCGGCGCGCTGTGGTCGGCCAACGCGCGCCCGCGCAGCGCCGCCACGGCGAGAAGTGTGTCCTCGTCCATGGCGCCCGCCCAGTGCAGGGCCGACAACTCGCCGAGACTGTGGCCGATGGCCACGGTAGCGGTGAGGCCGAGCAGGTCCAGGGCCCGGAGCCCGGCCATCGAGCCGGTGACGATGCGCGGTTGCGCCACGGCCGTCGCGACGAGGTCCCCGCTGGTGGGCAGGCCGGACTGCTCGTACCTCTCCTCGACCTCGACGAAGCGGCGCCGCAGCGCGCCACCCGTGGTGCCCCGGCCGGAGCCCTGGCCGGGGAAGAGGTATCCGATCCGGACCGCTCCGGCGACATGCCCGAGGAAGCTGCGCCGGTCGGCGCCGATCATCGTGGTCTCGCCCCCGTCGAGCGCCTCGGCCAGCCGGCGCAACCGCTGCTCGCCGTCCTCCGGCGAGGACACGACCACCGCGGCGCGGTAGGGCAGGTCACGCAGCTCGGTCTGCAGCGTCCGGGCCAGGTCGGCGAGCTGGGCGTACGCGACGGTGCCGACGAAGCCGGCCAGGCCCGAGACCCGCTCCCTGAGCTGCTCGGGCGACGCGCCGTCGACCAGCAGCAACTCGTGGTCCTGTGCCGAGGCGGCGAGCCGGCGGGTGCGGCCGGTGAAGGCCCGGCGCCGGCCCGGTTGCGTGCCCTCCAGGACGACGTGGGTGTTGATCCCGCCGAATCCCATCGCGGTCACCCCGGCGCGCAGCGCGACGTCCGCGGGCCAGGGCTCCGCGCGGCGCAGCACACGGAGGGCGGGGGCGTCGCCGGTGAGCAGGGGGTGCGGGTCGGGGCAGCCGACCGCCGGCGGTAGAACCTGCGCGTGCACGGCCAGCGCGGCCTTGATCAGACCGGCCACCCCGGCCGCTGCCTTGGTGTGCCCGATCATGGCCTTGACCGAGCTGATCGGCGCCGGCGGCGCGGACGGGTCGGCGGCCTGACGGGCCCGGGAGAGCGCCGCGAGTTCGGTGGCGTCGCCCACCTTGGTGCCGGTGCCGTGCCCCTCGAAGAGACCGACCGTCTCGATGCCGAAACCCGCCCGCTCGTACGCCCGGCGCAGCGCGACCTGATAACCGTCCACCTCGGGCCGGGTGATGCCGCCCTTGCCGTCGGACGACACTCCCCAGCCTGCGACGGTGGCGTAGACGCGATGCCCGGCGGCGCGGGCGTCCCGCTCCCGCATGAGCACGACCATCCCGCAGCCCTCGCCGGGCCAGAAACCGTTGGACCCGGCGTCGTACACCCGCATCTCGGTACGCGCCAGGGCGCCCGTCTTCGCGAAGCCGATCATCTCGAACGGGTCGATGGAGAGATCGACGCCGCCGGCCACCACCACGTCCAGGTCACCGGCGCCGAGCTGGCCGCACGCGGTGGCGACCGACAGCAGCGAGGACGAGCAGGCGCCGTCGACGGTGTACCCGCCGCCCTTGAGGTCGAAGTAGTTGCAGATGCGCCCGGCGATGGTGTTGGCGAGCCCGCCGGCAAGCGTGTCCTCGTCGATGGCCGGGAAGGGCTCCTTGTAGGACGCCTCCACGCCGGCCAGGAACTCGGCGACGCGCTGCGCGCTCCAGTCCTGGGCGGCCAGCGCGGTCGCCATCACCCGCCGCACGTACGGCCAGCGCAGGCGCATCAGGTTGGCCCGGGAGAACTCCCCGGTGAGCGTGTTGCCGACGATCACGCCGGTACGCTCGCGCGGCAGGCCCTCGGCCATCGGGAAGCCGGCGTCGGCGAGGGCCGTCGCGGCGACGTCCAGGGCGAGCCAGTGGGTCAGGTCGGTGGAGCGGAAGGTGCTGCCGGCGATCTTGTAGGCGAACCGGTCGAACTCGTAGCCCTCGATGACCGCCGCGTACCTGGTGTAGAACCGGTCGGGCGCGGAGGGGTCGGGCGAGTAGTAGTCGTCGAGGCTCATCCGCTCGGCGGGCAGCCGCCGGAACGCGCGCCGCCCGGCCAGGATGTTCTCCCAGTACTCGACGGGCGAGGCGGCGTCCGGATATCGGCACGCCATCCCGACGATCGCGATGCGTTCGCTCATGCGAGCACGACCTCCTCCGCGTCCTTGGTCCCGTCGGCCCGGTGCCCGTTGCTCTGCCCGACAGCGGCTGACTGCGGGGTGGCCCCGGCCGGGCCGGCCGGGCCGGGTGCCTGAGCCGGCGCGGGCCCGGCCGGCGCGACGTTCTTCGACAGGTGCAGCGCCCAGTGGTAGCCGCCGCGAAGCAGGCAGACGGCAGCGGTGGCGAAGAAGATCCCGTACGGGATGCTGAAGCCGGTGAGCAGCCCGTAAACCGCCGCGACTCCCCCGCCGAAGGCGACCTGCGCGGCCGGGTGCGACGGCGAGGTACCGGGGTCGGTGATCATGTAATTGGTGAACAGGATGAACGCGACGCCGGTCATCATGGCCAGGGCGGCCGGGATCGACGTGTCCAGCAGGAGGCCGCGCACCACCGCCTGCAGGGCGAAGGCGCCGACCCAGCCCAGGATCAGCCACATCCGGCCGGTCAGCTTGCCGTTGATCATCGTGCCGCCGACGATGATGATCCCCGGGATGACCCAGTCCCAGGCGCCGGTGATGTGCTCGGTGAAGTGGTACGGCGGCGCGACGCTCGCCCAGGGGAAGACGAGCAGGACGACGGCGATGCCGAAGTTGGACGGGTTCATGAAGTGGCGCATCCGTCCGCGTACCGGTGCCCGCAGCACCCACTTGGCGCCGATCGCGACGACCACGCCGAACATCATGGCCAGCACCCGGTCGTTGACGTAGATCAGCATGTTCAGGGCCATGCTGGTGATGTGCGCCGGGTACAGGAACTCGACGAGCCCGCGCAGGCCGTTGCCGCGGAAGCGGCTGGCGCGTCCCTCGATCCGCGCGCCGATCATCTCCAGCGCGATCTCGGTCGTGTAGCCGGTGGCGAGTGCGATGAACGGCCATGCCCAGGCCTGCTCGAAGCCCAGCACCGTGTAACCGAGGATGTTGAAGACCGTGATCGAGATGGCGAAGTTGCGCAGTGCCTTGATGACCTTGGGATCGTGTCGGGGGGGATTAGCAGCCGTCTGAGCCATCTCTGTCACCTTTCCTGAACGTCGCTGCCGAGCTCGAGCACATGCCGGCCCGGGTTCAGCCGCAGGCTCTGCTCGTGGGTCTGGCCGGAGCGGTCGCGCCACCGGAGCTGCACCTGCACCGGACCGGTCACATCGGCGCCGAGCCCGAGGTGGATCTCGTTGCTCCGTTTGCCGGAGTGACCACTGCCGCCGTCGACCCGCCCGATGTGGCTGCGCCCGTCCGGGGTGATCACCGTGGCCTGCGCGCCGACCACCGGGGAACCCGTCCTGGCCGGTCCGGCTGCCGGATGCAGCAGCCGCAGCCCGAGGTACGCGCCCTCGGCCCGGCCGGTGTTGTGGTAGAAGATCGGGGCGTCCCACTGGCGCGCCACCGCGAAGTCGAGCCGGCCGTCGCCGTCGGCGTCACCGGTGGCGATGCCCCGCGTCGGCACCGGCACGGCGAGACCGAGCTGTTTGGCCACGTCCACGTACCGGCCGTCCCTGCCGGGGACGAAGAAGTGCAGGCGCTGTGAGCCGCCGATGTCGTCGCCGTCGGCCACGTGCGGCCACACCGTCGTGTCCGGCAGCAGGGCGTCGTTGGTCATCGCCAGCTCCTGCAGCAACGGCCAGCGGTTGACGTCGCCCTTGACGAACCCGGTCGCCTGGGCGACCACCGTTTTGCCGCTGTTGTTGAAATCGGCGAGCTTCACGTCCCAGCCCCAGCCCGACCAGGCGAGTCCGAGATCGGAGCTGCGATCGGTGAACGGCGCGTCGCCGTCGCTGAGCTTGCGGCGCAGCTCCTCCTGGCTGGACGCGTCGTTCACGAACGCGAAGTGGCTCTCCTCCAGGCCGAACGAGGTAGCGATGTTGCTGACGTACAGGTCGTACTTGCCGTCGCCGTTGAGGTCACCGAAGTCGACACCCATGCCCTTGAAGGAGTCGGCGCCGACCCGCTTCGACTTGGGCACCAGCGGCGTCCGGCCGGTCTCGACCGTCGCGAACCGCAGCTTCCCGGGCACCGACTGGTTGTAGAGCAGCCGGTCGGGCCCGAAGTCGTTGGCCACGTACAGCTCCGGCAGCGCGTCGCCGTCGAGGTCGTTGGCGCCGGAGGCAAGCGCCCAGCCCTTCGACACGTCACCCGGCAGTACATCGTTGAGCTGCTCGAAGGTGAACCCCGGCGTGTCGCCTCGGGTGGACGCCGTCCACCGGAAGAAGTAGTCCTCCCCACCGTTGAACGCCTGCGACATGGAGTGGTTCATCGACACGCCGCTGTCCTTGGTGGGATCCAGCACCGGGCCCTGCGGGAAGTAGTTGCCGACGAACACGTCCAGGTGGCCGTCGCCGTCGAAGTCGTCCAGGGCCACGGTGTTGGTGTTCCACTGCGGGCCGGTGTAGCGGTCGGTACCGACCCCGGGCACCAGCTCGGTCGGCTGGTAGGCCGCGTTGGCCAGCGTGGAGGCACCGGGCCGGGCCAGGTACACGATCGGCGTCCGGCCCCACATGTAGACCACCAGGTCCATCCGGCCGTCCTCGTTGAGGTCGCCCGGGACGCAACCCATCGGCGCCATCACGTCGTTGGTCGGCAGCGGCGCCGGGTCGAGCGCGAAGGGCACGTACCGGTCGGCGCGGGCGCCGGGCACCGGCGTGACCGTGACCGTGTCGGTGCGCGGGTCGGTGATGCAGAGGTCGTTGTCGAGCCCGTCGCCGTCGAGGTCGTTCATCGCGACCGCGGAACCGACCGAGGAGATCCATCCGGCGATGTTCCGGTACTGCTGGTTGACCTCTCGAATGTTCTGTTGCGGCAGGCCTGCGGGAAGACTGATCGACAACGGCCGGAACGAGTATCCGGCGGCGATGCGATCCGTCTCGGCGGCCGAGGCGTACGGCAGCCGCGCTGCCTGGAACAGAGTCGCCATCAGCGCCAGCGCGACGATTCCCGGCAGGTTCCTGCGCAACCAGCGGGCTACCCGCATGATCAATTCCTCCCCAGTGACACGAACTGGCCGGCGACCCGTTGCCGCCACACCTCGTAAGCCGGCGTACCGCCCCGGGCGGCGCCGTCCCGCGGACGTTCCCGATCGCACAGCTGCGCGGCCTCGGCCGTGCTCATGCCGCAGAGCACCCGGTTGGCGGCCTCGTTGTGCGGTACCACCAGGCCGGCCCGGACCCGGGCGGAGGCGGCGAAGGCCGAACCCTGCGCCACCTGCGCCCGATGGTCGCCGGCCCGGTCCAGGAACCACTTCAGCTCGGCGTCGTCCGCTCCGCCGGCGTACGTGGCGGCCAGCCCGGCCCCGCTGTACAGCTCGGCGCGGCGGTCGGCCGGGTAACCCTCCACGAGGCCCGCGACGACTGTGGCATCGCAGCCGCCGACGAACCACAGCGCGCGACCGATGCCCTGGTCGATGGCGCGCCCGGCGTATGTTCCGGTGGTGTCGGCCGGCCAGCCGAACTCCGTCTCCCGATAGTGCTCCCGGACGTACCGGTCGGTGCGGAAGTACGCCTGGTGGAATCCGTAGCCGTCCAGCGCCAGCCAGTTCAGCAGCGGGTCGGCCGGCATGATGCGCCGCCACAGCGGCCGCGGCAGGCGCGCCATCGCCCAGCCGACACCGATCAACGCCATGTAGAGGTGCGGGTCGCCCGAGCCGTCCAGGAAGCGCCGGATGTGATCCCGGCGGCCCACCGGCAGGGCGTCACGGATCGCGAAACCCATCGCCGCGCCCTCGTAGGCGAAGCCCCGGTACCGGACCGGAACAGCCTGCAGGGGTTCGAGGACATCGTCGGGACACGACACCTCGCAGGCATTTCCCAGCCCTTCGAGGAAAGTCTCACCGATCGTTTCGAGGTTGTCCCGCGCCACCGCGTTCTTGAAATGGAAACCTCGGGTCTCCAGTTTCGTCTCCACAGCGCCGGGCGTGAACAGGCGCCGGCGAAAAGCACCGAGAATACCGGTCATGATTTCCCCAAAAAGGCTATGCCTATTGACTTCAACGATCGTCGTTCAATGGCGGATGAACGGTCTACTTCCGGCGTGCTGCTGTGTGACCCGGGCAACCCCGGCGGGTCGCGGTAAAGCAATTTCCACCATTGACGTCAGGACGGTCGTACCGGCACGAAATGATCACGGATACGACGGCGCCAGATCTCGTACGCCGGTTCCGGCCCGCCGTCCCGCGGACCGGCCACGGTGTCGTCGGCCAGGCGCACGGCGTCGGCGACGGACAGGCCGGTGAGCGCGTTCGCGGCCCACTCGGTGTGCTCCGGCACCAGACCGGCGTGGTGGCGCGCCTTGACGGCGAACACGGCGCCCTGGCAGAGGTGCGGGGCCGACTCCCCCGCCGCCGTTCGCAACGCGCGCAGGGCCCCGCGATCACAGCCGCCGGCGAACGTCGCGGCCAGGCCGACACCGCTCCACAGGTCGGCGCGCCGGTGCTCGGCGAACCGCCCCACGGCCGCCGCGACGGCGGGCACCGTCGCGCCGTGGACGAACCACAGCGCCCGGCCGATGCCCTGGTCCACCGCGCGGGAGAAGTAGCCCGGGTCGCCCTGCCACGGATAGGGGTCCGGGACGACCGCCCGGTCGACCCACCGGGTGGTGTCGAAGTAGGCGCGGTCGAACCCGTACCCGTCCACCGCGAGCCAGCTCATCGTCGGGTGATAGGCGGAGACGGGCAGGTCCGGCACGACCTTGCGCCACAGCTGCCGCGGCAGCCGGGCCATCGCGAACCCGATTCCTATGTACGCCAGGAAGATGTGCCGTTCCCCGGGTCCTTCGAGCAGCTCCCGGGTGCGTCGCCCCGGCCGTCCCAGGACGTCGCGGATGGTGAACGCCATCGTGGCGCCCTCGTACGCGAAGCCGCGGTGCACGGGGTCCACCAGATCGAGCCGCCGCTGCACCTCCCACAGTCCGCCGGCCTCGATGCCCCACTCGAAGCCGCAGATCACCGCCTGCGGCACCGCCTCGAGCGACGGCGCCGCCGGCGACCCGGCGCCGGGGAAGCCGCGCGCGGCGAAAGTGACGTCGAACAGCGCGGGCGCCATCGCCAGCCGGCGCAGCGCCCCCCATACCCGTGCCATCGATCCTCCGTCTCTGCGGCCGGATCACCACGACCCGGCAGGCTCTCCCGGCCGGCGCGTCCGTCAGCGGACGTCCGGCGCGGTGGCGGTGCCCGCCGCCAGGCCGGTGAGCCGCCCGGCCGCGGTGAGCGCGGCCCAGGACGTCAGCGAGAGCAGCGCGCGGTCCGCGGGTTGCCGCTCGCGCCATCGGGCCACGGTGCTGCCGTCCACCCGATACGCGGCCTTGGCGGTCAGCAGGGCCAGCCGGCCCGCCGCGCGGTCCTGCGGCGGCAGGCGGGCCAGCTCCTCGTCCAGCCACTCCGTGCCGAGTGGCGGCGGTCGGCCGTCCCACCGGCCGACCGCC
>NZ_BOMW01000063.1 GCF_016862395.1 Actinoplanes siamensis | reverse complement strand
CATCGGCAGATCAGCGCATCCATAGGGTCCGCCTCCGGTCTGGTCGGCGGTGACGGAGCGTGATCGGTGAGGATGGGGCATCTGACACCTATCGATGCTCGTTACGGCGGTCGTGACGGACAAGGCGGAAGCGATCGATGTGCTGGCGGGGTTCCGTAGAAGCTCGTCTTGGAGGTCTCGGAGAGGGTCTCGGGCGGAAGGCGGTCGCCGACTTCACTTCGGGGCCGCTCCCGTTCGCTGCGGATCACCTGGTTGTGGTCACTTCGGCGCGCACGGAGCCTATTCAGATACTCGACGAGCTTGCAGCCTTGCGGAGGAAGTATCCGAAGCTGACGCTCGATCTGTGGGGCGCTGAGGTCCTGCGACTGAGGTTCGTATCCGTTTGGTCGCAATGACGGGGTCGACGATACCTCAGTGCTTTAATTCACAGTCGCTGCGCTCAGGTGGGAGTCAAGGTGCTCAGAGTGACGAGACAGCGGGGGATTTAGAAATTTTTGTCCGTCTTGGAAGTATTTTCGGGGACGTGGAGCGTGACAGTCTAAAAGAATTCAAGGCCTCCGTTGTCCTAACAGGAAATTGACGTATTGCGGTCTACTCATCCAAACTCCTCGCGCTCAGATGATCTTGAGTTTCACGGGAGGAAATACGTAGTGCGCACAGCACTGAGAAAGCATCAAAACTACGCAGGCCGAAAGCTCGATCTTGCCGTCATCGCTCTGGTGACCGTAGCCGGTTCTCTCTTGTTCCCGTCCCTGGCAACGGCGGCTGAGAAGCCGACGATTACGGTCGATACGGTTGACGCGACGGCGCTGGGCAAGGCCACCCGGCGCGCCAGCAAAGTCGGGTCCAAGGAGGCTAAGCTCCAGGTCCGAGTCAAGGGACACGTCGACAAGCTGGCGCGCGCGGGTCGGCTCACCGACACGGCTCAGGTCCAGGTCGCGGCGGTTCCGGATCCCAACATCGCGGGGGCCGAGGTAAACCTGCTCTGGGACGAAGGTAAAGCGCCCCACAAGGTGACCGTCGCCAAGGTTGCGGAGGACGGCAAGGAGACGCCGGTCGGCTTCGGCAGCATCTTCCTCGACACGCAGACCGACGAGCAGGTCACGCCTGCCGGTGACGGTTACGACTACGGCACCGCGCCGAAGAACATGTACCGGTACAAGTACGGCTGCATCGAGCAGTACTGGGAGTCCACCGGAGTCGACGACCACTATCTCTGGTCGTGCTGGGAGAAGTGGGCGGAGAAGGGCACAAACCACTGGATCTATAATCGGTTTGGTCGGTTCAGCCGGGCGGACTACTCGTGGATTCCCTACACCCGGGAGTTCACCATCCGGTCTCGTCCCTGGGCGGGTTCAGACGCGATCACCGCACTGAACAGCGCTACTCCGACGGCGAGCGCGACTAACTGTGAAGCCACCCAGACCGTCACCCTGGGCTTCACCAGGGCCGGAGTCAGTGGTCAGCTCGGTATCCCGCTCCACCGGTGCGACTCGGTGAACCCGGTGGGTACCTGGGGCCGAAAGGAAATCGGCGTCCAGTTCAAGGGCAAGACCACCAAGAAGGTCCTGTACGACGACATGGCCGGCGACTACACGGCCAAGGACAAGACGGTTGTGCCGAGCTGGGCCGACTACACGTGGGCCGCGGTCGACCGCAAGTACGGTGACTTCTCCTTGACCACGCTGGACGAGTTCGTCCGCAAGGACAGTGGCTGGTAACCACGACATGAGCGCGAAAACCGATTCGCGCGGACGAGGCAGCCGGCTCACCTTTGGCCGGCTGCCTTTCGCCGCGATCATCATCGTCGTCATGGCTGCGAGCCTTGGCGTCGCCGCCGCCCTGAGTTCGACCAGCGGCAAGCCGCAGCCCAGCGCGAACGCCGTTACGGAGGTCAAGGACCCGTGCGAGGACGCGCGTGAGATGTGCGCCACCTTGCCACTGAACGGACGCGAGTGGCGCTATAGCCTGGTCAAGGCGTCCACGGCGACGCGACGCACGGCCATTCTCGATCTGGGCGGGCCGGGGATCGCGCCGCTGTCCGGCACGTACCACCTGAGTGACTACGCCGCTCAGCTTCCACAATTGAGCGGCTACAACCTGCTGGTCATCGAGGAGCCCTGGGTCACGCAGTCCCTCGACGACTCCTGCGCGGAGGCCCTTGCCGCCTACTACGGCAGCGTGCGTGCCGCGGCGGGCGACATTCCGGACCGTGCGGCTGCTCTTCAGCGCATCTGTGAAATCGGGCAGGGACGATGGGGCTTCACACCTCAGGAATACGCGCAGGTGGTGAACGCCGTGACCACTCACGAGTCGCTGGATCTGGAGGGCTTCGTCGGTCACTCGTTCGGTGCGGCTCGGTACAGCTACCTGACCGGCGCAGAAGCAGCTGAGAACCTCAAATGGGCGGTACTCGCACGCCCGTTCCCAGTAGGCACAGACGCTGTCTCCTTCGCGACGCGGCGGGCGCAGCTGATCGAGAAAGACTTCGGAACAGCACCCGGTGCATACAAGCAGCAGACGGTGGAGTCCAGATCGCTGCCCGTGACCAGTTTCGATGCTGCCTCAGCGTTCGTCGGGCTGGGCTACGCCGCCGAAGCCGAGCAGAGCGAGGCTACCGATGCGGTGATGAAGAAGCGGACACCCGAGGTGATCGGCGAATTCTCCGACAACCTGTGGCACCGGTACGGTACCAACTCCGTATCGCCGGCCTTCCTTGCTCAGCTGGACGAAGTCTGCTCAGCGACCACCTCGAGTGAGAAACTCAAGGCCGGTCTGCCTGATGATGTGACCTCCCGGATCGTCACCGAGCTCATGCTGCCCTGTGCCGGCGAGCCCTCCAGGGAGTTGTCCTTGCCGGCCGCCAAGACCTGCGTCACCTCGTCCAAGACGGATCCCGTCGTGGCCGGCGACACGGCCGCGGGCCTCATCAAGCGGGTTGCCAGCGACGTGATCATCTACGAGTCCCGCGCGGTATCGCACAACTCCCAAGACGGGTTGTCGTACTGCATGACGAAGGTGCTGGGCGCGGCATGACTACGGACAGCGACGTTTCACGCGCGAATCCCCGCCGAGGCTTCGTGCGGCTGGCGTACGCCGCGGCGGCAGTCAGCGTGCTGGCCGGTGCAGCAGCCATCGCGGTTCACGCCGCTTGGCACGTCGGCACGTCGCTGACCCAGTTCACCACCGCCGACATCGCGACGGAGACCCGTCCCGCCAGCGCGGTATCGGAAACCGATCTCACATCACACCAGGACGTAACGGAGCACCTGGCGCGAGAACGAGCCGCCGGACGCCACGTCGACGCCGGCGATGCCAAGCTGGCAGTCCTGCGATCCCCTGATGGCACCATCACGGTTCACCTCGTCTGGAGCGGCATCCGAAGCCCGACAGGCCTAGCAGTGGTGGTCGGCCGCGCCGAAAGCGAGAAGTCGTCGGTGGCTCTCGCCATGACGGCGACGACGCCCACTGGACCGCAGGCACGAACTCTACCGAGGGCCGTGGACCGACAGGCACAGGGCGGAGCACGATCCACAGGAGGCCTCGAACTCAAGGTATCCGACTGCATCGATGCCTGGGTAACAGCCCCACGCGGATCCCTGCAGATCTCCTCCTGCGCCGAACTCTGGCATGGATCCGCAGCACCTGAATGGATATACCGACAGTTCAGCGACGCCACAACGGTCCCCGGACCAGAACTGCTTATGACTGAGATGTCGATTCGTTCACGCATCCCGAGAACACTGCGCTCACAAACCACAGGCCCGACGTTCGTCGCGTCATGCAGCGACACCGGGCAGACCAGCATCCTCGCCGGGCCGGTCGAACGCGAGGGAGTGGTATCGAACCCATCCCTGCATATGCGCTCGACACCATGTACGGGTTTCCAGGATCGGATCAAGAAAACCGATCAGCAGATCGGCGGATTCCTTGATGGCCTGCGAAGCGCAGCCGGCACCATCGAAACAACCGGCTCATACCTTTTCAACGCCACCGACCCGTCGCCCACCTGGGAAGACTACTCCTGGAGCCAGGCCGGCTGCGTGTCCGGAGACGGCACCGGCTGCGGAAGTCGAATAGACGAGTCCAAGTTCATTCACCTGTTGTGGTGAAGCCGGCCAGGGCAGTGCACGGATGTGATGTAGTTGCATCAGGGCCTGGACTAACGGGCGGCGGTGGCGCCGGAGCGAATCGCCGCGGGGCTCAGACAGGCTGTCCAAGGCGCAGGTCTCGGAAATGCTCCGCCACTTGGACGCCCGGGCCGAAGCGTTCGCAACGGCCCTGGATGCCGGCCCGTATACATTCGTGTGGGTCGACGCCCTGGTCGTCGAAAGTCAGGGAGCACGGCCGCACGGTCAACGTTCACGGCTTGGTCGCGGTCGGCGTCCAGGGTGGCGCCTCCGCCATCCGCATCGGCACCGACGACAACGCCACCCCTGCGCGCGTCCGTGTGCAGGTCGAAGACAACGGCCCCTGTGTCCCGGAAGGGCAAGGCCCAGCCTCCGATCTTCATCGCGCACCAGTTGCTCGCCGGCAAAGATCTCGGCTTCCATCACTATGGGTTCACCGCAGTCGGCCCGTACACCGTCAGCGAGCCGAAATGGGTCCTCGGCTTCGCCCCTCGGAAATGCAAGCTCTCGTGGATAGGGCTGTCGATGCCACCCGCGGCGACGACTACGTCGAGCCGGCGCAGCCCGAGGAACGCCGGGTGCGGTACGCCATCGCGGTGCTGAGCGACCTTCCCCGCCCGGACCTCAGCGACGAACCACCATGCATGTCGTCCTCGCCGTCGCTCTGGCAACGACTGACTGGAGTCCGCAGGGCAAGGGCTGCTGCTCCTGTCATGCTGTCGATTGGAATGCGGCGTACGGGGCGGCGCTTGCCGCGCTCGCCCTGGCCCCATCTGTACCCACATCTGAGTCGCAGGACGACGATGGCAAAACGGACCGGATGCTCAAACTCCTCGACACGGTAGGTGCCGAACTCGGCTTGGACAACCCGACAATGTACTCACCGGTGGCCCCGTCGGACGGCACCCGCCGGCCCAGGTCACTTCCCGCGGCGAGTTCGGCAACCGTGTGGGCGAGTTCGTTCCACCGGCGTCCGGACCCCAGCCGCTGTCGCGCAGAGTCGCCGGTGATCACGGCTTTTTCCGCTCCGCGGCGTCGTGGTGGGGTTGATCGGTCAGCTGAGCGAGCAGTTGCTGCAGGGTGTGCCACTGCGCCGGGGTGAGCCGATCACGGTGCTCGGTGAACGCCGCCTCGACCCGGGCCAGGCCAGTGTCCAGGACCGCACAGCAGGCCCGCCGCGCTCCCCACGATGGCCAGGCTCGTCGACAGCGAGCCGAAGTCGTTTGAGCTGACGGCGTCGGACCAGCCGCTCGAGGTACCCGGCACCGCGTCGGGCGGCAACCTCATCGCGTTCGGCACGGGCTACGGCGACGGCGGTTATCCCGTCTGGATCGGGCGCACCGCGACCGGTGCCGTCGGCTGCTTCATGGCCGACATGGCGATGCTGCGCCGACAAGAACCAAGGACCACGCCAAGCCGCTGAAAGCACGCTTCTGCCGCCGATCGTGCGAGGCGGCCAGCGGGCCGTCGGTCACGCGGTGTGACGGCGCAGTTTCCACGCCGGTACGCGCTCGTGCCGAATTAAGTGCGTCGAACGCTTCACCGAACAAGCTCTCGACACGCGGTGCTGCAGAGGCCTGCCGTGATTCCGAAGCACGGCTGCGCAAGCCTACGGCCGTTCCACCTTTCGCTTGAGCCTGACAAGGTCAGACAACACGGCGTGGGCGTCGCGTTCGAAGTCCTCGTCGCTCACTCCCGCCTGGCGCCGCAGGCTGAACACTATCTCGCAGCCGGCACCATCTGTGGTCACCCGCATGGGGTTGTAGAAGGTCTTGCCCGACGCCAGCGTCACATCATGATCCAGAACACCGAACTCGTTGCGGGGCGCGAAAGTGACCACGATCCGTCCCATCGGCGACTCCATGATCCACTTGCCATCGATCAAGTCGATGGAGCTGCCCAACCCTGGCGCCCATTCGGGCAGGTGAGACGGGTCCGACGCGTAGTCGTAGACATCTTGCGCGGAGCGGTCAATGTGCGTGCTGAGGTGTCGAGATCCCAGGGTCACCGTGTCCATGGCCACGAAACTACCAAGGCCCATTGACGCCGTCTTGAACAAATCGGCCACAGCATCTGGCGTCGGCGATGAACTGACAGAGTGAGCCAGGGGCCGGTTGATGTCACTGGCGCCGACAGATTCTGGTCACCGGGCGGCAGGGGGTGCGGTTACTCGGGCAGCGCCCGGTCTTGGGGCAGGTTCCTCAGCAGCGACGGGTCAGTCTTCGACGGCGATGTCGATGCGGAGGGCGACCGGGATGCCGGCGGCATCGACGTCCAGATGTACGGGAAAGTAGCCGTCACCGACAGAGGTCATCGCCATCAAGATGTCAGCGCCATCGAGCTGGATCACGCCGGCCTCATGGTCGGAGGCTCTTACCAAATCCATTACCTGCCAGTGATGCGAGTGTGGTCGGAAGTCGAACGCGAATTTCGGCCCGTCGGGTTCGTTGCGCCGCGCCTCGATGGCTAGCCCTCGCTGGTAGGCCTCCTTGACCGGCAGGTCCACCCGCCCGTACTCGACGTCGGCGGAGTCACCGAGCCGAGGAGCGCCGAATTCCGCAGCGACCTGTTCCTGATCGCGGCCCCAGAGGACCAGGTCGGCCAGCCCGTCCAGCGGCTTGACGTGTTCCCACGAACTCAATGCGTCCGCGTCGGCGAAGACGAACCGTGCGTTGTCGACGCCGAGGTGCCAGAAGATCCACGAGTCGGCCACCGGTGCGTCACTGAGCTCGACTCGCATGGACTGCCAGCCGTGGTCGCTGGGGACGGCGATGACCGGTAGGGCACGGTTAGCTGGCACCTCCACCGTTAGTATGGGAACGCCCATGACGCGGAACCCGGGGTCCCGCGCCGTGACCGCGTGCCGGACCCGTTCGCGGTGAGGGATCTGCTGCTCAAACCCTTGTAGGCGTGCGTCGTATCCGTGTTTGCGGCAGTGCTCGTCAAACGTCGCGGTGAACTCGGCGACCGCGTGCACGGGAATGTCGTACAGCCGGAGCCCGGGCTGCCGGTCGAAGGACTCCGCCGCGGCCTGAGCGTCTGGTCCTACGATCGCGAGGTCGGTGACTGCGCGTTCCTCGTCGTGCGGGACCTCGTCGCCAGACCACAGATCGAGGTAACCACCGTCCATGATCACCAGATGCCCGGACGGGCATGTCACCTCACCGAGCAACACGTCGATCGTCATGATCATGAAGTCTAGGGTTAGCGATTAGGGATCCGCGAGGTTGTAGTGAGCAGCTACGACACGAGGCTGACATCAGCGGTCGAGGGTGAGCCGGTTGATCGCGGCGTCCAGGTCGTCGTCGGTGGGCAGCGTGTAGATGACGCCGAACAGCAACAGGCCATCACCGGCGCGGCCAGCTACCACCACACCCTGTCGGTCGCCGAGACCAACACGCTCCTGGCCGTCTCCTGTTTCGGCAACCTCAGCGACTACGCCACCCATCGCGCCTGGGGTAGATCGCGCGTCACCTGCAGCAGATCCGCGCACTGACCGTTGGCGGTCGACGGGGCGGCGTTCGATGGTGACCTGTGACAAGATGCCCCCTGTGCGTCCCGGTCCACTTCTGCTGTCTGCGGCGGTGGCGTGCGCCGTAGTCCATGTCGCTGGCATCCTGTTTGCGTACCCACTCTGGCGCTACGCCGAGGTGTTCACCGTCGGGATGCTGTTGCTCTACGCCGGCGTAAGCGGGCTACCGGCTCCCTGCTGGGCAGTTCCGGCATCCCTAGCAGTACTGGCCGTGGACGCGGTCCGGACGATGCCGGCGGACCCGGGCACCGCAGGATACGGGTGGAAGGTACTCCAGCCAGACAACGGAGTCGATGTGCCGTCGGGCTTTGAGGCTGGCCTCACTGCCACTGGGGCGTTGTTGGCCGCGGCCGCGCTCCTGCTGGTGGCGTGGGGCCGCGGCCGCTGGCGGCCGAGCGCGACGGCCGCTGCGGCACTACCAGCTGTTCTCATCACCGGGTACGCGGTGGTTCGGGTCGTCGACATCGCGCTCGCCGTCCGCGTGGAACGGGAGCGGTACGCCTACAGCGTCGATGCGGACAGCGCCGTGACTTCCGTAAGCCTGGCCGTGCTGCCAGCGCTGGCGCTTGGGCTGACCGCGTTGATGCTCGCGGCGGCGCTGGCAGGGCGCGGCCGGCGCCTTGCCTCGGTCGGCGCCGCGCTACTTGCCGTGGTGGCACTGCCGCATTTGGACAGCAGCATCGGCGCGGTGCAGCTACCTCTGTACGCCGGAGATCGCACCGCTCTGTTCAGCTGGCATGCCATTGCGCCGACTCTGTCGATGCCGCACCCGGTCCCGGCCTTGACGGCCGCGGTGGAACTGGCCGGGGTCCTGCTGCTCGTCGTAGGTTCGATCAGCCCTCGACCCAGAGCAGATGCCGCGCCGACGCCAACGGCCAGGTAACGGCATCGATGCTACGGGCGCTCATCTGCGCCGCCAGCTCGTCGACAAGCTCATCCTGGCCGGAGCGTTGCGCTCGCCGGAGTGGATCCGGGCGTTCGCCGAGGTGCCACGGCACCCGTTCGTCACCCGGTTCTGGTGGCGGCCGGAGCCGGGCAGGTACCGGGAGTTCGTCGACGGCAGCGACCCGGCCCAGCGCGAGCGGCGGCTGACGGTCGTCTACAGCGACGACTCGCTGGCCACCCAGCTCGACGACGCCGGGACGGCCACCAGCTCGTCGTCGCAGCCGTCGCTGATGGCCAGCATGCTGGAGGCGCTCGCCCCGGACGCCGGTGACACCGTGCTGGAGGTCGGCACCGGAACCGGCTACAACACCGCGCTGCTGGCGCACCGGCTCGGCGCCGGCCAGCTCACGTCGATCGAGATCGACCCGGTGGTGGCCGAAGCTGCGCGGGCGTCGCTGCTCGCCCTGGACATCCGGCCGCGGCTGCTGTCGGCGATGGGCTGCGCGGCGCCGCCGGGCACGCCCCGTACGACCGGATCATGGCGACGTGCTCGGTGGCGCGGGTGCCCGCGGCGTGGGCGCGGCAGGTGCGGCCGGGCGGGATCGTGCTGGCCAACATCGGCTTCGGGGTGGTGCCGCTGGTCTGCGACGACCAGCACACCCTCACCGGCCGGCTGCTGCCCGGGTTCGCCGGGTTCATGGAGGCCCGCACCGCCGACGGCGCGAAGCCGTTGACAGCCGACGAGGCGATCGCGCTGTGCTGTGATGATCACGAAGGTGATCCGTGCTCCTCGTGACGCATGGCGCGCGACGGCGCCGTCTTCCGCACCGCCGTCTGTCAGGGCCGTTTCCCCTTCATGATCTTTGCCCTACGAGAAGCGGGACACGTCTACGCGAATCTGACCTCCGCAGGTGAGAGCAGGGCCGGATCGCGACACGACTGGAAGCCAGCCGCCTATCCGTAACCGACAGCAACGCCCGATCGGCGGCATGAGCGGACGCCCAGGGCGGCGATGGACTGGCTCTGCCGGTTCACCGATCATGAACCTCATGGAGGATCAGCAGGCGCTGCAGTCGGCCGAGGGTGGGGCAAGGATCGTCACGCTCTGCGGCTCGACCAAGTTCGAGTCCGAGTTCGCGCAGGTCAACCAGCGGCTCACGCTGGAAGGCTGCGTCGTGATCAGCCTCGGCATGTTCAGCCTCCCCGAGCTGCCGGACTACGACTGGACAGTCGACAGCTCGGACCTGAAGGGGCGGGTCGGCCGCGTGCACTTCCAGAAGATTCGCATGGCCGATGAGGTGTACGTCGTGGATCCCGGCGGCTACTTGGGTGAGTCAACCCGACGGGAGATTGCCTACGCGGAGTCGCTCGGCAAGCCGGTTCGGTATCTGAGTCGCGAGCGCTCGACGCCAACGGGAGGCCGCCCGCATGAGTGAAGTTCGACGGGCGGTCCGCTCATCGGTTACGACAGTACGTGGGTACGCCGCCGCCGACACCGGCCGTGACGGCGTTGTCGGCCCGAGCGCGACAGCGGCAGATCCGCGCCTTCGTCAATGCCGACGGCGCAGGGCCGGTAGCCGGAACTCAAGTTTTCATCAGGCTCGTGACCAGGGTACGTAGCCACGACTGGCTGAGTGCGGGGTCGCGGCCGATGGCGCGGGCGACGGCTTGCCTGCCGGTCGGGCTGCGACCGTAGGCGACCAGTGCTGCTGCCTCGGCGAGGGCCTGCCGAGTGTGCTCGTCCCGGTCGGGGCCTTGCGCCTCGGCGGTCCATCGGTCAGGGCGTAACGAACGGGTCAACTTCACCTGGTGATCCCCGAGATACGACCAGACTCGCGGGTCGAGTGACACGTTGGCCACCGCGCAGGCGGGCAGCGTCCGGGTCCAGGCGGCGTGCTGCTGCCACCGCTCGGTGTTCGGACTGGTCTTGCGGCGGATCGTAACTCCGACGAAGGACAGCTTGCGCCGGATGACCGGCCACGGCTGGCGTTCCTGCTCGATCCATTCCCGGATCAGCGTGAACAACTCGGTGAACGTCTCGCCCTGGTGAACGACATCTACCAGTACCGCCGGGCGGTCCCGGCGTGCCAGCGCGTATGGCGTCAATCCGACCGTCTCCAGGAACCGGCGGCCCTGCGCGACCTGCGCGGGTGTCAACGGACGACGCTGCCAGCGCCGGCCGGGTCCGATCCCCGGACGTTGAAATGACAACGGCAGCCGGTAGAGCCGTTGCACGCCAGCTCGGCCGGTTAACACGCCGCCGAGCAGGTCGAACATCGAGTCCAAGGATCTGCCCACGAAGCACAGATCCCCGTTCCGGCTGCGGGCCAGCACCTTCCCGGTACACGCCACGAGATCGTCGAGGAACCACAGGTCAGGCGTCGCGGTACCGTCGAGCAACGATCCCAGTTGATCCGACGTGATCAGATCCCACCGGAACGGCATGCTGTCCGGCACGAAAGTCACCCCGTCATGATGGCAGCCTGATCTGGGGCGGCCCGCGCGCGGTCGCGAATCGAATCCGAGCCGTACAGACCGTGATGGCTACATCGGCGCATCCCACCCAAGATCACTCATCGCGTACGACCATTGACCAGCAAAGATTTAGGACTCAATCATCTAGAGAAAGTCGGCGAGGCCGGCGAGGCCTTTACCTGGACGCCTGCGCGCCAGCCCGCCTCGGCCACGGCGGTGATCAGCCTTAGCGCCCGGTCCCGGTGGCGGCGAGCGCCTTCACGAGCGCGCCGGCCGGGTCGCGGCCTCGCGCCGCTCGGCGCGCTGAAGCTACCTCATCGACTGTTCCGCAAGCAGTGCGGGCTCCTGCGCCATACCGGCCTTGAGGATCTCGACGTGTCGCCCCTTGAGTGCCTTGATCGGCACTTCCAGCCGCCGGTAGTTGTCCTTTTCGCTACTGCGACCCACGCTGCTCGTCTGGTCATGCCAGCGCGCGTTCTCACCTGCGATTTCGATGTTTTTCTTCGGCACGGTCTGGATCACCACGCGGCCGCCGTTCTTGCCGGGTAGCTCGATCCACCAGTGCTCAGGTCCCGCGAAGCCGTCCGAGATCGTGTAGTGGCAGACCACCCAGGCCGCCGGATTCTCGCGGTCGACGGTCATGCCGTGCCGCTTGACGTACAACTCGGCCGCCTCCTGCTGCAGCTCGCCGACCCGCTGCCGCTTCCCCTCCCGCTGATCTTCGCCGAACTCGTCCATCCGGACGCCCATCCCGAGGGTGCCGCCCAGCTTCTGCACCAGTCCCTCGTCGTTCAGCTTCATGGCCAGGGTGTCCAATTGGACGCGTACGGCGGCGACAGTCTCGTCGTACCACGACAAGTCGCTGATGCTGCCCTGCAGGCGCCCCCAGAACTCGGCGTAGCTCGGTTCCTGCGAAGTGAGCGCGGTCAGTGCCCAGTTCCAGCAGGCCAGTTCGGGGTCCTCCTTCTTGATGAGATGGACCTTCTTGGGGGCGACGTCGGGGTATTCCGAGTCCAGCTTTCCCTTGCTCTGCAACCACTGCCTGAGCTCGGGGGTGATCACGCCCTCGTCGAGCTGCCCCTCATCGTCGAGACGCTGGCGGTTGTTCGCCTCCTCCTCCTCCACTGATTCCGACCGCTCCCGCTTCCTGCCGCCGGAGGGGCCTGCCTCGGTGGTGGTCTGCTGGCTGGGCGCTCGCTGCGCGATCAGCGCGTTCACCGCCTGATTGCCGACCGTCCGCTGCAGGTAGGCCAGGTGAGCAAGTCCCGCACCCACCGGCGAGCTCGCCTGTTCTTGTTCTCCGGCAGAATGCCGGCGCGGATGCCGGTTTTGATGGCGGTGCTCACGCATGGCTTCCTCCGAATCGATCCGGTGGCTACGATATCGGGTGCGGCCCGGACCAGACCTGGTTGTGTCCCGGTGTGCCGAGAGGGCTGGCCCGCGTCGCTCAAGAGCGAGCGAGTGTCGATCTGTTGGTTGCGCACGTCGCCGCGCGCCAGTTCGTAGATGTGCCACCAGCCCGGGCAGCAGGTCACCGGGCGGATGCGGCGCCCGCGACATTGCCACGAAGCGACACCGCGACCCGGTCCAGCGACACCGGCGCCGGCAACCGCGGGGCGGTTCAGCTGCACGATCTGCTGCGCGCGTACCCGGTGGAGCTGAGTTACCCCACCTGTCCGGCAGCCGTCTGCTGTCGGCTTGTCCGGGGTGCGGGCTGCGGGAAAGATAGGTGACCATGATTGTCATGGTGAACGCGTGCACCCGGGACGGGGTCGGCGGCAGCCCGACTGCGATCGTCGACGAGGACCCGGAACTCGACGACAACGGACGATGCGAGATCGTTCGGGCGAGCGGGGCCTCGCACGGGGCGTTCCTGAACCTGCCGGACGTCCGGTTCTTCACGCGCAGCGGCGAGTTGCGCAACTGCGGGCACGGGACGATCGCCCTGCACGGGCTGCTGCTGCACCGCAGCGAGGCCGACGAGCAGCAGGTCGAGCAACGGACCGGTGGGCGTACCTTCACCGCCACCGCCGCGCGGCGCCCCGGCGGCGCCGAAGTCTGGTTCGACCAGGGTGAAGTCACCGTCAGCGAGCCAGCCGGAGACCTCACCGGGATGACGGCCGCCCTCGGCGTCGCCGATCCGGGCCGGATACGGGTAGCCTCACCGGGCACGCCGCGCCTGATGGTGCCGGTCGCCGACCGGGCCACCCTGATGTCGCTCACCCCGGACTTCGCCCGGCTCGCCGGCGAATGCCGGCAGGCCGGGATGCTCGGCTGTTTCGTGTACGCGCTGGAGAGCGACGGGGTGGCGGTGGCCCGGATGTTCGCGCCGGCGATCGGCGTCGACGAGGACGTGCTGAACGCGAACAGCTCCGGCTGTCTCGCCGCGATCCTGGACGGCCGGGTGGAGGTCCGTCAGGGGGACGCGCTCGGCCGGCCCTCGTCGGTGCTGGCGGTCGCGGACGGCCGGACCGTCCGGGTCGGCGGGATGGTGACGGTGCCCTTGAGCAAGCCAGGCGCAGGAATCCGAGGAAGTGGGAAGCCTTGCGTTCGTAGCGGCGGACCAGCCGCGGGAACCAAGTGACCCATTCCAAGCAACGCTCGATGACGTAGCGGTGCAGGCCGAGCCGGGTCGAGGACTCGATACCCTTCCAGGACAAGCTGTGGGACTTCCGGGTGCTGCGCAACTATTCGTACGCCGTGCAGCAGGTGTACTCGGACGACCGCTGGGCGCCGACCGGCGAGGCCGGCATGTTCCTGGACGATCAACTCATCCGCGAGTCGGGATTCCTGATCCAGAAGCCGATCTTGATCAGCAGGCTGAGTGACTGAACGACCTTGACGGCGCCGTCAACCGGGCACGAATCGGGAACCACTTCACCGGGTGGAGACGACGGCCGCCCGGCCCCCGATGCGCCGCGGTCGGTGAGCTATCGCAGTCCGTCCAGGTGCGCGATGAGGGCGTCGGCCAGGATCTGGTGGTCGTGCAGGGACGGGTGCCAGTCGCAGCCGAGCAGGTCCAGTCCCAGCGCGGCGTTGTCGTAGTAGAGCGCGGTCACCCGCCGGTCACCGCGCGCGTTGCGGTCCTGGACGATCCGCTGGATCGAGTCGGCCAGCGCCGTGGTCCGGTAGCTCAGGTCCGGGTAGGTCAGCACGATCCGCGTACCCGCGCCGTACCGCTGCCGGACCTGGTCCAGGAATCCCTGGTAGGCGGCGACGAAGTCGGCTGCCAGCGCGGCCTCGTCCGCCCACCTCTCGCCCGGGTTGAGCGGCGTGGAGAAGTCGTTGATGCCCAGTCCGATCACGACTGTCCCCGGGTGCCAGGACCGCGGGCGCCGCCACACCGACTCGTCGACCGCCTGCAGCGCCCGGTCGTAGTAGGTGCGGTAGTCGGTGCCCGGGCTGCCGCCATTGTAGTTGCGCACCATCCCGATGCCCGACCAGGCGTCGATCTGGTAGTCCGCGTCCAGGGCCCGGGCCGTGCGCGCGCCGAAGGCCTGGTCGGCGTTGCTGTTGCGGGTCAGCACGCCGGGGCCGGAGCAGTCCCGGCCGGTGGACATGTCGCCGTAGCCGGCGGTCCAGGAGTCGCCGATGAACTCGATCTGCCGGCGCCGCGCCGCGGGCGCGGGCAGGATCTTCCCGCCCGGGGCGGGGACCAGGCCGCCGAACTGCGCGGCGTTCCAGGGACTCTCGGTCCGCTTGCTCAGCCGTACGGTGTGCACGCCGTCCACCAATCCGGTGATCCAGTGCGTGGTGGCGTCCGGGGTGACCAGCGTGACCGGCTCCCCGCCGTCAATCCGGACGTCGTAGTCGCCGGTCGGGTCCTCGATCGCGATCCCGACGGCGGTGCCGCGGAACCGGCCCTCGAAGTAGACGCCGGGCCAGGTGAACGCCGCGCCGGTGCCCACGGTGACCACTCGCCCCGCGGTGTGCACCTGGTCCAGTGCCGGCGTGACCGGGCCGGGAGCGACCGCCCGGCCGGTGTTCGGCGAGATCCGGCCGGGGCAGAGCCCGCGGGCGCGCAGCTCGGCGACGATCCGGGGCACCGCCTCCAGCGTGTTCGGCGGCCAGTCGTGCATCAGCAGCACGCCGCCGGCTCGCAGCGCGCGGGCGTTCTCGACGATCTGGTCCACCGACGTGCCGTCCCAGTCGCGGGAGTCGACGTCGGCGTTGATCTCATGCAGGCCGTACCGCCGCTCGACGGCGCGCAGCGCGTCGTCGGTCTCCAGGTACGGCGGGCGGAACAGCGTCGGGCGCGCGCCGGTGACCCGCCCGACGGCGTCCTGGGTCCGGGAGATCTGCGCGGCCTGCTCGCCGGCGGTCAGCGTGGTCAGGTGCGGGTGGTCCCAGCTGTGGTTGCCGAGCCACATGCCGGCGGCCGACTGTGCCCGGGTCAGGGCCGGGTTCGCCGTGACGTTCGCGCCGGTGTTGAACATGGTGGCGCGGGCCCCGGCCGCGCGGAGCACGGTCAGCAGCCGCTCGGTGTTGCCAGGCGTGGGCCCGTCGTCGAAGGTGAGTGCGACATGACCGTCGCAGCGCGGGGACGCGGCCGCCGGCGCGGCGGCGACCAGAAGTGAGCCGAGGACCACGGCGACCCCGAGCACGGACCTGCTTTTCATGCTTCGCTCCCGACTGCGCAGGACGTATTTAGTTCGGTCGATGCACAATCTAACGTGATTCCGCGCACGGCGCCGGTAAAAGATCTTGTAGGGCTTTCGCGGTGTGGCGCGCATGTGAAAGATTGATGCGGCGCGTTCGAGGCCACGGGGAGGTCGGTTCGACATGGCAGTCGGTCACAGTGGTTCCCACTCCGCACCGCGATGGCTCGTGGCGTCGGCGCTCGCGGTCGGATCGGTGCTGGTGCCGTCGCCCGCACACGCCGCGGCCCCGTCGGCGGCCGCCTGCAACGGCGCCGGGACCGCCGCGGACCGTGCCGTCGCCGACGCGCTGCGGCCGTCCATGAACGGCAGACGCCTCGGCAAGGCGATCAGCGCCCGCGCCGTGGCCTGCGCCCGGCTCATCATCGGCACCGTCGAGCAGCGCGGCCTCGGCCCGCGTGCCGCGGTCATCGCGATCACCACGGCCATCGCCGAGAGCACGCTGACCAACCACACCACCATGGTCGACCACGACAGCCTGGGCCTGTTCCAGCAGCGGCCCTCGCAGGGCTGGGGGCTGCCCGGCCAGCTGACCGACCCGGCGTCGTCGACGCACAAGTTCCTCGACGCGATGCTCCGCAACTACCCCGGCGACACCTGGCGCGGCGGCGACATCGGAGCCATCGCGCAGCGGGTGCAGAAGTCGGCCTACCCGCTGGCGTACGCTCCCGAGGTGCACGACGCCCAGCTGATCGTGGCCGAGCTCTGGGCCGACGCCCGGACCGCGGCCGCGGTGCGCCCGGCCGCGCCGCAACCCGCGCCGACGACGGCGACGGCGGAGAGGCCGGCCGGCCCGTTCCAGACCCCGCTCGCCACCGCCCGCACCCAGCTCGGCGCGCTCGACGGTCCGCACGCGCTGGCGCTGGCCGACTGGAACGGCGACCAGAAGCCCGACCTGGTCGTGGCGACCGGCGCGGGCGCGGCCACCGGCAAGACCGAGGTGCGCATTATGGACGGCGCCAGCAACTACGCGTCGCTGCTGCTGATCACGGCCACCGCGCTCGGTCCCGGCGACGCGAACACGGCGTACTCGGTCACCGACTGGAACGGCGACGGCAAGCCGGACCTGCTCGTCACCCAGAAGTCCGGGGCGGCCAGCGGCAAGGTCGAGGTGCGCATCCTGGACGGTGCGTCGTTCTTCCGGAAGTTCCTGCTGGAGACCACCACCCCGGTGGCGGCGGACGACCGGGCCCAGATCTCGGCGGCGGACTGGAACGGCGACGGCCGGGCCGATCTGGTGACCGTCCGGACCGCCGGCACGGCCAGCGGCAAGGTGGAGCTCCAGGTCCTCGACGGAGCGTCGAACTTCCAGCAGGCCGCGCCGCCGGTGGTGAGCGCCGAGCCGGCCCGCGACGGCCTGCGGGTCACCGCCACCGACTGGAACGGCGACAAGCGCGCCGACCTGGTGACGATGCAGCCCTCCGGGGACCGGACCGAGCTGCGCGTTCTCGACGACAAGTCCCGGACGCTCGCCGCCGGCACCGCGCCGGTTGTCGTCGACGAGCGCCACGAGCTGCTGGTCACCGACTGGAACGGCGACCGGAAGCAGGACCTCGCCGTGGTGCAGAAGACCGGCACGGTGAGCGGCGCCGCCGAGATCACCGTGCTCGGCGGCTGAGCTCCGGCTCACTGTCACACCCCCGCCGGACCCGGCCGCGACTCGCACGCGGGGGCATGCGAGCTTTCCGCTGCCGGCACCAGGCACCGCCTGGACCCCGCGTGATCCGCGGGACGCGCCCTAGCCGTGCGTGGAATCCGGGTCCAGCAACCTGATCCGGACCGCCTGGCCGGGGCGCAGCTGCGCGGCCCGGTCGGCGTCCGCGTCCAGCAGGACCGCGATCACCGGATAGCCACCGGTCGTCGGATGGTCGGCCAGGAAGACCACGGGCTCGCCGCCGGGCGGCAGCTGCACGGCGCCCCGGGTCAGGCCCTCGCTCGCCATGCCACCGGCGTCCGCGCCGGCCGCGACGGTGCGGCCGGTCAGGCGCAGGCCGATCCGGTCGGCGCGGGTGGACACCACCCAGCCGTCCCGCTCCAGGGCGCGCGGGTCGGTGAGGAAGCGGTCCCGGGGGCCGCGGACCGCGCGCAGCGTCACCGGGCCGCCCGGCGGGACCGGGACCGGGGCCTGATCGACGAGCGGCAGCTCGCCGGGCTCCGGGCCGACCGGCAGCAGGGCGCCGGCCCGCAACGGGTCCGGGCCGATGCCGGACAGGGTGTCCCGGCTCCGGGAGCCGAGAACCGGGGGTACGTCGATACCGCCACGCACCGCGAGATAGGTGCGCAGTCCGCTGTCGGGCCGGCCGAGCCGGAGCCGCTCGCCCGGTGCCAGCGGGAACACGGCGTGGTGCCCGACCGGGGCGCCGTCGACGGTGGCCGGAGCCGGGGCGCCGGACAGGGCCAGCCAGACGTGCCGCCGGGCGCTGATCACCAGGCCGCCGAAGAGCACTTCCAGGGCCGCGGCGCCCTCGGGGTTGGCGACCAGGCGGTTCGCCAGGGTTAGCGCGGCCCGGTCGGCGGCCCCGGAGCGGCCCACCCCGACCGAGGCCCAACCGGGGCGGCCCAGATCCTGGATCGTGACGAGGGGGCCGGTCGCCAGCACCTCGATCATCCGAGCTCCTCGAAGCGGACCCGGTCGCCCGGCTGCAGCAGGGCCGGGGGATCGCGGTCGGTGTCCCACAGGCGCGCCGAGGTGGTGCCGATCAACTGCCAGCCGCCGGGCGACGGGCCGGGATAGACGGCGCTGTACTCCCCGGCCAGGGCGACCGCGCCGGCCGGGACGCGGGTGCGGGGCTCGTCGCGGCGGGGCACCCGCAGCGCCGGGTCGCCACCGGCCAGGTAGGCGAAGCCGGGGGCGAAACCGCCGAACGCGACGGTCCAGGCGCTGGCGGTGTGCAGACGGACCACCTCGGCGGGGGAGAGCCCGGTGAGGCGGGCGACCTCGGTCAGGTCCGGGCCGTCGTAGCGCACCCGGATCCGTACCACCTCGGCGGTTGATCCTTGATCTGCCTGGTCCGGGCGCAGGCCGGTGAGCCGCCGGCGGACCTCGGCGGGATCGACTCCGGCGCCGAGCGTGAGCAGCACCGTCCGGGCCGCCGGGGTGACGTCGAGCAGGCCGGGGAGCTCCGCGGCGCGGCAGGCGCGGGCCAGCGCGGCGGCGGCCAGCGGGGAGGCGCCGTCGCCCAGGTCGAGCAGCAGGGCGCGGTCACCGTAGCGGAGCACCTTCATGGGACGAGAGTAGGGACTGCCGGGCGGATGACGGGCGGATTGCCGACTGCTGAGACGCGGCGCCGGAGATCGTTCACCCGGTGTCCAACTCGGATCGATACCTTGGCGCGGCACTGTTGAACGACGCGAGGAGCCGCAGGTGACCCGGCAGACGCAGATCCGCCCGGCCGGCGGCGCCCGCGCGGGCCGGGCGGGCGTCCCGGCGAGCCGGCCGCTGTCCGGTGCCGCCCAGGCGATGCTGGCGCTGCAGCGGTCGATCGGGAACTCGGGTGTGTCCCAGCTGGTCGCGCAGCGGTCCCCGATGCCCGGTGGATGGGACCCGGCCTGGGACGACGAGAGCGATGTCGCGCTTGCGGATCTGTCCCCGGCCGGGCAAAGCCAGGCCACACCGGAGCAGGCCACAGCGGAGCCGACCGCGCCGGGGCTGGACATCGCCGCGCTGGTCCGGCGGGGCCCAGGTCCGGCCGCCGATGCCGACGCGGCCGGCTCCGCCCGTTCCCGACGGGGCCACTGCCGCCCCGGTGCCGGCTGTCACCCAGGACTCGGATGCGGCGTCCGCCTCTTCGGATCCGGCTCCCGCGCCGGAGCGGCAGCCGCACGTGCCCGGCGTGCGGGCCGGCGGGATGCTCGCGCAGAGCGTGGGCCTGCTGGTCAAGAGCGTCGGCGAGGGCGTCAAGCCGGAGGACACCTCGCTGAACGCCTGGCCGTCCCGGCGGAGGCCGGCCACCACCGGCGCGAACGCGGTGTAGCCGGCTCAGCCGGACGGGTTCGTTCCCTCGCCGGCGGCGGTCATGCCAGGGCGGCCGGGTCGCGGTCCTCGTGCGGTGCGCCGCCGGGTGGGCGGGGAGCCCAGCGGACCGGCAGCACGCACAGCACGGTCAGCCAGGCGGTGACCACCACGGCGGCCATGCTCCAGGTCAGGCCGGCGCCCTCGGCCAACAGGCCGATCGCCGGCGGGCCGGCCAGCAGGCCGGTCGTGCTCATCGCGGCGGCCGTGGTCAGCGCCGTCGCGCCGTGCTGGGCGGCGGCCATGTAAAGGCACGGGCTGACCGCCGCCATGCCCAGGCCCACGCAGGCGAATCCGGCCAGCGCCGGGTAGGCGCCGCCGGCCAGCAGCCCCACGGCGAGGCCCGCGCCGGCCAGCGCGCCGCCGGCTACCACCACGGTCCGGTCGCCCCAGCGGTCGCGCCAGCCGTCGGCGAACAGCCGGGCCAGCACCATCATCCCGGAGGTGACCGCGATGCCCAGCGGCAGCAGCGAGTCGGCGGCGTGCGCGACCCGCTCCAGGTAGAGGGCCGACCAGTCGGTCATCGCGCCCTCGGTGATGGTGGCCAGCAGCATGGCCAGGCCCAGCCAGAGCACCGGGGCAGCCGGTCGGTTCCAGCGCCGGCCGGCCGGTTTCGGCGGCGACGGCAGATCCCGGGTCAGCAGCGCCGGGCGGGCGGCCAGCGCCAGGGTCAGCAGCACGGCGCCGGCCACCGCGAAGTGCAGCGGCACCGAACCGGTCAGCGACGTGATCGCCGAGGCCAGCAGGGCGCCGCCGAAGATGCCGCCGCTGAAGGTGGCGTGCAGCTTCGCCATGGTGGTCCGGCCGAACGTGCTCTCCAGCGCGGTGCCCTGGGCGTTCATCGCGACGTTCAGGCAGCCGACCGCCACGCCGTCAACCAGCAGCACGGCCAGCGCCAGCGGGTAGTCCGGCGCGACGGCCAGCCCGGCCAGCGCGGCGACCAGCACGAACACCGCCGCCACCGCGAGCCGCCGCGAACCGTACGCCGCCATCAGCCTCGGGACCACCGGGAAGGACAGCACCGCGCCCACCCCGGCGGCCAGCAGCAGCACGCCCACCTGGGCGGAGGAGAGGTGCAGGCGGTCGGTGAGCGCCGGGATCCGGGCGGCCCAGGTCGAGTACTGGAAGCCGAGCGCGCCGAACAGGGCGGCGACCGACAGCTGGGTGCGGCGGAACGACATGCGGGGCCTATCCATCGAGGTCGCGAGACATGTAGACGGCGTCCGGGCCGTACGAGGCGGGCAGCGGCACCTCCGGGTGCGGGCGGAACCCGCGGGCCGCCCAGAAGCCGGCGCTGCCGTCGACCGCGACGAGCGAGATCCGGTCGTACGAACGGCTCCGAGCGGTCCCGGCGAGGTGCCGGACCAGGCGCGCGCCCCAGCCCCGGCCGCGCAGCTCCGGGTCGATCACCAGGTCGTGCAGGTGCAGGTTGGCCGACTGGAACCCGGTCGTCTCCGGCTGGGACAGGTCGGGGAAGCGGAACCGTGGGTAGGGCAGCGCGAGCAGGTAACCGCCGACCCGGTCGCCGGTGTCGAGCACGAACGACGTGCCCGCGCCGGCCCGGGACCGCAGCGCCTCCGGCCTCTCCGACAGGCCCTGCTTGCCGTACGCCTCGGACTCCAGCGCGGCGATCGTGGACCAGTCGGGCCCGGCGATCGGGCGGAACCGTTCGGCCCGCACGGTCTCGCAGGGCAGCGGTGCGAAGCCGTTGAAGCCGACAGTGGTGTAGCTGGTGGCGTACGCGCCGGCCGCATGGATCCAGACCGGGTCGCCGGACGCCAGCCCGGCCGGCACCGGCACCGCGGTCCCGCCGTTGAGCACGTCGTCGCTGTCGCAGCTGGGGCCGGCCACGACGGCGGGCGCCCGGCTGCCGCCGTCGCGGGTCGGGAACTCCAGGCGGTACCGCAGCCGGTCGCCCTCGTACAGCCCGTTGAACCGCCCGCAGCTCAGGTAGAGCCACCGCTCGCGCCGTTCGGTCAGGCGCGCCACCTCGGCCCGGATCACGCCGTGGTCGGCGACCAGGTACCGCCCCGGCTCGATGACGAAGCCGAGATCGCCGCCGGCCGCCTGGCGCAGCCGCCGCATGCCGGCCCGGACGGCCGCGAAGATCTCCGCGGTCGGCGGGGTCAGCCCCGGATAGCCGGCCGCGGGCAGGCCGCCGCCGAGGTTCACGTGATCGAGGTGGATACCCCTGGCGCGCAGCCGCGGCAGCAGGGCCGCGAGCGACTCCAGCGCCGCGGTCCAGCCGCCGGCGGTCATCTGCTGCGACCCGACGTGCAGCGACAGCCCGGCCGGCACCAGGCCGAGGGACCGCGCCAGCTCCAGCACGCCGATCGGGTCGTCGCTGCCGCACTTGGCGGTCAGGCCCCAGACCGCGCCCGCCCCGCTGGTCGGGACCCGGCAGAACACCCGGCTGCCCGGGGCGTGCCGGGCGATCGCCTGGACGTCCTCGGCGCAGTCCGTGGCATAGGTGGTGATGCCGAGCCGGTACGCCGTACGCAGGTCGGCGTCCGACTTGACGGTGTTGCCGTAGTGCACCCGGCGCGGGCGGACACCGGCGCGCAACGCCTGACGGATCTCGGCGGGGCTGGCGGCGTCGAAGCCGGCGCCCAGCTCGGCCAGGGCGGTGAGCACGTCGTCGACCGGGCAGGCCTTCATCGCGAACCGCACGTCCACCCCGGGCAGTTCGCGGCCGAGCGTCCGGTACTGGTTCTCGATGCCGGTCAGGTCGTAGACGATGCGATCGGTGTCGGCCGCGGCCAGGGCGGCCCGCAGATGGCCGGCCTCACTCATCGACGGGCGTCTCCCGCGCGGCGGCGATCAGCGCCGCCCACGCGTCGATCAGCACCGCGTAGTCGTCCATGTCCCGCCTCGCCTCGATCAACAGGGTCTCCCGGCGCTCCCGGACCAGGTCGGCGACCTGTGTGAACCGCCCGCCGAGCCGCCGGTACGCCGCCTCCAGCAGATCGGCCTTGACCTCGTTGGGCTCGCGCGGCTGCCAGGTGCTCTCCCGGACGATCGCGGCGATGCCGGCCGGGTCGTCGGTGGTCAGCCGCTGGTAGACGAAATGTAGGTAGTACATCGACAGGATGAACTTGGCGAACCGCAGTTGGTACGCCAGGAATCCCACGTCGCTCTTGCGTTCGGCGGTGTGGAAATTGACGATGTGCCGGTTGTGCAAAAGTCCGGGGAGCCCGGCCTTGTCGGCCACGTGAATGAGAAAATAATCACTGCCGATGGTGTCGGTTGCCGGGGGCAGCGGCACCTTCTCGTGCAATCCGTGAAAACTGATGTTGTGCATGTCGACGCGCATCGGGTCGACGACGGAGAGCACGGAATGGTCGCCATCGAACGGGGCGCTGCCGGTGAACGACTCCTCGACCAGCGCGCGTTTCTCGGCCTCCGTGCTGCCGTCCGCGGCCCAGAGGCTGACCAGGTCGTAGTAGGCCTCGTGGGCGCGGATGTCCTCGATGTCGACGGACATGCTGCCGACGAACGAGGCGCCGGCCATCACGACCGGCAGGTCCCGGCGGCTCTCGTCGAGCCGGTCCTCGGTCGCCCGGACGTCCCGGGCCGGCCGGCCCAGCGCGGAGAGCTCCGCGTGTATCGGGAAGACCTTCTCGCCGCGGTACGTCTGGAAGTACAGGTCGGAGTCGCGCCGGTGCACCGAGTCGCAGCCCAGCGCCGCCGCGATGAGGAACGCGCGGTTGGTGCACGCGCCGTAGGACAGCGCGCGGGGCAGCATCAGGTCGAGCAGCAGATCGGGCTTGGCGGGGTCGGCCCGGCGCAGCACCCGCTGGAGGAAGTTCCGCTGGCGCGGCTCGTCCAGGTGCCGGACGTCGGCGGCGCCGGCCAGGATTCTCGCGTGCTCCTGGAAATGGTCCGAGGAGTCCAGGACCAGCAGGACGACGTCGACGTCGAAATGGGCGGCGGCGTAATTCGCCTCGGCGACCACCTCGGCGAGCGTCGCTGTGCACTCCCGATTGGTCGGCACCACCAGGCAAGCCTTGCGGCGATTCACGTGTTTCTTCCCCCGCCATTTATTTGCGACGATCGCGGCGCGGGGAAATCTAATCGACCCGGACCCGGCATGACAACCTGCAAACCCGGCATATGCCAGAAACCGCTGGTCGGCGCCGGTTCCGGAACTGGATCACTCGGCGGTGGGTTTGGTGCGGTTGCCGCGCGGACACCACCATTACCATGAACCCGTTGACGTGGCCGTTGTGGCTCAGATCTCAGATCGCCGGGCTCCTCTGGGGCGGCTTCATGTACCTGTTCGCCGCCGACGAGCCGCACACCGTGACGCAGGCAGCCGTCTACCTCGCCGGCGGCATGGTGTTCGGCCTGGCCTTCTGGTGGCTGACCCGCTCGCAGGAGCGCCGCCTGTTCGGCGACCTGAGCGACGCGGAGCGGGCCACGGCGACGGCGGCGGTCCGCGCCGGACGGCGGCCGGAGGACCCGCGGCTCCGCGACGCGGCGACACGGCTGGCGAGGCGGTGGACACGGCGCGGGACCCGCCCCGCGTACCACGTGATCGTCTTTGTCTTCTTCCTTCTGCTGTCGATCTACGTGGCGATCGACGTGACGCCCTGGTCCTGGTTCGGCGTGGTGTTCTGGCCGCTGGCCGGGTGGCTCTCCTGGCGGACCGAGCGCGGGCAGCGGCTCGCCGCCGAGCGCTTTCTCAGCTGACCGGAGCCGCCGCGCTGCTGTCCCACGGGAGGGCCTGGCCCATCGGGGGAGCCGTGGTGATCTCCAGGGACAGCTCTCCGCCGGAGAGCGCGGCCGGGCGCCGGAAGCCGAACGTGTGGGTGACGCTGCCACCGGCCGGGGGCGCCGGGACGGTCACGCCGAAACCGTCCGGCCGGGTGGTCACCGCTGGCCAGCCGGCGCCGGTGCGCTCCAGACCGTCCGGCGGGTAGAACCACAGCGTGATCTTCTCCGGGTGGGCGCCGCGGCGGTGGGTCAGCGTCACGTCGACCGTGCCGTAGCGGTACCCGCCGGTCGCCGCGCCGAGCGCCAGCTTCCCGGCGGTCACCCTGGTCTGCGTGACGTGCGGGTTCAGCGGCATCCGGGTGGGGCCGCCGACCTGCTCGAACCGGCCGTCGCGCAAGGCGTACGACCGGGTCTGCCAGATCTGCGGGGTGTCGTCGTCGCAGCAGCGCTGGTAGTCGCCGACGAGCGCGGACACGGCGCCGGCGGCGTCCACCCGGGCGCTGTCGGCCCGGATGTCACGGACCTCGCCGGTGGTGGCGGCCACCCGGCCCAGCGCGACGATGTGGCCGGCGCGATCGCGGTCGTACGCGACCAGTTGCTTGCTGCCGCCCTCGATCAGCGCGCCCAGCAGGACGACCGTCTCGTCCGCCCCGTCCCGGTCCACGTCGCCGTAGGCGGCGGACAGGATCGTCACGGACTGGGCATACGGCGGCTGCCCGTCCGGCGTCTCCCGTGGCTCGATCGTGACCGAGCCGTCGTGGAAGCGCAGCGGGCCGGAGGGGCCCCGCACGTTGTCGGCCGGCCAGCCGGGGACGTCCAGGGTCGCCTCGCGCAGAGCGGCCAGCGGGATGCGGCCGTCCGGGGCGGGGGTGGGCGCCACGGAGGCCGCGACGGTCACCAGGGTTGCGAGGATCGGAGAAATCGCCATGGTCAGCACAGCCTAAGCCGGAAAACCGGCGAATAGCCGGAAATTCACCCTTTCCGGGGGCGCGCACCGTTCCCCGCTCAACCGTCGCGATCCTGGTCGGGAGTCATCCCGCAGGCCCACCGGATGCCGCGCTCCATGATCGTTCGGGTCTGCGGCACGCGCAGGTCCGCGGGACTGTGGCCGAGAGTGCAGACGAACACGCGTCCCGCGCCGAGCCGTCGGGTCCAGGCCACCGGCATCACCGCGCCCGCGGTCTCCGGGGCGCCGTGGTCGCCGGTGAAGGTGGTGGTGGCCAGCACGTCGAGCGTCGGATCGACGTGCATGAAGTACTGCTCGGTGTGGACCGGGAAGGAGCTCAGGCCGTCCGAGAGGAAATGGTTGTTTTCGATGTCGACTGTGTAGTCGACGAACTGGCCGGGGTGACACAGGAACCGGGCGCCCACCAGATACTGGTACTGCGCGGCCTGATAGCCGGTGGCGACCACGCCGCCGTGCCACCCCGCGAAACCGGCGCCCGCCCGGACCCGCTCGACCAGCGCCTTCTCCTGCTCGTCGGTGAACCGGGCGCCGGTCCAGCACTGGATGATCAGGTCGTAGGAGCCGTCGTCCAGATAGGCGTCGAGGGTGTCCGCGGTGGTCAGGGCGAAGCCGTCGCCCTCGAGGAAGTCGCGGAACAGTTCGGTGCAGGCGACCGGCTCGTGGCCGTCCCAGCCGCCGCGCACGACGAGCGCTCTCACTCTTGTTCTCCGCCCGGTAGCAACGGTCGCATGAAGGTCCGCTCGTACCGTAGAACGCAGCCCGACTCGTCGCGAATCCGGTCCGCGGCGACGAACTCCGGGTCGTCGCCGAACCGGGAGCGGTAGCGCTCGTAGGCGGCCAGGCTCTCGAAGCTGAACAGTGCCTCGGCCCGGTCGCTGGCGCCCTCGGCCGGCAGGAAATAGCCGTGGTGGACGCCGCCGTGCTCGGCCACCAGGCGCATCCACTCGCGGGCGAAGCGTTCGAAAGCGCCGATCTGCGCGGGGTCGATGGTGTAGTGCACGACGCAGGTGATCACCCCGAAGAGCATATGGCGCGCGCCGACCGCGTCCGGTGACCCGGGCTGTCGTCCGGACGACAGCCCGGTGCCGTCCACCGCCTCGTCAGGCGGCGGTGGCCAGCAGGCACGCGTCGATGTCGGTGGCCGGGAGCGGCCGCGCGAAATGGAAGCCCTGCGCGAACCGGTAGCCCAGCACGTGCAGGCGGTCCGCCTGCTCCTGCGTCTCCACCCCCTCGGCCACCGCGCCCAGCCCGAGCGTCGTGGCGATCCCGCTCAGCGAGGCCGCGATCGCCTCCTGCTGCGGGCTGCCGTTGAGCTCGTCGATGAACGACTTGTCCACCTTGAGCGTGGTCACCGGGCAGGTCCGCAGCAGGGTGAGCGACGAGTGGCCGGTGCCGAAATCGTCCAGGGCGATCCCGACGCCCAGCTCGCGCAGCGCCCGTACGGTGTTGAGGGCCGGCCCGCCGGCGAACACCGCGGTCTCGGTGATCTCCAGGGTGACCTGCTGCGCGGGCAGGTGGTGCCGGGCCAGCACGGCCGAGACCAGGGCGGGCAGCTCCGGGTCGAGCAGCTGGCGCGCGGAGACGTTGACGCTGATCCGCGGGGCCGCGTCGCCGTGCCGGTGCCGCCAGGCGGCCGCGTCGGCGCAGGCCTTGTCCAGGATCCAGGCGCCCAGGTCGACGATCAGTCCGGTCTGCTCGGCGACCGGGATGAACTCGGTCGGGGAGACCGGCCGGCCGCCGGCCGGGTGCCAGCGGACCAGCGCCTCGACCGCGCTCAGCGTGCCCGCCGGAAGCTCCACGATGGGCTGGTAGAGCAGCCGGAACTCGCCCGACTCCAGGCCCCGGCGCAGCGCCGCGGCCAGGTCCGCGTGATGCTGGGCGGAGGTGTCCAGGTCGGGGGTGTGCTGCTGGTGGCGGTTGGTGCCGATGCGCTGGGCGGCCTGCAGGGCCAGCTCGGCACGGCGCAGCAGGTCCGGCACCGCCTCGTCCCGCCCGTCCGCCGAACCCGCGGTCACGGTGACCAGCAGGTCGTGGTCGCCCACCGGCAGCGGCGCCTGGAACGCCTGCAGCAGCACCGCGGCCAGCCTTTCCGGGTCGGCGAGCGGGTGCTCGGCGGGCAGCAGGACGCCGAACTCGTCGCCGAGCAGCCGGGCGACGAGCGCGTCGCCGCCGACGGTCAGGGTGATCCGCTCGGCGGCCTTGCGCAGGATCTCGTCGCCGGTGCCGTCGCCGAGCCGGTCGTTGAGCGCGGCGAAGTCGTCCAGGTCGCAGACCGCGACAGTGGTGCCGGCGGTGCGCCGGTGCAGCGTGTCGGTGAAGTACCGGCGGTTCGGCAGGCCGGTCAGGTCGTCGTAGCGGGCCTGGTCGGCGAGCCGGTCGGCGAGCCGGCCGTTGTCCCGCAGCGCGGCGTGCTGGCGGACCAGCACCAGCACGATCAGCACCACGGCGCCGGCGGCGAGCCTCTCCGGCAGATAGCCGGCCCGCAAGGTGACGGCGAGCAGCATGGCCGCGGTCACCCCGACCGAGACGTACGGGATCCGGCTGACCGTCCGTTGCGGCAGGTCCCCGCCGAGCCCCTGCCCGACCGGCGCCGCGCCGGCGGTGTCCGCCCCGGTCTGGGCCCGGGCGGCCAGCGCCACCAGCACGCCGAGCATCGGGAGCACGGCCACCGAGGCGTTCAGGTGCGCCCACCGCTGGAAGGCCGGCGCGAGCACCATGGCCAGCGGGGGGAGCAGCCCGACCGGGCTCAGCATCCAGAGCGCCCGTCCGCACACCGGCCCGGTGCCGCTCATCCCGACCTTGACGATCGCGACGACCGCGGCGCACGCCGTGCCGACCACGATGACCCGTAGGGCGGCCGCGGCCGGGCCGCTCGGCGCCGGGATCGGCAGCACCCGCAGCAGCTGCAGCAGCACCAGGGCCGAGGCGACGCCGACGATCGCCACGTCCATCCAGAGCGTGACCGAGGCGCGCCAGGACCGGCGGCGGCCGGGCAGGCGCAGCAGGGCGAGCACCGCCAGGGCGACCGCCGTGAAGTAGAGGGCGCCGCTGAGCGGGCCGATCGCGATCATCTCGTCGGGATGCCGGGTGGTGTCCACGGTCTGCGAGATCGACCCGAGGCCGAGCACCGCGATCGCGCCGCCGAGCCGCCGCCAGAACGCCCGGCCGGCGTCGGTGCCGGTGTACGCGGCCACCAGGCAGCCGGCCGCCGCGCTGAAGACCGCGCCCCAGGCGACCGGCCACAGCGCCCAGGACGGTACGGACGTGCGGACGCCCAGGACGCCGAGGAACACGGCGACCAGCATCCACCCGCCCGAGGCGACGGCGATCAGGCCCGCCGCACGGACGGGTCGAGACGGTGAACGCATCGGGCGTGGCGCCTTTCCTCCGGTGGGCTTCGACACCTCTATCGGCATCGCCGGCCGCCGGAAAAGGGAAAGCGGCCGGGCTCAACCGGCGCGTTCCACTGCCGATGGGATGACCCGTGCATATGGCGGGATGGCAGAAGTGCCTCGTGGCAGGCGTCGTCACGTCGGCCGGTTACGCGGTGCTGCCGGGCGACGGGCCGTCGCGCGCCGCGGCGTACGCGCTCGCCGGTTTCACCTGCGTCGGCCTGATCCTCGCGGGCATCCGCCGGCACCGGCCGCAACGCACGTCCACCTGGTACGCGATCGCGGCCGGCTCCGCGCTGTGGATCATCAGCTCGACCATCTACATGGTCACCGATGCCGGCCCGTGGCCGCTGGTGGCCGGCCTGTTCTCGGCGGCCGGCTATCCGCTGCTGTGCTGGACGCTGATCGGGCTGATCCGCGGCCGGGCCCGCGCCGACGGCCGGACCGTGCTGGTCGACGCCGGGATCATCGTGGCCGGGCTGGCGCTGCTGTACTGGACGTTCGTGGTCGGCGCGACGCTCACCGACGACGCGGTGCGCAGCGGCGAGCGGCTGCTGGCTCTGCTCTTCGCGGCCGGCGACATCAGCGTGATCGCGCTGGTGTCGCTGCTGGTCACCACGCCGGGCGCGCGGAGCGCGAGTTACCGGCTGATGCTCGGCGCGCTGGCCTGCACCGGGGTCTCCGACGTGCTGGTGATCGCCACGCCCGGCGACCGGCCGTACCAGAGCGGCGGCCCGGCCGAGGTGATGCTGGTGTTCGGCAGCTTCCTGATCGCGGCCGCCGCGCTGCACCCGTCGATGCGCCGGCTGACCGTGCCGCTGGACCGGCCGCCGATGTTCGTACGCCCGCGGCTGGCTCTTCTCGCGGTTGCCATCCTCCTGGCTCCGGCGGCCGGCCTCTACCAGGGCGCGGCCGGCACCATCGACCGCGACTGGCTGCCCAGCGGCATCTGCTCGATCGTGCTGTTCGCGCTGGTGACCGTCCGCATGGTGGGCCTGGTGGGGCGGGTCGAGAGCCAGGCCCGGAACCTGTCGGTGCTGGTCAACCAGGACCCGCTGACCGGACTGGCGAACCGGCGCTGCTGGGACGAGCGGCTGGCCACGGCGCTCGCCCAGGGCGCGCTGACCGGCGAGCCGGTGATCGTGGCGCTGTTCGACCTCGACCACTTCAAGCGGTACAACGACACCTACGGACACCAGGCCGGCGACGAGCTGCTGAAGGAGGCCGCCGCGGTGTGGCGGGCGAACCTGGGCCAGGAGGACCTGCTCGCCCGCTACGGCGGGGAGGAGTTCTGCGTGCTGCTCACCGGCTACTCCGACGAACAGGCCCGGGTCGTGGTGCGGCGGCTGCTGGCGGCTACGCCGTACCACCAGTCGTTCTCCGCGGGTCTGGCCCGGTGGGACGGCGTGCAGAGCGCGGCGGAGCTGCTCGACAAGGCGGACCGCCTGATGTACGCCAGCAAGAGCGCCGGCCGCGCCCGGGTCACCAGCGACCATGTGCCGATCGAACACATCCACCCGGTCCAAGCTGGCTGACGCGCACATGTGACGTCCGCCCGCCGCCGCATAGGGTGGCGCACATGTCGCGGGGACTGGAATACCTGGATCTGCTCGCCCGCGAGGCCGCCCTGGTGGAGTTCGAGCGCCCGCTGATCGCGGCCCGGGCGGCCGGCGCCCCGGCCGGTGAGCTGGACGAGCTGGAGCAGGCGAAACTGCTCGCGCTGCGGGTGCGGGCGCTGCTCGAACGCCGGCGGCGCCGGGAGGAGGAGCTCTCCGCCCTCTACGACACCGCCGGGGACCTGGCCGGGCTGCGCGACGTCGACGCGGTGCTGCGGGCCATCGTGCACCGGGCGCGGACGCTGCTCAACGTGGACGTGTCGTACATGACGCTGAACGACCCGGAGCGCGGCGACACGTACATGCGGATCACCGACGGCTCGGTGGCGGCCAGCTTCCAGAAGCTGCGGCTGCCACCGGGCGCGGGCCTGGGCGGGCTGGTCGCGCTGACCGGGACGCCGTACGCGACGGCGAACTATCCCACCGACGCCCGGTTCGAGCACACCACCGACATCGACGGCGGGGTCGGCGACGAGGGCCTGGTGGCGATCCTGGGCGTGCCGATGCGGCTGGGCTCCACAGTGATCGGCGTGCTGTTCGCCGCGAACCGTGCCGAGCGGCCGTTCGCCCGCGAGGAGGTCGCGCTGCTGCTGTCGCTGGCCGCGCACGCCGCGGTGGCGCTGGACACCGCGCGGCTGCTCAGCGAGACCCAGACCGCGCTGGCCGAGCTGTCCGCGGCGAATGCCACCATCCAGGCGCACAGCGCGTCCGTGGAACGCGCGGCCGCCGCGCACGACCGGATGACCGCGCTGGTGCTGCGCGGCGGCGGGGTCGACGACCTCGCCGCCGACCTGGTCGACGTGCTGCGCGGGGCGTTGCTGGTGATCGACGCGCAGGGCCGCACGCTGGCCACCGCGCGCACGCCCGGCTGCCACGCGCCGTTGCCGCAGGCCGCCGAGACCACCGTCGACGAGGCGGTCGCGGCCTCCCGCGGGCAGAGGCGCGGCGTGCGCCGCAACGACCTGGTCATCGCGGCGATCGTGGCCGGCGCCGACAACCTGGGCGCGCTGGTGTTCCGGCCGGACCAGCCGCTGGCGCCGGCCGACCAGCGGATCCTGGAACGCGCCGCGCAGGTCACCGCGCTGCTGCTGCTGTTCCGGCGGACCGTGGCCGAGGCCGAGGCGCAGGTCCGCGGTGATCTGCTGGACGACCTGATCAGCCGGCCGGTGCGCGACGCGGACGCGGTGCGGGACCGGGCCGCGCGGCTCGGGCTGGACCTGGACGCGCCGTACGTTATCGTCGAGGCCGGCGACGACACCGGCGACGGCCTGCGGCAGCGCGCGGTCTCCTGGGCGCGCAGCTTCGCGGCGGGCCGCCGGGGCCTGGCGACGACCCGGGACGGCCGGGTCACGCTGCTGCTGCCCGGGGAGGATCCGGCGCGGACGGCCCGGCAGGTGGCCGGGGAGCTGAGCCGCGTGCTGGGCCGGCCGGTCACCGCGGGCGGCGCGGGACCGGGCCGCGGGACGGCCGCTGTCGCGCCCGCGTACCGCGAGGCCGGTCAGTGCCTGAGCGCGCTGATCACTCTCGGCCGTTCCGGGTCAGGCGCGGGCACCGCAGAGTTGGGGTACGTCGGTCTGCTGCTCGGTGAACGCCGCGACGTCGCCGGCTTTGTGCTGGGCGTTCTCGGCCCGGTCATCGACTACGACGCTCGCCGTGGCACCGCTCTGGTCACCACCCTCGAGGTCTACTTCGACCACGGCGGCGGGCTGGCCAAGGCCGCCGAGGCGCTGCACGTGCACGTCAACACGGTCACCCAGCGCCTGGACCGGGTGGCCCAGCTGCTCGGCGACGACTGGCAGCATCCACGCCGGGTCCTCGACCTGCAACTGGCCCTGCGGCTGCACCGCCTGCGCTCGGTGGAGGCCGACCACGTCTAGACGCGCGTGGATGTGTGGATCGGGCCCATGGGTTTCCGGACCGGCCCGGACGTAGCGTCCCGGTAACCTACGTCACATTCCCGGGAGCCCGCATGTCGATAGTCAAGGTGGTCTTCGCGTCCCTGGTCGGCACCGCCGTCGAGTGGTACGACTTCTTCCTCTACGGCTCCGCCGCCGCCCTGGTCTTCGGCACCCTGTTCTTCCCGGAGTCCGATCCGGTCACCGGCACGCTGCTCGCGTTCGGCACCTACGCGCTCGGGTTCGTCGCCCGACCGCTCGGCGGCGTGGTGTTCGGCCACTTCGGCGACCGGGTCGGCCGCAAGCGGATGCTTGTGGTGTCGCTGCTGCTGATGGGTCTCGCGACGGTCGCGATCGGACTTCTGCCGACGTACGCGAGCATCGGCGTGGCCGCCCCGATCCTGCTGCTGGGGTGCCGCCTCGCGCAGGGTTTCGCGGTCGGCGGGGAGTGGGGCGGCGCGGTGCTGATGGCCGCCGAGCACGGGGACGACGAGCGGCGCGGGTTCTGGTCGTCGTGGCCGCAGGCCGGTGTGGCGCTGGGCAACCTGCTCGCGACCGGTGTGCTGTGGCTGCTCGCGCTGGTGCAGTCGGACGACGCGTTCAACGCCTGGGGGTGGCGGATCCCGTTCCTGCTCAGCGCGGTGCTGGTGCTGGTCGGGCTCTGGGTGCGGCTGTCGGTCGAGGAGTCGCCGGTCTTCCGGCAGGCCCAGCTGCGGTTGCGGGACCGGCCGCACCAGCCGCTGCTCGAGGTGCTGCGCCGCTACCCGCGGGAGATCGTCCTGGCGATGGGCATGCGATTGGCCGAGAACATCGGGTACTACCTGGTCACGGTCATCTCGATCACCTATCTGACGACCTTCGCCGGGACCTCGGCGGACAAGGGCAAGATCCTGACCGCGCTGCTGATCGGCTCCGCGGCGCAGTTCCTCCTGGTGCCCCTGTTCGGGGCGTTGTCCGACAAGGTCGGCCGCCGGCCGTTGTACCTGGCCGGCGCGATCGGGATCGCGCTGTGGTCGTACCTGTTCCTCGATCTGATCGGAAGCCGGTCGGAACCGAAGATCATCCTGGCGATCCTGGTCGGCCTGATCCTGCACTCCCTGATGTACGCGCCGCAGGCGGCCTTCTTCGCGGAGCTCTTCGGCACCTCCGTGCGGTACACCGGCGCCTCGGTCGGCTACCAGCTCGCCTCGATCCTCGCCGGCGCGCTCGCGCCGATCATCGCGGTGAAGCTGCTCGGCGACGTCGGGCACCCGAACACCACGGCGGTCGCGATCTACATGACGACCGCCTCGGCGCTGACGGTCATCGCGGTCCTGGCGTCCCGGGAGACCGCCCGGTCGTCGCTGCGCCACGACCGGGTTCTCGCTGACGCTCCAGCAGAGCCGTCACGGTCCGTGGGGTGATCTGGTCCTGATCCAGGCCGGGCCCGGGGCGTACGACCCGCCGCCCCTGCTGCGCGCTCTCCCCGCCCGCGGCGACACCCTGCGGAAACAGAGCCGGCGGCCGGCCACGCCCGGCGTGGCCGGCCACCGCTCGCCGCAGTGCTGGGCCGCCGGTCAGGCGCCGGGCCGGGCGATGTCGCCGCGCCAGGAGCCGGTCTCGGTGCCGCGGCTCTCGATGAACTCCTTGAACCGCTTGGCGTCCGCCTTCACCTGGTGGTTGTCGACGCCGACAGCGCTGCCGACCTTCTCCGCCAGGCCCTCGGGCTCCCAGTCGAGCTGGATGGTCACCCGGGTCTCGTTGTCGCTGAGGCGGTGGAACGTGACGACCCCGGCGTGCTTCGTGTCACCGCCGGTGCTGCGCCACGCGACCCGCTCGTCGGGGTGCTGCTCGGTGATCTCCGCGTCGAACTCGCGGGTCTGCCCGGCGACCTTGGTCACCCAGTGCGTGTGGCTGTCACCGGTCTGGGTGATCGACTCGACGCCGTCCATGAACTTCGGAAAGTCCTCGAACTGGGTCCACTGGTTGTAGGCCGTACCGATCGGCACGTTCACGTCCACGGACTCGGTCACGGTAGTCACGATCTTCTCCTTTGCTCAAGGTGATCGTGAACTACCCGGGTGGGAGGGGCCCAAACCAAACTGCGTCGGTTTGTGAGTCGGTTCGGTTTTGGCTGGCACGCCGATGGGACGGGCTTGGTCGGCAAGTACCCGCGGGCGCGGTGGGTCGAGCGCGCCGTGGCGTGGGTCATGGCCGGCCGGCGCGCGTGGACGTGCCAGGGCTGCGAAGGGTGGTGCAGCTCGGTCCCGACGCGGACCCGGGGGAGAGCGCCGGCCCGAGCGGCCGGATCGCCGCACCCCCCCCGGGGCGGCGATCCGACCACGCCGGGCCTACCGCATCAGCTGCTCAGCGAGCCGGTGTAGAGCAGCCGGTTCGGCGAGCCGGACCCCGGTCCGGTGACCACGCCGGTGGTCGCCGCGCCGACGATCGCCGCGTTGACGGTGGCGACCGAGGCGCCCGGGTGGGCGGTCAGGTAGAGGGCCGCGGCCCCGGCCACGTGCGGGGAGGAGAACGAGGTGCCACTGCCGGTGTACGTCGCGGAGTCGCTGGTGCGCCAGGCCGAGGTGATGGTGACCCCGGGGGCGAACAGGTCCAGCACGGAGCCGTAGTTCGACCAGGACGCCCGCGCGTCCGTGCTGGAGGTGGCCCCGACGGTGAGGGCCTCGGTGACGCGGGCGGGGGAGGTGGTGCCCGCGTTGGCGCCCGAGTTGCCGGCGGCGATCGCGTACGGGATGCCCGCGGCGATCGACCGGCGGACCGCCGCGTCCAGCGTGGAGCTGGCGCCGCCGCCCAGGCTGAGGTTGGCCACCGAGCGGCCGGCCGCCGCGTGCGCGGTCACCCAGTCGATGCCGGCGATGACGCCGGCGGTGGTGCCGGAGCCGTTGTTGTCCAGGACGCGGACGCCTACCACGTTCGCCGACTTGGCGACGCCGTAGGTGTTGCCGGCCGCGACGGCGGCGACGAAGGTCCCGTGCCCGTTGCCGTCCTGCGCGACGCTGTCCCCCTCGACCGCGTCGTAGCCGTAGCTGGCCCGCCCGCCGAAGTCCTGGTGCGTGATCCGGATCCCGGTGTCGATGACGTAGACGGTGGTGCCGGTGCTCGGGCCGTAGGTGTAGGTGCCGCTCAGCGGCAGGGCACGCTGGTCGGAGCGGTCCAGGCCCCAGGGCGCGGAGCTCTGGGTGTCGGCGATCCGGACGGTCTGGTCGGCCTCGACGGCGGCCACCGACGGGTCGGCGGCGAGCCGTGCGGCCTGACGGGCGGTGAGGCGGGCGGTGTAGCCCTCGATCGCGTGACCGAAGACGCGGTCGACGGTGCCGCCGTAGCGGGCGGCCAGGCGGCCGGCGCGGGCGGGGTCGACGTCGGACTTGAGGGTGACCAGGTAGGACCCGTCGACGGCGGTGGCGCTCCCCGCGTTGAGGACGGTGCCGGTCGCCTCGGCGGCGTACGCGGGGGATGTCGCGACGACCGCGAGGGCGACGCCGGTGAGGACGGCGGCGGCTTGGTGACGCATGGGTGTTCCTCCCGATTCCTGGCGCCGGTCTGGCGCCTGGAAATCAGGCTAGGAAGCAAACTTTGATTGACGATCAACAATTCGTTAGGAGGTGTTCAGGGTCTTGATGCCACATTGCAAACGCCGATCATCGGCGGAGGATACCGCTCGGTAACGTCGCGGCGTAGCGTGACCGGAGGGGTGAACCGATGACCACGACCCATGGCAAGTCGGCAGATGTCTCGGAGCGGCAGGCCCGCGAGGTCGCCGAGGCCGCCCGGGAGTCCGAGTGGCGCAAGCCCAGCTTCGGGAAAGAATTGTTCCTCGGGAGATTCCGGCTGGACCTCATCGATCCGTGGCCCGCCGCGCCGCGGGACCCGGACGCCGAGGAGTTCCTGGCCCGCCTGCGGACCTATGTCGAGGAGGGACTCGACGGCGAGCAGATCGAACGGGACGCCCGCATTCCCGACGAGGCGTTCCGTGAGCTGGCCCGGCTGGGCGCTTTCGGAATGAAGATCGACAAGGAGTACGGCGGGCTCGGCCTGTCGAATCTGCACTACTGCAAGGCGTTGACGCTGATCGGCTCGGTCAGCGCGTCCACGGCGGCACTGCTGTCCGCGCATCAGTCGATCGGGGTCCCGCAGCCGCTGAAACTGTTCGGCTCCGCCGTGCAGAAGCAATCTTTTCTGCCGCGCCTGGCCGGCGGCGAGGTCTCGGCCTTTCTGCTCACCGAGCCGGATGTCGGATCGGACCCGGCCCGGCTCGGCACCACCGCCGAGCCGGTCGAGGGCGGTTTCCGGCTGAACGGGGTCAAGCTCTGGGCCACCAACGGCACCGTCGCGACGCTGCTCGTGGTGATGGCGCGGGTCCCGGAGAAGGGGATCACCGCGTTCGTCGTCGAGGGCGACTCGCCGGGCATCACCGTCGAGCGGCGCAACGCGTTCCTGGGCCTGCGCGGGCTGGAGAACAGCGTCACGCGTTTCCACGACGTGTTCGTGCCGGCCGGGAATGTCATCGGCGGGCTCGGCAAGGGCCTGCGGATCGCGCTGACCACGCTGAACACCGGCCGGCTGTCGCTGCCCGCGATGTGCGTCGGCACCGGCAAGCGGTCGCTGGCGATCGCCCGGGAGTGGTCCGCGGAACGGGTCCAGTGGGGGCGTGCGGTCGGCACCCACGAGGCGGTGGCCAAGAAGATCGCGTTCATCGCCGCGACGACGTACGCGATGGAGTCGATGCTCGATCTCTGCTGCCTGATCGCCGACGACGCGAGCAACGACATCCGGATCGAGGCCGCGCTGGTCAAGCTGTTCGCCAGCGAGATGGGCTGGCGGATCGCCGACGAGCTGGTGCAGATCCGGGGCGGGCGCGGCTACGAGACCGGCGAGTCGCTGCGGGCTCGCGGCGAGCGCGTCGCCGAGGCCGAGCGGATGCTCCGCGACATGCGGATCAACCGGATCTTCGAGGGCTCCACCGAGATCATGCACCTGCTGATCGCCCGGGAGGCGGTCGACGCGCACCTCGCGGTGGCCGGCGAGCTCATCGACCCGGAGGCCGGCCTGCGCCGCAAGGCCCGCGCCGGGGCGCGGGCCGGGAGGTTCTACGCCAGGTGGCTGCCCACGCTCGCGGTCGGCAAGGGGCAGAATCCCGCCGAGTACGGCGAGTTCGGCCCGCTCGCGACACATCTGCGGTACGTCGAGCGCGCCTCCCGCAAGCTGGCCCGCGCCACGTTCTGGGCGATGTCCCGCTGGCAGGGAAAACTCGAGCGCAAACAGGGGTTCCTGGGCCGGGTGGTGGACATCGGCGCGGAACTGTTCGCGATGTCCGCGGCGTGCGTGCGGGCCAACGCGTCGCGGCGGCCCGCCGAGCGGGAACTGGCCGACCTGTTCTGCCGGCAGGCCCGGTTGCGGGCCGAGGAGCTCTTCGTCGCGCTCTGGGACAACACCGACACCCTGGACGTGACGGCGGCGAAGCGGGCCTTGGACGGGCGGTACGCGTTCCTCGAGGAGGGTGTGGTGAACCCGGTCGGGGACGCCGCGTGGGTGGCCGCCTGGCAGCCCGGCCCGGCCACGGCGCGGGACGTGCGCAGGCGCATTTCCCCAGATCGGTGACCTGCTTTGCGATGATCTTGGAGGGCGCTCGGGTAAGGTGTCCGTAGGGTGAACGAAGGGTTGATCGCGGGAGAACGGATCGCGGGAGAACGGGGAGCCGCCGAGGGTGCCAGTCAACGATCTCGCCTCGTCCCGCGCCCGGCGACCCCATCGTCACGACGCCGACCACGAGCCGGTCCGCCCGCTCGGCCGGCGCCAGGTCAAGAACCTCGGCAAGTGGGGCTTCTGGTCTCCGCCGGGGGACCAGGCCGGCGGTGCCCGCAAGCTGGCCGCCGGAGCGGACCGCGTCGAGCTGAAGGTGGTCTCCTCCGAGCCGCAGTGCCGCGCACTGGACCTGGAGCGGCACGCGGTCCAGCACCGGCGGGTGTTCTTCCTGGACACACCGGATCTCGCGCTCGACCGGCACGGCCTGATCGTGCGCATCCGGGACATGGGCGACCGGCCGGACGACGCGGTGGTGAAGCTGCGGCCGATGGCCGCGCACACCGTGCCGAAGTGGCTGCGCCGTAAGAACACCCTGGACGTGGAGATCGACGCGATGCCGGGCCGCCGGATCCTGTCCGGATCGCTGAAGGTGCGGCTCGGGCGCGGGGTGGTGGCCCGGGCCCACGCGGCGGGCCGGCCGCTGGCCAAGTTGCTGCCGCATTCGCAGCGCCGGCTGCTCGCGTCCTGCGGTCCGGCGGGTCTGTCGCTCGGCGACCTGATGCTGTTCGGCCCGGTCGACGTGCACAAGTACAAGGTGCAGCTGCCCGGTTTCGATCGGCCGCTGTGCGCGGAGCGATGGACCTATCCGGACGGGTCGGCGGTCCTGGAGTTGTCGGCGCGCTGCGCGGTGGGCAAGGCGCCGGAGGTGGCGGCGCGGCTGACCGCGGCGCTGGCGGCGCACGGGGTCGGCCCGGCCGAGCGGCAGCCGACCAAGACGGCCCTGACCTTGCGCTACTTCGCGCCGGTCGCGGCGGCCTGAGCGGTCATCCGCCTGACCGGGCGGTCAGGCGGGCCTCGACGGCGTCCAGCAGGAAGTCCAGGGCGGACGGATAGGCGCTGTCGACCATTTCGGTGGCCAGCAGCGGCGACGCCTCGGCGATGTGCGGGTGGGTGGCGGCCGGCAGGCGGGCGTAGGTCGACCGCCACACCTCGTCCTCGGCGCGCAGCGCCGCGTTCGGCAGGGCCAGCGACGCCGCGTCGAGCGCCGCGAAGGCCAGCGTCTGGTCGATGAAGGCGTGGTAGGCGCGGACCGCCTCGGCGACCGGGAGGCCGGCGGTACGCAGCACGCCCAGCACCGCCTCGTCGGCCGCCAGCTCGTTCGCCCGGCCGGTGACCCGGCTGGTGGTCAGCACCGCGGCCTGCGGGTGTGACACGTACGCCGCGTGGATGCGCACCCCCAGCGTGCGCAGGTCGTCGCGCCATGCGCCGGTCGGGGCCCAGCCCTGCAGGGCCTGGCCGATGAGGGTGTCGCCGATCGCCAGCGTCAGGTCGTCCATACCGCGGAAGTACCGGTACAGCGTGCTCGGGTCGCAGTCGAGCGCGAGCCCCAGCCGCCGGGCGCTCAGGCCGGCACTGCCGTGCTCGCGGAGCAGGCGCAACGCCGTCTCGACGATCAGATGTTCGGACAGCACCGTCCCGGACCGGGTCGGCCGCCGGCGGCGCCGTCTCTCCTCCCTGACCACTGCCTTCGGCACCGGGCCCACCTCGACTTTCTTATGCCAACACAGTTGACCTTACGGTACGGCCGGAAGTTTGATCTGTGGCGGGGCCCCAGACCACTGACCCGAAAGGCAAGGAAAGGAGCAGGCCATGCGTGTCCTGCTGGTAGGCGCGGGCGGCGTCGGCACGGCGATCACCCGGATCGCGGCGCGGCGGCCGTTCTTCGACGAGATGGTGGTGGCCGACTACGATCTGGATCGGGCGCAGGCCGCGGTGACCTCGGCCGGCGACCCCCGGTTCCGGGCCGAGCGGGTGGACGCCTCGGATTCGGCCGCCGTCGTCGCGCTGCTCCGCCGTACCGGTTGTGACGTGCTGCTCAACGCCACCGACCCGCGCTTCGTGATGCCGCTGTTCGAGGCGGCCCGCGCGGGTGAGGCGACCTACTTGGACATGGCGATGTCGCTGTCGCAGCCGCACCCGTCGCGGCCGTACGAGCAGACCGGGGTGAAACTCGGCGACGCCCAGTTCGAACAGCACTTCTTCTGGCAGCGCGACGGCCTGCTGGCCCTGGTCGGGATGGGGGTCGAGCCCGGCCTGTCGGACGTGTTCGCCCGCTACGCCGCCGACGAGCTGTTCGACGAGATCGAGGAGATCGGCGTACGGGACGGGGCGAACCTGACCGTCGACGGCTACGAGTTCGCGCCGTCGTTCAACATCTGGACCACGATCGAGGAGTGCCTGAACCCGCCGGTGGTGTGGGAGGACGGACGCGGCTGGTTCACCACGGCGCCGTTCAGCGAGCCCGAGGTGTTCGACTTCCCCGAGGGCATCGGGCCGGTGCAGTGCGTGAACGTGGAGCACGAGGAGGTGCTGCTCATCCCGCGGTGGGTGGGCGCGCGCCGGGTGACCTTCAAGTACGGGTTGGGCGAGGACTTCATCCGTACGCTGCGCACCCTGCACCAGATCGGCCTGGACAAGACCGACGGCGTGATCGTGCCCGGCCCGAACGGCCCGGTGACCGTCTCGCCGCGGGACGTGGTCGCGGCCACCCTGCCCGACCCGGCGCAGCTGGGGGAGCGGATGCGCGGCAAGACCTGCGCCGGCACCTGGGTGCGCGGCACCAAGGACGGCGCGCCCCGCGAGGTGTACCTCTACCACGTGGTCGACAACGAGTGGTCGATGGCCGAGTACGGCTGCCAGGCCGTGGTCTGGCAGACCGCGATCAACCCGGTCGTCGCCCTGGAGCTGCTGGCCACCGGGGCGTGGAGCGCTACCGGCGTGCTCGGCCCGGAGGCGTTCCCGCCGCGGCCGTTTCTGGACCTGCTCACCGCGTACGGCTCCCCCTGGGGGATGCGCGAGCAGACCGCCCTGGTCGCCGCCTAGCCGAGACCTTGATGGTGATGGCAGGATCACGGCATGAGGCGGCGTTCCCTGGCCGACGTCTTGAGCCGGCGTTACGACGAATTCTTCCGTGACCGCACCCCGATCCCGTTCGCGATCGAGACCCCCGACGGCGCCACCCTCTCCTACGGCGTCAGCGAGTCCACCCCCGCCAGGTTCTGCATCGTGGTCCGCGACGGCGCGGGTCACGATGCGCTGGCCTCCCTCGACCAGCTCCGGGTGGCGGTGGCGTACCTGCGTGGACACCTCGATGTCGACGGTGACCTCGCGGCGGCGCTGAACATGCGCAGGTTCTTCTCCGACGTCCACCCGGTGGCGTTCGCCGGCCGGTGGGCGCCCTCGCTCTGGCGCGGGCGCACCGACCACGACCGGCGCACCATCTCCCGCCACTACGACGAGGACTCCGACTTCTTCCTGACCTTCCTAGACGAGCGGCACCGCTGTTACACCCAGGGTGTCTTCGCCGGCGACGACGAGCCCCTGGAGGACGCGGTGACGCGCAAGCTCGACATCGCCCTCGACGACATCGGCGTCAAGCCGGGCGACCGGGTGCTCGAGGTCGGCGGCGGCTGGGGCGCGTTCGCCGAGCACGCCGCCCGCCGCGGCATCGACGTCACCACGGTGACCCTGGCCGCCGAGTCGGAGAAGTTCCTCAACGACCTGTTCGCGCGGCAGAAGCTGCCGGTCACCGTGGTGCGGCAGCACATCCTGCGCTACCGGTCGGCGGAGCGGTTCGACGCGATCGTCAACATGGGGGTCACCGAGCACCTGCCGGACTACGCGGCGACCCTGAGGGCCTACGCCCGCCTGCTCAAGCCCGGCGGCCGGGTCTACCTGGACGCGCTCGCGATGCGCCGCAAGCACATCGCCTCCACGTTCTTCAAGCAGTACGTCTATCCCGGCCGGTCCGCCCCGCTGCTGCTGCACCAGTACCTGCGCCAGGTCGCACGGTCCCCGTTCGACCTGCTCAGCGTCACGGACGACAGGCACAACTACTACCTGACGTGCCGGGAGTGGGCGAAACGGCTGGACGCCCGGCGGGAGGAGATCGTCGCGCGGTGGGGCGAGGAGCTCTACCGCCGTTTCCGGATCTTCCTCTGGGGATCGGCGTCCGGTTTCGACACCCGGCTGGTCCAGGCCTACCGCTGGACCCTTCAGTACAACCCCGCCGAAACGGCCTGATCCGTCCGCGCCGGCCCGACCCGCCGTGTCAGGTGGGCCCGGCCCGGCCCGGTCGCGTAGTGTCGGACCAGCCGTTCTGCGCCCGGTGGCGGCACTCATGATGGGAGCGTGCCGTGCCCTGGCCGACCGGAACGTCGCTCGACAACTTCCTGACCGCCCGCGCCGGCGACTACGACGGCCTGCGCCTGGTGCGCCTGCCGTTCCTGCCGGAGCTGCGCCTGCACCTGGCGGACGACGCGATCGTGCTGCAGGCCCGCCTCGAGGCGCAGGTGGGCACGGGGTTCACGCCGTTCTGGACCAATGCCTGGGCCGGTGGCCAGGCGCTGGCCCGATACGTCCTGGATCATCCCGGGGTGGTGGCCGGGCGGCGGGTGCTCGACGTGGCCTGCGGCGGCGGTGTGACCGGGATCGCCGCCGCCCGGGCGGGCGCCGCCGAGGTGACGGCCAACGACATCGATCCGTACGCGTGCGCGGCGGCCGCGATGAACGCCGGCGTCAACGGTGTGACACTGCGGCTGATCGAGGGCGATCTACTCGGCGGCGACGGTGGGGACGCGGAGGTCGTCCTGGTCGGGGACGCTTTCTACCACCCCGATCTGGCCGCCCGGATGCTGGCCTTCCTGCGCCGCGCGGACGCCCGTGGAGCGCGGATCCTGGTCGGTGACCCGGGTCGCGGCCACCTGCCGGAGCACTGGCTCCCGGTGCTCACCAGCTACCGGATCTCCGGCCTCGGCGCGGCCGAGGATTCCGGAATCACCGAGGTTTCCGTCCTGGGGACGACCGGATAGCGCGGGACCGTGCTAGCCTTACCGCGTTGTTCTGATTTCCGTGGACGTTCTCCAAACGCCTGATGGGCATCTCGGCCCGCAGGCGTTTTTTGTTTGTTCACGACCCAGTAGTAGCCAAGGAGAGATCATGGCCACCGGCACCGTCAAGTGGTTCAACAGCGACAAGGGCTTCGGCTTCATCACCCAGGACGACGGCGGCCCCGACGTGTTCGCGCACTTCTCCGCCATCGCCACCTCCGGCTTCCGCAGCCTGGAGGAGAACCAGCGGGTGGAGTTCCAGGTCACGCAGGGCCAGAAGGGTCTGCAGGCGGAGAACATCCGTCCGCTCTGACGTTTCCCGCCGCCGATCGGCGACCCGCATGGGCCGCCAGCGGCACGTTCTCGAAGAACTGCCCGGCGACCCGGTTCGGGTTGCCGGGCCGGGTGGCGGCCGATCGCCCACGGTTGAGATCCGCTGTTACGGCGTGAGCTCCCGCGGGCGGTCGGCCGTCCTCCTGTGTCAGACGTTGCAGATGCTGGTCATCTCGTCCCGGGAGACCACCTTGACCCGCTTGCGGCCGTGCGGCTCACCCAGCGCGATCTCGTGGGCGTCCAGCTTCTGCCACCCGGACCAGGTGGTGTACGGCAGGCCGCGCTGCTCCAGATAGGAGATCACCTCGGCCGGGTCGTGCTGCGGGGCCTGTTCCAGCTTGTCCAGGTCCTCCAGCAGGCTGGCCACGGTCTCGCCCGCGTCGCCCTTGGTGTGACCGATCAGGCCCACCGGGCCGCGCTTGATCCAGCCGGTCACGTACATGCCGGGGATGTGCTCGCCGTCCAGATCCAGGATCCGCCCCGCGGCGTGCGGGATGGTCCCGGTCTTGGTGTCGAACGGCAGATCCGGCAGCGCGGAGCTGAGGTAGCCGACCGCGCGGTAGACCGCCTGCACGGGCCAGTCGGTGAACTCGCCGGTGCCCCGCACCCAGCCGTCGCCGGTCAGCTCCTGGGTCTCGGTGCGCAGGCCGACCACCTTGCCGTCCTCGCCGAGCACCTCGACCGGCGCCTGCAGGAAGTACAGGTGCAGGCGGCGCGGCCGGTCCCGCGGGTCGCGCACGGCCCAGTTCTGCAGGATGTCCACGCACATCTTGACGTGCCGGGTCTGCCGCATCGCCTCGAGGCTGCCCTCGTCGAACTCGATGCCCTCGGGATGCACGATCACTTCGACGTTCGGCGAGTGGTCCAGCTCGCGCAGCTCCTGCGGGGTGAACTTGACCTGCGCCGGGCCGCGCCGGGAGAACACGTGCACGTCTGTCACCGGGCTGCGCTTCAGCGCCTGGTAGACGTTGTCCGGGATCTCGGTGACCAGCAGCTCGTCGGCGGTCTTGGCGAGCACCCGGGCGACGTCGACGGCGACGTTGCCGGCGCCGATGACCGCGACCTCCCTGGCCTCCAGCGGCCAGTCGCGCGGCACGTCGGGGTGCCCGTTGTACCAGGAGGCGAAGTCCGCGGCGCCGAAGCTGCCCTGCAGGTCGATGCCGGGGATGTCGAGCGTGCGGTCCTTCTCGGCGCCGGTGGCGATGATCGTCGCGTCGTAGAAGCGGCTCAGCTCCTCCGGCTTGACGTCCACGCCGTAGGCGACGTTGCCGATGAACCGGATCCGCGGGTTGTCCAGGATCCGGAACAGGGCGGTGACGATCTCCTTGATCCGCGGGTGGTCCGGCGCGACGCCGTACCGGATCAGGCCGTACGGCGTGGGCAGCTTGTCGAGGATGTCGACGGTGACGTCCGGGTTGGCCTTGATGAGGTGGTCGGCGGCGTAGATGCCGGCCGGGCCGGCTCCGATGACGGCAACCCGTAGGGGGCGGTCCATGGTCGCGTTCCCTCACTCACTCGTATCTGCGAATCCGGCTCAGCCAAGATCGACGTCCGGGCGAAGGTGAACTGTAAAACTTCAACCTAGGTTCAGATCAAGTTTCGTCCCATCGCCCCGGATCCCGCCGGAGTGCCGTTTTCCCAGCTAGAGACCATGGTAAGGCTCACCTAACCGCTACGCAGAGTGAGGCTTTTCACCTTTCTGTGTCCCCCGGAAGGACTGCCACCTCGTTGTAGAACTTCTTGATCTTGCCGACCGCCGCCTCGAAGCCGTCCAGGTCCATCGGCTTGGTGACGAACGCGTTCGCGTGCCGGGTGTAGCTCGCGGTGATGTCGGGCAGTGCGTTCGACGTGGTCAGCACCACGATCGGGATGCTCTTGAGGGTGTCGTCGCCCTTCACCTCGGCGAGCACCTCGTGCCCGCTCATCCGCGGCATGTTCAGGTCGAGCAGGATCAGGTCCGGTCGCCCGGCGTCGGCGTACCGCCCGCGGCGGCGCAGGTAGTCGATCGCCTCGCTGCCGTCGGACACGCGATGCACCGCGGGCGGCGGGGAGGCGGCCAGGAGCGCTTCCTCGATCATCAGCGTGTCGGCGTCGTCGTCGTCGACGATCAGGACGTCCAGGACGCGCTCACTATTTGTCATGCGGCAAATATATAGAACGGAACGGTCCGCGGATCGCCGCCCATGTGCCCGCACGAGATGACGACCGCGATCCTGTTCTCCCGGCCCGGGAGGCTACTCGCCCCACACTGTGGCGTCGAACGTGACACTCTGCTGCGTCTTGTCGATCTTTTTCACCGTCAAGCGGGCTGTCGCCTCCTTCGACGTGCGCACGCAGAGAACGGTGCCGGCCGGGAGCTCACGGAGCTCAGCGACTCCCTCGGCGGCCGCGGCGTCCCGGCACTGCCGATGAATGGGCACCGTCGCCGTCCCAGCGCGCGATCGCGGAGTTGCCGAAGGCGAGCTTGCTCACCGTGAGTTTACGAAAGTTATGCTGGCGCGAGCCGAGAACGGGACGAGGGATCAGGGTGGCGCGCACGACCGTGCAGGACATCGCGCGTGCGGCCGGCGTCTCGGTGTCGACCGTGTCCCGGGCGCTCACCGGGGGCACGGTCAGCGCGGCCACCCGGGAGACCGTGATCGAGGCGGCCACCCGGCTCAACTACCAGCCGAACCGGGCCGCCCGGGGACTGATCACCGGCCGTACCGCAAATCTCGGGTTGATCGTCCCGGATCTGCGGAATCCGTTCTTCGCGGACGTCGCGAAAGGGGTGAGCGCCCGGGCCCGGACCGTCGACCACGGCGTCTTCGTCGCGGACACCGACGAGGACCCGGTGGCCGAGCTCGAAGCCGTCGCGGCGCTCGGCCGTAACACCGACGGCCTGCTGCTCTGCTCGCCCCGCTCGGCCGACGCCGACCTGCTCGCGGCAGCCGACCCGGCGACCACCGTCCTGCTGCACCGGCAGGTGCCCGGGATGTCGTCGGTGGTCGCCGACGTCGCCAGCGGGATCCGGCAGGCGGTGCGGCACCTGCGGGCGCTGGGGCACCGCCGGATCGCGTACGTCCACGGCCCCGAGGACTCGTGGGCCGCGCGCCGCCGGGTGACCGCGCTCGCCGCGTTCGACGACGACGCCGAGCTGGAGATCCTGCGGCTCGGGTCGGTGGCGCCGACGTTCGAGGGCGGCCTGCTCGCCGGGGACCTGGTGCTGGCCGGCCCGGCGACCGCGGTGCTCGCCTACAACGACCTGGTCGCGCTGGGCCTGCTGCACCGGCTGGCGGCGCGCGGAGCGGCGGTTCCGGAGCGGATCAGCGTGGTCGGGTTCGACGACGTGAGCCTGGCCGCGATGAGCCATCCGCCGCTGACCAGCGTGTCGGTGCCCAAGGACCGGGCCGGGGCGGTCGGCCTGGACCTGCTGCTGGGCCGCACCGGCGTGGCCGGTGGCGAGATGACGCTGCCCACCACCCTGGTGGTGCGCGCCTCCTCCGGGGTGGCGCCGTTGTCCACACGCGAGCGGTAGGGAGTGCGGAGTTCGAGTGGGTGGGGAGATCCCGGAGCGGTGCTGCGGGGTTCCAGGGGCCTCCGGGGACCGGCGGGACGATCCTGGCTCGGCGTCAGGGGTGTGTCGTGGACTCCGGACGGCCGGCGGCGGATGGTGGGGGCGTGACGGTGGCGAGGGCGCGCCGCGGGTGCGTGGTGCTGCTCAGGTGACCGCGCCCAGCTGCCAGGGGACGAACTCGTCGCGGCCCAGGTCGAGGTCCTCGCTGGCGGTGAGCTCGCCGGAGGCGACCGCGAGGATGGTCTCGAAGATCTCGTTGCCGGCGGCCTCGATCGTCGTGGCGCCGGTGACGATGCCACCGGTGTCGAGGTCCATGTCGTCGCGCATGCGCTGAAAGACCTCCGAGTTGGTGGCGATCTTGATGACCGGGGTGGGTTTGCCGCCGAGGACCGAGCCGCGGCCGGTGGTGAAGCAGACCACGGTGGCGCCGCCCGCGACCAGACCGGTCACCGACACCGGGTCGTAGCCGGGGGTGTCCATGAAGGCGAAACCCGGCTCGGTGATCCGCTCGGCGTACTCGTAGACCGCGGAGAGCGGCGCCGCGCCGCCCTTGGCCACCGCGCCCAGGGACTTCTCCAGGATCGTGGTGAGCCCGCCGGCCTTGTTGCCCGGCGACGGGTTGTTGTCCAGGGTGCCGCCGCCGGCCTCGACGTACTCGTGCCACCAGGCGATCCGATCCAGCAGCCGCTGGCCGACCTCCCTGCTGACGGCCCGGCGGGTGAGCAGATGTTCCGCGCCGAACACCTCCGGCGTCTCCGCCAGCACGCTCGTCGCGCCCTGCGCTACCAGCAGGTCCGAGGCGTGGCCGAGCGCCGGGTTCGCGGTGATCCCGGAATAGCCGTCGGAGCCACCGCAGTTGAGTCCGAGAACCAGCGCGGACGCGGGGAGCGTGGTGCGGCGGCGCTCGTTCAGCCGCTCCAGCATGGAGCGGACGACCGCGGAACCGGCCCGGACCGTGGCGCGGATGCCGCCCGTCTCCTGGATGGTCATCCGCTCGATCAGCGTGTCGGCCGGCGCGTCCAGGTCCGCCAGCAGCGTCTCGACGCCCAGCATCTCACAGCCCAGACCGAGAACGATCAGGCCACCGATGTTCGGGTGGGTGGCGTATCCCCGCAGCGTGCGCCGCAGGATCCGACCGCCCTCGCTGGCCGGCACCATCCCGCAGCCCGAGTCGTGGGCGAGCGCCACCACGCCGTCCACCTGCGGATACGCGTCCATGATCGGGCCGCGGAACTGGTCGGCGATCATCCGCGCGGTCGAGGCGGAGCAGTTGACCGAGGTGACGATGCCGACGTAGTTGCGGGTGCCGGCCGTGCCGTTGGCGCGCCGGAAGCCCTGGAACGTACGGAGCCCGGTGGCCGGCACGATGGGGACCAGGCCGGTGCCGAACTCGTAGTCCTGCTCGACGGCGTCCATGCCGAGGTTGTGCGCGTGGACGTGCTCGCCGGCCCGGATCGGGGCGGTGGCACGGCCGATGACCTGACCGTACTTGTGGATCTGCGCCCCGGCGGGGAGATCCCGCACCGCGATCTTGTGCCCGCTCGGCACCGGCGCGGCGACCGTCAGCTCGCCGCCGGCGTGCCGCAGCGTCAGCCCCCCGGCGAGCTTCCGGGTGGCGACCGCGACGTCGTCGCGGTCGCGCAGCAGCAGCGCCACTTCCCGCAGTTCAGCCATGGGGCCTACCGTTCGCTGGAAATTGTGGAAACGTTTGCATCGACATCCTGGCATGCCTTCGGGGCGTCCGTCGAGCGCTGGCGTCAGGTCCGCGCCGCGGCCCGGGACCAGGCCGGCGGCGCGCAGGGCGGCCTGGACGTCGATGCCGCATGAGATGCCGGGCGGCCATCGTCGGGACGGAGGACGTCTCGATGGCCCTCGTCCAGTTCGCCAGCGGCGCCACCGCCTCGGTGGTCGACTCGGTCGCCGGACTCGGCCCGCACCGGTCCGCCGGCCCGTCCCGGTGACCTATGATCACGGCCTTTGCTGTGCGAGGGCGACGGGGAGAGCCGAGTGAGCGTGCCCAGGTGGATGACGGCCGCGATCGGGCCGGTGCTGGTCACCGGCCTGGTGGTGTTCGGGGTGGTCGGCGCACGGTACTTCCCGGAGAAGGAGAAGTCCGGGCCGGAGGCGATCGGCGCCTGCCACACCGTCGCCGAGACGCTGCGCGACATCCGCGCCGAGCCGATCCTGCAGCAGTTCCCCCGGCCGGACCGGTTCGGCGAGGTGGACGACGACGACATCGAGTGCGGCGCGCCGTCGCCCATGGGCGCGGTGAGCCGGCCGCTGACCGGGATCATGTCCGCCGACGAGGTCCGCGAGTTCTACGCCGGCCTGGCCGAGAGGACCGGGTGGCATCCGTTCCGCGGCAGCAACCTGGTCTACTCGGCGACCAAGAAGGCCGCCGGGGGCTGCCCGTGGTGGTTCGTCGTGCAGCCCGCCGACTACGGATTCCAGCTCCGGGTGATCTACCTGCCCAGCGGCGTCTCCGCGGACCAGTGCCGGTGGAAGTCCGAGGAACCGCAGATCCTCGGGTGACCGCCCGGACCGGAGCCCGGGTGACTCCCGGCCGCCGGTCCGGTTCAGCCCGCCTGAGCGTTCATCGACACCGGGGCGATCCGGGCCCACTCGGCCGTGGCACGCTGCGCGAAGCGGTGGACCTCCGCCTCGGTGACCGGGCGGCCCCAGGCGTGCTCGTGCGCGTGCGCCTCCGCGGTCGCCACCAGGCGGACCAGGTCGGCTACCGAGCCGGGGTGCTCGCGGCAGAGCCGGGCGGCCACCGCGAGCTGCCGGTCCGAGACCCGCGCCAGGAACTCCGGCATGCCGGCGCGCCACGCCGCCGGGTAGACCAGGTAACCGGCCGGCAGGTTGCCCGGGCCGCCCAGCACGTCCAGGATCCGGATCGGGTCCAGCTTCGATTCGGGGGCGTTGAGACCGGCGTACATCAGACCGCCGGCGGCCAGCACGACCACCACGCCCGCGGCCAGCGTCGGGTTGTCGGTACCGGCGGCCAGGATCACCCCGAGCACGGTCAGCACGATCCCGCCGCCGAAGAACGCGGTCATGCTGCCGGTCTCGGCGGTGCGCCGGTACGCCTGTTCGATGCTCTTGTGGATCAGGCCGTTGAGCACCGGGTCGTCGGGACGCCAGCCGTCCGCGCGCGTCGGTACGCGCCGTGGTGCATCCTGCGCCATGACTCCTCCTTCCGTGGACTGCCGCGACCATCGGCGCGCGGCGGCCCCGGTTGAGGAATCCTGAGCCTCAGGCGAGCAGGCACTCCCGCATCTGCTTGCCCGGGTTCCACTGGCCGACGATCCGGCTCACCGCCGGGTCCAGCACGTTCACGCTCTTGTTGCTGCGCATCTGGGTGCGGGCCGGCTGCGGCAGCGGCGGCGGGTCGGGCATCTCGCCGCGGATCGCGGTGGCCGCGGTGATCAGGTTGACCGCCAGCGTCGCGCCGTCGACGTCGACCAGGACCCGTCCGAACTCCCAGCCGGCGAGCGTGAGGTCGAGGATCTCGAACATGTGCGCGAGCAACGGCAGCGGATCGACGATCTGCACAGTCGTGGCGGCCTGTCCACCCACGACGTTGACCGCGGCGGCGACCTGCACATAGGGGTGCAGGCCGCCGGGCGCCGAGAACAGCGGCGACTTCAGCCGCTTGCCCGCGCTCTCCCACAGCTGCCGGTAGTTGCGCCGGTCGGCGGCGAGGCCGAGCGCCGTGCTCTGCCGGGCGAAGTCCGCATGGGCGGCATCCGCGAACTCGCGCAGCACGGCCGCGGCGACCGCGATCCCGTCGATGCCTTCGAGCACCGCGGAAACCTGCGCCACCTGGTCGCTGAGCTTGCCTGGTGCGTGCGGCCCGAACCGCTGCCGGAGCTCCCGCAGGAGTTCCTGCTGACGGGCGGGATCCTGCTGAGGCCGTCGTTTACCGAGTCCTCGGAGCCAGCGCATGTCGCCTCGTTTCAACCGCGTGCCGAACCGCCGCACATGCTAGAGGGCGGTGTCACAGGCGTTTCTGTCACCCTTCCTATTGCGTACGCCATGAGCGGGGCGTCTCGTCGTCGCCACGCGGCGTGCGGGTTTGGGAGTGCCCGGCAGGGGCATTCCTGCCAGTCGGAAAGTCGAGGGGGAATGTGCGCATGAGTTTCCTGGACAAGGCGAAGGAACTGATCGACAAGCACGACGACCAGGTCGACAAGGCGCTGGAGAAGGTCGGCGAGCAGATCGACGAGCGGACCGGCGGCAAGTACACGGTCCACATCGACAAGGCGGTGAACGAGGCGCAGCGCCGCACCGGCGCCGGCGACACCCGTCCGTAACCGCCTGCCGCGTCGTCAGAGTCGAAAGCTCGCTTGTGTACGACCAGGGCACCGGTCCCGTGGCGGCCGCGGCGCGAGGCCGTGGCCGCTGCGGGTTCCGGCCGCGGGTCGCACGCCCGGCCGGATCTCCGGGCTGTCTCGGAGCCTGCGAGGCGCCCCGCGGAGCCAGTCGGGGCCGGGTCAGGCGGTCGGCGGGGCGCCTCGGCTCTCGCACTGGCGGGTGAGCACCCGGGTGCGGGTCCGGTGGATCGGGCCGCGGCGGGTGTGCTCGCCGTGGCAGACGTGACCGCGCGGGGCCGGGTCGCCGGTGCCGGGGAACGGGCCGCCGAGCGCGTCGCGGCCCAGCGCGGCCAGAGCGCCGGGGGAGTGGCCACCGGAAGCGATGATCACCGCGTACCGGAAGGCGATTGTCTGATCCTGCTGGAGCAGCCGCGCGCCGGCGCCGAAGGGCGCCGGGCTCAGGCCCGCCCAGCGCGGGGGATGCTGGAGGTTGGCCGCGTCGTCGACGACGACCAGCGTGTGGCCGGGGCCGTGGGCCGCCTGCCACTCCGAGCGGGCGGCGGACGGCGCCGTGACCGCCCGCAGCGACAGGGAGGGGCCGTCCAGCGGCAGCCGACGGCCCGAGGTGTTGGTCACGGTGTTCTCGAAGAGCAGCAGCCAGACGTCGTCGCCGGCCAGGGACGCGGTGAGCGAGCGCCACTCGTCGACCGCCGCCCAGCGCAGGTGGTGCGCGACAGTGGCGGTGGCCGGGCCGGCGGACAGGTCGGTCAGCGCCAGGTGGGTGGCCGGGCCCGGGCCGGCGTGCGGCGGGGACCAGTCGATCGTGGCGGGCAGCGCCGTGCCGGCGAGAGTGTGCAGACCGGACAGACGCGGCTGGGCGGCTCCGTACCCGTACCGGAAAAGGGGTGAATCTCCGGCGGAGACGGTGACCGACCGGCCCGCGGTGAGCGCGGCGCGCATCCGGGAGGGCAGGGGGTGCATGCGTCTCCTCCTCGCGGTTTCGACTCGATGTGGAGCGCACAAATTCCGACGTGTTCGCTCACGAACAAGCAGAGTCAACCCTGGGTCACGAGGTGCGTCAAGTCGAGTCGCGTTAACGGGTGGGTAACGGGAGCACGCTGCGGCCCGAGGGGAACGTCACGGCAGGTGACGGCGGATGATCCGCACATTAACGCACATGTGCGCCGGGGCAGGTCAGCGGGTCCGGACGGTGGTCAGGTCAGCCAGCCCGGACACGGCCAGCAGCGGCGACAACAGCGGCCCGGTGACGACCTCGATCCGGTCGGCGTGGTGGAACAGGGCGGCCAGCCCCGCGCTGTCCAGATACTCCACAGCGGTCAGGTCGACGACCAGCGGCTCCCGGCGATCGGTGATCGCCTCGCTCAGCGCCGCGGTGAACCTCTCCGCGTTGCTCATGTCGATCTCCCCGGCCGCGACGAGCACCGGCGCACCGTCCTGATCCTGGCCCGTGGTCAGCGTGAGCGCGGTGGTCATGACGCGATCCTCGTCTGCATGTCGATGATGGTCCCGGCGGCGCCGGTGGTGATGGTGACCTCGCCCATGAAAGCCCGCATCAGCATGATGCCGCGGCCGCGATGCGGGTTCTCGCCCGGACGTGGAACACGCCAGCGGCCGTTGTCCGCGATGATCAGGTGCAAGGCCTCGGCGGTCGCGGCCGCGCGCAGCTTGATCGACCCGCCGGCCCGGTCCCGGTCCCGGTGGCCGTGCTCGATCGCGTTCGCGCACGCCTCACCGGCCGCCACCAGCACGTTCTGCGCGGTGACCGGGTCGATCCCGCAGCGTTCCAGCCAGCCGCGCAGCGCCGTGCGGACCGGGGCGAGGCGCGACGACTCGGCCGGAAACTCCAGCTCCAGGGGACCGGGCTGGCGGTAGAGCAGCAGCGCCACGTCGTCGTCGTAGCCGCCGGCCGGGGCGAGCCGCTCCATCACCTCGGTGGCCAGGTCCTCGATCGGGGTGCGCCGGCCCAGCTGGACGGCGGCGACGGCCTGGTCGATGCCCTCGGTCAGCGGCTGCCGGCGGCGCTCCACCAGCCCGTCGGTGTAGAGCAGCAGCGTGCTGCGCGGCGGCATGTCGTACGTCGCCTCCTGCCGCTGCTCCTCCGGCCGGATCGCGATGGGCCGGGACCGCCCCTGGTCGAGCAGCTGGGTGGTGCCGTCGGCGTGCGTCACGATGGGCGGCGGGTGACCGGCCGCCGAGTACCGCAGATGGCCGTTGGCCGGATCGAGCACCCCGCAGAACACTGTCGCGCAGCTGGCGCCGGGCAGCAGCGCGGCGAACCGGTCCAGGGCGGCCAGGGCCCGGGCCGGGCTGGAGTCCTGCAGCAGCACGGCCCGGCAGGCCGAGCGCAGCTGGCCCATCACGGTGGCGGCCTGCAGCCCGTGTCCGACGCAGTCGCCGACCACGATGCCGATCCGGCCGTCCGGCAGCGGGATGGTGTCGTACCAGTCGCCGCCGACCTTGAGCGGCCGGGTCGCCGGCTCGTAGCGGACCGCGAACCCGGCCGGCAGCTGGGCCGGGCCGAGGATGGCACGCTGCAGGGCCAGCGCGGTCTCCCGCTGCTCGTCGATCTGGTGCACCCGGCTCAGCGCCTGGCCCAGGTGCCCGGCGAGCAGCGCCAGCAGCGTCTGGTCCTGCTCGGTGAACGGCCGCCGCTGGCCCAGCTCCACCCAGACGACCATGGTGCCCCGCGGATGTTCCAGCGTGATGCCGGCGCCCGCGGTGCGCTCGGTGACCGGGGTCAGCAGCGGGCGGTCCTTCAGCGCCAGCAGCCGGTCCTGCGGAACGTCCGCCCAGCTCAGGTTCGGGTCGGTGGCTGACAGCGCGGGCGGTGTGGCGCCGTCGAAGACCGCGGCCAGCACGTACGTCGCCTGCCACAGCTGGCGCAGCTCGTCGAGTGCCCCGGCGACCGCGTCACCCAGGTTCTCCGCCTCGGACAGCCGCAGGCTCAGCGAGGCGAGCGCGGTCTCCCGCTGGATCGCGTAGTGCTCGTCGGTGACGTCGCGGAACGTTCCGACGATCACCCGCCGGCCGCTGTCCGGGTCCCGCACGTGGTTGAACGAGGCCGCGACCCACAGGTGATGCCCGTCGCGGTGCCGCACCGGGATCGTGTAGTCGCCGTGCTGGTGGTGCATGAGCTGCTCGAACGCGGCGGCGACCTCGGCGTACGCCTCGCCGTCGGCGGCCGGGTCGGGCCACCACGGGTGGACCGGGGCGTACGGCAGGCCCTCCGGGCCGAACCCGATCATCTCGGTGAACGCCGCGTTGATCTCGACGATCGAACCGTCCTCGTCGCAGACGAAGAATGCCTCCTGCAGCGAGTCGACAAGCGCGGTGCGCCAGCGGGCGTGATGGTTGCGCAGACGTGCCAGCTCGACGTTCGCCCGCACCCGGGCCAGCAGCTCGGCCGCGGTGAACGGTTTGAACAGGTAGTCGTCGGCGCCTGCCTCCAGGCCCTCGATCGACGCCTCCTCGCCGGCACGGGCGGAGAGCAGCAGCACCGGGACGCCGGCCGTGCGGGTGTCCGAGCGCAGCGCGGAGACCAGCTCCAGACCTGTCATCCCGGGCATCATCACGTCGCTGACCACCAGGTCCGGCGCGCCGGCGCGGATCGCGTCGAGCGCCTGCCGCCCGTCGCCGACAGCGGTGACCCGGTGCCCGGCCGAGCGCAGCAGCCGGATCAGGTAGTCCCGCATGTCCGCGTTGTCGTCGGCGACCAGCACGTCCGCCGCGTCGCCGGCCACCTGTGTGCCGGCCGGGGTGTCCGGGACGTCGTCCCCGGGCAGCCAGCGGTTCGCCTCCTGCAGGAACGGCTCGGCGGAGGACGGGATTGCGGCCGGCGCGCCGGGGGCGACGACCGCGTCGGCCGGCAGGTGCGCGGAGCCGAACGGCAGGCGGACCGTGAAGACGGTGCCCTTGTTCGGTGAGCTCTCCGCGTCCACCGTGCCGTGGTGCAGCCCGACCAGCTCCTTGACCAGGGCCAGGCCGATGCCGCTGCCCTCGTTGGACCGGGACCGGGCGTTGTCGATGCGGTGGAAACGCTCGAACAGCCGCGGCATCTCCTCGGACGCGATGCCGACGCCGGTGTCCGCGATGGTCACCACCGCCGCGCCGTCCTCGGCGTGCACGGCCACCCGGACCGAGCCGTCGAAGGTGAACTTGAGCGCGTTGCTGAGCAGGTTGAGGACGACCTTCTCCCACATGCCGCGGTCGATCAGGACCGGCTCGGGCAGCGGCGGGCAGTTCACCTCGAACGCCAGGCCGGCCCGCTCCACCGCGGACCGGAAGACGCTGGCCAGCTCGGCAGTGGTGGCGGACAGGTCGACCGGTTCGTATCGCGCCCGCATCCGGCCCGCCTCCAGCCGGGAGAAGTCGAGCAGCGCGTTGACCAGCTTGCCGAGCCGTAGCCCGTTGCGGTGGATCACCTCCAGCTCGTCCATGATCTGCGGGTCACCGCCGGTGAACCGGGTGCGCAGCTCGTCCAGCGGGCCCATGATCAGGGTGAGCGGGGTGCGGAACTCGTGGCTGATGTTGGAGAAGAACGTGGTCTTGGCCCGGTCCAGCTCGGCCAGCTCCTCGGCCCGGCGCTGCTGGGCCTGGTAACTGCGGGCGCCGGCGATGCCGGCGGCCACGTGACCGGCGGCCAGTTCGATGAACCCACGGTACGACTCGTCCACGGGACGGTAACGATTCAGAGCGGCGACCAGGAAGCCGTACGGCGCGTCGCCCTGTCGCAGCAGCGGCACCACCATCGCCTCGCGGGGTGGGTCGGGCCACGCGCCGGTGGGCAGGCCGGGCCCGTCCAGGGTCACGACCCGGGCCTCGCCGCCGGCGAACCCGGACAGATCGGGCAGATCCGGGTGGTCCGCCGGGATGCCTGTCACCGCGCGGACCTGGGCCTGCCCGTCCTCGTCGTACAGGCAGGTCACGGTGAAGGGCAGGTCACGCCGGTTGCGCTCGAGCTGCCGGCCGGCGAAGGCGAGCGTCTCCTGCTCGGTGCGGATCACGCTCGGGTCCGAGCCCAGGTCCCGCAGCGTCGCCATCCGCCGCTCGGCGATCACCCGGTCGGTCTCCTCGCTCACCACGCAGAGCATGCCGACCAGCGCGCCGTCGTCGTCGCGCAGCGGGCTGTAGGAGAACGTGTGGTAGGTCTCCTCCGGGTAGCCGGACCGCTCCAGGAACAGCAGCAGGTCCTCGTCCCAGGTGGCGTGGCCGGTGTCGAGCACGTTGTGGATGCGGGGGCCGATGTCGTTCCAGATCTCCGCCCACACCTCGCGCGCCGGCCGGCCCAGCGCCCACGGGTACTTCCCGCCCAGCGTGTCCCGGCGGTAGGCGTCGTTGCAGAAGAACGTCAGCTCCGGGCCCCACGCCATCCACATCGAGAACCGCGACGACAGCAGGATGCTGACCGCCGTCCGTAGGCTCTGCGGCCAGCCCTCCGGAGAGCCGACGGGCGTGCTCTCCCAATCCACCGCGGCAAGGTCGCGGCCGACCTCGGCGTCCGCTGCGAAGACGTCGTTCACCGTACGAATATCTCCTCACCCACGCGGACCGCCCACAAAATATCCATCCGCTCTACCCACCGGATGGCGGGTCCTACCCTGGTGTGGCGGTCGTCCCCGGAACGGTGGGCGTTCCACCGCCCGCGCGGGGGCGGGCGTGGCCGGCACGGCGCGGTTCGGCGGGCTCCGGCCGGCTTCCCGGAGGAGAGTATGCGCTGGTCCCGGCGGCCGCGGTGACGGGGCGAGCCGGCCGGACGACCGTACGGGTGGGAGCGGTTGCGCGGCGGCGGTCAGGCGGGCCGTCGACGCGTCGTCCGGGGGCCGGCCCACCGCTGCCCGGGTTGTCGCGGAGCCGAGTCGATGGGGTTGCCGCTGGCGTCCGGGTGCCGCCCAGCGGCGGGAACCGCCACTGAGCAGCACGGACACCGGTCTATTCGTAGGTGATGTCGCTCTTGTCGACCTTGCAGTTGGCATCGTTCCAGCCCTCGCCGAGGTAGCTCGGCTCGCTGCCCTTCGGGACGCCCTTGTACTTGCCGCAGACCACCGCGCTGGAGCTGTTGCTGAGGGTGACCCGGGTGATGGTGGCGGTGTCGCCCCAGTTGCTGTTGATGCCGGCGACCATGTCGATGTCGTTCAGCAGCACGTTGTCGATCTTGACGTTGCGCTGGTACGAGCTGGAGCAGTTGCCGCAGGCGCGGTACAGCTTGCCGGAGCCGCTCAGGTAGAAGCCGGAGATGCTGACGGTGCCGTTGCCGTTGTGCTGGAACGTCTTGTCGCTGCCGGAACGGGCGCCGCCGCCGATGACGTAGCTGGTCCCGCCGCCGGTGCCCTTGAACGTCGCGGCGTCCTCGCCGATGTCGTTCCACCACACGTTCCGGATGGTGCAGGTGCCCTCGCAGTGCACGCCGTCACCGGCGGGCGAGCCGATGATGACGTTCTGCAGGGTGCCGCCGTTGGCGATGCTGAACATCGGGTCCTGGGACTCGCTCTGCGAGCCGTCGCCGATGCAGCAGTACGTCTTCATGCCGCCGTCGAAGGTGCCCGAGACGTTGATCGTGCCGGAGACCGACACCGAGCCGGTCGAGGACGGCCAGGCGCCGGTCGGGGCGCCGGTCCCGCCGCCCCCGGTCGGGCTCGGGTTCGCGGTCGGGCTGGTCGTCGGGTTCGATCCGCCGCCGTTGTACGTCTCGAACTCGGCGATCCGCGGCGCGCTGGACGCGCCGAGGATCTCGAAGGTGAGCTTCTTCAGCGAGGCCGAGGAGAAGCTGATCGTGCTCGGGCTGCCGTTGCCGCTGGTCAGGACGGCGCCGCTGTCGGCGTTGAGCACCCGCCAGGAGCTGATCGAACCGCCGCCGGAGGCCTGCTTGACGACTGCCGAGGACACCGTCGTGGCGCTGCTCCACTTGACCGAGACGTAACCGGTCGAGCCGGCCGGCGACCAGTAGGTGCCGGTGTCGCCGTCCCGGACGTTGCCGTAGCTGGTGCCGCTGGCCTTGCTGGAGCCGTCCGCGCCGGCGCTGAGGCTCAGGTTGTCGGCGGCCATGGCCCGAGGGGCTGGCAGCGCCAGCATGATCGCGGCGCTGACGGCCGCGGTGGCCCCTACGGCTGTCCACCGCAGGGCGACTGGACGTCTCATCGTTCTCTCGCCTTCGTCGTGGGGACTGATCAGCGCCTCCGAACGGGGGGAAAGCGCTTTCCTCGCGAGGATAGAGCCATCTCGATGGTCAAGACAAGGAGCTGCGGGAACGATGAGCACCAGCTCGGTGGGTGCGGCTGGAATCGGGCGCCGGTGCCGGGATCCGGCTGGGTATGGACCCCTGACCCGCGGGTATGCGGCCGGCGTGAGCGCGGACGCCTCCGCCGCAAGGCCGGAAGCGTAGAAGCCGCCGAGGCGGAGCGCCACGGCACGGGCGCAAGCGAGGCGGGCGTCAGCCAGGGCGCCTCCAAGCTGCGGGAACACACGAAAGCAGGAAAGGCAGCAGGAGGACACGCCACGCGGCGGCAAGTCCCGAGCACGCCGGCAATGCAGCCGCGCACTCGGGAGGAGGTCAGGCCGCCCGTGGTCCGGCGGCGGCCGGATCCGCCGTTCACCACACCGATCCGTTCACGAGAAACAAGGAGCAACAGATGTCCGTACGAACCGTGCAAGACGCATTTATCTTCGATCTGTCCATGGCCTACGCGGGCGAGCGCGTCGCGGCCGAGGTCATCGACCGCTGCGCCCGCGAGACGTCCGACAACCGGGCGCGCATGCTGCTCGGCCTGCACGCCGAGGAGATCCGGGCGCAGATCAAGGGCATCGACCAGATGCTGATGATGCTGGGCGCGACGCCACAGAACGTGCGCTGTCCGGTGATCGAGGGCGTCCGGGATGAACTCGAGCAGTTCCGGCAGCAGGACCCGGCTCCGGAGTTCCTGGCCGCCACCACGCTGTTCGGAACCGTGAAGATCAACCACAGTGCGATGGACACCTACGCGCTGCTGGTCGACAAGGCGATGCTGATGGGCCAGACCGACGTCGCCCTGATGCTCACCACGATCTGCAAGCAGAAGGAGGACACGGCCGGAATGGCACACCGGCTGATGCACGAGATCCTGCTGGAGTGCACCGGCGACGCGAGCGACGCGCTCAGCCAGCTCGCGGCAGCCGGCGGCTCCCGCACCATGGCCGGAGCCTCCGCCTAGCAGGCGCGCGGATCCCCCCGGTTTGCGCCGTCGTCCCACCCGCCGGAACCGTCCGACATCGAGAGGTGAGCCGGGCCTGATCGGCCAAGCCGGGCACCGCGGGCAAGCGGCGCCCGGCCTCCGAAGGCCCCACCGGCACGGCTCAGACGATCGGCTCCTCCAGGACGTACCGCTTCGCCAGCCCGCCCCCGAAGTCCACCTCGACCTCGCGTCGCGCCACCAGCACCGCGTCATCCCCGCGCACCGCGTACCCGACCTCAGTGCTCGCCGGCACCGCCCGTACCGCCGCCGGCACCCGCCCGCCCGAAGCGGCCCGGCGCAGACGCCGCTGCAGCGCGTCCCCGAACAGCCCCTCGATGTCCCGCGATTCGCGGGACGCCGCGGGACGGGGCGGCACCGCCGGAGCCTCGCGCAGGTCGGCCACCGGCCGGGTGGAGTCCGCGATCGCCGTCACGGCGCCCTCGTTGTCGACGCCGACCTGCAGGCGGCCGCCGTCCGGGGTGACCACCGGGACGCCGCCGACGAGCTGCACGAAGCCGACCGTCCGCTCCCGGATCCGCTCCTCGACCTGCTCGTCCGCGCTGGCCCCGGCGTGCCGGTCGTAGCGGATGTGGTCGAGGGCCAGGTCGGCGTGCTCGGCGAGGCGGTACCGCTCGATCGCCTGGCGGGCGACAGCGACCGCCTCGTCGTCGGTGAGCCGGCGGTCGGTGTCGGCCGGGGCGGCCAGGACGGCCTCGCGCGCGCCGTTCGCGCCGAGCGTGAGCCGGGCGGCCGCGCCGAACCGGTCGGTCCAGGCGGCGGCCAGGTCACGGGCGCCGGCCGGGCCGAACTTGGCCGAGCGGGCGCCGGCCGGGACCTCCAGGCTGCGCTCGCGCAGGCTGGACTGGTTGTACCAGCGCCACCACCACCAGGTGGTGCTGGACCGGGCGGCGTCGAACAGCCGCTCGTTGAACAGCCGGTCGGTGGCTTCGGCCTGGGTCGAGCCGCACGCGGTCACGGCCGGCTCCTGGTGGTGGCTGATCCGCCAGGAGGCGTCCAGGAACGCGGTGCTGAACGACTTGTTCCTGTTCCACTCCTCGAAGAAGAATTTGCCGTAGTCGCCGTTGTCCACGCTGACCGTCTCGTACCCGAAGATCATCCGCAGCCCGAGGTTGGCGGCCGACCAGGTCCGGATCGGCGTGTGACCGTCCTTGACCCGCACCGACTCGCACGTCGACCAGAAGACGTAGCGGGCGTACTCGTTGCCCAGGCGCATGTCGTTCGAGGTGGTCCAGTGGTCGCCACCCCAGTCGTTGCCGACCGGGATGGAGAACACGCCGTCGCTGGCCATCGCGCCGTGACCGGAGTGGTACACCACCTTGGCGGCGTCGAAGCCGAAGTCGTCGAGGTAGTTGTCGTACGTCTCCTCGTAGATCCACTGCCCCACGCTGCCGTCCTTGTACCAGCCGTTGGGCGTGTTGAACTGCTTCACGTAGTCGTGGAACCCCTGCGCGTCGTCGTGCGTGAGGCCCAGGTCGCCGACCCCCGGCGGGAAGTCCTCGATCGACGTGAGGAAGTAGACGTCCTGCTGGGTCCCCTTGGCGGCGTCCCCGTTCCCACTCGCGTTCGGATCCTGCCCGGCCACCAGCCTCGCATCGAACAGCTCGGTCATGTCCTCGCTCCTGCCTGTGCGACGTTCCGACACCGATAGGAGCGGGGTCCGGGCCGTCAAGATACCGGCCCGGACCCGGGCGGCACGATCAGCGCAGCTCTCCGGCCAAAAGGCCCATCGTGTACTGGTCCAGCCAGCGGCCGTCGCGCCGGAACACCTGGCGCAACCGTCCCTCGTCGACGAACCCCACCTTCCGGTAGACGTGGTGGGCCGCCTCGTTGTCCACCACCACGGTCAGGGTGATCTTGTGCAGGCGCATCCTGTCGAAGCCGTACCGGCAGGCGGTCCGCACCGTGTCGGTGGCGTACCCGCGCCCCCAGAAGTCCTTCTCCCCGAGGTAGATGTCGAGTTCGGCGATCCCGGTCTCCGGCTCGGCCCCGTGCAGCCGGATCAGCCCGATCAGCGTGCCGCCGCCCCGCTCGCAGACGCCGAAGAGGACGTCGCCGTAGTCGTTGCGGGGCCGCGCGGCGAGCCAGGTCGCGACGGTCTCCGGCGTCTGCGGATAACCCGCGCTCATCCAGCGCATCACGTCCGGGTCGTGGTTCCAGCGCCACAGCGCGTCCGCGTCCCCGGGCCGCATCGCCCGCAACTCCACCAGCTCACCCAATGCGTTCATCCGGGGCACGCTAGCGAAGAGATCCGCTTTCCGCCGCCGGGTTCCGGTGGTCGCGCTCAGCGACGACCGCGGCGGTACGGCCCGAGCCCGCCGACCCGCCCGACCAGCCGAGTGGTGACGGCGACCAGCGCGCCCCGCCCGGTAACGGCTGGCTCGTCGCCCCGGCCGGCATCGGTCGACGGCCGGGCGGGCCTGCGGGCGGCCAACGGCTGGCTCGTCGCCCCAGCCGGCATCGGTCGACCGCCGGGCGGGCCTGCGGGCGGCCGCGGTGTTCGGCGAGGTCCGCGCTGTTGCGTGCCACCGAGGCGGCCCGGCCGTCCACGAACGACCGCAGATCGTCGATGAGCAGGGTCACCATCGGGGATCCCGGCCAGCCCTTCGTGGGACAGAACGGCGCCCCGTCCGTACCGTAATCTCGTTCTTGTGAATGGTCTCCACCTGACCAGCGTCACCTCCTCCCGGCACTCCCAGCACTCCCGGCCGGGCGAGCGGCGAATCCCCGACCCGTGCTGGAACCGTACGCCGACCACCCATCCCCACGACACCGGCCGAAAGAACCGCTGATCCGCCAGACACCGGCCGAAAGTACCGCCGACCCGGAGGGAAGACATGAGCACCGCATTCGACCCGCACACCCTGCTCGCGGAGAGCCGCCTCGGAGTCCTCGCCACCCTCCGCAAGGACGGCCGCCCCCAGCTCTCGCCGATCCTGCCGTACTACGACCGCGACGCCGGGACGATCTTCGTGTCGGTCGTCGAGGGCCGCGCCAAGACCGCCAATCTGCGCCGCGACCCCCGCGCGTCGATCGAGGTGACCAGCGCGGACGGCCGGGCCTGGGCGACCGCGGACGGCGACGCCACGCTGATCGGGCCGGGCGACGACCCGCACGGCCCGGAGGTGGAGGCCCTGGTGGACTACTACCGCCGCGCCGCCGGCGAGCACCCGGACTGGGACGAGTACCGCGCCACGATGGTCGCCGACCGGCGGGTGCTGCTGGCCCTCAAGGTCACCCACGTCTACGGCCAGTCGGTCTGACGCGACGGCTTGACCCGGACCCCCGGGTACGGGTCAAGGGGTCGCAGGTTCAAATCCTGTCAGCCGACAGCGAAGGGGCTTTCACAGGTCACAGAAACCACCCGCTACAACCACCCCCTCGCCGCAGCCCAGTTGGCCGAATATCTGGGCGAGCATTCACCATCTGCGGGCCCGGGCCAAGCGGAAAGGCGCCGACGAGGTGCCGCAGTTGTGGCTGGCCGAACGCGGCGCGAAACCCCTCGCGCCGTGCGGCACCTCCCGCGATCCCGCGGCGCCGGCCGGCCGGGCCGCCACGAGGGGTGGGACCAGCGCGAGCGCGCCGACCGCGAGGTACGACCAGAGTCGCTTTCTCATGGGCGCGAGCCTCACCCCGCCCCCGGGAACGGTGTTGAAGCAGCGCTGAAACGGCACCGCCGCGTGTGGCGCGTCCGGGTGAGCCAACCGGCGGCTGCCGGATGGGCGCCGACCAGCAGCCGAACACCCCTGACCGAGGGTGACCGGCAGTTCACGACCGGCAGTTCCGGGGTGCGGCGCACGGTGGTGATGCGGCGCGTTGACCGGCCGGGATCCGGCGTGGATCGTCGGGCGCGCACAGCAGACCGACCGTAGGGGGAACGGTGGCGTCGTCACGCGTCTTCAGCACTCGAGTTCGGATCGCGGCCGCGCTCGGCGTCGTCGCGCTCGCGGTCAGCGGCAGTCCGGCGTCGGCCGGGCCGCGCCGGGCTCCGACTCCACCCGTACCGCCGTCCGGGAACGTGCTGCGGCCGCCGGCCCCACAGGGGCGTGATCTCGCGCCGGCTCAGCCCGCGCCGGCCCGGGTCCTCCCGGCGGCCGGTGAATCGGTCCCGGCGGCGGCCATCCCGCCCGCCGAGCGGGTCGGCGAGGTCACCGGCCGGCGCACGGCGACCACCAAGGTCTTCAAGCTCGCCGACGGCCGTACGCAGAGCGAGGTGAGCCGGGAGCCGGTGCACTACCGCGACGCTCAGGGCCGGTGGCAGGACATCGACACCCGGCCGGCCGCCTCGGGCACCGCCGGCTACCCGTACGCCGCCACCCGCAACACGTTCGGCAGCCGGTTCGGCGACCGCACCGACCGGCTCCTTCAGTACTCGGTGCCGGGCGGCCACGGCCTGACCATGGGCCTCGACAGCGCGCCGCGCGCCGCCACTCCGACGGCCTCCGGTAGCCGCGTCACCTACCCCGCGGCGGCCGGTGGCGCCGACCTCGTGTACGAGGTGACGCGTACCGCGGTCAAGGAACAGATCATCCTCAAGGCACCCCCGACCGGGTCCGCCACCTGGACCTTCGCCCTGGCGCTGGACAACGTCCGGGCAGTGCCGCAGGCGGGCGGGTCGGTCGCCTTCCTTCCCGCCGACAGGGTCGGGCCGGCCCTGTTCACGCTGCCCGCGCCGTACATGTACGACAGCCGCGACGACGACAGCTCGGTCACCGGCAAGGGCCTCAGCACCAAGGTCACCCAGACCGTGACGCAGGCCGGCGGGCGGACCCGGGTCACGATCACCGCGGACAGCGCCTGGCTGCGAGACCCTGCCCGCAAGTACCCGGTCGTCATCGACCCGACCATCAAGATCCAGCCGACGCTGACGCAGGCCCAGGACGTCATGATCGGGTCGGACTCGCCGGGGTCCAACTACGACAACACGTGGAAGCTGTCGACCGGCGTCAACTCGGCCGGCAAATTCCGCGCGCTGACCCGCTTCGACCTGTCGCAGGTCCCGGCCGGCACCACGCTTGACTCCGCCCAGCTGCAGATGTACTACGACCAGACGTTCAGCGACGGTGACGCGTTCAGCACCGTCCTCGAGGCGCGCCGGGCGACCGCCGGCTGGGTCGAGAACACCGCCACCTGGACCAGCATGAACGCCAACTTCGGCGAGGCGGGCGAGAACCGCGAGCAGGTCGACGAGGCCGACACCGCCAAGGTCACCCGCACCGGCGAGTGGCTCGGCTCGACCGGCAACGACCGTTCCCAGGCCGTCAACGGAGCCTACGTCTACAACAGCGACGCCACCGCCGGGCAGAGCTTCAGCTGGGTGCCGCGGATCACCGAGGCCGGTAGTTACGAGGTTCTCACCCACTACGTGCCGGGCAGTGACCGGGCGACCACCGCGCCGTACACCATCTCGTACGACGGCGGCACCGTGACCAAGGCGGTCAACCAGACCACCGGCTCCGGCAACGGCACCTGGGTCTCGCTCGGCAGCTACCCGTTCAAGGCCGGGACCACCCACAAGGTCACCCTGGGCGACGTCGCCGGCAAGGTGGTCGTCGCCGACGCCGTCCGGTTCGTCAAACGCGGCGAGGCGACCAAGCCCAAGGACGTCACGAACGCCTGGCACTCGTTCAGCGTCCGCAACATCGTGCAGGGCTGGCTGGACGGCGCCCCCAACTACGGCTTCATGGTCAAGGCGAAGGACGAGACCGCGCTCAACGGCGGTCCGCGCTACGAGTCCGGTGACTACTCGTACGGCGGTGAGGACGACCACGGGCCGAAGCTGCTGCTCACCTGGGGCCGCGCCGGCGTCGCCCTCAACCCGGTCACCACCGTGCGTTCGACCGGCGCCGACCTGTCCTGGAGCGCGTACCAGGACCCGTCGTCCTCGCCCGACGACGACATCGTGGAGTATCAGGTCCACGCCGGGCGCACCCAGAGCTTCCTGCCCTCCGCCGGGACCCTGGTCGCCCCGGTCCGCCCCGGCCGCACCTCGTACGCCGACACCCGCGGGACCCCCGGCGAGCAGATCTTCTACATGGTCGCCGTGCGCACCCGCGACGGCTCGGTCATCCCCGCGCCGACCGAGATGGTGAAGCTGGCCGCCGCCGGCCAGGTGATCCGGTTCTTCTCCGGCGCCGACGACAACACGCTGACCAGCGCCAAGCCGACCAGCAACTGGGACGTCCTCGACACCGGTGGGGAACTGCAGGCGGGCAACAAGGGCAGCACGTACGGCACCAGCCGCATCGTGCTGAAGTTCCCCAACCTGGCACTGCCGGCCAAGGCCAAGGTGCTCGACGCCAAGGTCGGACTCTGGGCCTGGTACGCGGAGGGCGCCGCCGTCGGCACCTCGGCCTACCAGCTGCGGGCGCTCACCCGCGACTTCAACGAGACCACCTCCACCTGGAACAACGCTCAGTCCGGTACGGCGTGGACGACGGCCGGCGGCGACGTGGAATCCACCGTCTACTCGACCGTCGCCGGCATCAACGGCGACCCCGGCTGGACGCAGTGGGACGCCGGGCCGCTGGTGCAGCGGTGGATCGACACACCCAGCACCAACAAGGGCGCCCTGATCAAGCTGGCCGACGAGGCGGGCGGTGAGCAGCGCACGCTGTTCCTGTCGGCCGAGGCGGCCGAGCCGGCGTTCCGGCCACGCCTGCGGGTCGTCTACACCGTGCCGGACACCGGCAGCACCTACGCGGCGCCGAACACCCCGGGCCGCATGGTCCCCGGCGACCAGTACCTCGTGCCGGTCACGGTCACCAACACCACCGACGCCGTCTGGTCGGCCGCCGACTGGGTCGTGTCGTACCGCTGGCAGCGTCAGGACGGCAGCGACGTGACCGTGGCGGGCGCGCCGATCGAGACGCCGCTGCCCTCCTCGCAGGCGCCCGGCGGCGTCGTCACGGTGACCGCCACCGTCAAGGCCCCGGACTCCGGCAACGACGGGGACCGGCGGGCGCCGTACGTGCTCAAGTGGGAACTGCGCAACAAGAGCACCGGCAAATGGCTGTCGCAGACCACCTCGATCGAGCCGCTCGACCAGACCGTCGCGGTCGAGGATCCCACCTCCGACCAGCTCGGCCTCGAGAAGTTCTACCACTACGCGGGCGGCGGCCTCGGCGCCGGCGCGAGCCTGATGGTCAACCAGTTCTCGGGCAACGCGGTCGTCGGCTACAACCCGATCAACAACCCCAGCCTTGGCGTCTCGACGTTCGTCCGGCTCACCTACAACAGCCAGGACCGGTCCACCTCGTCGATGGGTCAGGGCTGGTCGCTGTCGGCCTCCAGCACGGTCCGGCTCGGGTCGCCTCTGGAGTTCCGGGGCGGGACCGCGGACTGGCCGCAGCAGGTCGCGATGACCGACGGCGACGGCACCACGCACGTGTTCAACCTCGACAAGCACGGCAGCGCGAACCCGGCCGACTGGCGTTACGTCCAGCCGTCCGGCGTCCACGAGTACCTGCAGCGCACCGGCAGCGGCGACTGCACCGAGGCGTGGACGATGACCCGGCCCGACCGCAGCCAGTTCATATTCGACGACAACGGCTACCAGACCGCGATCCGGGACCGGAACGGCAACCGGCTCGACTTCACCTACGAGCGCCGCAGCGACGGCTACCGCACGGTCAGCGTGCTGCGTTACCTCACCGACCCGGCCGACCGGCAGACCCTGACCCTGGACTACTACGAGCAGGGCGATCCCTACACGGCGTTCGTCGACGACACCAAGCAGAACCTGACCGACCTGCAGGACCCCGACATCGTCGGCCAGGTCCGCTCGATCACCGACGTCAGCGGCCGCCAGCTCAAGTTCGTCTACAGCGACTCCGGGCTGCTGCGCGAGGTGATCGACGGCGCGAACACCGACGACGCCAAGAGCTTCACGTTCTTCTACGAAGAGTCGGACGGCAGCGACAACGCCCGCCTCAAGCGGATCACCGACCCGCGCGGCAACGCCACCCGCCTCGACTACCACGACAGCGACGACGCGTTCCAGCGCGGCAAGGTCTCCACGATCACCGACCGGGTCGGCAAGCCGATGTTCATCGACTACGCCGACCCCGACGGGGACGCCAGCGGCGCGGTCACCTCGACCGTCACCGACGCCAAGGGCCGGGTCACCGAGAACGAGATGGATCCGTACGGCCGGGTGGTCCGCATCGCCGACCCCCGCAAACAGATCACCGTGCTGGGCTGGGACGCCGACAACAACGTCATCCGTGCGCAGGAGCCGAGCGGCGCGGTCACCACCTGGCGCTACGACCAGGTGACCGGCTACCCGCTGGAGATCCGCGACCCCGAGGCGAACAAGAACAACACGGCCGGCACCAGGCTCGGCTACCAGTTCGGCCTGGCCGGGCACACCGCCGACCTGATCGAGAAGCTCACCCCGGAGGACCGGCGCTGGACCTTCGCGTACGACACGGTCGGCAACCTGCTCTCGGTCACCGACCCCAACGGCGTCGCCACGGCCACCGTCGGCGACTACACCAGCAGCTACACGTACGACGCGGCCGGGCGGATGCTCACCTCGACCGACCCCGACGACAACGTCACCCGCTTCGGCGACTACGGCGACGTCGGCTACCCGCGGACCGTCACCGACGCGCTGACCAACGCCACCAAGTACACGTACAACGCGATCGGCGAGACGCTCACCACGACGGACGCCAAGAACCACACCGCCACCTACACGTACGACGGGTTCGGGCGGCTGCTGACCAGCAAGGTCCCCAAGGACGCGGCGAGCGGCCGGTACATCACCACCCCGGCCCCGACGTACGACAAGAACGACAACGTCACCCGGGCCACCTCCCCGACCGGCGCGGTCACCACCGCGGTGTACGACGCGCTCGACCGCACCAGCACGGTCACCTCGCCCCGGGACAGCGACACCGCCGCCGCGCCGACGACCAAGTACGAGTACGACCAGGTCGGCAACGTCACCCGGATCACCCGGCCCAAGGGCGTCGCCACCCCGGCCGACACCCAGGACTACGTCACCGGGTACGTCTACAACGAACTCGACCAGGTCACCGACGTCACCGACGCTCTCGGCGGCCGGGTCACCGTGACCTACGACGTGGCCGGCGACATCGTCGCCCAGTACGACCAGCGCAAGAACGCCACAGCCGACACCACCGACTTCACCGGCAAGTTCACCTACGACCTCAACCACCGGATGAGGACGGCGATCGACGCCAAGGGCAACACGGTCGGCCAGAGCTACGACCGTGACGGCAACCCGACCGAGGCGGTCGACCAGGACGGCAACCACACCTTCGCGAAGTACGACTCCCGCGGCGACCTGATCGAGCAGCGGGTGCCCTACCAGAACGTCAACGGGACCGTCACCTACCGCACCACCCGCTTCGAGTACGACGAGGTGGGCAACCCCACCCGCACCATCAGCCCGCGCGGGGTCGAGACCACCGACGACAACGACGACTTCGCCACCGTCACCCTCTACGACAAGCTCAACCGGCCGCGCGAGGTCCAGCAGGCGTACGACAAGGACGACAGCACCTTCACCACGCCGCCGGTCACCCGCTACACCTACGACGCGGTCGGCAACCTGGAGCGCGTCTCGGCGCCGCCGTCCAACGGGCAGACGACCCGCAACGACAGCGTCCAGACGTTCTGGGACAACGGCTGGGTCAAGACCTCGCAGGACGCCGGGTGGAACATCACCACCACCTACGACTACGACGACAACGGCGCCCAGATCTCCCGCAAGGTCTCGTCGCCCGGGGCAACCACCCGGGAGCTGTCGTGGAGCTACTTCCCGGACGGCAAGCGGCGGACCACCGACGACAACGGCGCCGGGTCGGCCGGACCGGCCAAGCACTTCGCGTACGCGTACGACCTCGACGCCAACCTCGTCACGATGCGCGACACCAGCGACGGCGCCACCGTCGACGAGTACGCGGCCGGCTACGACGCGCTCGACCGGGTGGCCAGCCTCGAGGAACGCGACAACGGGTCGGTCAAGCACACCACGACCTTCGAGTACGAGCCGAACGACCTGCTCAAGCGCCGCACCCACGACCTGCAGATCTCCACCTACACCTACGAGCCGCAGCGCGACCTGGTCACCGAGATCCGCAACGCCGAGACCCGCGACGACCCGAAGCCGAAGGTCACCAAGTACACGTACACCAACCGGGCGCAGACGGCGACCGAGACCAAGGGCAACAACAACGTCGTCACCACCGACTACTTCCTGAACGGCGCCGTCCGCGGCTCGGTCGAGAAGAAGTCCGACGGCACGGTCGTCAACCAGCACACCTACGAGTACGCCGCCAACGGGCAGAAGTCGAAGGACGTCCAGCACAAGCAGAACGCCGACACCAAGACCGCCTACCTGGACACGACCAGCACGTACGTGTACGACCCGCAGGACCGCATCCGCACCGTCACCAAGACCGGCTCCGGGGCGGCGACCGAGCAGTACGTCCACGACAACAACAGCAACGTCGTGCGGCAGACCGTCGGCGGGACGACGACCACCTACACCTACGACCGCAACCGGCTGACCAAGAGCGCGGTCAGCTCGGCCACGGCGTCCTACTCCTACGACCCGTACGGGCGGCTCAAGACCATCACCGCCGACGTCGACGGGACGCAGCTGGAGAGCTACACGTACGACGGGTTCGACCACGTCGTCAAGAACGTCAAGAACCCCGGCGGCAAGACCACCGATTACACCTACGACCCGCTCGACCGGATGCTGACGCGCACGTACGGGGGCAAGACCACCACGTACGCGTACCTGGGCCTGACCAAGGACGTCTCGGCCGAGCTCGAGGGCAGCAAGGTCGTCAAGACCTACCAGCGCGGTCCCGGCGGCGACCTGCTCTCGCAGGTGAAGACCAACGCCGACGACAGCAAGGAGGACTCGTACAGCGGGTACGACGGCCAGTCCGACATCGACCAGATCACCGACGACAAGGGCGACGGCCGGGCCACGTACGGGTACACGGCGTACGGCAAGAACGACGGCGCCCAGTTCACCGGCGCCGACAAGCCCGATGCCAGCAACCCCGACAACCCCGACAAGACGCCGTACAACTCGTACCGGTTCCAGAGCAAGCGCTACGACCAGGCCAGCGGCGACTACGACATGGGCTTCCGGGACTACGACCCCGGCATCAACCAGTACCTGTCCCGCGACTCCTACAACGGCGCGCTCAACGACCTCGGGCTGGCGGTCGACCCGTACACCGGCAACCGGTACGCGTTCGCCGGCGGCAACCCCATCTCGAACGTGGAGCTGGACGGCCACAACTGGCTGTCGGACGCCGCCGACGCGGTCGGTGAGGCCGGCAAGGCCGCGTACAACCGGGTCAAGGAGGACGTCAAGGAGACCGCCAACACGTACGCCGAACTGGACGACTGCTCGTCCGGCGACAGCGAGGCGGCCTGCGACAGCCTCAAGAACAAGGCCAAAGCGACGCTGAACCTGTTCGGCGACGCCGAGGCGTGCGGCTACGACAACGACCAGGCGGCGTGCGGCCGGGCCAAGGAGGCGGTCGGCTGCGGCGCGGGCACCAGCGGTCCGACCTGCGCCGGCAACCTGGCCGGCCTCGGCTTCGAGATCTTCGTGAGCCACAAGGTCGGCGGCCGGGCCGGCGCCCGTCCCGGCGGCAAGGCCGGCGCCGAGCCCGGTGGCCCGGCCAAGGTCACCTCGGGAGCGCGCAGCGAGGGCATCCCCGGTGGCGCGCCCAAGCCCAAGCCCCCGGCCCGGCGTCCCGCGTCGACGAGCAAGCCGGCTTCTGCCGGCGCCGGCGGAGGCGGGGACAAGCTCTACCGCTCGCCCGGCGCCGGCAACCGCGCCAGCGAGCGCTCTGGGCTCAGCGCTGCCAACCACGAGGGCTCCCACCCGACGGCGTACCTGGCCAACAAGCCCGAGGGCGCCGCGCAGTACGCCGGCATCGGCCACGAGCCAGGGTTCCACGTCTTCACCATGAAGCCCGGCTTCCGGGAGGCCTTCGGCAAACTCGAATTCCCGCTCGAGAACAAGGACGGGATCGCCGATCTGACCGAGTTCCGGATTCCGTCCTCCCGGTTCGAGGAGTTCAACTCCTACATCGACCATTCCCAGACCGAGTGGTGGCACTCGGAGCGCGGCTTCTTCTTCCCGTCCGGCGAATAGGCTCACCATCCATGCCGACATTCCCCGAACACCTGTCCGCGGCGGTGGGCAGCGAGCCGGTCATCCATCGGTTCGTGCCCGCCGACGGGGGCGACGACGTCCAGGCTCTCGTTTTCGCCGGGTTCCCGGAGGCCGGGCAGGTCACCGGTTTCACGTACGGGCTGGCGACCGGCCGCGAACTGGCGCTGACCGTCCGTACCGACGACGTGGAGTGGGGCGCCGTGCCGGCGCGGGTGGCCGCCGCGCTGCGCGGCCGCCACCCGTTCCGTCCCGGGCAGGCGATCGGCTACGCCGGCGCGCTGGTCGAGGGTTCCCCGCTGACCAGCCTCCTGCTGGCCGAGCCGATCCCGGCGGTGCGGGCCCTCGTTCCTCACCTCGGCGGCGTCGAACTCGTCGGCGTCTACCCGATCCACGCCGCCGAGCGGGACCTCACCTACGCGACCGGCTTCGAGTCCCTGTGGGATCGCCCCTGGGACCGCCTCGACCCCCATCGCGAGCCGGTGGCCTGACCGGATCGTGGCCGGCGCGAGGGGGTGGTTCAACGGGGGTGGAGACCCGCCTTGCTGCGGATCGTCGCCGCCCGGGGGTCGCCCAGCCGGTCGAACGCGCCCGCGGCCGCCTGCCACTGGGCCACCGCCGTCACGTGCTGCCCGGAGGCGTCGTAGGCGTCGCCGAGGTGGGCCCGGGCGCAGGCCTCGCCGTACGTGTCACCGTCGAGGTGGTGCAACTCCTGGGCGCGGCGCAGCCACCGTACGGCCTCGGCGTGGTCACCGAGACGGTGGTGGGCGACGCCCATCGCGCCGTGCGCGGCGGCCCGCCCGGACAGGTCGTCGAGGGCGACGGTGATGTCGAGGGCGCGGCGGCAGTGGGTCAGCGCGGCAACCGGGCGGCCGAGCCGGACCCAGGACCAGCCGACGGCGGTCAGCGCGCGGGCCTGCCCCTGCCGGTCGCCGGCCTGCTGGAACAGGACGAGGGCGGCCTGCCGGCCGCGCAGCGCGTCCTCGTGCCGACCGGCCTCCTCCTCGCCCCGCGCCTCGGCGAGCAGGGCCCGGCCCCGGTCGAGCGGCTCGTCGCCGGGACCGGCCGGCAGCCCTCGCAGCCACTCCCGTAGCAGCGGATGGATCGTGTGGCCCCCGGCCGGCAGGGCGGTGAGCAGGTGGCTCCGGACCAGTTCGTCGAGCGCGTCGCGGCCGATCGGGGCCGGCGACCCGTGGGCGTACGCGCGCAGCTGCCGCGCCGCCTCGGCACCGAGCCCGCGGTACGCGTCGGCGAAGACCCGCCGCACCTCGTCCGGCGGGGACGGCGACCCGCGCAACCGGGCGGCGAGGTCGGCGAGCGACGTGTGCGGGGTCAGCGCGACCTCGGCGGCGACGACGCTGAGCGCCAAGGGCAGGCCGGCGCAGGGCGCCGCCAGGCCGGCGACGGCGGCGGGCTCGGCCGCGAGGCGCCGCGCCAGCAACTCCCGGCTGGTGGCCGCGTCGAGGGGACCGACCGTCAGCGAGGCGGCCGACGCCGTCACGATCAGACCCCGGAGCTGGTCGCGGCTGGTGACGACGGTCCGGCAGCCGGGCGCACCCGGCAGCAGCGGCAGGACCTGCTCGGGTGACCGCGCGTTGTCGAGCACGATCAGCACCCGGCGGTCGGCGACCACGCTACGGAACAGGCCGGTGCGCCCGTCGAGGCTCGCGGGGATCCGCTCCGGCGGTACGCCGAGGGCGTGCAGGAACTCGCCCAGCAGCAGCTCCGGCCGGGTGTCGCCGCCGAGGTCGGCGAACAGCTGGCCGTCGGGGAAGCCCGGCCGCGCGCGGTGCGCCCAGTGCAGGACCGCCGCCGTCTTGCCGGTTCCCGGACCGCCGCCGACCACGCAGACGCCGGGCCCGTCGTCCAGCGCGCGCAGCAGGCCGGCGCGGCCCACGAACGACTCCGGCGCGCGCGGCAGCTGGGCGGGGCCTACCCACGGACGTACGCGCGGACGTTCGGTCCCGATCTCGCGGTAGGCCCCGAGCAGCCGTTCACCCGGCGCCCGTCCGCCCGACCGGGCCAGCCGGGCGGCGATCTCCCCGTACACCCGCCGCGCCCCGGCGAGGTCGCCGCAGCGGGCCAGGGCCAGCATCAGCTCGGCGTGCAGCGGCTCGTCGAGGGGTTCGGCGGCGGCGACCTCCCGGACCGGGTCGAGGCCGGACCCGTCGACGTCGAGGCGCGCGCAGCGGACGGCGGCCGTCACCCGCCCCCGGGCCAGCGTCCGGGCGGCCGCGCTGTCGCGTACGCGCTCGGCGCCGTCGGCCACCACGGGTCCCCGCCAGCACCGCAGCGCCTCCCGGGCGATCGCGGCCGCCGTGGGCGTACCCGGGTCGGCGGCCTCCGAACGCGCCAGCAGGTCCTCGAAGCGGACGGCGTCGATGTCGTCGGGGCCCAGCCGCAACGCGTAGCCGTCGCCGTCGGTGTGCAGCGGATGGTGGTCACCGCCGATGTCGAGCAGCCTGCGCAGCCGGGCGATCACCGCCCGCACCAGGGAGGCGCTGGTCCGGGGCGGGCGGTCGCCCCACAGGGCGGCGATCAGCTCCTCGCGGGCGACGGTCCGGCCCGCGTGCAGCGCCAGCGTCGCGAGCACGGTGCAGTGGGCGGGCGCGCCGAGCGGCACCTGGCGGCCGCCGAGCGTGACCGACAGCGGCCCGAGAAGCTCGACGCGCAGCGGGCCGACCGTGCCCGGATCCTCCCGGAGGAGCCGGTCCGCCTCGCCCGGAGAAAGAAGCAACGCACCGGCGAGCGCCCGCAGTGATCTCTTGCGCGGCGCGGTCACCCGGTTGCTCTCCAGGTCACGCAGCGTCCGCGTGCTCAGCCCGCTGCGCCTGGCCAGCTCGTCCTGGGTCAGCGCCGCGCGTCTGCGGAAGGCCCGGATCAGATCACCCGGGCGCGTGTCGGCTTCCACCTTGGCCACCCCCGTGCCCTCGGCCGAACCATCGATAACCTTACATACGACCGGAACTCGTTCGCCACCCGCAACTTCCACGGCCAGCGGTACACCGACTCCGACCTCCTCGAGTTCGGGGTGGCCGAGAGCACCGCGATCTCACCACCGTTGCCGCCGGCCTGCTCGAGGGCCATCTTGGCCAGCGATGGTGGCCTGGTTGATGAACGCGTCACGGCAATCCCTGCTGGCGTCCGAGTCGAACATGACGACCTCGATCTTGGTTCCTTACGCAGGAGCTGAACGGCGACACCTCGACCACCGGCCTGCGCGGTATCGCGGACGCCCGGTAATGGGGTCGATCTGGCGGCGCACGGCAACGGAGACGACGCCGATCGGCTTCACCGGACGATCGAGACTGCGACGCGAAGCTCGCGCGCTACCGAGCGGCGCTCGACGCGGGAGGCGACCCGGCGCTCATCGCCGGCTGGATCCGTGAGACCTCGGCTACGCGGGCCACCGCCGTCGCTATGGCCCGGTTGGCTGCTGCACCGCCGTCGCTACGGCCGGGTTGGTTGCTGCACCGCCCAGCGGATGAACGAAGACCAGATCGCCGCGGTCGGGAAGGTCTCGGCGGTCTGCTCGACGTCCTGCGCAGGGCTGACCCGGCGTGACAAGGCGGAGCTTTGCAGCCGCATCAGGCTGCGGATGACCTACAAGCCGGGCTCAGAGACACTGAAGGCCGAGATCGTTTCCGACCTCGGCCGTGTGCTCAATGTGTGTCCGAGGGGGGACCCCCACGCGTCGCAGCTGTGCCTCATCTGATGATGAGGGGTTCAAGTGCGCTTGAGCAGGTGTTTCGTCGTATCCGTGCGGCGATCTGCGGTCGCTGACCAAAGTGGGCGATCGGCGTGGTGAGGGCCATTCCGCTACCCGTGCTCGTTCCGCGGATGAAGGAAGGCGACCGCGAAGGCCAGCGCCGCGGTCCGAACCGGCGAGCTGCGGTCAGCCGCAAGCCGTTGCCGTTGCCGGAGGCGCCACCGCCTCCCCGTCGTGATGCCGTCTTCGGGATGTGCGCACTGGACGACAAGGGCCGCATCTCCGATGCGAGGGTCATGGCGGCGCTGGACTGGGAGTCCGGGCAGCGGGTGACGTTCACGGTCGCGCACAACGTGATTGTGATCGACGCGGACGATGCTGGCGGGCAGGCGGTCTGCGGGCGGGGGTGCCTGCGGCTGCCTGTCGGCTTGCGTCGTGCGGTCGGTATCGGGTTGAAGGAACGGGTGCTGTTGGCGGCTCTGCTGGAGCCAGGCCGGCTCGTGGTGCATCCGATGGTGCAACTGGATCGCTGGTCGATGCCGGTGCACACCGCAGTGCTGGGCGGTGAGCGGTGATGGCTACGCCGATGCGGCCGGAGTTGGCCGAGGCAGCGCGGATGCTGCTCGACCAGATGGGCATCACCCCGGAGGATCTGCTGCAGGCACCGGGAGTGCGATCGCAGGTGCCGACGTTCAGCGAGTACGTGCCGGTGGTTCTTGCGGCCCTCGGGGACGGGGCGCGGCGTACGTACGGCAACTATCTGCGTAAGGTCGTTGACCGGTGGGGTGATCGGCGTCTGGACGAGATCACGCCGACCGAGGTCGAGACCTTGATGCGGCAGTTGCAGGGTGAGGCCGTCCGGCGGCGTAATTCGCGGGGCGGGTCGAGTACCGGTGAGCATGTGATTGCTGCGTTGCGGTGTGTGTATCGGCGGGCGGTGGCGGATCGGCTGATCGCGGATGCGGATGATCCGGCACGGAAGGTGGCCAAGCCGCGGCGGCCGACGTCGCAGCGGATCGCGTTGCCGGACGAGCGGCTCGGTGAGCTCGTTGTGGCGGCTGGCACCGGCGGCCAGGATCCGGAGTTGGATGCGCTGATCGTCCGTTTCCACATCGAGACTGCGTGCCGACGTGGTGGGTTGCTCGGGTTGCGGCCGATGGACTTGGATGTCCAGCAGTGTTTGGCCATGCTGCGGGAGAAGGGCGGGACGTATCGGTGGCAGCCGGTCTCGCCCACGTTGATGACCTTTTTGCTGCATCACGTCCACGAGCGTGGAGCGGCGCCGGACCAGCAGTTGCTGCGGTATTTGGATGGCCGTCCGGTGACCCGGCGCCGCTATGACGGCCTGTTCGAACGGCTTGGCCGTGAGCTGCCATGGGTGGCCGCGCAGGGGGTTTCGGCGCATTGGCTGCGGCATACGACCCTGACGTGGGTCGAGCGGGTTTACGGCTATGGTGTTGCGCTGGCTTTCGCTGGTCATGCCGAGAGTCCGAATGACACGGGCACGACGGCGCGCTATGTGAAGGCGACGTTGCAGGAGATCGCGACCGCTTTGGCCGGTTTGACGGGAGAGCCAAATCCGCTGGCTCTGCCGGAGAAGGTGACGGAGGCGGAGTAGAGCGTCAGCGTTGCGGTGGGGGATCGGTGTGGTCCTCCACCGCGGGGTTGAGCGCCTCTCGGAGGTGCACGGTGCTGGCCTGTCCGGCGAAAATCCGGAGGGCGGCGGTTGCCGCGGTCTGGTGTCAGTACGGTCGTGGCCTT
>NZ_BOMW01000062.1 GCF_016862395.1 Actinoplanes siamensis | reverse complement strand
CCGACGTCTTCGCCCACTTCTCCGCGATCTCCTCGAGCGGCTTCCGCAGCCTCGACGAGAACCAGAAGGTGGAGTTCGACATCACCCAGGGCCAGAAGGGCCCGCAGGCGGAGAACATCCGCCCGCTCTGATCCCACTCCTTGCGTACGGCGGTCCGACTGGTTCAGCGGGCCGCCGTTTGGCATTTCCGGAGAACGAGCCGCCGGGGTGATTCACTGCCTGAGCTAGACTTCCTCCGCGTGGATCACCGGCCGCGCCGGCTCAGGCGAGCTTGATTTCCTGCACCGCGCCGGTCTTACGGCTCAGTTCCAACTCCTTGACGACGGAACCCGCCACCGGGGCATCGGTGGACGCCTCGTCATTCTTCTCGTCGTCGTCCTTGCCTCGGCCCTTGTCCGACATTTTAGTCTCGGTGTCGGCGGTGCCGACGTCGTGCACAGCCACGATGTTCGGGTGCGACAGACCCGCCACGGTACGGGCCTTTCGATTGAACCGCGCTGGAAGCGATGTACCGGCCGAACCGGCCGGATGCAGCACCTTGACCGCCATCTGACGCTCCGTCCGAGGGTCGAAACGGTGCCAGACCTCCGCCGTACCGCTACGGCCCAGGCCAGGCGCTGGGTGCGATGAGTCCCTTCGGGCGCAATCCCTTCTGCTGCCGGTGGGTGTCCGCGAGGTCTCCGAACAGCTCGGTTGGACGAAGGTCATCGGGTGGCGAAGCCGGCCAGAATGACCTCGACGGCGCGATCGAGCACCGCTGCCGGAACCGGCGTCGCCGCGGTGGTCTGGGCGAGGCCGCGGATCAGCAGGTAGAGCTCCTCGACACCGACGTCCTGCCGGACGCTGCCGGCTGCCTGGGCGCGGCGCAACGCCGTGTCGACCGTCGACTTGAGCTCGTTCGACACAGCGACGACGGCCGGTGGTGCATCGTCGCCCAGCATCGAGGCCAGCGTGAGCTTGCTGGCGCCTCGTTGAATCATTTCGCGGATCAGCGCGGACAGTGCCATGCCCGGGTCGGGTGCGGCGGCCGAGGCCCGGGCACGGTCGAGCAGGCCGACGAAGTGCCGCACCAACGCGGCCTCGACCAGCTTCTCCTTCGTCGGGAAGTGCCGGAACACGGTGGCGATGCCGACGCCGGCCAGCCGCGCCACCTCTTCGGTCGAACCGGCTTCGCCGCGCGCGCCGAAGACGTGACCAGCGGCGGCGAGGATGCGCTCACGGTTCTCTTGTGCATCCTGGCGCATGTGAGGACTTTAACCGAAGTCTCGACTTCGTTACGCTAAACGGAGTCCAGACTTCGTTGAAGGGCAGAGACAATGCGCACGCCCGAAGAAACCGTCCGCGCCGTAGCCGCTGGGGTCTGTCGCCTCATGCGTGGCGGCCTTACCCCGGCTGAAGAAGCGGCTCAGCTCGACGAACTGGCCGCCTGCTACGCCGAGCGCACCGACGTACGACACCCGATGAACCCGCTCGGCGACACCCCGCTGCGCAGTCGGACCGCGTTGCGCGAACACTTTTCCGCCGGCGCCGGTCCCACCGGGGTTCAGCGCTACGACGTCGTCGAGGACCGCGTGCACCCGACCGCCGATCCCGAGGTCGTGATCTTCGAATTCCGGTACGCCGGCGTGATCGACGGCCGCGCCTTCACGGTGCCTTGCATCTTCGTGGTGCGGGTCCGCGACGGCGAGATCGTCGAGTCCCGCGATTACGTCGACCACGTGGCCGGTGCCCGCGCGTTCGGCCGCTTGCCAGCCTTGGCCGCCGCGCTGACCACCGGCGGATCGCCGGACCGGTCGGGCGCGTGACGATCAGCCAAGCACGGTCCAGCCCGGCTCGAGGTCGACCACGTCCCCCGTGACGGCGTCGAGATCGGCATCCGCCTCTGCCGCCGCATGCAACCGCTCAAAGCGTTCATCGAGGTAAAGCTGATGATCCTCGGCCGTGTTCCATGCGGACAGGACGAGGAAATCCGCCTCGGCGCTTTCGGCGAAGATGCTGCCCCGCATACCGCGGGACGCCGCCATGCCGGGATTCCACACCTCGACCTGAGCTCGGATGAAGTGGTCACGACGGCGCTCCCGCACTTGGCAGTGCGCCAGCCGCAGCAACGAGGAACCGTCGAGGCCGGCGGGGAGGCCGGCGGCGATGCCGCGCCTCTGCTCGAGAACGCGTACCCGCAAGTCGTCGTAGGTGCCCGTCTGAGCGGCGGCGATGCGATCGTGAGCGCAATCCATGAATGCTCGGTAGGCGGGCGGGTCGCTCCAGAATCCGAAGATCTGCGCCACGCCCGGCGCCTTCCTGCTCCAACCGCCACCTTGACCCAGGAACCCCGGAACGCCGGCCAGTTGGGTCCAAGCGCGCTGGCCGAAGTCGAACGCCGCACGGTCCGTTGTCCAACACCTGATCCATTTGATCAGCACGAATAGATCTTAGTCGAGCTGATCGCCATCCGGATCTGCCGCTGATCGGCGTTGGCACCAACGGCAGATCTGGGCAGTTCGTGTGGATCCGGTTGCGCTGGGGAAGCCCCGCGCGCTTCGTCCTCGTCGGGAACCAGCCGCGTAGCGTTGGCCGGCGCACCGGCGCCTCACGGCGACCCCACCGCACATGCGCAACGCCTCGGGATGAATCGGGCCCTGACCGGGCCTGCCGGTCGGGGCGGTGCTGTTGACCCCGGCATCGTCCTGGTCGTCGCCAATTCACCGCTGTCGCGACGGGCCCCTCCGGCACCGCGGGCGTAACGAGAAATGCCGGCCGTGAACCCGCAAGGGGGCTCACGGCCGGCATAGGAGGAGACGGCTGAAGCGTTCAGGAGAATCTGTCGCGTCCGAGCCGTCGGGTGGACCCGCTCCACTGGAACGGGCGGACCCACCCGGCGTACGCGAATCAGCTGGTGAAGCGCACCCGCCGGCGGCGGAAGACGAGCACCGCGCCGGCGCCGGCGATGAGCAGCAGCACACCGGCACCGATGACGGTGGCGGTCGCCGATCCGGTCACCGGCAGGTTCTCGCTGGCGTTCACGAGGGTCGGCGACGGCGACGCCGAGCCCGTGCTCTCACCCGGCACGGCGGGCGACGCCGGAGAGGCGCTGGCGGTGGGAGCCGGAGTGGGGGAACTGGTGCCGGGAGCCGGCGCGGAGGTGGTCTGCACCGGCGCCGGGGTGAAGGTCGCCTCGGCGGCGCCGGTCACCGTCTTGCCCACGCTGGTACCCAGGATCAGCTTCTGGTGCTTGTCCTTGCCGCCGCTGTAGAGGAAGACCCGGCCGAACGAGACCGAGTTCTCCGCGGTGACCTTGGCGGTGACCTTGCCCTCCTGGCCGGCGGTCAGCCAGAACTGCGCGCCGTTGGTGGTGCTGGTGAGCGGCTTGCCCGCCGCGTCGACCGCCTGGCCGCCGGTGACGGTCAGCGCGATCTCGCCCGCCGGGCCCTTGACCGTGAACGGCCCGGCCTTCTCGCCGACGCTCGCGCTGGCGGTGCCCGGGGTGATCGACAGCTCGGCGGTCGGCTCGGGCTGCGCGACCGCGTTGGCGGTCAGGTAGTCGTAGACCTTCTTGATGACCGCGTACTCGGACTCGGTGGTCAGCCGCTGGTCGGCCTGCCATGCGCCCAGGTCGACGCCATCGCTGAAGTGCCAGACCGCGGTCTGCGTGCCGAAGTAGAGCAGCCGGTCGCGGTTGCCCTCGTTCAGGCCTGCCGAAGCGGCACCGGCCGCGGTGAGCAGGCCGGTGGCGTCGGCGTTCGGGTAGCCGTGCGACAGCACCCACTGCACCTTGCCGAGGTTCTTGACCTCCGACTCGCCCCAGCTGCCCTCGGTGTACTGCTCCTTGGTGGCGACCGGGGTGTGGAAGTCGATGCAGTAGACCGGCACGGCGGCCTGCCCCTGCAGCGTCAGCGTGAGACCGCCGACGGACTGGCGCTTGGCGTCCAGCAGCAGGGTGACTCCGCTGAAGCTCGCGCTACCGGGAACGCCGGTGACCGGCGTGTCAGCGGCGGCGGGAGATGCGAAGCCGAGCAGCGCGAGTCCACCGACCGCGGCGGCCAGGGCCGCCTGCGCCCACCGCCGTCCTCTTTGTTCGAACATTTGGAACCCGTACCTCTTCCCCAGGGTTTACGTCTGTCGTCCTTAGCGCGGAGACCGTCGATTCCCCTGTGTCGAACGCTCCGCATGCATAAGGCGCAGCGGCATTATGCGTGAGAAATCGATCGATTGTCACGTCCGGGAACGGTCATCCACAATGCGTGGCGGACTTGCTACGCGATGCGAAAGTTGGAGGTCCGGCGCGGGTGGGCCGCAAAATGTGGAGGCCGCGCCGGTCGACCGCGAGCCTCTGCCGCAACTTTCAGTGGCGGATTGAAGCCATTGCGGACCGTGCTGCACGCCGGTATGCCAGGTGGCCGGGTATGCGACATTGGGTCTGGTGCCGGATACGGAACTCGACCGGCTATCGGAAATTTCGGCCCCGCCACAATGGACGCCAGTCCGCCTCGGTGATTTCGGACCGCGGTATCGACGCCGATGGCGGGCGGGTTCCGGATCCGGTGGTCCGGGCCGCCGGTATGCCGCCACGGCCGGCGTCGGCGGAGAGAACTCGGCGGTCGGCTGATCCGGCGCGGTGGCCAGTTGGCTGCCGTGCCGCCGGTGGCTGCGGTGTTTCAGGGTTTTCTGCCTCCGGGGCCGGTGGCGAGAGCCCGGGTCATTGACTCGGTTCGATCAGGTCGGGAGGATTTCCGGCAAGTTTCCTTACGATTGGACTTAGTCGAGAGGTCGCCGCCGAATGACCCGTCCCCGTTTCGCCGGCCTGTTGGCGGGCCTGCTCGCCACCACAGGACTCCTCGTCCCGCAATCGGCCCAGGCGGCCCCCGCCGCCAGTGTGCAGGCGTGGTTCAGCTCCGAGTCGCGCACCGCGGGCTACGAGCCGAAGAACGCCAACTGGTACACCAGCCCCGCCACCGGCCTGGCCGGCACCCCGTACCAGCTCAGCAAGCAGGCCGACATCGCCACCACCGCGGCCGGCGGCAGCGCCACGATCTCGGTCGACACGAATCAGAAGTTCCAGACCGTGCTCGGCGTCGGATCCTCGCTGGAGGAGTCGACGATCTTCAACCTGGCGCGGATGAGCGCGACCGGCCGCACGAGCGCCCTGCGCGCGCTGGTCGACCCGAGTTCCGGGGCGGGCTTCAACGTCGCCCGGATCACGTTCGGCACCAGCGACTTCACCTCGCACGATTTCTACACCTACGACGACGGCCCGGCCGACCCGTCGCTGTCGCGCTTCTCGATCCAGCGGGACATCGACTACAAGATCATTTCGACGGTACGCGAGGCACTCGCGATCAATCCGAATCTGAAGATCTTCGCGAGCGCGTGGTCGGCGCCGCCCTGGATGAAGAGCAGCAACGCGATCATCACCGGCAGCCTGCTCGACCAGTACATCCCCACGCTGGCGACCTACTACCGCAAGGCGATCCAGGCGTACGCCGCGCAGGGTGTCCCGATCTACGGCCTGACCCTGCAGAACGAGCCGTTGTTCGAGCCCGCCGACTACCCGGGCATGCGGGTCACCGCCGACCAGGAACGGCGCCTCGCGATCGCGCTGCGCTCCGAGCTGACGAACAACGGGCTCGGCGGCACCAGGATCTGGGCTTTCGACCACAACTTCAGCGAAGGCGTCTCGTACGCGCAGGGCGTCCTGACCAACGACGCGCGCTCCTCGGTCGACGGGATCGCCTTCCACGATTACGCCGGCGACCCGTCCGCGATGGCGACCGTCAAGGCGCAGTTCCCCGACAAGGACGTGCTGATGACCGAGCGCTCGGTGTGGGGCACCTCGGGCGCCGACCGGGTCGTGCAGTACTTCCGCAACCAGTCCACCCTCTACGAGGGCTGGGTCTCGATGCTCGACCAGAACCGCTCGCCGGAGCGCTGGAGCGGCTCGCCCGACCCGACGATGCTGGTGCAGAGCTCGTCGAACCCGGACACGTTCTGGAAGACCCCGGACTACAACATGATCGCCCAGTTCTCGAAGTTCGTGCGGCCCGGCGCGAAGCGGGTGGCCACGGGCTACGGCTCGACCGGCACGGTCACCAATGTCGCCTTCGTGAACCCGGACAACTCCCTGGTGACGGTCGTGGTCAACCAGACCGCGTCGAACCAGGCCTTCACGCTGCGCGCCGGTGGCCGACAGTTCAGCAGCACCCTGCCGGCGAAGACCACCGGCACCTACGTGTGGGCCGGCGCGGGCGACGCGGGCGCGAGCCCGTCGCGCTCGGGCCAGATCACCGGCATCGGCGGCAAGTGCGTCGACGTCCCGGGCGCCTCCTCGGCCAACGGCACCCAGGTGCAGCTCTACACCTGCAACGGCTCGTCGGCGCAGACCTGGACGGTCGGCTCGGACGGCACGGTCCGCGCTTTGGGCAAGTGCCTGGACGTGAACGCCGCCTCCAGCACCAACGGCACCAAGGTCGGAATCTACGACTGCAACGGCACCGCTGCCCAGCAGTGGACCGCGGGCACCGACGGCACGCTGCGCTCCCTGGGCAAGTGCCTGGACGCCACCGGCCCGTCCTCGGCCGACGGCACGAAGTTGCAGATCTGGGACTGCTTCGCCGGCGACAACCAGCGCTGGACCCTTCCGTAATCCCGTTCCGGCGCCGCCCGACCCTGACCCGGCAGGGCGGCGCCGGACGTACCCCGATCGGTGTCGGCGCCGGTGGCCGCCGCGCTGGTCAGCATCGACGTCCGCGCCGGGGTCGGACCCGCCGGCAGCCGACCGGACTCCAGCGGCGTTGCCGTCAGCCGATGTGGCCGGCGAGCGGGCGCAGCATCGCCAGCAGCGCGCCCGGGTCCGGAATGGATCGGAAGAACGCGGCATCGGTGGCCTCCACGGCGGCGATGGCCTGTCGGGCGACCTCCGCCCCGCGCTCGGTCACCCGCAGACGTCTGGCCCTGGTGTCGGCCGTGTCGACCGCACGCTGGATCAGTGACTTGGCCTCCAGCTTGCGGAGCACCTGGGAGGTCATCTTCACGTCGGTGCCGGCCTGCCTGGCCACGCTGAGCTGGTTGGGCGGCTCACCGTTGGAGTTCAGCCACCACGTGGTGGCCAGCAACACGAACTGCACGTGGGTCAGGTCCAGCGGGGCCAGCGCCGCGGCGATGTCGCGCTGCCAACGCAGCGTGACGTGCCACATCAGGAAGCCGGGACTGTCGTTCGGGTCGAGTGCCATGGTTCAGCTTTCCGCCAGCCGGACCAGAGCGGCGAGGACATCGGGGAAGTCGGCGGTGATCGCCGGGCCGAGTTGCGGCCCGACCTGGTCGGCGGCGGGGCCGCTGATCTCGGTTCGGTAGACCACCCGGGTCTTCCCGGACGCCGCCGGTTCCAGCGAGTGCACCGTACGGACGACGAAGTCTCCCGCGTCCAACTCGTCGGTGAACAGCTTCCCCGGCACGACCTCGGTCAGCCGCATCCGCAGCGGGTCGTCCCCGGGCGGGGTCATGGTGAACATCGTGCCGGCCGCGAACGGACCCTCAATCTCGATCTTCTCGATGCCCACGTTCCACTGCGGCCACTGCGCCACGGACGACCAGTGATGCCAGAGGACCTCGGGCGTCGCGGTCGTCTCGACGCTGTGCTGGTAGTCCCACATGATCGCTCCCTGCTCGGTTAGGATGCGCGAAGATTATCTATGCGAAGACTATCTGTCAACCCGAGTCGCGTGTCGGAGGTGTGCAACGCACTCCGAAGTGCGTACTTCCCGATGGAGAGTCGGCGCGTCATCGTGGAGCAGCATTCCGCTGGGTGGTGACAACCAGCGACGGCGCTCTGTTCGCGGTCATTTCATCTCCTGTTCGTGCTGGTTGCGGGCGCCTCGGCGACAACTACGCGTGAAATACTCGGCTGGCGGATCCGCTTGGACGCGGCGCCGAATACACGTCTGTACCGGGCGTTCCCGGAGCTCGGCGTCCCCTCACACGCGGCTCTCCGGGACGCGCTGACGGCAGATCAGCAATCCGGCCGGAGGAGGCCGCCGCGCGCTGGAAGGCGACGGCCGGCTCGCGTGGCCGGGAGACGGAACATCGTGCGCCGTACGTCAGCGACCGGCGGGAAAGTCAGTCAGCTGACGAAGGCTATGGACCGGTAGCGTCCGGCACGCTATTGAGGTAGTTGGATCGCCGCGGCCTGAGCGGCGACTACGAGAGGATGTCACCCATGCCTTTTGTCACCACCGGTGACGGTGTAGAGATCTTCTACAAGGACTGGGGCTCGGGGCAGCCGATCATGTTCCATCATGGTTGGCCGTTGAGCTCGGACGACTGGGACGCGCAGCTGCTGTTCTTCGTGCGGCAGGGTTTTCGGGTGATCGCGCACGACCGTCGTGGGCACGGCCGTTCGGCGCAGGTCGGCGGTGGGCACGACATGGATCACTACGCGGCCGACGCCGCGGCTGTGGTGGCGCATCTGGATCTGCGTGACGTGGTGCACGTGGGTCACTCGACAGGTGGCGGCGAGGTGGCTCGTTACGTGGCCCGGCACGGCGCCGGCCGGGTGGCCAAGGCCGTGCTGATCGGCGCGGTCCCGCCGCTGATGCTGCAGACCGAGTCGAACCCGGGCGGCCTGCCGATCGAGGTCTTCGACGGCTTCCGCGAGGGCGTGGCCACCAACCGCTCCCAGTTCTACCTCGACGTCGCCTCCGGGCCGTTCTACGGCTTCAACCGCCCCGGCGCCCAGGCCTCCCAGGGTGTCATCCAGAACTGGTGGCGGCAGGGCATGACCGGCAGCGCGCTGGCCCACTACGAGGGTGTGAAGGCGTTCTCGGAGACCGACTTCACCGAGGACCTGACGGCCATCGACGTGCCGACGCTGGTGATGCACGGCGACGACGACCAGGTCGTGCCGATCGCGGACTCCGCCGAGCTGTCGATCAAGCTGCTCAAGAACGGCACGCTGAAGGTCTACCCGGGCCTGTCGCACGGCATGTGCACGGTGAACGCCGACACCATCAACGCCGACCTGCTCGCCTTCATCACCAGCTGAGGCGGCGCCACCGGGACGGCCAGGCCGCGTGGCCGTCCCGGTGGATCAGGTCCGGCCACGCGGCGGCCCGGTCAATGGGACAGGGCGTCGACGGTACGTGCCACGGCCTCGGTGAGCAGCGCCTCGTCCACCGACTCCAGGACGCCGGTCATCTGGAACGTCAGCATGTTGCGGCCGTGGATGACCACCACGACGACCTGGGTGGCGCGCGCCGGCCCGGAGCTCAGGTCGAAGGCGACGGTCCAGCTCTGCGTACCGAAGCCCGGATCCGGGCGGTCGACGAGCCGGAACTTGAGGTCGTGGGCGGGCGGCGCCGCGGGGAGCACGAAGGACCGGCAGCGTTTCCACCCGGCCATGGCGGCGGCCTCGGCGCCGGCCGGGATCGGCGCGGCCGTGGTGTTCGCCGTGATGGTGAGGCTGCTGGACACCAGGTGGGTGACGTCGGTGCCGTAGCTGCCCCGGAACTGGCGCACGGGGCGTACGCCGAGGTCGTCGAGGAAGGCGAGCCGGTAGACGTCGCCGCACTCGGGCGGCACGATCCGCGTGGTGTCGTCCGGTTCGTCGACGGTGTTCTCGACCGCCTTCAGCCGCCAGTAGGACGGCAGCGCCGGGACGGCTGCGGCAACGATCCGCCGCAGGTCGGCCTCGGTGAGCGGACGGCCGGGATCGGCCGGCGGGCCGGCCGGGATCGAGGTGGCGGTGGCGACCGGACCGGGCCGGGCGGCCGGCTTGCGCTCCGGCCCGGCGGTCGGAACGCCGGGGCCGAGCATCACGACGCCGGCCATCGCCGTGATCGCCGCCGTGATCGCGGCGGCATGCCGGACCGGTACCCGGACGCGTCGCCCGGCCCACCACAGCAGGACCGGCGTCAGCAGCAGCGCGGCGACGCAGTACCAGGTCACCGGCAGGCCCACGGTGAGGCGGACCAGGAACCAGCGGACCGGACGGTCGCCCCGGATCTCGGCTCCCAGTTGGACGGCCGACACCACGATCGTGACCAGGGCGCCGCCGGTCAGGGCCCGGGCCGGCGACGCGTCGCCGCGCCCGGCCGCGACGCCGAGCAGCACCGCGAGGCCGGCGATCGCGCACAGCCAGGCGCGTTCCTGTTCGAGTTGGAGCCACCGTTCGTAGTCGGTGGTGAACCGGACGACTGTGGAGTGCGCGACCACGGCGGTGGCGCCGATCGCGGAGCCGGCAGCCACGGCGCGCCGGGCCGCGGCGTCGAGGACGCCGCCGGCCGGGCCGGCGGCGATCACCAGGAGCAGCAGGCCGAGCGGCAGGGCCAGGGCCAGCAGCGGCCAGGGACGGTTCGACAGCCCCCAGGCGAGGGACGCCAGCCGGAGGTCGTTCCGGACCACGCCGTCGAGCACCGGCAGGGTCCAGATCAGCCCGGTGCCGGTGGCGCCCAGGGCCAGCAACGACATGACCCGCAGCCAGCCGCTCCCCGGCCGATGGCGGAGGCCGGCAAGCGGTTCGGCCAGCAGCGCTGCCGCCGAGACCAGCACTGCTCCCGAGACGGCCAGCAGCACTGCCATGACCACGGCGCCGGACCAGCCGGGCAGGTTCAGGAAGGTGGTGCTCAGCTGGGTCGGCCGGGTCGGCAGCAGATAGCGGCCGAGGACGAGGCCGGTGGCGAGACCGGCCGCCGGTCGCCACCAGCGGCGCGGCAGACCGGCGTCGCGCAGCCGCCGGCATCGTCGCAGCAGCGACGGGCCGAGGCCGCCGCTCAGCATGGCGCTCGCGGCGGCCGCCGCGATAACCCGGCTGTCGGAGGCGGTTCCGAAGCGGGAAAAGGTAAGAAACAGGTCGTCCACGGCGGTCGCGGTGATCATCGCGACCGCCCCGACGAGCGCCGCGTGACCGAAGCCACCCTCGGCCGAGGCCTCCGGCCGGGACAGCGCCGCGAGCCGATCGGCCGGTGCCGGGTGGCGGGCCAGCGCCCGCCTCAGCGGGCCGGGGCGGCGCGCGGCCGGCGGCGCCTGCGCCAACAGCCGGCTCAGCGCCGCCCCGCGACCGGCCGCGGCCACGTAGCGGTCCGCCTCCCGTTCGCGCAGGCGCAGCAGGTACGCGGTCAGCGGCACGACGGCCAGCGCGATCCCGAGCCCGCGGAGCGCCGCGGCCACCCCCGGCCGGCTGTCGAACCCGTTCAGGACGCCGGGCGCCGTGGCGGCCACCATCACCGGCAGGGTCAGCAGGGCCAGTCCGCGCAGGCCGTTCACCCAGACGACGTCCCGGGCGCGGACGTGCGCGATCTCGTGCTCGACCACCACGTCGAAGCGGCCGGGATCGGCATGGGCGAGGGCCACCGCGAGCGGCAGCACGATCAGCGGGCGCCGGCCCGGCGTGGCGGTGGTGAACGCCTGTCGCACCGGTGGACCGGCCACCAGCAGGCCCGGTCGTGACGATCCGGTCAGTCCGTGCCGCTCACACAACTGGCCGAATCGGGCGGTCGCCGGCTCGACCACGTACCGCCCTCGATGTCGTCTCAGCCGGAGGCGGTCGATCAGCGGAACCAGCACCAGGAGACAGCCGAAGGCGACGGCGACGGCGACCGCCGCCGTCAGCACGATGTCCTTCCGGACCTGCTCGGGCCGGGCGAGACAGCGCAGGTACGCGTACCCGTGCTCGGCGTCGTCATACGGCGGCGGGAACTTGCGTTCGCAGACGGTGATGCCCACGGCGTAGCGGGTGACCGCGTCGCCGTCGCCGTAGAAGTACACGTTGCCGGCGACCAGCGCGATGCCCAGCAGCACGCCGGCCAGCAGCAGGTGGAGCCAGCCCAGCGGGCGTGGCCGGGTCACTCGCCGCCGGCGTCGCTGATCGTGGCGACGACCGCGTCGGCCAGCTGATCGGCCTGCTCGGGGGTCAGATCGAGAGCCAGCGCCTGCCGTACGCACGCGTCGCGCAGCCGGCCGACGTGCTCCTCGGTGAGCTCGGGCAGCGCCTCCCGCTTCCTGCGGCGGCGCGCCCAGCGCAGCAGCCCGGCCCCGGCCGCGGTGCTGCCGACCACCAGGATCTCGCTGAACGCCGACGAGATCGCCTGGAGGACCACCTCGGAGATCATGGCGGCGTCGATGCCGAATCCGACAGAGGAGCCGGGCGGGCTGCTCCGCTCGCGCCACTGCTCGGCGACCCGGTCGTAGAAGGGGAGCTCGTCGGGCGCCAGCCGGGCCACGGCGCGCCGGCCGGCTTCGGTGACCAGATCCTGAACGGTGTCCGCCTGCACTGCCACCCGCTCGCCCTCCAGATCGACTCGCGCCGATGATAGGCGTTCCGGGCAAGCCGCCGCTCGCCCGATCTGGCGGAGTCGAAGACGCATCGGGTCCGGCACGTCCGGTAGCGCCCGGCGATCGTATTGATGACCGGCTACGCCCGTTCGGTACCCTCTTATCCGGCCTGACAACGCCTGACAACAGCGTCTGACATGGGGGACGGATGGAAGACGAGCGCGCCGCGGCCGAGTTCACCCGGGACGGAACGGTCGCCGAGAAGTTCGCCGACCAGTTGCGCGCGCTGCGGGCCGCCGTGGGCAACCCGTCGTTCCGGAGGATGGCCGGGCGGTCGGGCCGGATCTCGCACACGACGCTGCACGAGGCCGCCGCCGGGACCAGGTTCCCGTCCTGGGAGACCACGCGCGAGTTCGTCCTGGCCTGCGACGCCGACGAGGCGGAGTGGCGGCGCCGGTGGGAGGACGTCCAGCGTCCGGGGACCGGCGCCACCGACGCGCCGGCCGCGACCGGTACCCCCACCATCGTGGACGCCACGACGACCGTTACCGAGCGGCCGCAGACGGTGGAGGACGAGGTGACCGGCGCCCGGCGGCGCCGGTGGTGGTGGCCGGCCGCGGCCGCGGCGGCGGTGACGGTCGTCGCCCTGGGTCTCGCCGTTCGCGGCCTGTCGTCCCCGGACGACTCCGGCGCCGTGACGGCGCCGCCGTCGCCCTCGCAACAGTTCTCCGACGCGTTGATTCCCGGGGATTCGAGCCGGTTCGTCGGCGACGTCACCATCCCCGACGGCACGCAGGTGAAGGCCGGCTCCCGCTTCGTGAAGGTGTGGGCGCTCGCGAACGACGGGTCGGTCACCTGGCACAACCGTTTCCTGGCGCGGATGGATCCGACCGGCGACGAGGACAGCTGCCGGGTGCCGGACCGGGTGGTGATCGGCGACACGCCCCCCGGCGAGCAGGTGATGATCAGTGTTCCGGTCACCGCGCCGGACCGTCCGGGCAAGTGCTGGGTCAGCTGGAAGATGGTCGACGAGAACGGCCAGGCGTTCTTTCCCACCCGCCGGCCGGTGTACTTCATGGTCACCGTCATCGCCTGACGCCGCCCGGATGTCAGGGTGCGGCCGCCGGGTGTCAGTCCCGGCGCCGGGCAAGCTGACAACACCGCCTCCGTCCAGGTCAGAGACGGTACGACGGATCTGACAGGACGGCGGGGTACCGAACAACAGGCTCCTTCTCGCAGGGTGATGTCCGTTCCCGACGCGACTCCCCACCACGAGGAGGACCGGCCATGCGCCGTCCCAGGTTGGCCTTCGGGCTCGCCGTGCTCTGCGTGGCCATCGGCGTCCCGGCCCATGCGTGGGCCGCGACGTCCGGCGCCACAGCCGCACGACCCGTCGTGCACATGGAGGCCACCGTCCTGGCGGCCCAGATCGACCCGCGCCGTGCCGACCACACGCTCACCCCGGGCGCGGAGAGCTCGGTGCTCGCCGTCGAGCAGGCGCTGCAGGCCCTCGACCTGCTGCAGGCGCAGTGGGTGGACGGCTACTTCGGCACCGAGACCATCTCGGCGTACGCGGCCTACCAGCGTTCGCTCGGTTACACCGGCCTGGACGCGACCGGGCTGCCCGGCACGACCTCGCTGACCCAGCTCGGGCGGGGCCGCTACACCGTCCGCGACACGATCAGCCCGGGCGCGCGGACCGAGCGGGACGGGTACGTCGTCGACGCCCGTACCCAGGCGATGCTGGCCGAGGCCGAGCGGCTGCTCGGTCACGCCCTGCTGCTCGACCAGGGCTCGTACAACCCGGGGGGCGACCCGACCTCGGCCGGCACGCACGACGGCGGCGGGGTGGTGGACATCTCGGTCACCGACCTGACCGCGGCCGAGCGCACCCCCGCCGTCCGGGCGCTGCGTCAGGTCGGCTTCGCCGCCTGGCTGCGCGATCCCGGCCAGGGTGACTGGCCGTGGCACATCCACGCCGCGGCGATCAACGACACCGACCTGTCCAGCCAGGCACAGCACCAGGTCGGCGACTACTACCTCGGCCTGAACGGCCTGGCCGACCACGGCCCGGACGACGGGCCCCGGATCCCGATCCAGACCTGGGAGCAGTACCGGCGCGGGCACTGACCCGCGCCGCCCGGATTCACCAACCACCCCTCGACGTCCGGAAAGGACACCATGAACCTCCGTAAGAGCCTCGCCGTCGCCGGCGCCGCGCTGGCGGTGGCCACCTCCGTCGTGAGCTTCTCCTCGCCGGCGTCGGCGGCGTCCCGCGACGGCGCCTGTGACAGCGGCGAGTTCTGCTACTACTACAACAGCAACGAAGAGGGCTCCATCTCGGACTTCACCGACTCCCTGGAGGACTACGGCACGACGCAGCCGTCGTGCTACGAGTTCAAGGGCGAGGGCAACGGCCAGGGCGTCTGCGTGAAGAACAACGCAGCGTCGGTGTGGAACCGCACGGCCAAGACGGTCCGGGTCTACTACAACAGCGACTTCGGCGGGTCGTACCAGGACTTCGCAGCCGGCGCCAAGGGCAACCTCAACGCCACGCTGAAGAACAACAACGCCTCCCACGAGGTCGGGCCCGGCAGCGGCGGCACCAGCTTCCCGGCCGACCCGCGCGCGGCCGACGCGATCGCGTTCGCGAAGGCGCGGCTCGGGCACACCGACTGGAACAACGAGTGCGAGCTGTTCGTCGAGCGGGCGTTCGGCACCAGCGGCCGGTTCGCCACGGCCCGCACGCACTACCAGTGGCAGAAGGACAACGGACGCATCCACACCGGCTCGGTGCCGCCGGCCGGAACGGCGGTGTTCTTCACGTCCACCACGTCGGCCGGGCACGTCATGCTCTCCATCGGCGGCAACAGCGCGATCAGCACCGGGCCGACCGTCTACCAGACCAACACGTTCCGGAGCCGGTCGGACTACCTGGGCTGGGCGTACGTCCCGAGCGGCTGGTGACCGGCATGCCGACCCCCGGTATCTCGTCCGGCTCTGCTCGGCGGCCGCGGACCACCGCCCGCAAGAGTCTTCCCGGTCTGCTGGCCGTTCTGGTGGCGGCGCTCGTCGGCGTCACGGTGGCGCCCGGCGCGGCGTCCGCCGCCGACCGTGACGGTGGCTGCGACAGCGGCGAGTTCTGCTACTACTACAACAGCGACCAGGAAGGCTCGGTCTCCGACTTCACCGACTCGCAGGACGACTACGGCGCGACCCAGCCGTCGTGCTACGAGTTCAAGGGCGAGGGCAACGGCCAGGGCGTGTGCGTGAAGAACAACGCGGCGTCGGTGTGGAACCGCACCAGCAGGACCGTGCGGGTCTACTTCAACAGCAACTTCGCCGGTACGAGCCAGGACTTCGCGCCCGGGGCGAAGGGCAACCTCAACGCCACGTTGAAGAACAACAACGCGTCGCACGAGCTGCTCGGCACCGGCGGGCCGACGGGTTGCAGCACCGACGGCACCAACAGCACGCCGCCGAGCACGATCCTGGTCTACCGGGTCGGTCTCGGACGCGTCGACCGGGTCGACTTCAAGACGTACGTCAAGAACGTCCTCCCGAACGAGTGGGTGACGAGCTGGCCGGACGCCTCGCTGAAGGCCGGGGCGGTGGCCGTCAGGAGCTACGCCTGGTACTGGGCGCTGCACTCGACCCGGAAGACCTCCGGCGGACAGTGCTACGACGTCCGTGACGACACCGCCGACCAGGTCTACCGGCCGTCGACGGCGCAGACGTCGACGTCCTCGGCGGTGGACAGCACCTGGTCGACCCGGATGACCCGGAACGGCAACATCCTGCAGGCGCACTACTGCTCGACCACGACGGCGTGCGGCGCCTGGGTGGCCGGGGACTGGATGTCGCAGTACGGCTCCCGCGACCTGGCCAACGCGGGCAGCACGTACCAGACGATCCTCCGCCACTACTACGACGACGTGGCCCTTTCCTGACGTCACGCGCCGGCGCGTCGCTCATCACGAACCGTGGTGAGCGGCGCGCCTTTTCGCCAGGTTATGCGAGTATTTGCCCGGGTATCCGACCCACGATCTTGTCATTAAGAGCGTGGAGGTCGTCATGACTACGACACAGCAGGAACAGGACGTGATCGACCTGCTCCTGGTCCAGCACCGGGAGATCGAGGCGCTGTTCGCCGAAGTCCGCGGCACTGCCGGCAACGCCCGGAAACAGGCCTTCCACCAGTTGGTACGCCTGCTCGCCGTGCACGAGAGCGCGGAAGAGTTGATCGTGCACCCGGCTTCCCGGTACGAGGCCGGCGACGCCGTGGTCGACACGTGCCTGCGGGAGGAGAACGACGCCAAGCGGGAGTTGACAAACCTGTACGCGCTCGGCACCGACGCGCCCGGTTTCGACGCGATGTTCGCCGCGTTCGAGCGGACCGTGATCGCCCACGCCAGGCGCGAGGAGCAGCAGGAGTTTCCCCTGTTGCGGCGCAACGTCGACCCGGCGAAGCTGCGCCGCATGGCGGGCGCCGTGCGGGCCGCCGAGGCCTTCTCGCCCACCCGCCCGCACGCGGGCTGCGGAGAGAGCGCCAAGACGATGATGGTGGCCGGCCCGCCGATGGCGATCTTCGACCGGATGCGCGACGTCGTACGGGACTGGCACAAGGCGGACAAAGAGTGATAATCCGGCGGCGACCGATCGGTTAGACCACAGGACGCCGGAGACTCAACCGGCGCCGCCCCCGTCCGCGCAGGGCGTGCCGCTGGGACGCGAGGGTCCGGCCGCCCGGCGTGCCGGGCGGCCGGACCCTCGAACGGTCAGGCCTTGGCGAACTTCTGAGCCGCGGAACCGTTGCAGTCCCAGATCTGCAGCCGCGTGCCGTTGGCGGTGTTGCCCGACGGCGCGTCGAGGCAGCGCCCGGACTGCGGGTTGCTGATGCTGCCGTTGCTGTTGACCACCCAGGTCTGCGCCGCGTTCCCGGTGCAGTTGTGCAGCTGGAGCTGGCTCCCGTTGGCGGTCCCGCCGCCGGCGATGTCCAGGCACAGGCCCAGCGTGGTCAGCGCCTGGCCGGTCCAGGCCCAGTGCTGGTCACGGGCGGTGAGCTGGCAGTCCCACAGCTGGACCGCGGCGCCGTCGCCGCCGATGTCGTCACCGGCCACGTCGACGCACTTGCCGCCGGGCGCGGCGAGATTGGTGGCCCCGTTGTTGTACGCGAACTTCTGCGCGCCGGAGCCGTTGCAGTCCCAGATCTGCAGCTGGGTGCCGTTGGCGGTGGCGCCGGACGGCGAGTCCACGCACTTGCCGGACTGCGGGTTGCGGATCGAGCCGTCGGCCTGGGTGACCCACTGCTGTCCGCCGGCGCCGTTGCAGTCCCAGAGCTGGAGCTTGGCGCCGGAGGCGGTGCTGTTGCCGGCGATGTCGAGGCAGCGGCCGAGGGTCTGCAGGGTGCCGTTCCTCAGGGTCCAGTGCTGGTCCTTGGCGCCGGCCTGGCAGTCCCACAGCTGCACGGCCGTGCCGGCCGCCCCGGTGTTGTCGCCGGAGACGTCCACACACTTGCCGCCGGGCGCGGTCACCGCGTACCCGGTGGTCGAACCACCGCCGCCGCCACCACCGGTGCCGCCCCCTCCGCCGGTGAACGGGGAGAGGGTGATCCCGGCCGAGGTGGGGTTGTTCGAGTAGACCAGGGATTCCTGGTTCTGCACGTCGTCGAAGGCGAACGCGTACGCCTTCCCGTCGGCCATGTTCGCGTGGATGATCCGCGCGTACTGGTTGGTGGGGTTGCTCTTGTAGAAGTCGGCCGCGGAGCCGCCGGGCTGGGTGTCGATGGTGCCGAGGGTGCCCCGGTTCAGCGCCGCGCACAGGGTGCGCGCGATCGGGCCGACGACCAGGTCGTTCGGGGCGGCGAGGTTCCCGTCGCAGCCCCAGACGTTGGCGCTCGACGGCTTGTTGAAGGAGGCGACCTGCGCGCCGGAGCTGTTCGTGAACACCATGGTGCTGCCGGACGTACGGCCGAAGTACTTGGTGTTGGGCTGGTCGCCGAACGGCACGACGGTGAGCGTCCTGCCGGTGTAGGCGTTCCACGCCGAGTTGATGTACGAGTCGAGGTAGGTGCTGCTGAGCAGGCCCACGTCGGCCGCCTTGCCCGGCGAGAGCACCCGCAGGACGGTCCCGTCCGAGCGGGTGACCACGGTGCCGGCCCAGCCGGACTGCGCCTTGATCTGGTCGATCACGTTCTGCCGGCCGTTGGCGACCACCGCTCCGGTGCTCCTGGTGCCGTCGCTGCCGGAGACGGTGACCACGTGCGGGAGGGCGAACATGTCCACCTGCGAGCTGTTCAGCCACAGCCCGGAGTCGTTGTAGGTGAACTCGCTCCAGTCGAACAGGATGTCGTGGTTCGGGTCGCCGGAGGCCCACGGCGCCGGCTGGACCAGGCCGTCCGGGGTGAGGAAGAACTTGAGCTTCTGGCCGAGCGACATGTACAGCCGGCCGGAGAAGTTGCGCGGCAACTGCACGATGGTGCTGCCGCCGTTGCCCGGTCCGCCGATGGCGACGTCCGGGGCGGGCGACGGCGGCAGTGAGCCGGCCGGCCAGGCGTTGAAGGCGCCGCCGGCGGTGACGTAGCCGAGCCTGCCGGTGTTCAGGTTGACGCCGATGACGTAGAGGTAGACCGCGTCGCCGCGCCCGGTGCTGTTGTTGACGGTGAACGGCAGCAGGTTCGGTCCGACGGCCTGGGCGGCGGGCGCGGCGACCGCCGCGCCGATCGGTATCGCCGCGACGAGCGCAGCGAGTGCGCCCAGCAATTTGGTTCTGGTGGACATGGGGACTCCTGGGGGATGGAGCGAGAGAGCGCTCTCTGAGATGATCCTCAGCGGAGTTGCGCATGTCAATGGATCCCTGGCCGGAGTGGAGGATCCGCCCCGGCCAGGGCTCCGGCGGCTCGGGCGGGGCCGGGCCGGAGAAGTGGTCAGGACAGCTCGGCGATCCGGCCGGTGTGCAGGGCGCCGTCGGCGAGGTGCGCGGCGTAGGCCTGCAGCGCCCCCTGGTCCGGGTCGAGCGGGACGGGCGCCGGCCAGGAGCCGCCGGTCCGGGTCTGCCCCCACAGGCCGAGGCCGGAGCGGACCGTGACCAGGTCCAGTTGGGCGGCCGGCCAGCCGGCCGCGGCCAGCGCCCGGACCTGCCCGGTGGCCGGGGACTCGCCGCCGCCGGGGACCGCCGAGGCCGAGCCGGTCCAGCTGGTGTCGGTGCCCGTACGGTGATAGACGCCGCCCCACGCGGTGACGGTGAACAGGTGCAGGCTGCCGTCCGGGAGGGCGGCGGCCGCCACGTCCGCGATGCTGGCGTTCGTGTCCACCTGGACGGCCGTGCCGCTCCAGACTCCTGTCGCGCTCGCCGACCGGTCCTGGACGCCGCTCGCACCCGCGGTCAGCAGGTGCGGGCGTTTCGTCACCGGGTTGACGACCGCGGTGATCGAGGTCAGGTCGGTGCCGCTGTCCACCTTGGTGGAACCGGCGTCCCAGGGCTGCCCGGCCGGCCGTTTCCGGTACCAGACGCCCGCGCCCGGGATCAGCGTGAACGCGTGCAGGGTGCCGTCCGGGCCGGCGGCGACGGCGGCGTCGGTGATCTTCGCGCTCTCGTCGATCTGGGTGGCGGCGTCCTCCCAGTCACCGTCCGCGCCCCGGGTCCGCGACCACATGCCGCTGCCCGGGATCAGGGTCAGCACGTGCAGCCGCCCGTCGGCGCCGGCGGCCGCGGCGATCCGGCCGATCGCCGGGTTGTTGTCGACCCGGGTGACCGTGTCACCGGCCCGGTCGAAGACGCGGCCGCGCAGCGCGGTGTCCTCGGCGCTGTAGTGCGGGCTCGCCACCCGGGCCTTGTAGAACTGCGCTCCGGACCTGGTCACGGTCCGGCTCGGGGTGTAGAAGTCGAGCGTGTCGGTGCACCAGTTGTTGACCGTGGTGCAGCCGCCCGGCGGCGTCTTGTACCGGTCGGCGCGGGTCTCCACGGTCTGCCCGGACGGCTGGACGCCCACCGATTTCACCGCCCCGCGGTTGATCGTGGTGAGCTGCCGGGTGGCCTTGTCGTACGTGAACACCCGCTGGTTAGTGGTGATCCACAGCCGGCCCGGGTCGGTGATGTCGGCCGACACGTCGTGCAGCGCGTCGTTGCCCGGGATCTTCAGCGCCCGCGACGTGTCCTCGCGCAGCCCCGGCGCCGATGCCGGGCCGGTCACCTCCAGCGCCGTGAGCAACTGGTACTCGCCGGTGGTCCCGTAGCCGGGCGATCCGGCCACCCAGAGCCGCTGGATCTGCGGGTCCCAGAGCGCGGCGTGCGCCTGCTCCAGGGCGTAGGAGGCGGTCGCGCCGGACGAGGTCGAGTAGACCCGCACGTACCCGCCGGTGCTGGCGGCGACCGCGACGTTGCCGTCCGGCAGCAGCTCGACCGAGTGCCGGTTGTCCGCGCCGGGCGCCTTGTTCGCCCACACCCGGTCACCGTCCGGATAGGTCGCCACGGTGGCCAGTCCCTGCCCGTCGACGACGACGAGCCGCTGGCCGGCAGGCGTGTTCCGGACCCGGAAGTCGTTGCCGCCGTTGAATCCGGCGATCTCGGCGTCCGAGTAGCCGCGGCCGGCTGTCGGCGCCCATGTCCAGCTGTCCCACGTCCACGTCGAGGGGTTCAGCCGGTAGATCTTGTTGGTGTTCTGGTCGCCGGCCAGGATCGGGAAGTCCGCAGTGGCCGCTGACGCGGCGGTCGGCGCGACCACGGCCGGCGACAGCCCGCAGAGCAGCGCCGCGAGGGCGGCGCCGGCAGCTCGTTTGATCATCCGAGGATGATATTCACCGATACCGCGGAGAGAGCTCCGTCGGCGCCCGGCGGGTGACCACGACGGGCCCACCGGACAGCCGGGACGCTCGGGCCACCGGGCTCCCGGTGAGGGGATCGGGAGCTCCCGGAGGGCGTACACCCGCCGGCTCTTCGGTCAGGAGTCGGCGACGAGTGGCCGGGTTCATGAGGATTTCGCCCGGATCGGAGGGACGGTGACCACCTGGTCGGCCACCGAAAGTCGGACCGTCCTATTTGCAAGTATCGAACCTGCAACTTTCCTGTGGAAGGGGCTTCCCCGGGCAATATCCGTGCTGTTAGCGTGACGCGCCCGGCCTGATACAGGCGTGGAAGATCACGGATTCCCACGGGTCTTGAGCGGCAGCCTTCCGACAAGCCGCGATCACGTTCTGTCCACCTCTCATGCGTGCCGGGTCACGAGATCCATCGGATCGCGTGCAAATCGGGGAAAAAAACTCGACAGGAGACTCCGGGTGCTTCAGAAGCCCAAGTTTCGCCGAATCGCCAGTGTGCTGACGGGGGTGACGGTCGCCGCCGCGTCGGTCGCGCTGTCGCAGCTCCCGGCCTCGGCCTCTGGCAAGTCCGGCGGGGGTGCGGCGCTGCCGCCCATTCCGGCCAACGCGGGCGATTTCGCCCTGCCCTACGACAAGATCCCGGCCGGGGCCAAGAAGGCCTCCTCGGGCCCGGAGACCCCGGGGACCAAGTCGCGCCTCTTCGAGTCGCCCTCCTCGAAGACCCGCATCGTGGGCGGCACCACCGTCAGCGCTGCCGACTTCCCGAGCGTGGTCGGCGTCCGGTCGTACTACATCGCCGACGACGAGAACGGCGACCCCGGCTGGTGGATCGGCACCTGCACCGGCACCGTCCTCAGCCCGACCCGGGTGCTCACCGCCGGCCACTGCACCGTCGACCTGCCGTACGGCTACATCGAGGTCATCGCCGGGCGTAACAGCCTGGACAACGACGGCGTCGGTACCGTGGCCGAGGTCTCCAACACGTGGCTGCACCCCGGCTACAACTACCAGCAGCAGCTCGACAACTCCGGCGTGCCGCCGAAGAACGACGTCAGCGTGCTGGACCTGAAGACGGCGCTGCCTTCGCAGTACACCCCGACCACGCTGGTCGCCCAGGGGGCGCAGGAGCAGGCCGGCACCGACGCCACCATCGTCGGCTACGGCATCACCGAGGACCCCGCCAGCGACGCCGGCACGCTGCGCGCCGCGGACATCAAGGTCCACGCCGACAGCGAGTGCGCCTCGCAGTACTCGGTCTACGGCAACATTTACGACGCCACGTCGATGCTGTGCGCCGGCGACCTGAAGACCGCTACCGAGCCGGCGCAGGACACCTGCCACGGCGACTCCGGCGGCCCGATCTTCACCGGCACGCCGGCCGCCCGGGTCCAGATCGGTGTGACCAGCTGGGGCGACGACCCCTGCGGCACCAAGTTCGGGGTGTACGCGGACCTCGACAACTACACCGACGCCATCAAGGCGCAGGTCGACAACATCGCGCCGAACAACCTCGACTGGACCGGTGACGGTCACTCCGACCTGATCATCCGCGACCCGTACGACGGTTCGCTGCAGATCGGCAGCGGCGCCGGCACCATCGTCGGCACGCCGAGCCAGTCCTACGACGCCGGGTTCAACGGCTTCTGGCACCTCGGCGAGGGCATCAACTGGAACGCTTACACCAAGCTGTTCCGCGTCAACAACTGGAACGGTGACGGCAACCCGGCGATCTTCGGCCGGGACTCCGGCGGTCGCCTGTGGCAGTACAAGGGCGACGGTGCGGGCGGCTTCGTGTCCACCACCCCGACGCAGGTCGGTTCGGGTTGGAACACCTACACCGACATCATGGTGACCAACAACTGGAACGGCGACGGCCGTCCCAACCTGATGGGTCGCACCTCCAACGGCACGCTGGTGATCTACAACAGCAACGGCGCCGGTGGCTGGAGCAACCCGAAGGGCACCGTGATCGGCTCCGGCTGGAACTCGTTCAACACCGTGCTGACCCCGGGCTCGTGGCTGGGTGACGGCCACCAGTCGCTGATCGGCCGGAACGCCAAGGGTGAGCTGTGGCTGTACAACAGCAACGGCGCCGGCGGCTGGGTGAACCCGAAGGGCCAGAAGCTCGGCACCGGCTGGAACGGCCTGCCGACCTTCATGTCCCCGGGCGACTTCAACGGCGACAACCTGGTCGACCTGGTCGGCGTCAAGGCCGACGGCACCCTGTTCCTCTACGCGACGAACGGCAAGGGCGCCTGGCTCAGCGGCAAGGGCAAGCTGCTCGGCTACAACTGGGATTACTACAACGCCCTGTTCTAAAGCATTGACGTGAACGGCCCCCGCGGTGTTGGCGGATTCCAGGGGTCGTTGCAACACAGTTGATCAACTGGTTTCGGCCAGCAGTTTAGCGAAGCGCTCGGCTGGGGTGTCCCAGCCGAGCGTTTTGCGTGGGCGGCCGTTGAGTTCGACCGCGACAGCATCGAGGCGTTCGCTGTCGTGGGCAGACAAGTCGGTGCTTTTCGGGAAGTACTGGCGTAGCAGGCCGTTGGTGTTCTCGTTGCTGCCGCGCTGCCAGGGCGAGTGCGGGTCGCAGAAGAAGACCGGGGTGTCGGTAGCGATGGAGAACTGCTGGTGCAGGCTCATCTCGATGCCTTGATCCCAGGTCAGTGACCGGCGTAGGTGCGTTGGCAGATGCGCGACGGTGGCGATCAGCGCGTCGCGGACCAGGTCCGCGGTGCGGCCCAGCGGCAGGTGCACGAGCATGACGTAGCGGGTGTGGCGTTCCACCAGGGTGCCGATGGCGGACCGGCCGTCCTTCCCGATGATCAGGTCGCCTTCCCAGTGGCCGGGCACTGCGCGGTCGTCGGCCTCGGCAGGACGTTCGCTGATCATGACCATCTCGGTGGCCATCCGGGGTGTGCGTTGCTGGGCCTGACGGCGGGGACGGCGCATTGCGCGGCCGGTGCGTAGGGCCTTGGTCAGCTCGCGGCGCAGTTCGCCGCGTCCCTGCACGTAGAGTGTCTGGTAGATCGTCTCGTGCGTCACGTGCAGCTCCGGGCGGTCGGGAAAATCCCGCCGCAAGCGTCGCACGATCTGCTCGGGGCTCCACTTGAGGTTCAGGCCGTCCTGGACGGCTTGGCGCAGTTCAGGGCTGGCGGCGATCTTGCTGATCTTCGGGTGGGGCCGTCGTGCCTGGGCACGGGCCTGAGCCGCGTGCGGCCGGTAGTCCCCGCTGACCGGATGGGCGTTGCGCCGCAGCTCACGGCTGATCGTCGAGGGATCACGGCCGAGTTCGGCGGCGATTTGCCGGACTGTGGCCCGTTCACGATGCCGGTCGGCGATGTGCAGGCGTTCGTCCTCGTTGAGGAACCGGCCCCGCACCGACGGCGACGCCGTGGCCGTGATCGGTGCTGCTGCCCTCTCGCGGCCGGTCGGATTACGGCCGTTTCGCCAGCGCCGGCCGGTCCGGATGTTGATTCCGACGATCTTGCACGCTTCTGCTGTTCCGACGCCTTGACCCACGAGCGCAAGATATGCCTCGCGCTCGCGGGTCAGACGTCGACGGCCCTGGATAACCGATCGGTCCCGGATTTCGAAGTCCATCGCATCCCCTGAACTGGGGTGTTGCGACGACTCCTAGAACCCAAGGTTCCGCGGGGGCCGTTTCGTGTCTTGCCGCGCGTGCGGGTGACACCGTTCGGCCGAGGTCGCGGGGCCGGAAGGCGGACGCGTAGGCTGACTTCGAGCCGGTATTCGAGGTGTGCCGGTTCTGGATGTGCGCCGGTTACGGATGTGCGCAGGGTTGCGACCGCCGCCGAAAGGATGGCGGGTGGGTGCGACGTTCGTCGTGCCTTGAGGGGCCCGCTGTTCCGCGCTCCGGCCAAGAGAAGGTCGGAACAGCGGGCCCGGTCTGCGCGCCACGCGTGTGGCGCCGTTCAGCGGCGGTCGGACAGCAGATCGAAGATCGGGCGGACCTGCTTCCACAGGGTCGTCAGCTTGCGCCGGTATGGCGCGACGACGTAGAGCACCGCGGCGGCGGCCTGGGTCGTCCGGCTCCACTGGAGCCAGGGCGCCGGGAGTTCGGCCGGCGGCAGCAGGCGTTCCGCGGCGAGCCCGAGGACCACAAGGACGGTGAATCCGACCAGGCCCCGCTGGTAGTAGCGGAGATAGCCGCGGGCGGCCTCGAAGTCCTCCGTGCGGATCGTGGCGGGAGTCTCGATGTAGCGCATCGCTGTCCCCTTCGTTCGAACTGCCTCGAGGTGACTGCTCAGCGCTGCTCCGGCCAAGAAGGTGCGTTGAGCAATCCCGGAACTTTGTGTCTGGACTATAGCCATCTGACGCACATTGACCGGGTTGTCCGCTTCGGCTTTCGGGTCGCTTCCAGTGATCAGTAACAGCCAAAAGAACTGACAAAAAGGACAAATCATAAACGAGAACAAGATTTGTGCCGGATATTCGGCTTCTGCGCGACGCCGGCAAGTTCACTCGGTAGAGGACCGGATACTGGCTCGGTGACTGTTTTCGCCCTTCTGGTCGGGATCGACACGTACGCCGCGAGCGAGGTCACCGGACTGCGCGGCTGCCGCAACGACGTCATCGCCACCGCGGCCTTCCTGCGCAGCAGGCGCGTCGCTTCCGAGATCGTTCAACTGCACGACGCGGCCGCCACCCGCGCCGCCGTGATCGACGGGCTCCACCGGCATCTGGGCCAGGCCGGTCCGGGCGACACCGCGCTCTTCTGGTTCAGCGGCCACGGCTCGCAGGTCCGCGTCCCGGCCGGCCTGCAGCACCTGGAGTCCGGCCCGCTGATGCAGACCCTGGTCTGCGCGGACAGCCGCACCCCGGGCGTCCCCGATCTGCTCGACAAGGAGTTGTCGCTGCTGCTCGACGCGATCGCCGAACGCGGCGCGCACGTCGCCGTGGTGCTGGACAGCTGCCACAGCGGCGGCGCCACCCGGGAAGCCGCGCAGGTCCGCTCCACTCCCGGCCTGCGCGCCGCCGAACCGCCCCCGGTGCTGCTGCCCGAGTTGGGCGGGCGCCCCTACCGGTCGGTGGGCGCGACGGAGCCGCGGCACGTGGCGCTGGCCGCGGCCCGGCGGTTCGAACTCGCGCTGGAGATGGAGCTGGACGGGCACCGGCGCGGCGTGTTCAGCTGGGCGCTGCTGCGCGCGCTGCACCGGCTGGGCGCCGCGGCCACCTACCGCCAGCTGCTGGTCGCGGCCCGGGTCGGCGTGGAGTCCCGGGCCGGTGGGCAGGTCCCGGAGCTGTACCCGGAGGTGCCCGGCGTCGCCGACCAGCCGTTCCTGGGCGGTGCGACGGTCGCGCCCGGCGCCGGCATGCTGATCCGGCACGGCCGCGACGGCTGGGAGCTGGACGCCGGTTCCTGCCACGGCCTGCCGGCCACCGGCGAGCTGCGGGTGGCGCTGCCCGGGAGCCGGCCGCCGCGCGAGGCCCGGGTCACCCGGGTGCTGACCGAGCGCAGCCTGGTCAGCCCGATCGGCTGGCATCCCGACCCGGAGCGGCAGTACCCGGTCCTGCTCACCCGCGTCCCGCTGCCCGCCACCACGGTCGCCGGCCTTCCGGCGGAGGAACTGCGCGGCTCGCCGTTCGTGCGCCCGGCCGGTCTCTCCGAGACGCCGGAGCTGCGGGTGCTCCGCGGCGGCCGGATCGAGGGACCGGACGGCGAGGTGATCGGCGGCTCCGGCCCGGTGCTGCGGCGCCTGGAGCACGTCGCCCGCTGGCGGCAGATCCGCGACCTGGAGAACCCGCTGTCACGATTGGCCGGGGCGATCAGCATGGAGATCATCGCTGGCGGGCGTGAGGTCGTCGCTGAGGGCGGCGAGATCAATTTGTGGTACGACAGGGGCGCCCCACCCGAGATCACCATCCGGCTCCGCAACCGGACGCAGCGCCGCCTCTACTGTGTACTCCTGGACCTGACCAGCGGTTACCGGGTCCACGCCCAGCTCTTCCCGGGCGCCTTCATCGACGGCCGCTCGGACGGCTGGGCCCTGGACGGCCGCCCGGTCCGGGTCGCGCTCCCGTCCGGCCGGCGCGCGCGACCCGGCGCCGCGGTGCGGGACTGGCTGAAGCTGCTGGTCGCCGAGGAGCAGTTCGGCTCACTGCCGTTCGACCTGCCGGCCCTGGATCAGGGTGTCGCCGGCAGCCGCGGTCCCCTGCTGCTGCACGGCCTGCGGGACATGGGCGAGGCCGACGACGCCTACGACTGGACGACCCTGACCGTCCCGGTCCACACCCGGGTGCCTCAGTAGACGCCGCGGTGCACCAGCCCGCGGAACATGCGGCGGACCCCGTGCACGGCGACCGCCGGTGGCTGACGCTCGGCGCCGAGCCGCCGGTGCAGCTCCCGGTAGATCTCCCTGGCAGCCGCCGGCTCCGGGACGCCGAGCCAGCCGATCGCCCCGGTGAACCCGGCGGTCAGGAACGCGTCGGCAAGCGCCGGGAACGCGGCCCCGGGCGGCAGCACCACCACCCCCGAGGCGCGACGGATCCGTACGGCCGCCACCGCCTCCGGGGTCAGCTCGGTGCCCCCGGCCAGCCGCAGCGTCCCGTCCGGTCCGGCCGGACAGTCCAGGTGCAGCACGGTGGCGCTGAGCCGGGCCAGCACGTCCGCCGCGGTGGCCCGCTCCAGCAGCTCGCCCCGCCCGTAGCAGCGCCGCAGCTCGGCGCCCTCCGGCCCGGCCAGCAGCACCGGTTCCTCGACGATCGCGCGGCGCCCGCGCCCGGCCAGGTCGAGCAGCTGGCGGTGGCCGGCCAGAGTGGAGACGATCGCCACCCCGGCGCCCGGCGGCCGGTCGGCGACGAGCAGCGTCCGGCGCGGCAGCGTGCGCTCGGTGCCGAGCGCGACCCGCCCGGTGGCGGCGTGCAACAGCAGCATCCCGTCCGGCTGCGGAATCCCGAGCGCGTCGGCGCCGGCCGCCCGCAGCGCCGCGGTGACCCGGTCCGCCGCGTGGTCCTCGCCGAGCGCCCGGGCGACACGCAGCAGCAGCGGGAAGTCGTCGGCCGGCAGCTCCTCGACGGCGAGGCCGCGCAGCTCTCCCCGGGCGTCGGCGTCGTCGTCGGCCGCGCCGGGACCGTCGCCGGCCCGGCCGCGCAGGGCCAGCGCCAGCGCCAGCCGCAGCTGATCGGCGGCGCCCGCGGGACCGTGGTGCGCCACGGTCACGGCGAGCGCGACGAGCTCGTCGGCGGTCGCCACATCCGGGCGGTCCAGCAGCGTGTGCGGGGCGTCGCCGAGGAGTCTCCGCAGCTCCGCACGAGGGTCTCCGGGCGGCGGGACGGGCCGCGGCCGGGGCGTCGGCCGGGCCGGGGCCGGCTCCTCCCGCGCCTCGATCAGGATCACCGGCCGGTCCAGCGGATCCGTCCGCGCCATCCGGGTGCCGGCCGTCAGGATCGAGCCCATGCCCAGGTCGTGCCCCTGTTTCTGGAGCCGGTGCAGGGTCTGCACGGACCGGGTCAACGCGCCGAGGTTCACGCCCACCCCGCAGAACGCCTCGACGATCCCCTCGGCGACCGCGAGCAGCAGCTGCGCGCCCGTGGTGACCTGCGGTGACAGCTCGGGCTCGGCGAGCACCAGCTGGAAGTGTCCGGCCGCGGTGCGCGCCGCCTCGACCTGCGCTCCGCCGCCGGGCCGCAGCGCGGCCGGGAGGATTCCGCCGGTACGTATTCTGCCCAGCGCCCGGCTCAGGTGCAGCTGCCCGAGCAGCAGCCGGCTGAGCACCGTCTGCCCGGGCGACAGGGTACTGCCGAGCGCCTCGGTGAGCCGTTCGATCCCGGTCTCCCGGTCGGAGTCCGGGCCGCCGTGGGCCACGTGCCGGGCCGCCAGCAGGGAGCCGAGGAGGGCGGCGAGCGGGGCGCGCAGGCTGTCCCCGTCGGCGAAGTAGCCGTACGCCTCGGTCAGCGCCCCGATCGCCTCGTCCAGGTCGGGCTGCGGTCCGGGCCGCCCGTGCCCGGACCGCCAGTAGCGGTCGGTGAGCACCTGGCCCAGCTCGAACAACCGGCCGGTGCGGGCCGGCCCGCTCAGCCCGGCCAGCTCGCGGCGCAGCTCATCGATCCCGCCGGCCACCGTCAGCGCCCCCAATGGACGAAGCCGGCCCAGGCGGCGACCTCCGCCGGGTCCGTGGCGGCCAGCTCGTCCCGCAGCTCACGCGGCATCCGGTCGGGTATCCGCCGCGCCGGGTCGAGCATCCACAGCTGGGCCTGGTGCAGGGCGTCCCAGACCGGCCGGCGGCCGGCCATCAGGAAGTGGTGGAACATGAACATCAGCACCGAGGTGGCGGCGTCCGGGATGTTCCACAGCGTGGAGAGCACCGAGCGCACGCCGGCCGCCAGGAACGCGGTGCCCAGGCTGTACGCCTCGTCGTACCCGCTGATCGCCCGCCCGGTGCGGCAGCCGGCCAGCACGACCAGCGCGATCGCCCGTCCCGGCGCGCGGGCCAGCAGCGGGCCGAGCGTCTCGGCGTGCAACCGCGCACCGTCGGCGAGCAGCAGGAACGCGGCGGCCCGGCCGGTCGAGGCGAAGCCGTGACAGGCCAGGTGCAGCACGGCGCCGGCCCCCGGGGACGTCGAGGTCAGCCAGTTCTCCACCTCGGCCACGGTGCCCGGGCCGGTCGGGCTGTCGGTGCCGTCCGGCCGCCGGCCGACGTAGCGGGCGCCCCGGTAGAACGCCCGGCGGATCGCCCAAGCCTCGGCGCGTGCGGCCGGCAGGCTCGGCTCGCCGGTCCGCGGATCGCCGACGATCAGGCCGGTCGGCGCGAGCGGCACCGGGGGCTGCGCGGCCGCGTGGCAGAGCAACCGGGCCGACACCACCTGCGAGACGGCTACCGACTCGATGGCGTACCGGCCGTCCGGGCGGCGGGCCGCCTGCCACGGGATCAGCGCCAGGCGGCCGATCGGGACCAGCACGATCCGCGGCGGCCGGCCGGTCGGCCGGGTCCGCAGCCGGGGCAGGTACTGGTCGACGACCGGGCCCAGCGCGGCCCGCCAGGCCCACCGGCACAGCCCGTCCAGGCTTCCGGTGAACGCCTCGTCCTGGCCGGGCGCCTCATCGGCCGGGCCCATGTCCCGCCGGGCCGCGGCGCTCAGGTAGTGGCCCACCTCGAGGTCCTGGTCCGGGTGCAGGTTCGGCAGCGTCAGATAGCCGGGCGGGCCGTCCGCCGGGGCGAGCAGCGCGTGCCCGGGCAGGCCCCGCTCACCGGGCATCAGGTAGACCAGCACGTCCGCGTCCAGGGCGCGCAGCGCGTCGCGGATCTCCGGCAGGCCGGGCGGGTCCAGCAGGCCGAGCGTGCCGTGGTCGCCGAGCACCCGCATCGCCTCGCGGCGCAGCGCGGTGGGCAACCGGTCGGGCTGCCCGGAGGCGACCGCGTCGTCCCAGCGACCGGCCAGGTCGTCGCGCCCCGCGGCACGCAGCCGGGCGCCGACCCGGCCCAGCTCGGTAGCGGCGAACAGCGCCAGGCCGCGGCCGGCGTCCAGCGCGGCCATCGCCCCGGCCGGGTCGCCGTCCTGCAGGAACCGCCGGGCGGTGTTCAGGCCCTCGCGCGCCGCGTCGGCGGCCGCCACGGTCGCCGCCGGCAGGTCGGACTGCACCATCACCTGGAACGCGTGGCCCCGCATGCCCTCCATCGAGGTCCGGTGCGCCGGGGTCACGGCGCCGAGCCGCTGCTGCACCCCGGCGAGCATGTCGTTGATCCACGCCCACTGTGGATGATCAGGCCCGCCGGCCAGCTCCCGGGCCTCGGCGAGCAGGATGAGCGCCTCGTCCAGCCCTGCGGTCGAGTTGGTCACCTCGGTCCGGCGGAACAGCCCGAGCGCCAGGCCAGCCAGGTGGAACGGGCGGCGCAGGTCGTCCGGCCCGGCCAACTCCAGGGCCGCACGCAGGTGGCCGATCGCCGCCTCGATCTTGCCGAGATCGGTCTCGGCTCCGCGGTCGAGCAGCAGCATCGCGCTGTACGCCCGCTGCAGCGCCTGGTCCGCGGGCGACTGGGCGGCCCCGGACGGGGACGTGCCGAAGTCGACCGGCTGGCCGCCGTTGGCCAGCGAGTCCAGCATGTCCAGCTGTTCGAGCGCGGAGATCCGCACCGGGTCGTCCTCGGGCATCCGCTGTGCGGCCTCCCGCATCCGGCGCATCGGCCCGGACAGCTCCTCGCCGCGCTGGTTGGCAGCCATCAGCTCGGACGTCGCCGTGAGCAGCTCGGTGAGCAGATCCGCCTGCGGGTTGCCGGCCCCGGCCCCGGCGCCGGCTCGCAGCCGTCCCAACTGCTCCGGCATCCGGCGGATCGCCGACTCGTCGCCGTCGTGCAGAGCTGCCATGAAGCCGAGGCCCTGCCGGGCCGCCTCGAAGATCGGCGCGGCCGGCGATCCGGGGCCGGCCTCGGTGGCCAGCTTCTCCACCTCGGCGAGCGCGGCGTGCGGGTCGTCGACCCGGCTCTCCAGCGAAGCCAGCATCAACGAGATCGCCCGGCCCGCGGCGCGCAGCCCCGGCCACTTCGGGACGTCCGGCGGGTCGGCCTCGGCGATCGCCAGCACCCGTTCCAGGCGGCGCAGTGCCGGGAGGTCCATCCGCAGGTCGCGCAGCATCGGCCAGAGCAGGGCGGCGGCCAGGGTGCCGCGCCCCGGCGAGTCGTCGGGCAGGGTCTCCAGCACGCCGGCCGCGTCGTCCAGGTCGCCGCTGCCCGAGGCGGCCAGCGCGATCACGGCGTACCCCCGCAATCGCTCCTGCTCTCGATCTGTCATCAACGTGTGCCGGAACCGGTGCCGGGCAGCAGCCGGATCAGGCAGGCCAGCAGCAGGAGCAGGACCGCGGCGGTGAGCAGGCAGACCACCACCACCCCGGCGACGTAGACCGCGCGGCGCCAGCGCGAGTACGGATCGACAGCCACCATCTCAGTTCACCCCGTACCGGCCGAGCGTCCACTTGAGCAGGTCGTGCACGTTCTGATCGGTTCCGGCCGGGGTGAACCGCGCGGTGGTGTGGAAGTACCGCACATCCCCGAACGACTTCTCGATCGAGCGCACCATGTTCGCCATCCCGACCCGGTCGCTGAGCCAGCCGCGCACCGCGTCGTTGCCGTCGCCCAGCCCGGCGCAGATCGGCAGGTCCGAGGTCAGGTCGCTCTTGGTGACCGCGACCGCGAGCGACTTGTCGGCGGTGCGCACACCCATCCCGTTCAGGTTCTCCAGCACCTGCTCGAAGATGTAGCTGGGCGGCTGCGACGATCGGATCGCCCGGTACTCGCGCTGCGCCTGCGGGTTCAGCGAGTTCCAGACGTCCGGGATCGCGAACGGGTCGACGACGAAGACGAACGCGTGCGCGCCGCGCAGGAAGCGGCGCGCCTGCAGCCGGGCCGAGTCGCCGAAGTCCTCGCCGGGCGGGTCGTAGATGTGCACCAGGCGCCGCACCCGGCCGCCGCCGAGGTTGAACGAGTACGCCCGGACCGCGTCCTCGGCGATCGTCTTGCCGGTGTCCCCGCGGGCGGCCAGCGCCTCCTGCATCTGCGCGAGCGCGTTCCCGGTCGGCTCGTCGGCGGTGGTCGCCGAGATGCCCGACCGCTCGCCGCCGGTCATCGTGGCGGCCAGCGCCAGCATCATCCGCGTCTTGCCGGCGGTGGTCGCGCCGAGCATCGGGATCACGATCTCCCGGGCGGTGCCGGCGCCCTCGGCCATCGGCGCCTCGCAGTGCGGGCACCACGCGGTCATCCGGTGGCTGCCGAGCAGCAGCAACGTCGGCATCCGGTACCCGCACCAGCAGGTCCGGCGCAGCAGCCCGTACCGGCCCGGCCGCACGTCCTTGTGCCGGTGCGAGCAGAGCGGGTTGGGGCAGTCGTACGCCGGATACACCACCCGGTGATGGCACGCCGGGCAGGTCAGCTTGATCCCGCGCAGCTGCGACAGTCCCAAGTCCAGCCCGCGCAGCAGGTAGAGCAGGGCCTTGGCGAGCACGAACAGCAGTCCCCAGACGAGCAGCGCGCCGAGCGCCACGAACGTCATCACCAGCGCGGTGATCACCGCGCCGGCGACCACCCCGGCGGCGAGGAGCACGCCTACCGCCCGGCGGTAGTTGTTCATGCCGTAGTGGAAGAACCTGCTCTTCAGCCAGGTCCGGGTGGTCTCCGCCTGCCGCCGCATGTCACGCCAGGTCAGCCGGGCGACCTGCCGCAGGTCCCGGCCGGCCGGGCCGGACAGGTAGTGCACGTAGGCCGGCACGCCCGGCGGTTGGGGGACCGGGACCGTCTCGCCGGGCAGCCGCATGCCCAGGGCCTGGCCGCTGGCCCGCAGGTAGGCGCCGGTGCACAGGACCAGGAAGACACCGCTCGCGACGATCACCAGGGGGAGGCCGAGCACGATGAACACGGTGCCGACCAGCGCGTACCAGACGAGGAGGAAAAGCAGGTAGAACACGGAGTCTCCCGCGGTTCTCACCGTCGCCGCGGCAGGAAGCGCCCGATGCCCCGCGGCACCCGGGCCTCGCGCCACTGGGCGACGTGTTCGGCCAGTCCCTTGACTTTGCTGTGGGCGAGCAGCTTCTCCAGCGCGTCCAGGTCGCGTGACTTCCACCGGGCCACGGTCGCGGCGAGCACGTCGTTGAGCTTGCGGGCGTGGTCCGGCTGCTTGCCGGTGAACCGGTGGAACAGCTCGAAGGCGGTGGCCGCGGCGCCCAGGTCGGCGCCGCGCAGCAACTCGGTGAGCTGGGCGCGGTAACGCCGGCGGACCTCCGACGGCAGCTCCGGCAGCACCTGGGCCAGGGTCGCGGCGTCCAGCCGGAGCAGCAGCCCAGGCAGTTGACCGGCGAGCCAGGAGCGGGCCGGCGGCTCGGTCTGCCGGAAGAACTCGATCACCTGGGCGGCGAGCGGCGGCAGCTTGGTCTCGCCGGTCCGGTCCACCCGCCGGACCAGTTCCCTGGCGCGTTGCAGCTGCTCGACGTGGGTCCGCGCGGTGGCCGAGAGCCGCCCGGTCAGGTTCTGCTCGGCGGCGAACGCGCTCACCACGGCGTAGTGCGGCCAGCCGCCCTGCGGCATCTGGGAGATCTTCAGCACGTCGTCGAGCAGCGCCACCATGGCGTCCGACTCCCAGAACCGCTTCGGCACCTCGCGGGTCACCTCGGCGGCCTCGGCCAGCCGCCAGCCGTCCGGCCAGAGCGCGGTGAGCACCGCCCGGTCCGGGGCACCCTGGTCGCTGAGCCGTTTCAGCGCCGGGATCCGCCGTTTCGGGTCGCTCGACGCGCGGGACAGTTCGAGCAGCCGGTGCAGCGGGCGGTACGCGGCGAACTCCTCCTCCGGCACCGTCCCGCCGGCCAGCCGGGTGGCCACCGCCAGCACCCCGCGCTCCCGGTTGGACAGCGCCTCGCCGAGGCCGCGCAGCACGCCGCGGCGCAGGGCCGGGACGTCGCGCAGGACAGCCGGTGGCTGCCGTTCCGGGTCGGCCAGCAGCAGCGGGGTGATCAGGTCGTGGCCGTACCCCTCCAGCTCGCCGTCGGACAGCTCCACCCGGGTGCGGACGGCCAGGCTGAGCACGTCGACGGTGTCCGGGCCGGGCGCCGCGCCGTCCAGGAGGGTGACCACCTGCTGGCGGGCGTACCCGGCGCCGTCCCGGGTGACCAGCCGCGGCACGTCGGCGGGCGCCGCGGCCGGCTCCCGCAGCAGCCGCTCGAATGCGCTGACCTCGGTGTTCGCCTGCAGCCCCGGATCCTGGGCCGCGGCCGCCACCCGGACCAGCACCAGGCACTGCGGCAGCGTGAGCCGCACATGGTCGAGGCATTCCTCGACGATCCGGGCGACGGTGTCCGGGCCCAGCCGGCCGGCGTTGCCGGGCAGCCAGGCCAGCACCGCGTCCAGGTCCGCCTCGTTGACCGGCAGCCGGGCGCACTGCGCGGCGGCCACCGCCACCGGGTACCAGTCGTCGAAGTCGCGTTCCGTGCCGGCGGAGAACTCCCCGGCCAGCTCCCACAGCTGGCCGGCGTCCTCGGCGCCGGCCGCGGTCAGCAGCTCGGCCAGCGGGTGCGCGTCGACGTCCGACGTCACGCCGCCGGCCAGGTCGAAGACCGCGAAGCTGCGCAGCGTCGCCTCGGTCACCGTGAAGTCGCTGGTCGGCACCGTGCCGACCAGGTGCTCGCGGCCGCGGCCGGGACGGTACTGATAGGTCGCGAACGCGAACCGCCCGGCCAGCGCCGGCGGCAGCAGCCGGCAGAGCGCGGCGATCCACCGGGCGACCTGCTCGGTCTCCTCGTGCACGACGATCACCGGCCGCTCGCCCGCGACGATCGCCCGCTCCACCGCGGTGAGCATCCGCGGCAGCGTGCCGAGGCGGCCGTCCTGCAGGAACGCGTCGACGTCGAAGCCCGCGGCCGGCCGCGGGTCCAGCTCCGGCAGCTCGGGACCGGGCGCCTCGGCGCGGGCCCAGAACCCGGCCCGCCAGAAGTCGATGGGCAGCGCGCCGCCGAGGTCGTGCTCGGCCGCCGGCAGGCTCAGCGCGTGCACGAAGTAGTTGCCGAAGCGCTGCGAGTAGTCGTTGCCGACGAAGACCGTGTTGGCCAGGATCGCCGGCTCGCCGTCGGCGCCGGGCAGGTAACAGAGGTTGACCGGGGTGGCCGCGATCTGCTCGGCGGTCGGCTCGTAGCCCAGCGAGCGCGGCGGTTCGTACGACGTGGCCTGCTCCACCCGCCGCAGCACCGCGCCGGAGACGCCCGGGGTGGCCGCGTTGAACTGGAAGCCGGAGTACCCGGCCAGCCCGCGCTCGCAGGAGGTGTAGTACATCTGCGGGACGCCCATCTCAGTCCCTCCCCGTCTCGATCACCTTGAGCCGGCTCAGCAGCCAGAGGAACGGGTCCTCGACCCGGTGCGGCTGGATGCCGGACTTGGCGATCCGCTGCCGCTGCTGAGCGGGTTCCAGAGCGGGCGGCACCGCGCCCAGCGCGGACAACCCGAAGTACCGGTAGGTGCGGTAATGCTTGTGCAGCAGCTGGTCGATCTGCCCGCCCTCCCACTCCTGCAGCAACGCCTGGACGTAGTGGTGCAGGGCGAGGCTGTCCGACTCCGGGAACCAGGGCGTGTCCGGCGCCGGCTGGCGCAGCGGGCTGTCCTCGGGCAACGCCTCCCAGAGCGCGTCCACCTTGGAGAACGCGATCGCCACCGGCACGTCGATCATGCGGTTCGGCCCGACGCCGGGCACCTGCTGCAGCACCTCGGTGACCCGGGTGAGGATGTTGATCGGGCTGTCGCCCTGCGCCGCCTGCCGCTGCGCCCGGGCCGGCAGCACACCCGGGTCCAGGCCCAGGGTCGGCACCAGCTGCGGGATGGTCAGCGGGTCGAGCAGCACGATGATGCCGTGCGCGCCGGCCAGGTAACCGACGTTCTGCGCGACGCCGCGGGCGGTCTCCAGGTCCTCCCCGGCGGTGTCGAAGAACGACAGCACCGTGTGCTTCAGCGTGCTGCGGAAACGCCTGCGCTCGCCGAGCGAGAACTTGAAGACGAACGGCTGCCGGCCCTCCTCGCCGACGTTCGCCGGCTGGGTGGTGATCGGCAGCACCCCCTCGGTGTAGAGGGCGCGTTCCTCGTTGCCGAACTCCTTGCGGGTGCGCTCGTCGGCGCCGACCACCGCGGCGTCGAAGCGCCGGCCGACCCGGTGGATCAGCTCGTGCATCAGCACCGTGGTGTAGACGGACTTGCCGCTGAACTTGGCGCCGATCATCGCCACGATCCGGGTGTCCAGCTTGCCGTAGTGCACCGGGAGCTGGGCGTGGCAGTGCGGGCAGATCTGCACTGTCGCGGTGTTGCCGCAGGCCTTGCAGACCGCGGACAGCTTCCGGCCGTTGCCCTCCACCACCGGCAGCACCACCATCGGGTCCTTGAGCGCCACCCGGACCGGGTCGGGCGCCGGCTCGCAGAACCGGCCGTCCGCCGACCGCATGCCGCTGCAACGGAACAGCATGTCCTTCTCGGCGAACGTCCGGTAGCAGTACGGGCAGGTCAGTCGCGCCATGGTTCAGCCGCCCCCCGGGATCCCCTTGAGCACCACGTCCGACCCGCTGCCGGAGTGGTCGTCGACGAAACAGCCGAGCCGGTACGGTCCGCGCGCGTTCCGCACCGGCACCTCCACCGAGACCGGCCGCCCCGGCTCCAGGCGCTGGGCCGGGATCCGCGCCACCTCGGTGCCCTGGTCCGCGCGCAGCGGCACCACCCGGCCCGGCGACTGCACCACCACCAGGTCGGGCAGGGGACAGGGCTGCTCGGCGGTCAGCTCCAGGAGGGTCCGCCGCCGGAACGTGCCGGCCTGCACGAACCGGTAGTGCACCGGGACGCCGCCGCCGGCCACCCGCACGCCGACCGGACTGCCCACGGTCTCGCCCTCGCCGTCCCGGCTGACCGTGGCCACCAAGATCCGGACCGGCCGCAGCCCTGTGGTGATCTGCAGGCCGCCGTCGTCGCGGTAGGCGCGCAGCCAGCAGTCGACCTGCTCGGACTGCTCCGGTGAGCCGTCCTCCGGCCACCAGCGCACCCGCACCAGGGACACGCCGTCCGGCCAGCCCCAGCCGAGCCGCACGACCGGGCCGACGCGCCGGGCCCGCAGGTCGGTGACCGGAGCGACGTTGGTGACCGAGACCGTCGGTCCGGTGATCGCCCGGCCGCCGCCGACGCTGAAGGCGGTGACGAAGACCCGCCCGGCGGGCATGGGCAGGACCAGCGCGGCCCGGCGGTCCGCCGCCGGCTCCGCTCTTCCGATCAATTCCCGGCCGTACGACGTGAGCTCCGCGCCGGTGATCTCGGCCCCCCGGTGCCATCGCGGCCGGTGCGCCGCCGAGCGCAACACCACGTCCCCGCTCGCCGGCAGCGTCCAGGCCAGCCGCAACCGTCCCGGGTCCTGTCCGGGCAGCGGCTCCACGGCCAGGTCCGGCACCTCCTCCGGGGCGGCCTGCGGGGTGGCCGTGACGGTGACCCCGCTCGACAGCGCCGGATAGCCGGCCCGGATCAGATAGCGGTACTGCACGCCGGGCTCGAGGTTCTCGTCGGAGAACCCGTTGCGCCCGGCCCGCACCGGCGCTCCGCCCGGCTCGCGGACCACCGTGAACCCGGTCGCGTCCGGGCGTGCCGACCAGGTGACCCGCACGCTCGACTCGTCGGCCACCGCGCTCACCCCGGTGACGTCGGGCAGCAGCGACACCGGCCCGGCCGTGGCGCCCGGCGACCACACACCCGCCGAGCGTGTCGCGAAGACGGTGTAGAAGAGGTCGTCGCCGGCCGGTGCGCCGGCGTCGGCCAGCTCGTTGCCGTCGGTCCGGCCCACCACGTCGCCGTCGCCGGCCGAGCCGGCGGGCCGTTGCCGGGTGCGCACCACCTGATAGGTCACGCCGCCGGTGCGTGCCGGGCTCGGCGTCCAGCTGACCGTGACCCGTTCGCCGGCGGCGGTGCCGGCCCGCACGGCCGGCGCCGGCGGCGGGGCGACGGCGCGCAGCCGGCCGGCCAGGTCGGTGTCGTCGGCGGCTTCCCGGACCGCTGTGGTGAGCAGCTCGGCGGCGTGCTCCGGGCGGCCCGCGGCGATCTCCTGCTGGGCCCGCGCGGCCAGCTCGGCCACGCGCCGCACCGCGTCCCGGACCCGTTCCCGCAGGTCGGCGCCCTCGTTCGCGGGGAGCGTGAGCAACGCCCGCTCGGCCGCCCGCAGCTCCCCGCGGACCAGCAGTTCCTCGATCTCGCCGGTCGCGTCCCGCCGGTCCGGCGTCCCGGTCCCCCGGTTGAGCACCGCGAGCGCGAACTCCTCGGCCTCCTCGCGCGGCAGCCCGAGCCGGGTCGCCTCGCGGGCCACCACGCGCACCTTGCCCAGCCCGGCGGCCGGCCGCACCGCCTCGGTCAGCTCCCAGAGCACCAGCTCGCCGACGGTGCCGTCGGCGATCGCCCCGCTCAGCGCGGCCAGCAGGCTCTCGGTGGCGGTCTTGCGGTCGTCCTGCCTCTGCCGCTCGGCCCGGGCGCGTACGCCGTCGAACCGGCCCGTGGTCAGCGGGCGGCCCTCGACCCGCAGGCCGGAGCGCAGTGTGAAGGCGACCGCCGCCCGGTCGTCGGCGAGCACGTGCAGGGAGAGCGGCAGGCCCAGCGTCCGGGTGCTGCGCAGCACCACGCGGCCGCCCGGCGGTGGGCTCTCCGGCAGCGGCCAGAGCTCGTCGATCACCCGGACCCGCTTGCGGGCCAGCAGCTCGCGCAGCCGGGCCTCGACGGCCGCGCCGCCGAGCGGGGCGGCCGCGGCGGCCAGCGCGGCGGCGGACACCACCGGGTCGCTGGCCAGCTCGTTGACGATCTCGTCCAGCGCGCGGCCGGTCTCCTTGGCGACCCGCTCGCGCTCGGCGAGGAAATGCTCGGCGGAGAGCTGCCCGCCGTCGCGCAGTTTCGTGTGCGCGGCGTTCAGCGCCTCCACGATCTTCTGGTAGACCTTGCGCTGGGTGCCCAGCTGCTGCCAGTACTTGACGACCGCGGTGACGTGCGCGTCGAAGGCGTCACCGCGGGGTGGTCGGCCGGTGTCGATGCCGTACCGCAGGAGAAGGTCCGCCGGCGGGGTGTTGCCGTTGCGCCGCGCCGGGTCCAGCACCTCCACCCGGTACCGGTCCTGATCGAACATCGCCCGGGCCGTCCTCAGGCCGAGACGTGGTAACGCGCCACAGCGGTCCGGGCGGCGCTCACCTGCTCGTCGGTGAGCCCGCCCCGGATCTGGACCTCGATGCGCAGATCCTTGCCCGTCGTCAGCTCGACCGCGTGCACCCTGAGCAAGCCGTCCGTCTCCATCTGGAAACTGATGTCGATGGGCGAGTTCTCCGGCAGCCGCGGCAGGCCGGTGATCAGGCCCTCGGCGATGTGCTCGTTGTCCTCGAGCGCCTCCGACTCCACCGAGCCGGACTGCTCCCAGATCTCCACCGAGATCTCCACCTGATCGGGGTACGCCGTGCCGAACCGCTGCGGGGCGGTCTCGGCCGGCAGCGGGGTGTTGGCCCGCAGCACGTGCTCGATGGTGAAGTGCTCCCGGCTGCCCTGCCGGTTCACCACCTTGACGCCGAAGGCGCGCGGCACCACGGTGGCCACCCGCTTGCCGGCCAGCGCCCGCACCTTCTCGGCGGGGATGTTCAGCTGCTCGGCGACCTCCTCGACGACCGCGGCCGGCGCCTCGCCGCCCTCCTCGGGCAGGTGCACCTTCACCGACTCGATCAGCGCGTACCGCGCGGCGCCCTTGGCCACGGCCAGGTCGGGGTCGTGCATCCGGGGCTTGAGACCCAGCTCCTCCAGCGCCGCGGTGACCGCCGGCATCCGGCTGGAGCCGCCCACCAGCAACACGTCGTCGAACTCGGTGACACCACGTCCGGCGGCGGTCTCCAGGGTGCGCCGGGTGATCGCGACGGTGCGCTGCAGCAGCTCCGCGGTCAGCTCCTCGAAGCGCTCCCGGGTCACCTCGATCTGCGAGCTCTCGCCGTTGAACCGGGCGTTGAACCGGCGGCTCTGCATCCGGCTCAGCTGCTTCTTGATGTCCTCCGCGCCGGCCGCCAGCTCCTGCAGGAACTCCTCGTCGTCGGCCGCCCCGGTGCCCGGGTGCTCGGCCTGGAACTGCTCCAGCAGGTACTCCGCGAGACGGTCGTCCCAGTCGGCGCCGCCGAGGTGGTGGTCGCCGTCGGTGCAGATGACCTGGATCTCCTCGGGGGAGACCCGGATGACAGTGGTGTCGAAGGTGCCACCGCCCAGGTCGTACACGAAAATGGTCTTCGTCCCGCCGCTGGAGATCGCGTCGTAGTGCAGCGCGGCCGCGACCGGCTCGTCCACGATGCTCAGCACGTTGAGCCCGGCGATCTCGCCGGCCTTGCGGGTGGCGTTGCGCTCGGCCACGCCGAAGTAGGCCGGGACGGTGATCACCACGTCCTTGACCTCCTCCCCGACGTTCTCCGCGGCGGCGTCGGCAAGCTCGCGGAGGATCAGCGCGGAGATCGACTCCGGGGTGTGCGTCTGGCCGTGCACCGAGATCTCGAAGGACTTGCCCATCTGCCGCTTGATCAGCGAGACCACCAGGTCCGGCTGGATCTTGGCGACGGCCTTTGCCTCCTTGCCGACCACTACGTTGTCCGGGCTCTCGAAGAAGACGACAGACGGCGTGGTGTCGTCGCCGGGCCGGTTCTTGATGATCGCCGGCCGGCCGGTGTCGTCGATGTGGGCGACGCAGGAGTACGTCGTGCCCAGGTCGATGCCGAAGGTGGCCATGGCGCTACTCGCTTCCGACGGGGTCAGGGTGAACGGTCTCGGTGGAGTCCAGGGCGAGATCGACGGGGTCGTCGCCGGCCGGCGGCGCCTCGTACCGGTAGAGGCGGGCGCGGGCCGGCCGGCGCACCTTCTGGGTCTCGATCTCCAGCAGCCCGGCGGCGAGCGGCTCGGCGACGGTCCTGTCCCGGCTCGGGTCGTCGGTCGGCACTGTCCCGGCCGGCGCGTGCCGCCCGGCGGTGAACGCCTCGCCGGGCACGGCCGGGAACAACTCGTAACCGCAGCGCTCGACGGCGAGCGTGACGTCGTCGGCGAAGCCGGCCAGCAGCTTGCTGGCCCGCGGGTCGTCGGCGACCAGGCGCCCGGCCTCCCGGGCCATCGAGTCGTGCAGCCGCAGCAGGTCGCTGACCACCGGCTCCAGGATCACCCGGCGCAGGCCGTCACGGAACTCCTGGTTCTCGGCGTGCAGGCGGTCGATGATCGACTCGCGGTGCGCCGAGCGCCTGTGGAACTCGGCGAGCTGCGCCTCGATCCGCTCCAGCAGCGGTTGGGAATCGTCCACGCGTCATCGCCTCCCCGAAGCGGCACGCCGGTCACTGTCAGTTTTGGAACGTATCGGGTCTTGCTGGGTGGCGCCATGCCCGAGTGTGCCGGATGCCGGATTTACGGTGGGGAGGAGCAAGCCGAACGGGCGGCCCGTTCCGCTTGTTGCTACGGGGTCGTGGCGGTCACCGGCCCGGGAGATCCGGGACCGGTGTGCCTGCGGGCCGGTTTCAGGGCAGGACCACGCAGCGGCGGCAGCGGGCCTCGTAGGAGTAGGTGCCGTCGTCCGGGAGCGCCGTCGACGGGGCCAGCTCGCGGATGAACGGCTTGCCGCTCTCCAGCACCTGGGTGTGCGTCGCGTCCAGCGACCGGCACACGTCGCACACCGCCCGGCGGTAGACCACCTTCTCCGGGGCCAGCTCGAACAGCGCCCGCACCGGGGCGAACAGCTGCCCGCGGTGGTCCAGGTCGATCCCGGCGACTACCACCTTCACCCCGCGCCGCACCGCGACACCCAGCTCGGCGATGTCGCCGACGGTGAACATGTGGATCTCGTCGACGCCGATCACCTCGACGTCCCCGTCCGCGGCGCCGGCCAGCGTGTGCACCTTCACCGTCTCCAGGCTGCCGCCGGACCGCGAGGTCACCGCGGTGTCCCGGCCGTGCCGCGCCGACTGGTAGATCCGGTGCGGGATGCCGGTGTGCTGCAGCGGCGACAGCAGGCTGATCATCTCGAGCGACTTGCCGCCCTTCATCGGGCCGAGGATCACGGTCAGGTCCATGACCGGAGAGCCTGCCATTGATCGGTGGGTGGGCGGTGACCAGGGCTGATCGCCGGCGCTCAGCGGGTGGCCGGGATCATGCCGAGCCGCTCCGGGCGGCCTCGGGTCCGTTTGCCGCTTTCTGTCCGGCAGCGCTTGCCCGTTCGGCCGTGGTCTCCGGATCCGCCCCGCGGCGGGCCTGCCGCTCGGCCGGGCGGCGGGTGCCCTCAGAGGTGCCTCACTTGACCCCTCTCACCTTCCCGGCCGGCGGCGGCGTTCCCGGATGGACAGCCGGTCGGTTCGCAGTGGTGCTGGCTGTACCGCGCGGGTTCGGCGGCCGATCCATCCGGCCCCTGACCACGGCGGATGCCGGGACACGCGAGACTGGCGCGGTGCACGGCCGGCTCGGCGGAGTACCGCCGGTGTCCGCGAACGACACACCCGATTCCCTCGCCAGCACTGTGTCGGTCGTCACATAGGCGTCATGAACACTCCCGCGTGATCGAGGGGCGGCAACGCGCGTCGATGGTCGGGATCCGGAAGGTTGCTTGAGTAATCTCGACAGCGCCCACCCGCAAGAGCGACCGGAGAGGCCCGCATGGCGAGCAGCCCCCTCGTGCGCCGTCTCCGGCTCGCCGCGAGTCTGCGCCAGATCCGCGCCACCGCGGGCGCGGACGGCGGCCCGCTGAAGGCCGAGGAGCTCGCCCGGCGCAGCGGCCAGAACCGGGTCGTCATCTCCCGGCTGGAGACCGGCGACCGGCGGCCCGACGTCGGCCGGGTGATGAACGTGCTGGAGGGGCTGGGCCTGGAGGAGGGCAGCGAGCCGTATCGTTCGCTGCTCCGGATCGCCCGGGACGCCGCGGCGACCGGCTGGTGGGACGCCCGGATGTTCGTCAACATGGGCCGACGCATGGCCCAGACCGCGAACCTGGAGTCCGGCGCCGCCAAGATCAGGGAGTACCACAACAGCCTGCTGCCCGGACTGGTGCAGACCTCGGCGTTCGCCAGGCACCTGGCGGAGGGGGCTCTTCGGGACGGCGCGGAGCTCGACGTCGAGGCCAACCTCGCGGGCCGGGCGCGTCGCCAGGAGATTCTCGACCCGGGCGGCGCCGAGTACGAGATGATCCTTGAGGTGCAGGCCATCCAACGGATCACCGCGCCGGAGCCGGTGCTGGTCGAGCAGCTCAGGCACCTGCTCAGCCTGGCCCAGAAGCCCAATATCAAGATGCGCGTGCTGCCGGTCGACGCGCGCCTGCCGAAAGGGCTGCTGCCGAGGGCGCCGTTCTCGATGTACGACTACACCGATCCGGGTGACCCCACAGTCGTGGCCGTGGACACGGTCACGACGGACATTCTCCTCACCGAGCCCGCCGACGTCGTCAGTTACGCGTTGATGTGGGCTCGGCTCGATGCGGCCGCGCTGTCCCAGGAAGCCAGCGTGGAGTTAGTCAAGAGAGCGGCCGACGCGCTGGCCGGCAAACGTTCCAGATGAGAGGTCCCCACCATGATCGACATCGCGGCCTTGGTCGAGAACCAGCAGGCCTTGACCGAGAAGTATCAGAACACCAGGTTCCACAAATCGAGCCGCAGCCAGGGCGACTCGAACTGCGTGACCGTCGGCGTGGCGGACGACGGGCGTGTCGCGGTCCGCGACACCAAGCTCGGGCCGAACTCGCCGACGCTGGAGTTCACGGCGAGTGAGTGGGCCGCCTTCAAGGAAGGCGTCCTTCGCGGCGAGTTCTGATCCGCGCGGTATTCCGGCCGGGTTCGCCTTCTGGCGGGCCCGGCCCTCTTGTCGACCGAGCGGCACTCGCGGCCGGAGCGCTTCCGGTCTCTTCGTGCGCGGCTTCCCGAGCCGCCTTTCCGAACCGGGCGGTCTTGCCGCCGCTCACTTCCCGCCGCTTTCGCGTCGCGTGGCATTCGGGACGATTCGCTTTTGGGCCTTTCTTGATCCGCGCGGCGTTTCGGCTGTTCTGCCGGCTTGTCACCTGTTAGGGGAGACCTTTCCCTTGTGATCAAGCAATGGCGCCTGCCAGATTGGAAATGTACCAACGAGCGTCATTGCCCGTCAGAAACTCTCGAACGGGGAAAGCCATGGAGATCGCGTCCGGAGGGGCATGGTCATGACCGAGCCGCCACGCTCCGGTGACGTGCTCTTCGTCGGGCGGGAGGCGAGCGTGCAGTTCGCCGGCGAGCGGGCGCTCTACCTCCGGGTGATCCGGGTGCTGCCGCACGACACCTACCAGGGCTGGATCTGGCTGGACGGCTACACGGTGAGCACGGACGGCGAGGCGGTCGAGCGCCGCACCATCTTCGTGCAACTCGCCGGCCTGCGCACGGTCGCCCCGGCCCCGACCCCGGCCCCGGCTCCGCGGCGCGGCGACAATCGCGGCCCGGCCGGCCGTCAGTGGGCGGGCAGGTTGCAACCGGCCATGATGGCCCGGCGGAACAGGTGACCCGCGCGCCGAAACCCACCGACCGCCCGTCGGCGGCTGGCGCGCCGCGATCGGCTGCGGCGGCCCGGCGGAACGGGTGACGACTGGACCCGGACGGCTGTTGTCCCGGTTCGCGGTGACAGGGGAGGCTTCCAGCCCGCTCTGTCGTCACTTCCGGGAGTTCCCATGCCCGACCCCACCGTCCGCCGCACGGTGGCCGCCGCCACGATCGTCTTCATCGGCGCCGCTCTGCTGATCCTTAGCGGCCTGCTCGGCGGGACTGTTCGCGACGTGGTGTACCTGCTGCTCCCGGCCGCCTGGCTGACCATCTGCTGCGGGCTGGCCGGCATGGCGCTGTCCCGCACGCGTCGCGCGGGTTAGGACCCGGGGCCAAGCCCAGCGCGAACCATCGGACAGATCCCGCCTGAACCGCCTGCCGGGCCGGCGCCGAACCGCTGTCCACATCGGGTGTGATCCCCTGGTCAGGCCGGGTGGGGCCGGCGGGCCGGGCCCGGCGTGCGAAGGCCGGCGGCGGGCTCACAACCTCGGCGCACCCGTCGTGAGGATCGAGTAACTGGCGAAGCACTCTCCGGTGACAGTACGGTAACGGCGACTTCCTAGCGTGACCGTTCGAGGACGACCCGTCGGACGGAAGGGATCTGCCTGTGGCCGGCGATGTCACCCAGGTGCGCACCGTTTGCGGCTACTGCGGCGTCGGCTGCGGGATGGTGCTCGACGTCGCCCGGGACGCCGACGGGCGGCGGCGGGTGCTGCGGGCGAGCGGCGACCGCGAGCATCCGGCGAACGCGGGCCGCCTCTGCACCAAGGGCGCCACCAGCGCGGACCTGCTCGCGGCGGGCAGCCGGCTGGACTACGCGCTGGTCCGCGGCGAGCGCGGGGCGGAGCCGGAGAAGCAGCCCCTGGACCAGGCGATCGCGGAGACCGCGCGCCGGCTCCGGGCGATCGTCGACGAGCACGGCCCGGACGCCTTCGCCATGTACGTTTCCGGCCAGATGACGCTGGAAGCTCAGTATCTGGCGAACAAGCTGGTCAAGGGCTTCATCGGAACCAACAACATCGAGTCGAACTCGCGGCTGTGCATGGCCAGCGCGGGCACCGGGTACAAGCTGTCGCTGGGCGCCGACGGGCCGCCCGGCTCCTACGACGACCTGGACCACGCCGACGTCTTCTTCGTGATCGGCGCGAACATGGCGGACTGCCACCCGATCCTGTTCCTGCGGATGATGGACCGGGTCAAGGCCGGCGCCAAGCTCATCGTGGTCGATCCTCGCCGCACCGCGACCGCCGACAGGGCCGACCTCTTCCTGCAGATCCGCCCGGGCACCGACCTGGCGCTGCTGAACGGGCTGCTCCGCCTCGTCGACAAGGACGAGGACTTCATCGCGGAGCACACCGAGGGCTGGGAGGCGATGCCGGAGCTGCTCGCCGACTACCCGCCGGCCCGGGTGGCCGAGCTGACCGGGCTGCCGGAGGCGGACATCCGCACCGTCGCCGAGTGGATCAGCGGCGCCGCGAACTGGGTCACCCTGTGGACCATGGGGCTGAACCAGAGCACCCACGGCACCTGGAACACCAACGCGATCTGCAACCTGCACCTGGCGACCGGCGCGATCTGCCGCACCGGAAGCGGCCCGCTGTCGCTGACCGGCCAGCCGAACGCGATGGGCGGCCGGGAGATGGGCTACATGGGACCGGGCTTGCCCGGTCAACGCTCGGTGCTGGTCCCCGCCGACCGGGAGTTCACCGAGCAGGTCTGGGGACTGCCCGGCGGAACGCTGCGCACCGACGTGGGCCGGGGCACCGTCGAGATGTTCGAGCGGATGGCGGCCGGCGAGATCAAGGCCTGCTGGATCGTCTGCACGAACCCGGTGGCCTCGGTCGGCAACCGGAAGACCGTGATCGCCGGGTTGGAGGCCGCCGAGCTGGTGATCACGCAGGACGCGTTCGCGGAGACCGAGACGAACGCGTACGCGGACATCGCGCTGCCCGCCGCGATGTGGTCGGAGACCGACGGCATCATGATCAATTCTGAGCGGAATCTGACCCTGGTGCACCCGGTCGCCGACACCCCGGGCGAGGCATTGCCGGACTGGATGTTGATCGCCCGGGTCGCGGTCGCGATGGGTTTCGGAGACGATTTCTCGTACGACAGCAGCGCCCGGATCCTCGACGAGATCAAACGGTTCGCCAACCCCCAGACCGGTTACGACCTGCGCGGGGTCTCGTACGAGAGGCTGGCCGAAGGCCCGGTCCAGTGGCCGGCGGCGCCCGGCGGACCGGACCGCAACCCGATCCGGTACCGCGATCTGCGGTTCCCCACCGCGAGCGGCAGGGCCGTCTTCCACGCCAGGCCGCATCTCGACCCGGCCGAGTTGCCCGACGACGACTTCCCGTTCGTGCTGAACACCGGCCGCCTGCAGCACCAGTGGCACACGATGACCAAGACCGGGAAGATCGCCAAGCTCAACAAGCTCAACCCGGGCCCGTTCGTGGAGATCAACCCGGCTGACGCAGCGGCGTACGCAATCACCGACGGTGACCAGGTGGAGATCGAGTCGCGGCGGGGGCGGGCGGTGCTGCCGGCGGTGGTCACCGACCGGGTGGTGCCTGGCGCGTGCTTCGCCCCCTTCCACTGGAACGACCTGTTCGGGGAATACGTCAGCGTCAACGCGGTGACCAGTGACGCGGTCGATCCGCTCAGTTTCCAGCCGGAGCTGAAGGTGTGCGCGGTGGCCCTTTCCAAAGTGGCCGCCACGGCGGTTCCAGAGAAGGCGGAGCCGGACCGCAACCGGATCCACGACCTGCTCGGCCTCGACCCCGAACCGCCGGCGCTCACCGACGGGCAGCGTCGCTACCTGGCCGGATTCCTGGCCGGACTGCCGCCGGCGCGACCGGGCGTCCCGACGTTGCCGGCCGGCGCGCCGTTCGACGCGGACACGGCGATGTGGGTCAACGGGCTGCTCGCGGGCGTGTTCTCCGCCGTACCGGCAGATGGTGCCGAGCTGCCGAGGCCCAGCGGGCCGAGGCTGCAGATCCTGTGGGCGTCGCAGACCGGCAACGCCGAGGAGTTCGCGCGCGGGCTCTCCGCGAGACTCTCCAGGGTCGGACACCAGATCTCGGTACGGGAGATGAACGCGACAGCCGCGGAACTGCTCGACCCCGGCGCCGATCTGCTCGTCGTCACCAGCACGTTCGGTGACGGCGACGCGCCGGACAACGGCGCCGCGTTCTGGCAGTCGCTGTCCGGCGACGGCGCGCCCCGGCTCGACGGCCGCCGGTTCGCGGTGCTGGCGTTCGGCGATTCCAGCTACGACGACTTCTGCGGACACGGCCGGCGCCTCGACGAGCGTCTCGCCGAGCTGGGCGGCGTCCGGCTGGCGGCGCGCGCCGACTGCGAGCCGGACTTCGAGGAGACCGCGGCCGGCTGGTTGGAGTCGGTCGTCACGGCACTGACCGCCAAGCCGGTCCCGGCGCCGACCAAGGCCACCCCGGTGACCGCCACGCTGATCGGGAACCGCCTGCTCAGCGGCGCCGGCTCGGCCAAGGAGGTGCGCCGGTTCACGTTCGACACCGGCGGGCTGCTGGACTATCGGGCCGGCGACGCGCTCGGCGTCTGGCCGGTCAACGACGCCGAGCTGGTCGAGGAGTGGCTGACCGTCACCGGGCTCACCGCGGACGCCGCTGTCGAGCTCGACCAGGTCGGCATGATCCCGCTCGCCGAGGCGCTCAGCAGGCATCTCGACATCACCAGGATCACCACGGACCTGCTCCGGTTCGCCGTCGAACGCGGTGGTGACGCCCAGCTCAAGACGCTGCTGCGGCCGGACAACAAGGGTGAGCTGGCCAAGTGGACGTGGGGCCGGCAGGCCGTCGACCTGATCGCCGAGCAGGGTGTGCGGGCGTCCGCGCAGGAGTGGGCCGGCGTGCTGAAGCGGCTGCGGCCACGGCTGTACTCGATCAGCTCGACGCCGCTGCTCGACCCGGATCGGGTGAGCCTGACCGTGTCGGTGGTCCGCTTCGACAGCCTGCTCGGCCGCGGTCGCAAGGGCGTCTGCTCGACGCATCTGGCCGACGCCGGGCCGGACCTGCGGGTGCCGCTCTTCGTACAGAAGGCGCCGCATTTCCGCCCGCCCGCGGACCCGTCGACGCCGATGATCATGGTGGGGCCGGGCACCGGGGTGGCGCCGTTCCTGGGGTTCCTGCAGGAGCGGCAGGCGACCGGGGCGGCCGGGGCGAACTGGCTGTTCTTCGGTGAGCAGCGGCGCGCGACCGACTTCTACTACCAGGAGGAGCTGGCGGCGCTGTCCGCGGCGGGCACGCTCAGCCGGCTGGATCTGGCGTTCTCCCGCGATCAGCGGACCAAGATCTACGTCCAGGACCGGATGCGGGAGCAGGGGGCGCAGCTGTGGGCCTGGCTGCAGGACGGCGCGCACTTCTACGTGTGCGGCGACGCCAGCCGGATGGCCAAGGACGTGGATCGGACATTGCACGAGATCGCGGTGCATCACGGGCGCCTGTCGCCGGAGGCGGCGACCGCTCATCTCGAACAGCTGGCCGCCGACAAGCGCTACGTCCGGGACGTCTACTGACACGGCGAGGCGTGGGCTCCGGTGTCCGGTGGGCGCTCGCGCGGCCGTTCCCGGCGCTCTAGCCTAGCGTCGAGGGCGGTCGGTTTCTTCCCGTGCGCCGGGGACGCGGGGTGTGGCCGGCGGTGGGAGGTGCCTCACGGCCCGGGACAAGCCGCTGGTGACCAGTCGGGAGCCGTCCGCCGGCGGTGAGAGGCCCGGGACAAGCCTCTGGTGACCAGTCGGGAGCCGTCCGCCGGTGGTGAGAGGCCCGGGACAGGCCGCTGGTGACCAGTCGGGAACCGTCCGCCGGCGGTGAGAGGCCCGGGACACGGCTCCGGTGACCGGACCGGCCGGCGCTCAAGGGCGCTGCCAGCGCTGAGCCGAAAACTCAACGTATCGAAGTGTCGGGGTGCCCATTGCGCCCAAGGACTTCGGCATCCTACGCTGCCAACAGCGGGAAAGCGCTTTCCGCAAACATCCGGAGGTAACCGCACATGGCAGCGCGCAGATCGATCGGCATCGTGATCAACGGAGTGACCGGCCGGATGGGTTACCGGCAGCACCTGGTCCGCAGCCTGCTCGCCATCCGTGAGCAGGGCGGCGTGGCCCTGCCGGGCGGCGGCCACATCTGGCCCGAGCCGATCCTGGTCGGCCGCGACCCCGACAAGCTCGCCGCGATCGCGGCGCGGCACGGCCTCACCGAGTGGACCACCGACCTGGACGCGGCGCTGGCCCGGCCGGACGTGGAGATCTACTTCGACGCGCAGGTGACCCAGCGGCGGGAGAAGGCGATCCGCCAGGCGATCGCGGCCGGCAAGCACGTCTACACCGAGAAGCCGCTCGCCGAGAGCTCGGTCGCCGCCGAGGAGCTGGCCGAGCTGGCGGCCTCCGCGGGCATCCGCAACGGCGTGGTGCAGGACAAGTTGTTCCTGCCCGGCCTGCGCAAACTGAGGCGCCTGGTGGACGGCGGCTTCTTCGGCCGGATCCTGTCGGTGCGCGGCGAGTTCGGCTACTGGGTCTTCGAGGGCGACTGGCAGACCGCTCAGCGTCCCAGCTGGAACTACCGGCTGGCCGACGGCGGCGGCATCGTGATGGACATGTTCCCGCACTGGAACTACGTGCTGGAGGAGCTGTTCGGCGCGGTCCGCGGCGTGCAGGCGACGGTGGCCACGCACATCGGCACGCGGGTGGACGAGCGCGGCGAGGAGTACGCCGCGGACGCCGACGACGCCGCGTACGCGATCTTCGAGCTGGAGGGCGGGATCGTTGCCCAGATCAACTCCTCCTGGGCGGTCCGGGTCAACCGGGACGAGCTGGTCGAGTTCCAGGTCGACGGCACCCACGGCAGCGCCGTCGCCGGCCTGCGCCGTTGCCGCATCCAGCATCGGGCGGGCACCCCCAAGCCGGTCTGGAACCCGGATCTGCCGGCCACCGAGTCCTTCCGCGATCAGTGGAGCGAGGTGCCCGACAACGAGGAGTTCGACAACGGTTTCAAGGTGCAGTGGGAGGCGTTCCTCCGGCATGTCGTGGCCGGCGAGGCGTTCCACTGGGACTTCGCCTCGGGCGCGCGCGGGGTCCGGCTCGCCGAGGCGGGGCTGCGGTCGGCGCGCGAGGGCCGCCGGATCGAGCTGGGGGGAGCCTGAGATGGCGGTGGTGAACCTGCCTTCCGGCCGCCGGTTGACGCTCGGCGCCGGCACTGCCTGGGCCCGGCCGGATGGTCCGCCGGCGAGCCGGGTCGCCTTCGCCGCCGCGCACGTCGTCGCCGATCCGCGGGCGGACAACGCGCCCGGCGCGCCCGCGGCCCTGGACTGGGAGGCCACCCTGGCCTTCCGCCGCCACCTCTGGTCGCACGGCCTCGGGGTCGCCGAGGCGATGGACACCGCGCAGCGCGGGATGGGCCTCGACTACGCCGCGACCCGGGAGCTGATCCGGCGCAGCGCGGCCGAGGCGGCCGCGGTGGGCGGGCGGATCGTGGCCGGGGTGGCGACCGATCAGTTGCCGCCGGGTCCGGCGGCGCTGGAGGAGATCCGATCGGCGTACGAGGAGCAGCTGGCCGACGTCTCCGCGGCGGGCGCCGTGCCGGTGCTGATGTGCAGCCGGCACCTGGCCGGCACCGCCCGCGACGCGGACGACTACCTGGCCACCTATCGCGCCCTGCTGGAGATCTCCGACCGGCCGGTCGTCCTGCACTGGCTCGGCACCGCGTTCGACCCCGCTCTGGAGGGCTACTGGGGCTCGTCCGACGTGGACAAGGCCACCGAGACGGTGCTGGAGCTGATCAACGGCAATCCGGCCAAGGTCGACGGCATCAAGATCTCTCTGCTCGACGCCGAGCACGAGATCCGGCTGCGCCGCCGGCTGCCCGCCGGCGTCCGGCTCTACACCGGCGACGACTTCGACTATCCGCGGCTGATCCGGGGCGACGAGCAGGGTTACTCGGACGCTCTGCTCGGCATCTTCGCGGCGATCGCCCCGGCCGCGTCCGCCGCGTTCGCCGCCCTCGACCGGGGTGATCTCGACGGGTACGACCGGATCCTGGCCCCGACGGTCCCGCTGTCGCGGCACATCTTCGAGAAACCGACGTTCTACTACAAGACCGGCATCGTCTTCCTCGCCTGGCTGGCCGGTCACCAGTCGCACTTCACCATGGTCGGCGGCCTGCAGTCGGGCCGCTCGGTGCCGCACTTCGCCAGGCTGATCGAGCTGGCCGACGCGGCCGGCCTGCTTCCCGACCCCGAGCTGGCGGCACACCGGGCCGGTCGATTCTTCGAGGTGACAGTGGGATGAGCCGGTTCTCCTTCAACCAGATCACCGCCAAACCGTGGACCCTGCCCGAGATGGTCGCCGGCTGCGTCGCGGCCGGAGTCGACCAGGTCGCGCTCTGGCGGGAGCCGGTCGCCGAGTACGGCCTGGACCGCGCCGCGGCCCTGGTCCGCGACGCCGGTCTGCGCGTGACCACGCTTTGCCGGAGCGGCTTCTTCCAGCTGCCCGGCTGGTTCGACGACAACCGCCGGGCGATCGACGAGGCGGCCGCGCTACGGGCGCCGGTCCTGGTGCTGGTCTCCGGCGGCCTGCCGGAGGGCTCCCGGGACCTGGCCGGCGCCCGGGAGCACGTCGCGGACGCGATCGGGCGGCTGGTCCCGGACGCTGCCGCGGCCGGGGTGACACTGGCCGTCGAGCCACTGCATCCGATGTACGCCGCGGACCGGTGCGTGATCAGCACCTGGGACCAGGCGCTGGCGATCGCCGAGCGGCATCCCGCGGAGCACGTCGGGGTCACCGTCGACACGTATCACCTGTGGTGGGACGACACCGTGCTGGAGAAGATCGCCCGCGCCGGGGACCGGATCGCGATCTACCAGCTCGCGGACTGGATCACGCCGCTGCCGGCCGGGGTGCTCACCGGGCGGGGCCTGCCCGGGGACGGCTGCATCGACATGCGGGCCTTCCACGACGCGGTGGACAAGGCGGGTTACCGCGGGCCGATCGAGGTCGAGGTGATGAACGCGGACCTGTGGGAGCGCCCGGGCCGGGACGTCCTGGCCGCGACGATGACGTCCTTCGAGCGCTCGTTCCGTGGGCGGTGAGCTCGCTTCCGGAGCGACGGACTGCGGATGGACGGCGAAGCCGGCCCGCTGAGCGTGGGCCGGCTTTCTTGTGACTCACATCACTCCGGCTCGGGAACCGCCGGCCGGGTGCCGTCGTCTTGCAGGGTGTGAGACGAAGCCTGGACGCGGCCGACGAGGCGGAGCTCGTCCGCCGTACCGCGGCCGGCGACCGGCGCGCCTTCGACGAGCTGTACCGGCGTACCTCGCCCTGGCTCGCGGTCCGGCTGCGCCGCCGGTGCGCCGACACGGACGTGGTCGCCGACGTGATGCAGGAGACGTACCTGGCCGTCTGGCGGGCGGCCGGCGACTTCGCCGGAACCGCCACCTCGGGCAGCGCGCTCGGGTGGCTCTGGACCATCGCCGCGAACCGGCTGGTCGACGCGTTCCGCCGGCGGGCCCGGCGGCGGGAGATACCTGTCGAGCTGACCGTGGCGCCCGCACCGGCGCCCGCCGCCGAGGACGAGGTGATGGCCGGCCGGGTCGGCCAGGAACTGGAACAGGCGCTGCTCACCCTGCCCGCCGACGTACGGCAGGTGCTGCGGGCGATGGTTCTCGACGGCCTGTCGGTCCGGGAGACGTCGCTGCTGCTCGGCGTGCCGGAGGGCACCGTGAAGTCCAAGGCCCGGCGGGCCCGGATCGCACTGCGGGAGGCGCTGTCATGACCGGGCACCCCAGCCCCTCGGCGATCACCAGGTACGCCGCCGGCGACGCCGGTCTCGACGAGGCCACGGTGTGGTCGGTCGAGGTCCACCTGGAGGAGTGCGCGGACTGCCGGGCACGCCTGGCCGGCAGCACGCCGGACGACGTCCTGGCCCTGCTCGAACGGGTGGGCAACGGGGTGGATCAGGGCATCGCGGCCGGTCCCGACCCGGTCCGCCGGCGCCGGCGCTGGTCGCCGGCCCGCCACCGGTGGCTGGTGTGGCAGCTGGCGCCGTGGCTCACCATGACGGCCACGGTGCTGGTCTGCGCGGTGCTGCTCCAGTCGCTGCGGCCGAGCCTGCCGTCGCTGGTGTTGCTGCTCGCCCCGGTGGCGCCGCTGCCCGGGGTGGCGGTGGCCTGGAGCCGGGGCGCCGACCCGGCGTGGGAGCTGATCGCCGGCACTCCGGCGGCCGGCCTCCCGCTGCTGCTGCGCCGGACCGCGACGGTGCTGGCCGTGATCGTCCCGGTGCTGGGCCTGGCGACCGACCGTACCGGCGAATCCCTTGCTCTTGCTCTTCTGCCCTGCCTGGCCTTCACCACGGCGGCCATCGCGCTCGGTGCTCTCGTCGGAGTCCGCCGCGCCGTGATCGGCCTCGCCACCGGGTGGGGGCTGCTGATGGCGCTGCCGGCGCTGCTCACCGCCCACCTGCCGGCCCTGCTGCGACCCGGCAGCCTGGGCGTCTGGGCGCTGATCACCGTCGTCTCCGCCGTCTTCGCCCTGACCAGGGCCGACCGCTTTTCCCGCCTGACCCCGAGGAGCTGAGACCATGCGTATGGTGAGCGCGGCGGAGACCGCACCCACCACCCATCCGTGGGCGGTGCACGCCGAAGGACTGCGTGTCCGCGCCGGCCGGCACCTGGCCGTCGACGGGCTCGACCTGGCGCTGGGCACCGGCGTCCACGGCCTGCTCGGCCCGAACGGGGCCGGCAAGACCACGCTGATGCGCGCGCTGGCCACCGTGCTGGCGCCGGCCGGCGGGAAACTGAGCCTGCTCGGCGAGTCCGTGGACGGCCGCGCCGACCTGCGGCGGATCCGCCGCGGGCTCGGCTACCTGCCGCAGCAGTTCGGTTTCTACCCGCGCTTCACCGTGCGGGAGTTCGTCGAGTACATGGCCTGGCTCAAGGAGATGCCGAAGGCCGCGGTGCCCGGCGCCGTGCAGCGGGCGATCGAGCGGGTCGGTCTCGCCGACCGGGCCGGCAAGCGGATGAAGACCCTCTCCGGCGGCATGCTCCGTCGGGCCGGCATCGCCCAGGCCATCGTGAACGACCCCGAGGTGCTGCTGCTCGACGAGCCCACCGTCGGCCTCGACCCGGAGCAGCGCCTCGACTTCCGTGAGCTGCTGCGCGACCTGGGCGTCGACAGCTGTGTGCTGGTCTCCACCCACCTGGTCGAGGACGTCGTGGCCGCGTGCACCGACGTGGTGATGGTGAACGAGGGCCGGCTCGTCTACCAGGGCACCCCGGACGACCTGATCGCGCGGGGCGGCACGGGCGACGCCGGCGACAGCCCCGCCGAACGGGGCTACTCGGCGCTGCTGCGCCGGCACCGGGCGGAGGCCGGCCGGTGAGCCGCGCGCTGAGCATCGAGCTGCGCCGGTCCGCGGCCCCCGGGTCCGCGCTGATCCTGCTGGCCGTCGGTGTCGCGCTGCTGTACCTGGTGGCCGAGGCGGAGTGGTCGGCCGGCTGGATGCAGCTCGTCATGGCGCAGCGGCTGTACCTCGCGCTGCTGTGGCCGCTGGCGCTGGCGGCCGGCGCCTGGCAGGGCCGCCGCGAGCGGCAGTCGAACGTGACCGAGCTGTTCGCCAGCACACCGCGGCCCCGGGCATCGCGGGTGGTGCCGACGGTCGGTGCGATGGCCCTCACCATCGTGGCCGGCTACCTGCTGATGGGCCTGGTGGGCGGGCTGGCGATCGTGAGCACCGCGCACTATCTGCCGCCACAGGTGGCGGCAGTTACCGCCGTCGGCGCGCTGGCGCTGGTCGCGGGTGTCTGGCTGGGCATGGCGGCCGGCCACCTGCTGCCCTGGCTGGTGACCGCGCCGGCCGTGGCCGTGGCCGGTCTGGGCGTGCTGCTGACCATCCCCGCCGCCACCCGGCCCAAGGGCTGGCTGGCGCTGGTCTTCTCGCCGATCTACGAGATGAACCTGCCGGAGGACTACGCGACGGTGCCCGGCCGGGTCAGCGTCTCGCAGGCGATCTGGCTGGCCGCGCTCGCGCTGGCCGGGCTGCTGCTGTTCGCGTCCAGCGGCTGGCGTGTCCGGGTGGCGGCGCTGCTGCCGGTGGCGCTCGGCGCCGTGCTGGCGATCACGGTGATGCCGCATCACGACCGGCTCGTCGTCGACGCGGTCGATCCGGTGGCGAAGGAGCTGGTCTGCGCGCGGGACGAGCCGCGGGTGTGCGTCAGCCGGGTGCACGAGGGGCTGCTGCCCGAGGTGGTCCCGCAGGCGCGGGAGGCGTTGACCGTCCTGGCGAAGCTCCCGGGCATGCCTTCCCGGGTGCACGAGGACACCACCACCTACCTGCCGTACGTCCCGGCCCCGCGGACCGCCGACGTCGCGCTGGTCACGATCCGGGGCGGCAAGACCGGCGACCTCACGTCGAAGATCGTGACCGGGGTGTTCGCCCGGTCGTACGACTGCGAGAAGGGGCCGGACTGGGCGGACACGCTCGCGGCCGCCTACTGGCTGATCGGGCGTACGCCGGTGGCCGAGGAACCGGACGTCGCCGCCGACGCCCTGATCCGCTGGCGGGAGTTGGGCAAGTTGCCCGCCGGCGAGGCGGCGGCCCGGGTGACCGCGATCCGCGACGCCGCGGTGGGGTGCAAGTGATGCGCTGGCTGATCCTGTACCTGCGCTCCCGGCACGCCCCGATGGCGCTGGCCGTGGCCGGGGCCTGCGCGGCGCTGATGTGGTCGCTGTGGCTGGTCACCTCGACGACCCGCCAGGTGGGCGCGCCGATGGTGGTGCTCACGGTGTTGCTGACGGTCTCGGCGCTCACCACCACGCTGGTCAGCCCGGACGGCGCCCTGGACCGCACGGCGGCGCTGGCCTGGGCGCCGCGCCGGGCCGCCCACGTGCTGGCGGCGTTCCTGTTCGTGGCCGGTCTGCTCGCGGTCACGCTGGTCACCCCGGCACGGTTCAGCCCCGCGCTGCTGGTGGCGAGGGACACGGCCGGGCTGCTCGGCCTGACCGCCCTGGGCGCCACCGTGATCAGTCCGGCGCGGTCCTGGTTCCTGCCGCTGGGCTGGACCCTGGCGGCGATCGTGTTCCCCGGCTCGGGCAACCGCCTGGCCGAGGCCCTCACCTGGCAGGGGCAGGACCCGGGGAATTCGCCGGCCATGGTGACGGCGCTGCTCCTGGCCGCTTCCGGGCTGCTCGCCTACACGCTCGCCGGCCCGGCCCGGCGGGCGATGACCGAGATCACCGTCTAGGGGCCCGTTCCGGCCGGCTTTCCGCTCCGGGAGCCGGCCGGGAAGTTTTGCGATAAGAATCAACGGTGACTTCCTACGCAGCCGCGCCGTCCCGATACGACGCCATGGAGTACCGCCGCACCGGGCGCAGCGGCCTGAAACTACCCGCGATCTCGCTGGGGTTGTGGCACAACTTCGGCGACGACAAGCCGATCGAGACCCAGCGCGCGGTGCTGCGCCGCGCGTTCGACCTCGGTGTCACGCACTTCGACCTGGCGAACAACTACGGCCCGCCGTACGGGTCGGCTGAGATCAATTTCGGTCGGCTGCTCGCCGAGGACTTCCGGCCGTACCGGGACGAGCTGGTCATCTCGACCAAGGCCGGATACGACATGTGGCCCGGGCCGTACGGCGACCACGGTTCCCGGAAATATCTCACCGCGTCGCTGGACCAGTCCCTGAAGCGGATGGGCCTGGACTACGTGGACATCTTCTACTCGCATCGCTTCGACCCGGAGACCCCGCTCGAGGAGACCATGGGCGCTCTGGACGCCGCGGTCCGGGCCGGCAAGGCGCTCTACGTCGGCATCTCGTCGTACTCGCCGGCCAGGACCGCCGAGGCCGCCGCGATCCTGCGTGACCTGGGCACGCCGCTGCTGATCCACCAGCCGTCGTACTCGATGCTGAACCGCTGGATAGAGGAGGACCTGCTCGGCGTGCTGGAGCGCGAGGGCGCCGGCTGCATCGGGTTCTCGCCGCTGGCCCAGGGCATGCTCACCGACCGCTACCTGAACGGCGTGCCGGAGGGTTCGCGGGCCACCGAGGACAAGTCGCTCACCCCGGCCTGGCTGACCGAGGAGAACCTGGGCAAGATCCGGGCGCTCGACGCGATCGCCGAGCGGCGCGGGCAGACCCTGGCCCAGATGGCGATCGCCTGGTCGCTGCGGGACCCGCGGATGACCTCTGTGGTGCTCGGCGCGAGCAGCGTCGCCCAGCTGGAAAACAATCTCGCCGCGCTGGGCAACACCGCGTTCACCGCCGACGAGCTGGCCGAGATCGACAAGTACGCGACCGAGTCCGGCATCAACCTGTGGGCGGGGTCCAGTGCCTTCTGAGCTCACCGTCGCAGTCCTCGGCACCGGGATCATGGGTGCCGCGATGGCCCGCAACCTGGCGCGGGCCGGGCACGCCGTCCGGGTCTGGAACCGGCACCGGGACAAGGCCGAGCCGCTCGCCGCGGACGGGGCGCACGTCGCGGACAGCCCGGCCGAGGCGGTCACCGGCGCCGACGTCATCCTGACCATGCTCTACGACGGTGAGACCGTCCGCACCGTGCTGGCCGAGGCGGTGGACGGGCTGCGCCCCGGGGCCCTCTGGGTGCAGTCCACCACGGCCGCCCTGCCGGACATCGCCGAGCTGGCCGCCACCGCCGCCGAGCACGGGCTGGTCTTCTTCGACGCGCCGGTGCTGGGCACCCGGCAGCCGGCCGAGGCCGGGCAGCTCACCGTGCTCGCGGCCGGGCCGCCGGAGCACCGGGACGCGGTGGCGCCGGTCTTCGCGGCGATCGGCTCGCGCACCGTCTGGACCGGTGCCGACCCGGGCGCCGCGACCCGGCTGAAGCTGGTGGCGAACACCTGGGTGCTGGCCGTCACGCACGGCGCCGCGGAGACGCTCGCGCTGGCCAAGGGCCTGGGGGTGGACCCGGCGGACTTCTTCGGGGTGATCGAGGGCGGCCCGCTGGACCTGGGCTACCTGCGGGCCAAGGGCGCCGCGATCCTCGAGGACCGGCTGACCCCGGCGAGCTTCGCGGTGGTCACCGCGGAGAAGGACGCGCGGCTGATCGTCGGTGCCGGCGCCGATCACGGGGTCCGGCTGGACGCGACGGCCGCCGGTGCGCAACGGTTCCGCCGCGCGGCCGAGCAGGGGCACGGCGACGAGGACATGGCCGCCTCGTACTACGCGAGTTTCGAGGAATAGCGACGCGACCTCCGGCCGGTGGACACCTCTGGTCCGGCCGGCCGGAGAGCCGCGGCCGCTCCTCCCCGTGGCGTTCGGCGAGCACCGGACGGGCGATCCGTCGGACATCGTTCTCGCGGCCGCCCTGCCGCGGCCGAGCGCCCGGTTGAGAGCCCCTTCGAGGGGGTAACCGGGCAGGCCCAGAGCGACGACCCAGGAGGCCTGGACATGCGACTAGCTATGCTCCGCCCACTGTACGAACGCCCCGGACCGTGGGCTTCGGTGTATATCGACACATCCCGGGAGACCGAGGACGCCGCGAAGGCGGTCGAGCTGCGCTGGCGAGGAGCAAGGGAGGCGCTGGCCGAGGCCGGCTGCGATCCGCTCACCGTGCGCGCGTTGCAGGACGCGGTGCTGGACCGCCCGGCTCGTCCGGGGCGGCACGGGCTGGCGCTCTTCGCGACGGCCGGCGAGGTGGTCATGCGGCAGGCGCTGAACGCGCCACCGGCCGAGAACGCGGTGTACGACGTCCTGCCGCATGCCATGCCGATGATCGCCCAGATGGAGGAGGAGATCCACTACCTGCGCGTGACGGTCGACCACACCGGCGGCGCCATCGACTCGGCGGTGACCGGGCAACTGGTCCGGCATCACGAGATCCCGGGCAGCGCGGACTTCGCGCTGCACAAGTTCCCGGGTGGCGGCTGGGCGTCCCTGAAGTTCCAGCACAACAGCGAGCTGACCTGGCGGCGCAACGCGGGCGACGTGGCCGACGCGGTGACCGAGCTGGCCGACCGGACCGGCCCGGAGATCGTGCTGGTGGCCGGGGAGGCGAAGTCGCGCCCGATGTTGATCGCGCAGCTGCCGGACCGCTGGCGGGACCGGGTGGTGGAGACCGACGTGACCGGCCGGGCGCAGGGCGCGCTGGACGACGCCACGGTGCTGGCCGTCGCGGAGCGCGCCGAGGCGCACCGGCAGGACGTGCTGGACCGGTTCCGGTCGCAGCTGGCGCACGGTGGCGCGGCCGGCAACGGCCTCTCCGAGGTGGTGACCTACCTGTCGCGGGGGCAGGTGGACACGCTGCTGATGATCGACGACCCGTCCTCCACCGAGCACCTGTGGATCGGGCCGAACCCGCACGAGCTCAGCGACGATCCGGAGCTGCTGCGCGAGTCCGGGATCGCGCAACCGGCGCTGGTCCGGGCGGATGCCGCGATGCTGCGGGCGCTGGCCGGCACGGACGCGTCGATCATGCTGGTCGGGCCGGACGAGCACGACCTGGAGGGTGGTGTGGCGGCGCTGCTGCGGTACGCCGACGCGCGGAGGTGATACCCACAGGCTGTGCGCACAGGCTGTGGATAACTCGAACGGGTGTGCGAACGGCGGCACGCGATGGCAGGATGATCGCGTGTCGCCTGACGAGCTGCGCCCCGCGTACCCGATCCGGACCGAGCGCCTGTTGCTGCGTCCCCTCACCGCGGCCGATGCCGAGGCGCTGCTGGCGTACCGCAGCCGCCCCGACGTCTGCCGGTATGTTCCGTTCCAGCCGATGACCCCCGAGGTGATCGCCGACCGGCTGGCGACGCACTGGGCCACGACCGCGCTCACCGACGAGGGCCAGTCGCTGACCCTCGGCATCGAGCTGGGCGGGACCGGCCGGCTGATCGGTGACGTGATCCTGTTCTGGCACAGCCGCCAGCATCGCGGCGGCGAGATCGGCTACGTGCTGAACCCCGAGTTCGCCGGTGAGGGCTATGCCACCGAGGCGGCTCTGGCGATGCTGCGGCTCGGCTTCGGAGGGCTGAGGCTGCACCGCATCATCGGGCGGATCGACGAGCGCAACGAGCCGTCCGCCCGGGTCCTGCGCCGCCTCGGCATGCGCCAGGAGGCCCGGCTCGTGCGCAACGAGCTGTTCAAGGGCGAGTGGAGCACCGAGGTGGACTTCGCGATGCTCGCCGATGAGTTCTTCTTCAGATATCCAGACTCGACTCGATCCGCTTGAGCTGGTGCCGGGCCAGCGCCAGGTTGGCCCGGTCCTTGTTCAGCGCGAGGTAGATGAACAGCCCCTGCCCGGTCCGGCCGGTCAACGGCCGGATCAGGTGGTACTGCGAGTCGAGCGTGATCAGCACGTCCTCGATGTTCTCGCGCAGCCCGAGCATCTCCATGGTGCGCAACTTCGCACGGATCACCTCGGTGTTCGCCGCCGCCGCGACGCTCAGGTCGAAGTTGCGGTCTCCTCCGGCGACGCCGAGGGCCATCCCGCTGCTGCGGTCGACAAGAGCGGCGCCGATGGCGCCGTCGATCTGCATCGCGTCCTTGAGGGCTACGTCCATGTCCGGCATTTCGGGTTCCTCCAATGGCTCGCTCCGATCGACGTCGACTGTCACCGACCCAGCCGGTCTGCCGTCGCACACGATGTCCGGCTTGGACGGTCGACCAGCTCGCATGCTGGATCCAGAGATCGAGCGAGTTGCGGATTTTCGCAACTGAAGAAGCCCGGCAGGACGCGTGACCGGGGTCGCATTCCCCGCGTCGGTCGATGTGAATGACTGGAGGGGTCCGCCGTGTCAGTGCCGCTGTACCAGGCGAAAGCCGAGATGTTCCGGACTCTCGGTCACCCGGTCCGGATCCGGGTCCTGGAACTGCTGCAGGACGGCCCGAGACCGGTCCGGGACCTGCTCGCCGAGATCGACGTCGAGGCGTCGAATCTGTCCCAGCAGCTCGCGGTGCTGCGCCGGGCCGGTGTCGTTGCCTCGTTCCGGGAGGGCGCGCTGGTGATGTACGCCCTGGGCACTCCGGACGTCGCCGACCTGCTGGCCGCCGGCCGCCGCATCCTCGGCGCGGTGCTGACCGATCGCGACGGCCTCCTGGTCGAACTCCGCGCCCAGGAGTGACCCGGCCCGCGGCGGCCGGACCGGAAGGAAGAAGGAGGGGCGCCGCCGAAGCAGCGCCCCTCCGTGCTCACCTACCGGGTCAGAGGGTGAGCGTCCAACTGTTGATGTAGCCGGTGTCCGAGGAGTAGACGTCCTGGACCTTGAGGCGCCAGGTGCCGTTCGCCGCCTCGCCGGAGAGGTTCTTGGTGTACGTGGTGGCGACGTTGTCGGCGCTGTCCGTCGACGAGGTGGCCTTCAGGTTGTAGACCGTGCCGTTCGGGGCGACCAGGTCGACCCGCAGGTCACCGCGGTAGGTGTGGACGATGTTGACCGCGACCGTCGAGGTCGACGACGCGTTGCGGGCGCAGCCGCTGATCGCGATGTCGCTGTAGACGGCCGAGCCGGCGTCCGGAACGGTGACGTCCGTGCCGTTGGTGCCGGAGCAGCTGCCGGTCGGCGGGTTCGAGGTGCTCGACGACGGGGTCGGCGAGCCGGTGCCGCCGCCGGTGCAGGTCGGGTCGGCGGACTGGGCCGGCACGCTCACCGCGTCCCAGGCGGCCTTTGTGGTGTTGAAGAGCCCGCAGGTGCTGTCCAGGGCCTTGGCCGAGGTCAGCGTCCAGGTGCGGTACTTCAGGTACGACGAGCTGGAGGTCTTCATCAGCATCGCGTTGTAGAAGATCTTGGTGGCGGTCTGGATGCCGACCCCGGTGATCGCGCCGGAGCCGGAGCACCGGGTGCTGGCCGGCTGGCCGTTGGCCGGGTTGGTGCCCTCGGCGAGCAGGTAGAACCAGTGGTTGCCGGGCCCGGCCGCGGCGTGCACCTCCTGGGTGGGGGTGCGGCTGGAGTAGCAGTTGTCGTCACCGGCGAGCGACGGGTTGTACATGTACCGGATCGGGCCGCTGCCGACCAGGTTGACCTCCTCGCCGACCTGGTAGTCCGGCGGGTCGTTCGGGTTGTTCCCGAACGCCTCGGTGGCCGCGCCGAAGACATCGCCGACGAACTCCTGGGTGCCGCTCTTGGAGATGCCGCCCGGGGTGTTGTCGTCGATGCCGTGACCGATCTCGTGGCCCAGCACGTCGGCGGAGGCGATCCACTGGCCGGCGGTGTTCTTTCCGATCTGGACCTGGGTGCCGTCGTAGTACGCGTTCTGGTCGTTCAGGCCGACCCGGATCGGCCAGGCGCCGCCGCTGCTGGTGAAGCCGGTGCGGCCCAGCCAGGTGGACAGCATGGCCTTCTCCTTCTGCGCCGAGTAGAAGGCGTCGACGCAGCCGGTCTCCTTGCTGGTCCCGGTGCCGTTGCCCCACACGTTGTCGGGGCCGCTGAAGGTCGTGTTGTTCGACGCGTCCTGGCAGGTCAGCGACGGGATGCTCGGGTCCTTCAGGCTGTACGTGCTGCCCGAGAGGGTGGTGTCCAGGCCGACCGAGCCGTTGATCCAGCCGGTGCCGGTGCCGGCCACGTCCGTGACGTGCTCGTACGTCCGCAGCACCTGACCGCTCGTCGCGTCCACGTCGACGGTGAGCCGGCTCGGGCCGTCCGCGCCGGTGCCCTTGATGGTCGACTCCCAGGCCAGCGCCGGCGTGCCGGTGGTGGCCAGGACGACCAGCTTGGTGCCCTCGACGGTGGCGACCGTCTTCAGCTCGCCCCTGGCGATCTTCAGCGAGTCGGCGGCGCTCAGCGTGGGGGTGGTGCTGATCGCGCCGAGCGGCGCGTCCTGCGCCACGGAGGTGAACTTCACCTGCCCGGCCAGGTCGGTGACCACGACGCCGTCGCCACCGATCACCGGGATGCCCTTGTACCTCTTGTCGTACGGCACGTACTGGAGGTTGTCCGTGGAGATCACGTCATGCTGGACGAAGGTTTCGTCCGCGGCGGTGTGCAGGGCCGCCGGGCGGGCGGCGAACAGCGAGGAGGCGGCCGCGGCCGCCGCCGCGGCGGGTGACGCCGCGACGCTGGGCTGGGCGGTTGCCGGGTTGGTGAGCGCCACGGCCACCGAGGCGACCGCGGTTGCGGCCACCGCAGCGACGACGACAGGTGTACGGGATTTCACGCACTGCTCCTTTCCCGCCCGGGGGGTTGGCGGGCGGGGCTAGACCGTCCGTGGACGATGGGTCACACCTGGATGACTTGTGGTGAGACGTTAAGCATCGACGAACGTCGCCGAATCAGGGAAAACCCTTGCTCGGCGCGGAGAGCGTGACCAATTACCGGATTTCTACGACCCGATCTCGTTCACCTCGGCGAACGGCGCGTCGTTCCACCAGATGGCGCGGATGATGAAGCTGTGGTTGGTCTCGTTGAAGTAGACCGCCAGATCACTCGGGGCGCTCTGTGTCTTCTGCACCGAGTAACCGTCCGCCGGAGTGGCCGTGACCAGGGAGACGACGCCCTCGCCGGTCATCTTGATCACCGCTTGCCCACCCTCGACGGTGAACGAGCGGAGGTAGGTCCGGACCCCGTCGCCGCCGGTGGTGACCGTCCAACCGTCCTCTGTGGTGGTCGCCGGCCTGGTCGTGGGCGCGGTCGTCGCCGGCGTGGTCCGGACCGGCGCGGTGGTGGTGGCGGACGACGTCTGCGGCTTCTTCGTCGTCGCCCGGGGCGAGCCGGCCGGCGGCGACTGCCGGGCCACGGATGGCGGCTCCGAGATCGGGGCGACCACGTCGGCAGCCGGCACCTGATCGATGTCGGGCAGCGCCCCGACGTCGGCGCGAGCGGCGTTGAGCACCGGGAGCAGCGCCACCCAGGAGAGCGCGATGCTGCTCGCGGTGGCCACGAACCAACCGGTCACCGGGACCCAACGGGAAGCTCGCACGACGCCCATCCTCTCACCTGGTCCTATGGTGTACGCCATGGCGTTGATCCTGTTGGTCGAGGACGACCGCAACATCGCGGCCGCGCTGGCCCGTGCGCTGACCGATGCCGGGCACGTGGTCCGGCCCGTCGGCCAGGCCGCCCAGGCGTTGAAGATCGTCACTCAGGAGCGGCCCGACCTGGTCATCCTCGACCTCGGACTGCCCGACATCGACGGGACCGACGCGCTGCGGATGATGCGCACGGTCTCCGACGTGCCGGTGATCGTGGCGACCGCGCGGCGCTCGGAGGCCGACATCATCGCACTGCTGAGCGCCGGCGCCGACGACTACGTGACCAAGCCGTTCTCCGGTGGGCACATCCTGGCCCGGATCTCGGCGGTGCTGCGCCGGGCGCGGACCACCACCGAGCAGGCGCCGACCACGATCACGGTCGGCGAGCTGGTGATCAAACCGCGCCAGCGCCGGGCGGAGCTGCGCGGCGAGCCGCTGCAGCTGACCCGTCGCGAGTTCGACGTGCTGGCGTACCTGGCGGAGCGGGTCGGCCAGGTGATCAGCCGGCGGGAGTTGATGAACCAGGTGTGGAACCAGGCGCGGATCGGCGAGGAGCAGACCATCGACGTACACATCTCCTGGTTGCGCCGCAAGCTCGGGGAGACCGCCGCCAAGCCGCGGTTCCTGCACACCGTCCGCGGTGTCGGTGTGATGATGGTCGATCCGCAGTGAGGTGGGCGCTCAACCGGCTGGCCCTGGCGATCACCTCGATGGTCGCGCTGGCGTTCCTGGTCCCGCTGGCCGTGGCGATCTGGCAGATCGCCCATGACAAGGCCATCTCCGAGGCGCGGCAGCAGGCCACCTCGATGGTCACCGTGCTCGGCGTGAACGCGGAACCGACAGCGCTGACGAACGCGGTGGCGAGCACGTCGGCGGGCAGCGCCGGGCTGCTCGCCGTGCATCTGCCCGGCCTTGATCCGATCGGGTCGTCGCACCTCGGCGGTTCCACCGTGGAGAGGGCCGCGAAGCAGCGCCGCTCGGCGACCGCGGCCGCCGCCGGTGGTCTCGCCTACCTACAGCCCACCGTGCTCACCGACGGCCGGACCGTGGTCGTCGAGGTGTTCGTCACCGACGCCGAGATGCGCCGCGGCGTATACAAGGCCTGGGCGTCGCTATTCGGCCTGGCCGTGGTGCTGGTGGCCGGGTCGACGCTGCTCGCCGACCGGCTCGGGGCGCAGATGGTCCGGGCCACCCGGCAGCTCGCGGCGTCCACCCGCCGCCTCGGCGGCGGCGAGCTCAACGAGCGCATCGAGCCGTCCGGCCCGCGCGAGCTGCGCGACGCGGCGCAGGCCTTCAACACCATGGCCGGGGACCTGCGGCGCCTGCTGGACCGCGAGCGCGAGCTCGCCGCGGACCTTTCCCACCGATTGCGTACGCCGTTGACGGCGCTCCGACTGGACGCCGAGACCATCCCGCCGGGCCCGATCGCGGACCGGATGCGACAGGCCTGCGACCTGCTCGACGAGGAGCTGGAGGCGATCATCACGGGCGCTCGGCTCGGCGTCGAGGCCCGCGGCAACGAGCAGTGCGACCTGGTCGAGGTGCTGGCCGACCGCCTGGCGTTCTGGTCGGTGCTGGCCGAGGACCAGGAGCGGCCGTGGGAGGTGGTCGGCGGCAACGAGCCGGTGCCGGTGCCGATGTCCCGCAGCGACGTGATCCTGGTGGTGGACGCGATGCTCGGCAACGTCTTCTCGCACACGCCGGAGGGGGTGGCCTTCCGGGTCAGCGTGTCCGCGACGGGACTGCTCGTGGACGACGCGGGGCCGGGAATCCCCGATCCGGAGTCGGCGGTGCGGCGCGGGTTCAGCGGGGCCGGCTCGACCGGGCTCGGGCTGGACATCGTGCGGCGGGCCGCGGACACCGTGCGCGGGCAGTTGGTGGTCGGGCAGAGTCCGCTGGGCGGGGCCCGCGTGGGTTTCCTGATGACGTCCGAGGTAGGTCTTCAGACCGGTTTTCGGTCGTCTTAAGGCGCCGTTATGGCGGCGCTCCCTAACGTTCCGGCTCGTAAGCAAGCGGGACGAGCTCTGGAGAACCGACATGCGCAGGAAGATCGCCTATCCGCTGGCCACTCTCGGGATGGTCGGGTCGACATTGGTGATCGCCTCACCGGCCCTGGCCCACGGTTACGTCTCGTCGCCGCCGAGCCGGCAGGCGCAGTGCGCCGCCGGCAAGGTGGCCGACTGCGGCGCCATCCAGTTCGAGCCGCAGAGCGTCGAGGCGCCGAAGGGCTCCAAGCAGTGCAACGGCGGGAACGCCGGCTTCTCGGTCCTGAACGACAACTCCCGGAACTGGCCGGCCACCAGCGTGGGCACCTCGGTGAAGTTCAACTGGGTGCTCACCGCCCGGCACCGGACGGCGACCTGGGTGTACTACGTGGACGGCGCCGAGGTGGCCACGTTCGACGACAAGAACGCGATTCCCGAGGCGACCGTCAGCCACACCGTGAACCTGAGCAGGTTCCCCGGCAAGCACACAGTGCTCGCGGTCTGGAACATCGGCGACACGACCAACGCGTTCTACAGCTGTGTGGACCTGAACATCGGCGGCGGGGCGGCCTCAGCTCCGACGTCCACGCCCACGTCCGCTCCCGCCGCCAAGCCGACCACCGCGGCTCCCACGGCGCCGCCCACCACCGACGCGCCCACCACCGACGCGCCCACCACCGACGCGCCGACCACCGCGGCTCCTACCGTCACCGCGACCTCGTCCTCCTCTTCGGCCACCTCCGCGGGCGGTTCCTGGGCGGCGGGCGTCAGCTACCGGAGCGGTGACGTGGTGACCTACCACGGCGCCTCCTACCGGTGCCGCCAGTCGCACACCTCGATCCGCAGCTGGGAGCCGTCGATGTTCACGCTCGCCCTCTGGCTGCCGCTGTGAGGCGCTACCTGGTGGCCGCCGCGCTGGTGCTCTCGCTCGGCGCCTGTGGGACCTCCCCCGAGACACCGCCCGCACCGGTGGCGAGCAACGTCGCCGACATCGCCGCCGGCTCGACGTACAACGACCGGGACGTGATGTTCCTGCAGATGCTGGTCGACCACCAGCAGCAGGGCCTGCAGATGGCGGAGATCGGCGCGTCCCGGGCCACCCGGTCCGACGTCGCCGATCTGGCCAGGGCCGTCGAGCTGACCCAGACCGACGAGCTGGCCATGATGAAGAACTGGCTGACCGAGTGGGGCAAGCCCACAGCTGTCGACAAGCGGGTCAGCGTCCACGCCGACCACGGTGGCCTGCCCAGCACCACCGACGCCGAGATCGACTCGTTGCGGACGGTGGGGAAGGCGGAGTTCGAGACCGCGTTCCTGAACCTGTTCCTGGCGCACCAGCACAACGCCGTGGAGATGGCCCAGCTGGAGCTCGACAAGGGCACGAACGAGCAGGCCAAGCAATTCGCGGAGCGGGTCAAGGAATCGCGCACCGACCAGGTCCAGCAGATGCTGCGCCTGCTGAACGGCTGAGTTCCCGTCTCGGATGGCCCGCCCTGGTAGGCGGGCCATCCGATTCTCCCGTATTTTCCTAGTATGCACGCCGCGTTGTTGGTGACCGCTCTGCTGGCCTGGCCGCACCCCGGCTTCGACGCCGAGGACAGCCACTTCAACCCGCGCGAGTCGGTGATCACCGCGTCCACCGTCGGGCGCCTCACCCCGAGTTGGTCGGTACCCCTGCGCGGGATCGAGCAGAGCTGCTCGGGATTCTCCGCGCCGGTGCTGGGCGCCGGCCGGATCTTCGCCACGGACCGTGCGGGAGTCTCCGCGTACGACCCCGGCAGCGGCGCCGTGAGGTGGCGGTTCACCTGGGATGACGCCGATGACAACAGCACCCCGCGGATGGCCGTCGAGGGCGGCTCGCTGGTCCTGGCCAACGGCGACTGCAACTCGATGAGCGACCCGGACGGGCGGTTGACAGTCCTGGACCCGTCCGGCCGTCTGCGCTGGAAACTGGAACTGGACAATCCGGTCGACTCGGTGCTGGTGGACAAGGGCGTGGTCCTGGTCTCCGGGACGTCACCCTCCGACGAGGACCGGGTGGCGGCATATCGCGTACGGGACGGGCGGTTGCTCTGGAGCAAGCCGCACCACGCCGCGGCCGGCGTGTCGGCGGACGGCCTGGTCCCGTTGACGAGAACGAACGGCTACGGCCAGCCGGCCGGGGAGACCACGGCGGTCTCCATCACCACCGGGCTGGCACGCTGGTCCCGGCCGGTCGCGCTGCAGGCGCTGGCGGCGAGCCCGGCGGGCGACCGGATCTATGCGACGGACCCCGTGGGGGCGCTGGTGGCCGTGCGGGCGGACAGCGGCGCCACGCTGTGGACGGCGCCGGGCAAGGTGACGCCGCTGGTGGCCACCGACGGTCCCCGGGTGTATCTGGCCGCCGGGCGGATGGTGTCGGCCCGGGACGCCGCCAGCGGCCGCCGGTTGTGGTCCCGCACCCTGGCGGAGAAGGCCGCCCAGCCGGTGGTGGCCGGGGGCCTGCTCTACACCGGCGGCCCGGTCCTGATCGCCGCCACCGGCGCTCCCGCCGGTCCCGCTTTCCCCGGCTTCACCATCCCCACGGGCGGCCACCTCTACCAGGTCGACGGCCCGCGCCTGACCGCCTACCAGCCGTAGCTGTCTGCCCAGGGACGGGTGAGCGGACGCCTGATCGGTCCAGCCGCCCACCGCGGCCAGTTTGCCGGATCACCGCTCGACACCGGCCCCGGCGGGATTCGATAGCGTGAACCAGCACGCCTACCGGCCATACCTGAGGGGAACACGTGGAGCTGCTGCACTCCGGCAAGGTCCGGGACGTCTACGCGGACGGTGAGGACCTGGTGCTGGTCGCCTCGGACCGGATCTCGATCTTCGACGTGATCCTTCCGACCCCGATTCCGGACAAGGGGAAGATCCTCACCCAGCTCTCGCTCTGGTGGTTCGACCAGCTCAGCGACGTCGTTCCGAACCATGTGATCTCCTCCACCGACGTGCCGCAGGAGTGGGCCGGGCGGGCCATCCGGTGCGAGCGGCTCGAGATGGTCAAGGTGGAGTGCATCGCCCGCGGCTACCTGGCCGGCTCCGGGCTCAAGGACTACCGGCGCGACGCGGCGGTCAGTGGCGTTCCGCTGCCGCCCGGCCTGGTCGAGGGCTCGCGGCTGCCGGAGCCGATCTTCACGCCGAGCACCAAGGAGGCGGTCGGCGCCGGGCACGACCAGCCGATGACCTTCGAGCAGGTGGTCGAGCAGGAGGGCAAGGACCAGGCCGAGGAGCTGCGCCGGATCACGCTGGAGATCTACCGGCGCGGGTCGGAGATCGCGGCGGCCAAGGGGATCCTGATCGCCGACACCAAGGTCGAGCTGGGGCTCAAGGACCGCGAGCTGAAGCTCGGGGACGAGCTGCTCACGCCGGACTCGTCGCGGTTCTGGGCGGCCGAGGAGTGGCAGCCCGGCGACGTCCAGCGCTACCTGGACAAGCAGGTGCTCCGCGACTGGGCGACCCGGGAGACCGACTGGGACCGGACCGAGCCGGGGCCGGAGCTGCCGGACCGCGTCGTCGAGGCGACCCGCGACCGCTACGTCGAGGTCTACGAACGGCTCACCGGAGACCGCTGGAGCTAGGCCTCCACGGTCAGGCCTCCGCGGTCGGGCGCTGGTCCGTGGACGACGGGGACGAGGGCTGGCCGGCCTTGCTGCGCTTGCGCATCAGCCGAGCGCCGTAGGCGACGGCCAGCACCGCCTCCAGCACGCCCGTCCAGCCGCCGAAGATCAGACAGAACGGGGTCACGGTCCACAACAGAATCGCCAGGATCAGCCAGCGCCGGCGTCGACGGAGCCGCATCCGCTCGACCCGGCGGGCGAATTCCGGATCGGAGTCCCGCAGCTGGGACATCATGCCGTCGAACTCTTGCCCTTCCCGCGGCTCGAGCACGCGCCGTCACCTCCGTAGCGAGGGTGGACTGCTCGAACGTACCGCGTCCGGGGAGCGGTCGACCGTGAATGTCACGGGAGCGCCACAACGCACGAGCCCGGCATACGATCATGGAGTGGACTACGGGCACCCGCTGCGGTTCGGAACGTTCCTGACGCCGGCCAACGACGACCCGGAGGGTGTGGTCGTCCGGGCGGTGCTCAGCGAGCAGCTCGGCTACGACCTGGTCACCTTCCAGGACCACCCCTACCAGCCGGCGTTCCTGGACACCTGGACACTGCTGAGCTGGGTCGCCGCCCGTACCGAGCGGATCACCCTGGCCGGGAACGTGCTGAACATCCCGATGCGTCCGGCTCCGGTGCTGGCCCGAGCCGCGGCCAGCCTGGATCTGCTCTCCGGCGGGCGGCTCGCGCTCGGCCTGGGCGCCGGTGGCTTCTGGGATCCGATGGTCGCGATGGGCGTCACTCGTCGCAGTCCCGGCGAATCGGTCGAGCAACTCGGCGAGGCGATCGACGTGATCCGCGAGCTGTGGGACACCGACAGCCGCCGGGCGATCCGCTACGACGGGAAGTACTACCAGCTCAACGGCACCAAGCGGGGCCCCGCGCCGGCCCATCGGGTGCCGATCTGGCTGGGCGCCTACGGCCCGCGGATGCTGCGGCTGGTGGGTGCGAAAGCGGACGGCTGGCTGCCGTCGCTGTCGTACCTCAAGCCCGGCGCGCTGGCGCACGGCAACAAGATCATCGATGACGCGGCGGCCGCGGCCGGCCGTGATCCCCGGGAGATCCGGCGACTGCTGAACGTGTCGACCGGGCAGGACGTCGACGAGCTGCTGGGACATGTCCTGGAGCACGGCGTGAGCACCTTCGTCGTCGCCACCGACCAGCCGGCCGAGCTGGAACGATTCGCCTCCGAGGTGATCCCGGCGCTGCGCGAGGCGGTCGACCGGGAACGCGCCGCGAGCGGCGTGCCGACCGGTCCGGTGCGCGGTCGGGCGGCGCTGGCCCTCCGCCGCGGCGGGATCGACTACGACGGCCTTCCCGATTCGCTCGCGTCGGTCGCGATCGAGCCGGGCGATCACTCGTACGCCCGGGTCCGCTCCACCTACATGCGCGGCGGCGCTCCCGGTCTGGTGCTGCAGCCGCGCGACATCGAGCAGACCGTGGCCGCGCTGGCATTCGCCCGCGACCAGGAGGTGCCGCTCGCCGTGCGCAGCGGCGGCCACGGCATCAGCGGCCGCTCCACCAACGACGGCGGCATCGTGATCGATGTCGGACGTCTGAACTCGATAGAGATCCTGTCCACGGAAGCTCGCCTGATCCGGGTCGGTCCGGGCGCCCGCTGGACGGAGGTGGCCGCCGCTCTCGCCCCGCACGGCTGGGCGCTGAGCAGCGGCGACTACGGCGGCGTCGGGGTCGGCGGGCTGGCCACCGCGGGCGGCATCGGCTGGCTGGCCCGTCAGCACGGGCTGACCCTCGACAAGATGCGCGCGGCCGAGCTGATCCTCGCCGACGGCGCCGTGGTGCGCGCCAGCTCGTCGGAGAACCCGGACCTGTTCTGGGCGGTCCGCGGTGCCGGCGCGAACTTCGGCATCGTCACCGCGTTCGAGTTCGAGGTGGACGAGGTCGGACCGGTTGGTTTCGGGCAGTTCGTCCTGGACGCCACCGACGGCGCGGGCTTGCTGGAACGGTGGGGCGCCGCGATGGAGGCGGCCCCGCGGGACGTCACCACCAACCTGATCATGGGACCGCCGCGGCGCGGGCAGGCGCTCGCACAGATCTACGGAGTCGTCAACTCCGAGATCCCGGACACCATCATCGAGCGGTTCACGCCGATCGCCTCGATCGCGCCGCTGCTCGACCAGCAGGTGCAGCTGGTGCCGTATGCAGGCGTGATGAACGTGCCGGACGCCCCGCACGACGGCCAAGGCGACCCGGCCGCCCGTTCCGGTCTGATCGAGCACCTGACGCCGCAGTTCTGCGCGGCGGTCGCCAAGCTGCTCGCCTCCGGGGCGGCCTATTTCTTCCAGGTCCGCTCGGTGGGCGGCGCGGTGGCCGACGTCCCGCCGGAGGCGACCGCCTACGCGCACCGCGAGGCGAACTTCTCTGTCGTCGCGTTCGGCGCTTCCCGGCCGGGGCTGGATGCGGCCTGGGAGGAGCTGTCGGGCTACTTCAGCGGGCTGTATCTCTCGTTCGAGACCGATCAACGGCCGGAACGGATCACTGAGGCCTGGCCGCCGGCGACCCTGCGGCGGTTGCGGGAGTTGAAGGCGCGCTTCGACCCGGACAACGTCTTCCGGGACAACTTCAATATCGTTCCGTAGCGCGAATGTGCGGAAGCGGCCTCGAGGCGCTCCGCGGCTTGAACCGACGGCCGCGTCGCGCGAGACCTGCACGGGGCGGGCCTGGCTCGCGCCGTACCAGAAGATGCTCTAACGGTGACCGGCGGCGGCCTGCTCCGGCCAGTGCATGCTCATCTTGCAGTCGCCGCAGGTGAGCTGCTCGCCGCAGGTGGGGCACCAGTCGTTGGTGCGGCGCAGGTACCACCCCAGGGCCACGCCGGAGAAGAGGCTCAGCAGGCCGACGATCGCGGCCACCGTCACGGCTCCGGTCATGACGCCAGCGGCTTCCGGCGGACCAGGCGCAGACCGCGGTTGTCGAGAGTGGGGTCGTCGTCGTCACGCGACGTCACATAAGGGGCGGTGAACGTGTCGACGCCGGTGCCGCGGTGGGTGCCGGGTTTGTAGGTCACCGTGACGGCCCGGGGGGAGGCGGCCTCGATCACGCCGGCTCGCCAGCCGTCGCGGTAGACCCAGACCGGGTCGGCCGGGCGGTAGCTCTCGGACGGAGCCACATCCGCCGGGTCCCGCTGGGGCGGGGTGACCGTCGGCGTGGATGTCAACCAGTTCGACATCACGGTGCCTCCAAAGCTCTCGAGGCGGCGTCAGGGGGCCAGCAGGCACCGCCGACTGCGCGCATCGGCCGAGCAGCCGAAGATTTCGGCACGCTGCGTTAGCAGTCGGTACGTGTCTGTCAGCTATCATGCTCGTCATCAAGTGCGTCCGCAAGGCCGTCTGCACGTGCATTTGAGCGCGCACGGCGACAGCGGGTCTACGCTTGACGCGGTTTCGTAGTAGACGATCTCCGCTCTAGGATGCATGCGACTGCGTTCCGGCAGTCACGAGGCGGCGACGAGGAGTCAGGTGAGCGCGGGTACGCAGGAGGAGGCGCCGGGCGGCGGCCCGACCGTGCTCCGCATTCTGCTCGGCTCCCAGCTCCGGAAGCTGCGGGAGTCGAAAGGGATCACGCGCGAGGCGGCGGGCTACGAGATCCGCGCCTCCGGATCCAAGATCAGCCGGATGGAGCTGGGCCGGGTCAGCTTCAAGGAACGCGACGTCGCGGACCTGTTGACCATGTATGGCGTGATCGACAAGGACGAGCGGGAGCAGCTGCTGAGCCTGGCCCGCCAGGCGAACAGCCCCGGCTGGTGGCAGCAGCTGAACGACGTTCTGCCGTCCTGGTTCCAGGCCTATCTGGGGCTCGAGGCGGCCGCCACCCTCATTCGTACCTATGAGATCCAGTTCGTCCCGGGCCTGCTGCAGACGCCGGAGTACGCGCGGGCAGTGATCATGCTCGGACACGCCGGCGCGAGCGCCGAGGAGATCAACAGGCGGGTCGAGGTGCGCCGCCAGCGGCAGGCGATTCTCACCCGTCCGGGTGGCCCACAGCTCTGGGCGGTGATCGACGAGGCGGTGCTGCGGCGGCCGATCGGCGGGGTGGACGTGATGCGCGCCCAGATCGAGGCCCTCATCGAGGCCTCCAAGCTGCCCAGCGTGCGGCTGCAGATCATCCCGTTCACCGCGGGCGGCCACGCGGCGGCCGGCGGCCCGTTCGCGATCCTGCGGTTCCCCGAGCCCGAGCTGCCCGACGTGGTCTACGTGGAGCAGCTCACCAGCGCGATCTACCTCGACAAGCGCGAGGACGTGGATCAGTACGCGATGGCCATGGAGCGCGTCTGCATCGACGCGGAGCCGCCGAACCACACGCCGGAGATCCTGGGCAAGCTCCTGAACGAGGTGGGCCGCCCGATCTGAGTGCGGCGTGCGGGAAGCCGCGCGGGCCGCTCGGCGTGGTCGTGAACGTTGGTTCCTGGCGCGTGGAACTGTCCTGGGGCCGGCTCCACGCGCGTCATCTCGCCGGGACGTGGAGGAGCGGCACAGGCGGGCCTTCGCGCCTCATCCCGGCAGAGTGGCGGGGAGGGTCTTCACGCCTCGTCCGGGCCGGGCATGGCGAACTGGCGGGGCGGGTCTTCGCGCCACATCCGGCACGGCATGGAAAAGGGCGGCCACAGGGCCGCCCGCGGATGTGGTCATGGTCCGGCCGGGCACTGCAGTCCGGCCGGACCGATGTCTGCACCGCCGGCTTCCCGGCCCGCGGTGCGCCTGGCGCTCAGGCCAGCAGGTTGTCGAAGTCCCCGTCCCGGACGCCGCCGAGGAACGCCTCGATCTCGGCCCGGGTGTAGATCAGCGCGGCACCTTCCGGGTCGCGGGAGTTGCGCACGGCGACGTCGCCGCCGGGCAGGACGGCGCACTCCACACAGTTGCCACTCGGGTTGCTGCGACGGCTCTTCTGCCAGGTCACGCCCTGCAGCTGACCGGCAGGCATGCCGTTGACCACGTAGGTCATTCCAAGCTCCCTTGGTTCGCCCGGATCGCCGATCGACCCGGGATGTGGTGTCCACATGGCTATTTATGGCGGTGATGCAAATGCACGTGCATCTGGCCTTGCGTAGTCACGGGATTCTGAGCATGATAACGCACGTGAGTGGATCCAAGGGGGATCACACAGAGTGAACTCTTTGGGTGACGGGTCGGTCGCGGAGCGACAGTCTGCGGCCTCGGCGCAAGGCTCCCTGGCGGGGGCGTCCGAGCGAGAGGTGACGAGTGTGTCGATTCCCAACATCGGTCCGGAACATCCTGATCCGGGTAACCCCGGCGCGCCCGAAACCGGCACGCGCCGGGGCAATCCGTCGCCGGTCCACCGGGTAGCGGTGATCACGGACGACGTGGTCGCCGCCTCCAGCCGGGCCAGCGCGGTCAGTCACCGGTTCGGCGGTGTTCGTTACGCACTGAGTCGGCCTGGCGGCGTCATCGTCGCCGAGCCGCCGGCAGAGGAGGGTGAGTCCGACGCGCGCGACTGAACTCGTTCGTTGTCACGGGCACGGCCCTGTGGGCCAGCCGCACGCCCGTTCCCGGTGGATGGCTTCGGCACCGCGAGTCCGTGACGACCGGTTGCGGCCGTCCCGGCCCCGCTGGCCGGTGTACGAGTTCGCCGAGTCGGACTACTGCTACGGGGTCGGCACGATCCGGCTGCGCGTGGTCCGGGTCGACTGGCACAAGCCGATCCCGCACGAGGGCGAGACGTGGCTCGGCGTGCGCGGCATCGTGGTCGACCCGGACGGCCGTGAGGGCATCGTCCGCGAGGTGCTGATCCGCGCCGGCCGCGTGCCGGTCCCGCCGGCCTGCAAACGGCCACGACTTCGGGTGTTGCGCGACACACCCGTCTGATCTCCGGGTGGGTGGCCTGGTTCCCCGTGCTGGGCCACCCATCCGGTCCATCCTTGAATGGGCGAAATCGGCCGTCGGAGTGGGGTTCTCCGAGCGGTGTGTGTGAGTGAACAGGCCCGCCGCCGGCCGGTCACGACCGGCGGCGCGGCTCACCGCTGATCGTCGAGGCTCTTCGCCGCCGTCCTTTCCGGACAACGCCACGCACGGTCGCCGGCCCGACGCGCGCGCCGTCCACCCAGTCCGCCCATGCGTTGCCGGCTCATCTCGTCGAGCTGTGACTGTTCGTCGGGCTGACGCCGCACCTTTTACGCCGCACCCTTCAGGCCGCACCTTTTACGCCGCACCTTTCACGCCGCACCTTTCACGCCGCGCCGGAAAGGGATCGGCCCCGCCCGGGCAGTGGGCGGGGCCGATCCGGGTGCACCTCAGGTGTTATGCGTGGAAGAGACCTGAGTGCGCACGATTGGAGGTGATCCGAGAGCCCGTCGGGTCAGATCGCGAACGCGCGAACCGGGACGGGGTCAGGGCTTGCGGGCGGCTCCGGGACGGGATCGGGGCTTGCGGGCGGCTCCAAGAGGGGACCGGGGCTTGCGGGCGGCGGAAGGACGGGCGGAATATCAGGGCTTGCGGGCGACTCCGGACCAGTAGTAGGCCGCTTCCGGATTCTCCACCTCGGTGTCCGGGCGCCAGGCGGACACCGGAACCAGGCCCGGCTCCAGCAGCTCCCAGTCACCGAAGAAGCGGGCCACCGCCTCCCGTGTGCGGGCGACCAGCGTCATCCCGGCGCCGGTGGCCGCGGCGACCGCCTGCTGGACCGCCTCCGGGTTGAAGTCGGCGGTGGGATGGGTGATCGCCAGGCAGCTGCCGGACGGCATGGCGTCGCGCAGCTCCGCGACAGTGGTCCACGGGTCGTCGGCGTCCGCCAGGAGCATCAGGATGGCGATGAGAGTGAGCCCGACCGGCTCCGTCAGGTCGAGGGTGTCGGTGAGCACCGGATTTTCCAGGATCGAGCGCGGGTCGCGGATGTCGGCGCTGATGTACTCACTGCGGCCGTCGGGGTGGCTGAGCATCAGCGCGCGGGCGTGGACCAGGACGATCGGGTCGTTGTCGACGTAGACCACCCGGGTCTCGGGGGCGATCCTCTGCGCGATCTCGTGCAGGTTCGGCGAGGTGGGGATGCCCGTCCCGACGTCCAGGAACTGGCGGATGCCCTCCTTGGCGACCAGGTCGCGGGCGGCGCGGTGGACGAACTTGCGGTTCTCGCCGGCCATGTGCCGCATGCCGGGGATGGCCTGGATCATCGCCTCGCCGACCGCGCGGTCCACTGCGAAGTTGTCCTTGCCGCCGAGCCAATAGTCGTAGATGCGGGCGGAGTGCGGAACATTCGGGTTGACCCCGGGCGGCGCGATCTCGTGCTGTGCGGAGTTGCCACTGCTCTGCTCCACGATCGCCTCCTCGCGCACCCGACCGTCGATCGTCGACAGCCGGTCCAGCCTAGCGCCAACAATTGACCGATATCACCCCCGCAATCCGAAGGTGGTCACGCCGGTGGCGCGGACTTCCTAGGCGGCCGGAACCTGTTCGATGCGGTCACGGAGGCCCGTGCCGGAGACCACGCAGTCACGTCCGCCGTGCTTGGCAGCGTACAGACGACTGTCCGCCGTGGACAGTAGAGGTGCCTGGGCGGGATTCGCGACGTCACCGAGCCCGGCCACGCCGATGCTCACCGTCACCGGCAGGTGGTGGGTGATAGGCGACCAGTGCTGGCTGCGGATGGCCCGCCGGATGCCGTCGAGCTGGGCCGCGGCCCGGCGCACCGGCGTGCTGGGGAACACCACCAGGAACTCCTCGCCGCCCATCCGGGCCACGAAGCCGTCCGGGCAGGCCGCGGTCACCTCCCGGGACAGCACCTGGGCGACCCGTACCAGGACCTGGTCGCCGACGTCGTGCGAGAGCTGGTCGTTGATCTGCTTGAAGTGGTCCAGGTCGACCAGTGCCACGGTGAGCGCCGGGTCGGTCTCGATCAGGTGGGGCAGGCGCTCGTCCACGTACCGCCGGTTGTGCAGTCCGGTCAACGGGTCGCGCCGGGCCTGCTCGCGGAACCGCTCCGCCTCCTGCCGCGCCTCGGCGGTCTCGAACATCGCCTGGCGGGTGCGCGCCCGCGCCTCCCGCTGCAGCGACTGCTGTTGGTGATAGAACTCGAAGAAGGTCTTGTGCGCGGCGAACGCGGCGGCGAAGTCGCCCTGCGCCGCGTAGAGCTCGGCCTGCTCCTGGTGCATGCGGACCAGTGATTCGCCGAGGTCCCGCTCGACGCACTGCTGGCGGGCCTTGTCCAGATTGGCCTGGGCCTCGGCGTACTTGCCCAGCCCACGCTGCGCCTGGGCCAGGGTCACCAGGTACTGCGCCATGTCGTTGGCGTCGTCCCACCTGCCCTCGGCGTGCCGCTCCAGGCAGAGCCGCATGGTCTCCTCGGCGGCCGCGAAGTGCCCACCGGCGACCTGGATCGAGCCGATCGTGTCGATGAACGCGGGCTCCAGCGGCATGTTCCACTCGTCGGAGAGCCGCTGCATCCGGTTGGCGACCTCCTCGGCGCGGTCCTGGTTGCCGATGCTGGCCTCCACGTACGCGTAGTTGTTCAGCAGGGAGAGCAGCGCCGGCGAGCCCAGGCGCAGCGCCATCTCCTCGGCCTGCGCGTAACGGACCCGGGCGGCGTCCATGTCGTCGGCGAAGTAGAGCGCGTCGGCCAGCTTCGTCCGGTGCCAGACGTGCATGTGCTCGGTGGAGTCGTCGTCGAGCAGCTCGACGGCGAGCACCGCGTGCTCCAGGCCCTGCTCGGCGTCGCCGAGGTGGAGGTGGATCGCGGACCAGACCAGGTGGGTGCGGGCCAGCAGCTGCCGGGCGTCGTGCTCGACAGCCCACTGGTGCACCTGCCAGATCTGTTCCGCGGCAGCGGCCACGTCGCCGCAGCGCATCCGCATGTTGATCTGCAGGAGCCGGGCCCGCGCGGCGAGCAGCTCGTCGCCGAGGGAGTGCGCGATCCGTTCCAGCTCGACGGTCCGCGCCAGCTGGGCGTGGGCGTCCCAGGAACGGCAATCCTCGATCGTGAGAAGGACAGCGGACAGCGCTTCGGCGTCCATCGCGCGCTCTTTCAACCCGGTGCTCCTCTCCGTGATCAGCTGGACCATTCGGTCGCGGGGTGCCGGGGTTGAGGAAAACCGCGCCAATGATCAGCTCTCCGTCAACTGAGATTAGCGCTCTGTCAACAAAACATTTCGTTTTCAGCGCCGTGATCTGAGTCGCCCGGATTCCGCCGGCGATACACCTCTGACCGCCGGCCCCGGCACGCCGGCCGGTGCCCCAGAGGCGTGCCGACGGCCGTGAGACACCTTCGACGGCCGGCCGACGGCGGCCGGCTGGGCTGGGTGGAAAACCGGCGGCCGGGCTCCGTGAGGAGCCCGGCCG